>NZ_FOKI01000041.1 GCF_900111985.1 Clostridium frigidicarnis
CTTGTAGCGGATTACTCCTTTCATCACTTTGAGATGCCTCAATGTGACAATATGCGGTATTAATCCTCCTTTCGGAGGGCTATCCCCCACTACAAGGCAGGTTGCCCACGTGTTACTCACCCGTCCGCCGCTAGATTGTTTCCGAAGAAACTCTCTCGCTCGACTTGCATGTGTTAAGCACGCCGCCAGCATTCATCCTGAGCCAGGATCAAACTCTCAATTTAAAAAGTTTAATCTCTTAGCTTTTCGCTAATTATTTACTGTAAAAGAATTGCTGGTTCTTTATCTTAATCTGTTTAATTTTCAAAGACCAATTTGTTTGCCGCTTCATGCGACTTCTTTATAATAACATTTGTATTTTTACTTGTCAACTACTTTTTTCAATTTATTTAAAATGAATTTCTAGGTGACTTGTTAAACAACATAGATAATGATATCAATAATACTATTTATATTTCACTATAAAATAGGTCATATTTTATATTTATATCTCTTTTGCTTGTATTTTCTAATTAATCCTTATTATCTTATGTATAGATACACTTGGTTTAGTTTATTTTGTAATCTCTAATTCATTATACTTTGAATTCAATATTATTATCTCTACTCTCCTATTTTTGTTTCTTCCTTCATCTGTTGTATTCTGTTCAACTGGTTTATATTCACCATATCCAACAACAGATACTCTTTGTGGCGAAACCTTACCATAGTCTATTAAAAATTCTCCAACATTACTTGATCTAATTGAGGACAATTGCCAGTTTGATTTATACTGATCATTTTTTATAGGTACATTATCTGTATGTCCCTCTACTCTTATATAGTTATCAACTTTATTTATTACATTGCTTATTTTTATAAGTTTATTTTTTACATCCTCTTTTACATCAGCTTTTCCTGTATCAAATATCATACTATCATTAAATCTTATTATAAGACCTTTATCCTCCATATATGTTGATACAGAATCTCCAAGTCCATATTCGCTTATATATTTATCCATATCCTTTTGCATATCATCAAATTTTTGTTGCTCTGTTTGAATTGGAGTAACACTATCACCATCTCCATTAGAATCAGCTATAATATTTCCGCCCCCTCCCATAACAGATCTAAATGAATCAGAAACAGCTTTATATTTACTACTACTTACATTGCTCATTGCATATAATATTACAAAAAACACCATAAGAAGAGTTATTAAATCTGAATAAGTCAATAGCCATCTTTCATTATTAGGTTCTTTTTCAGGTCTCTTTTTCATAATTATTCACCACTTTTTATATCTTTTATTTGCAATAATTCATCACTAGTCATAAAACCTTCTAGCCTTTTTATAAGTGCATTAGGATTCGCACCCTCTTGTATTAACAATATACCTTCTAATATCATTGTTTTTTCACCTATTTCTACATCATTAAGAACTTTAAGTTTATTGGCAATAGGTAGCCAAATCAAATTCGCTGATGCTATTCCATATAATGTAGCAATAAATGCTAATGCTATTTTAGGTCCTAATGAAGTTGGATCATCTAGATTTCCAAGAACATGTACTAGACCTGTTACAGTTCCTATGATTCCCATAGTAGGTGCATAGCCACCAGCTGCTTCAAATATAGATGCTGTTTTTCTGTGTCTTTCATCTGTAGCTTCTATATTAGTTTCCATTGTACCCCTTATAACATCTGGTTCCATACCATCTATGACCATCTCGAAAGCCTTTTTTCCAAAGCTATCTAATATGTTATTCGCACTATTAACTTCTTGTTCCAAGCTTAAAATCCCATTTTTCCTCGAATTAACAGATAACCCTTTTAGATATTTTGCTACATCTACAAAGTTGCTGTTATCACCTTTGAACAGTATTTTAAATGCTCTCCCTACTGTTTTTAATTGTTTTGCTGGAAATGAAATTATTACTGCTCCTATAGTTCCTCCAAATACTATAAGAAAAGCGCTGAATCCTCCTAACGCAACTAAATGCCCCCCCTCCATTAAGAATGCTACTATAATTGATACAAATGCTACTAGTAAACCTATAATAACTGTTAAATCCAATTTTCTCCCTCCTTAGATTGTTTTTGAATTGATTATAGTGCTTGTCTAACTTATATTCAAAACCTTCTGGTTATATTATCCAGTCCTTCATAGTTTATTTTTACCATCTATTCCGTTTTACGTCTATTTATCTTATATTTACTCATTTTTATGCTGAATAATACCTGTTGTTTATTAATTATTTTTAATTTATAATTTTCTCTATAGTTTCTACAACAATACAGGTACTTTCCAGACACAAAAAGGATTGACTAAAAACATTAGTCAATCCTTTTTATTATGCTAAAAACATTTCCATATCATCTTCAACATTTGTTATTCCACCAATTCCAAATGACTCTATTAGAACTTTAGCTACATTAGGTGATAAAAATGCCGGTAATGTTGGTCCTAAATGTATATTTTTAACTCCTAGATGTAATAATGCTAGTAAAACTATTACTGCTTTTTGCTCATACCATGCAATATTGTAACATATAGGTAACTCATTTATATCATTTAATTCAAACACTTCTTTAAGTTTTAATGCGATTAATGCCAATGAGAATGAGTCATTACATTGTCCTGCATCTAAAACTCTTGGAATTCCATTTATATCTCCAAGATTTAATTTATTATACTTATACTTAGCACATCCCGCTGTTAATATAACCATATCCTTTGGTAATTTCTCAGCAAACTCTGTATAATAATTTCTTGATTTTGCTCTACCATCACAACCTGCCATTACAAAGAACTTCTTTATAGCTCCAGATTTAACTGCATCTACTACTTTATCTGCTAAAGCAAAGACTTGATTATGTGCAAATCCTCCTATTATTTCTCCCTGTTCTATCTCAATAGGTGCTGAACATTTTTTAGCATGTTCTATTATAATATTAAAATCTTTATTTCCATTGTCATCTATAGGTATATGCTTTAAATCTGAATGACCAACAACCCCTGTTGTATATACTCTATCTTTATAAATATCCTTTGGTGGTACCAAACAGTTTGTTGTCATTAGTATTGGTCCATTAAACTTTTCGAATTCTTCTGTTTGCTTCCACCATGCATTTCCGTAGTTTCCTACTAAGTTTTTATATTTTTTTAATTGTGGATAATAATGAGCCGGTAACATTTCGCTGTGAGTATATATATCTATTCCAGTTCCTTCTGTTTGTTTTAATAATTGTTCTATGTCTTTTAAATCATGTCCACTTATTAATATTCCAGGGTTATTTCTAACTCCTATATTAACCTTTGTTAATTCTGGATGACCATAACTTTCTGTGTTGGCTTTATCAAGTAATGCCATTCCATCAACGCCAAATTTACCTGTTTCTAATGTTAATCCTATTAAATCATCTACTGATAATTTATCATTTATAGTAGCTGCTAATGCTTTATACATGAATTCACTTATTTCTTTATTTTCAAATCCTAAATGGTTAGCATGCTTTATATATGCGCTTAAGCCTTTAACGCCATATGTTATTAATTCTCTTAAGCTTCTTATATCTTCATCTTCAGTAGATAATACACCTACTTTACCTGCCTTATCAATCATATCTTCATCATCTTTTGGTTCCCATGTAGATGCTTCAGGTAAATCACTTAAATCTCCATTCTTGTCTTTTACCTGATTCTTTAACTCTTCTCTTAATTTAATACCTTCTTTAATTCTTACTATAAATATAGAATTATCCCAATTGGCATTAGTTATTGTTGCAAATAATGATTCAACCATAAATTTATCAACAACATCATTAATAACTCCTATTTTTCTTCCTCTATATGCTACCTCTGATATTCCTCTAACTACATAAACTAAAAGATCTTGTAAAACTGCTAGATCTTCTGTTTTTCCACAGACACCTCTTTTTGTGCAACCAGTACATCCTGCTGTTTCTTGACATTGAAAACAAAACATTCCCATAATCTATATCCTCCCAAAATTTATTTTTTAAATTTATCTTATAATAAAATTATACTAATTTAGTCCACTTTATTCTGTAACATATGTTACAGAAAACAAAAAATTGCTACACCATTCTTTAAGTGAAAAGTTACAAGTTGCGGTTGAAAGCCACAGATTTTCTAAAAATATTTTTTCTTTCATCAATCTTCCCAAGAAGATTTCCTACTTAACTTATCACTTGAAACTTGTCACTCAAATAACCTCTCCAACTTCAACTAAGAAACAATACTTTCCGCATAAAAAAAGCAGATAAAAACGCAATAAGTTTTTTATCTGCTTTAAATGTAGCTTTTTATTATTTTATTTTAAATCATTTACTATATCCTTAAATTTATTTCCTCTAACCTCGAAGTTTTTAAACATATCAAAACTTGCACAAGCTGGTGATAATACTATTGAATCACCTTCATTTGATATTTCTACTGCTTTTTTAACTGCTTCCTCCATACTATCTACCATATGAATCTTAGTTTTTATCCCTTTTTCTTGCTCTAATTTATCAAAAACAGCTTTTATTTTATTTTTTGTAGCTCCCATAAGAATTAATTCCTTTATTTTAGAATATCCTTCATAAGCTAAAGGCTCAAATGGTATATTTTTATCGTATCCACCTGCGATTAATATTACTGGCTTTTCATAAGTTGATATTGTGGCTATTGTTCTTGTTGGACTTGATCCTATAGAATCATTATAAAATTTAATTCCTTTAAATTCTCTTAATAATTGATTTCTATGATCAACTCCTGTAAATGTAGTTGCAACTTTTTTCATATTTTCAATAGAAACTTCTTCTTTTGTAGCTAAAAATGCTGATAAGTAATTTTCAACATTATGCATTCCTTGAATAATTATATCACTCTTATTACACACCTTATTTTTACCTACATATAATGATCCATTATCATAATATGCACCATCATCTATTATTCTCTTACTTGAAAATAAACTTACATGTCCCTTTGCTTCTGAAACAAAGGAATAAGTTATATCATTTTCTCTGTTTAAAATTAGTAAATTGTTATTCTCTTGATATTTGAATATATTTTTCTTAGAATCTATATATTCCTCCATACCTTTATGCATATCCAAGTGATTAGGACTAAGATTAGTTACTATAGCGATATCAGTAGATACATCCATAGTCATAAGTTGGAATGAAGATAATTCTAGAACTACTCTATGCTCTTCTTTTATTTGCTCCATATTTGAAAAAAGAGGAGTACCTATATTCCCACCAACCCAAGTAGTATATTCTTGTCCTTTTAATAAGTTATATATTATTGAAGTCGTTGTTGTTTTTCCATCACTTCCTGTAACTCCATAAATTTTAGCTGGGCAATACTTAACAAATTCTTCCATTTCTGATGTTATATAAGCACCATTAGCTTTTTCTCTTACTAATGCTGGACTATCTATTCTCATACCTGGAGTTTTAAATATTACTTCAAACCCTATTAATCTTTCTAGATAATTTTCCCCTAGCTCTAAATTAACACCTTTCAATTTAAGATTATTTGATATATCGCCTAGTTGTGTTTCTGTTTTTTTATCAAATGCAGTAACTTCAGCATTTAAATCTATTAAAAAATTTATAAGTGGTATATTACTAACACCTATACCAACTACAGCAACTTTCTTTCCTCTTATGTAATCCTTAAATTCATTAAAGTTCTTTTTCATAAATAATCCTCCTAGATAAATATACCTATATAATCTAATATATTTATATTTCTAATTTTTGACTCATTTATTCCTTATTATATCATCTATTACCAATTTATTTAAGGCACACGAAATAAAATAACAAGTCAAAGATGCCATATATATTTTGTGTCAGACAATGAAGTGATATTAGTTCGTAGCATAGGTTATAGGCTAATATCGTTGACGCAGTATGACACAAAATAGACTAGCACACTGATTTATTATTTTTTGAATGTGCCTAAATATCCATATTTCTAAAATAGTTATCTACTACTTTAGAAGGCTTTTCTTGTATATATTAAATATTTCTTCTTCTGTAATTGCCTCAGGATGATTTTTTAGTTTACCTTTATTACTTGCCATTCCTTTTGAATACTCTCTTATTTCTTCTTCTGTAACCCTAAAATCTAAATTTATTATTTCATCTAGATAATTTCCTAAAGTGTCTATAGATTCTAATTCTAATATATCTATTATTTTTCTTACTTTTTCTTGATTTTTAAAGCATTTTAAATACTCTCTATAAAGTATACAATTAGCAACTCCATGAGATATTCCCTTGTTATATGTCAACGCATACCCCATACCATGAGGTATAGAAGTTCCAACTTGAGCAATTGCAAATCCACCTAACATAGACACCATCATAAGGTTTTCTCTTAAATCCATGTCCAATTCCTTCTCTATAAGTTTTATTAGACACTTTTTAAATATTCCTATTCCCTTTTCACAATACATGTCACTTATAAAATTGGCATTTGTATTTAAATAGGCTTCTACCAAATGAGAAAATGCATCAACAGCTGTGCTAACTGTTATATCAAAATTCATATCCTTCATATATTTTGGATCTAAAAATGCTACTTTCGGGAAAACACTATGTCCCATATTCTTTTTGCATTTATCTTTGTTATCTGTAACTATTGCATATTGTGTAACTTCTGTACCAGTACCTGCAGTTGTTGGTACTGCTATTATAGGCAAGCTTTCAAGATTTTTTTCACCTATAAAGTGAAATGCAGTATATTTTATATTTTTAATTAATATTCCTATGGCTTTAGATGCATCTATAGGTGATCCACCACCAATACCTATTATAAAGTCTACGCCTTCATCTATACCAATTATTCTTGCTTTTTCTATTGTTTCTAGTGACGGATTTTCTTCAATACTGTCAAATACAACATAATCTATATTTATTTTATTTAGTAAAGTTTTGACATCATCAAATGATCCGTTTTTTTTAGAAGAATTTCTTCCAGTAACTATAAGAGCCTTATCTCCATATTTCTTTATAACTTCTCCAAAATTCGAAATTACATCTGTACCTATATAACATTTTGTGGGTATCTCATAAGTAAGCATATTCATAATTTAATTCCTCCTATAATGTGTAAGTATATTAATCTTACAAAGTCATATTAATATATATTATAATTCTTTAAATTTATAATTAGGCACATGAAAGAAAATAACAAGTCAAAGATGTCATGTATATTTTGTGTCAGACAAGGAAGTGATATTAGTTCATAGCATAGGCTATGGGCTAATATCGCTGACGCAGTATGGCATAAAATAGACTAGCATACTGACTTGTTATTTTTTTGAATGTACCTAAAACCTCTTGTACTATAAAAAAAACCTAGAAGTTTAGACTCTTTTATCTAAACTTCTAGACATGTTTTTAAAATTCCATTCTTTTATTTATATAATCAACTAATTCATCTATACTTAATCTTATTTGTTCCATTGTATCTCTATCTCTAACTGTTACAGCATTATCTTCTAATGTATCAAAGTCTACAGTTATACAGAATGGTGTTCCTATCTCATCTTCTCTTCTATATCTCTTACCTATAGATCCAGCCTCATCATAATCAACATTGAAATGTTTTCTTAACATGTCATAAACTTCTGTTGATTTTTCTGATAATTTTTTAGAAAGAGGTAATACTGCCGCTTTAAATGGAGCAAGAGCTGGGTGGAATCTTAATACATTTCTTGAATCTCCGCCTTCTAACTCTTCTTCGTCATAAGCATCTATTAAAAATGCTAACGTAACTCTATCTGCTCCTAAAGATGGTTCTATACAATAAGGAACATATTTTTCATTAGTCGTTGGATCCAAATAACTTAAATCTTGACCTGAATGTTCCATATGTTTTTTAAGGTCATAATCTGTTCTATCAGCTACTCCCCATAATTCTCCCCATCCAAATGGGAACAAGTATTCTATATCTGACGTTGCATTAGAATAAAATGATAGTTCTTCTTCACCATGATCTCTCATTCTTAAATTGCTTTCATTAGCTCCTAAAGTTAACAAGAAATTCCAACAATATTTTTTCCAGTAATCAAACCATTCTAAATCTGTTCCTGGTTTACAGAAAAATTCAAGTTCCATTTGTTCAAACTCTCTTGTTCTAAACGTAAAGTTTCCTGGAGTTATTTCATTTCTAAATGACTTTCCTATTTGACCTATACCAAATGGAACTTTTTTTCTTGCACTTCTTTGAACATTTTTAAAATTTATAAATATTCCTTGTGCAGTTTCTGGTCTTAAGTAAATTTCAGATGAAGAATCTTCAGTTACACCTTGGAAAGTTTTAAACATAAGATTAAATCTTCTTATATCAGTATAGTTTTTCTTTCCACATTTAGGACATACTATATTATTGTCGTCTATATATTGCTTTAACTCTTCATTAGTCCAACCATCTGCTGTAGCAACCTCTACTCCACTGGCAGTCATATGATCTTCTACTATTTTATCAGCTCTGAATCTTGCTTTACATTCTTTACAATCCATCAATGGATCTGAAAATCCGCCAACATGACCTGATGCTACCCACACTTGACTATTCATTAATATAGCACAATCAACCCCAACATTATATGGACTTTCTTGAATAAATTTTTTCCACCAAGCTTTTTTAACATTATTTTTAAATTCTACACCTAAAGGACCATAATCCCAAGAGTTAGCTAAGCCTCCGTATATATCTGATCCAGGAAATATAAATCCTCTGTTTTTGCATAAAGCAACTATCTTATCCATAGTTTTTTCAACTGCCATAATATATTCCTCCTAATTTTTTATAATAAAAAAAGGCCTTCACCTTAAGGGACGAAAAAAATTCCGCGGTTCCACCCTTATTGGCTAATGCCCTACTTTCAACTTTATTATGCTCTAAAGCTCCTTTCATATTAAAATCATAATGATTTCCACCAAACATCATCTCTCTTAAAAGATTTTTAATACTACTTTTCTTTGTCATCGCAATATATTTAATTATATATAAAATTTTAACAAATTATTTTTTATTGTCAAGGAATATTATACATCTATCATATCTTTCTCTATAAAAAAGTTATTATCTCCTGCCGGAAGATTAATATTATACTTTACAGCTATCATTCTAACACTAAATGTTATAATACTACTAATATACATTGCTATAATTCTAGACACATATGGATATGTAAAATAAAATGTTAATCCACCAATGACGCAGGCTACCGCATATACCTCTTTTTTAAATACATTTGGTATTTGTTTAACAAACATATCTCTTAAAATACCACCTCCTACGCCAGTCAAAACCCCCATAGCCACAACTCCAAAACATCCAATTACCTCGTTATTTACTGCCGCATTAGAACCAACTGCAGTAAAAACCCCTAGTCCTATGGCATCACTAAGCACCATAGAAATTCTAAATTTTGAAATATAAGTATAAAACATAAACGTAATTATAGCGCAAATTATAGCTATAATACTAAACACAGGATCTTTAATAGCACTGGGTGGTATGGTTCCAATTATTAAATCTCTAAATATACCTCCACCCACCGCTGTTGTTATAGACATAAAAATTACTCCAAATAAATCTAACCTTTTTTCAATCCCCAATAAAGCACCTGATATAGCAAATGCTGCCGTACCAATAAATTCAAGAACACTTATTACTTCCATAATTATATACCCCTTATTTTTTTTTACTATATAATTATAAATAAAATTTCATATAACTTCTTCCTTTATTGGATTTTTCAATAAATAATATTAGTATTATAAATAGTTAATAAAATAAAAAAAAGAGATAAAAACTTATCTCTTTATATATACGATCTTTATTAAATTCTAAATTAAAATGGCTCCGCAGAGAGGATTCGAACCTCCAACCTATCGGTTAACAGCCGAGTGCTCCACCATTGAGCTACTGCGGAATATTTACTACATTTATTATTATATCACATTTTATTTTAAACGCAATACTTTTTTATTCTTTTAGAAACTATTTTTTAAAAACTTAATTATAATGGGGATTACTGCATTTTCATTAAATATCATTGGATTAATATCAGGAAACATAAGACACATTCTTACTATCCATACAGCAATAAATATAATTATTATAGATATATTTAGTTTTTTTTTATTATTTATAAAGGCTAATGGAATTATAAATAATACTATGAAAAGGGGATTATACCTAAATGCTTCTCGTATATTAAACTTAAATAAATTTATCATTGCTCTTGTCATACCACAAGCTGGACAGGGTATTCCAAAAATATTGTAAAAAATGCATATACTTTTACCTGTATTTATAACATATATATAACTTAAAAATCCAATAACTAAAAGTATTACTAAACTTTTTAGTTTCTCTATGTTTTTATCATAAATCATTTATTTCTGATTGCATTATACTTTGAGATATTATGCCAAACCCAAATATAGATAATATTAAATATACCACTGAATTATCGCTAGCCCTATTATTTATTCCATTTAATCTATATAATCTTTTGCCCATTTTATAGTTCCAATATATATAATATATACCACATGTAACAATTGAATATACTAATTCTAATCCACCCTCTTCAGGTTCTCCATCATATCTTGAAAGATCATTGCTAAGCATAACCATCCATACGAGAAAATAAATTCCACAAGTTAAAATAGATAATATTATACACTCAAATATATTTCTTTTTCTCAATATTTTCCCTCCTAAATAATACACTATAATATTTTATTCAAAAGTTATAAATAAATTCCAATAAACTTGTTTTTTATGCTTTCATCTATACATTAAAGAAAAAGTCTTTATAAAAATATAATTTTTATAAAGACTTTTAATATTTACTATTGTTGTGGTTTCATTGTTGGGAATAAAATAACATCTCTTATAGAAGATGAATCTGTTAAGAACATTACTATTCTATCTATACCTATTCCAAGACCACCTGTTGGAGGCATTCCTGTTTCTAAGGCACTCATGAATTCTTCATCTATAACATAAGCTTCATCATCACCAAGTTCTCTTTCATTGGCTTGTTGCTCAAATCTATCTCTTTGAACTATTGGATCATTAAGCTCTGAGTATGCATTACATATTTCTCTACCATATATGAATCCTTCAAATCTTTCAGTATATTCTTCATTACCTCTCTTTTTCTTAGTTAATGGAGATATTTCTACTGGATAATCACATACAAGTGTTGGCTGAATTAAATGAGATTCTGCAAACTCTTCAAACATAGCATTTAATATGTCACCCTTTGTACAATTTTCTATTTTCTTCTTAAATTCTAAGTTCTTTTCTTTAGCTATAGCTTGAGCTTCCTCAGCACTTTTTATTTCATTAAAGTCTATTCCTGTATGCTCTTTTACTAAATCTACCATTGTAGCTCTTCTCCATGGTGGAGTAAGATCTATTTCAGTTCCTTCATATGTTATCTTAGTTGTTCCATTTACTTTTTCACAAGCATACGCAACCAAATTCTCAGTTATTTCCATCATATCATTATAATCAGCATAAGCTTCATAAAGCTCTATCATTGTGAATTCCGGATTATGTCTTACAGATGTTCCTTCATTTCTGAAGTTCTTTCCTAGATCATATACCTTTTCAAAACCTGAAACTATACATCTCTTTAAGTATAACTCTGTAGCAATTCTTAAATACATATCTATATCTAATGCATTATGATGTGTTGTAAACGGTCTTGCAGCAGCTCCTCCTGCTATTGGAGAAAGTATTGGAGTTTCGACTTCTAAGTATCCTCTAGTATCTAAGAATTCCCTTACTGCTCTTATTATTTTTACTCTCTTTAAGAAAGTCTCTTTAACCTCTGGATTAGTTATGATATCAACTTCTCTTTGTCTATATCTTAAATCTGGATCTTTTAATCCATGCCATTTTTCTGGTAGTGGCTTTAATGATTTACATATAAGCTCATACTTTCCGACTTTAACAGATATTTCACCTGTTTTTGTCTTAAAAACTTCACCTGTAACAGCTATCCAGTCTCCTAAGTCTAATGTCTTGAATTCTTTGTGAGCTTCTTCACCAACTATATTAATCTTAACAAATAATTGCATTTTTCCATCTCTATCATGTATATCAGCAAATCCCGCTTTACCTTGAACCCTTTTAGACATAAGTCTACCTGCTATTGTAACAACGCTTCCTTCTAATTCTTCAAAGTTTTCTTTTATCTCTGAAGAAGTATGAGTTCTTTCTACTTTATAAACGTCAAATGGATCTTTACCTTGAGACTGTAAATCTGCAAGTTTTTGTCTCCTTAACGCTTCCTGCTCATTATATTGAGCTTCCAATTCATTGATATTAAGTTCTTCGTTACTCATTAATTGTACCTCCGTTAATCTCTTCTTATTCCTAATATTTCAAACTTAGATACTCCACCTGGAACATTAACTTCTACAATTTCTCCTACTTTTTTTCCTATTAATGCATTGCCAACCGGAGATTCGTTCGATATCTTATATTCCATAGGATCAGCCTCAGCAGAACCTACTATTATATATTCAACTTCCTCATCAAATTCATAGTCTTTAACCTTAACTATAGAACCAACAGAAACTAAATCTGTAGATATCTCACTCTCATCTATTACTGTAGCATTTTTTAACATGTTTTCCAATTGAATTATTCTACCTTCAACAAAAGCTTGCTCATTTTTAGCTTCATCATATTCTGAGTTTTCACTTAAATCTCCATAGCCTAAAGCAACCTTTATTTTTTCAGTTATTTCTTTTCTTTTAACTGTTTTTAAATATTCTAATTCTTCCTCTAATTTCTTAACGCCCTCGTAAGTCATTATATATTTCTTATCGCTCATTTTTACTACTCCCCTTTAATATTCTACTAATGATTATATATTATATATTTTTTTATTACAAATAAAATGGAAATACTCTACTTATATTATATGTTTAACACATTATAGAATAGGTATATATCCTTGTCAATATTCTAACTAACTCAATATTTGATTAAAATTAGGTGAAGGAAAAACTTCACCTAATTTTAATGTCTTCTACTATAACTTATATTTAAATTCCTCAAGATAAGTTATAACCTGTTCAAAGTTGCCTATTCTATTTATATTGTCTTTAAGATCTGTTGAATATGGCATTGATTTTATATACCATCCTATATGTTTTCTCATCTCTCTAACAGCTTTATATTCTCCACTATACTTAATAGCAAGTTTATAATGTCTTATACACATATCAATTTTTTCTAAGTTAGATGGATTTTTAACAATATCCCCTCTTAACTTATCATATATTTGTTTAAAAATCCATGGATTCCCCATTGATCCTCTTGCAATCATTATACCATCACAGTTAGTTTTATCTATTATCCTTTTAGCATCCTCAGCTTCAAAAACATCTCCATTTCCTATAACTGGTATGTCCACAGCAAGTTTGACATCTCTTATTACATCCCAATCTGCTTTTCCTGAATAGAGTTGTTCTTTTGTTCTTCCATGAACAGCTATAGCATCTACCCCTGCCTCTTCCATATGTCTTGCAAAATCTATTGCAAGGATTTCATCACTATTAAATCCTTTTCTAAATTTAACCGTAACGGGCTTTGAGGTAGCTTTCTTCATTTCTTTAACTATTTCCTTAGCTAATTCAGGAGTTTTCATTAGAGCTGACCCTTCACCATTTTTAATGATTTTGGGCATAGGACACCCCATATTCACATCTATTATACAAAACTCTTGATTATTTTCAAAAGTTTCTGCTGCTTTTGCCATTATGTATGGATCATTTCCAAACAGCTGTACTGCAACTGGTTTTTCCTCTTCAGCTATTTTCAAAAGTTCTGATGTTTTATCATTACCATAATATAAACCTTTTGCACTTACCATTTCTGTATAAACAAGACCACAGCCCATCTCTTTACATAATCCTCTAAAAGCTATATCTGTTACCCCTGCCATTGGTGCTAAAAATACATTATTATCAAAACTAAGTTTTCCTATGTTCATCTATTAATTACTCCTTATTCTTTTGATATATGATTTTCAACCCTTCTAAAGTTAGATATTGGTCTATTTTATCTATGCAGTTTGTTTCTTCATAAATAAGTTTAGCAAGACCTCCTGTAGCTATTACGTATGGATTTTCCTCTCCTAATTCAATTATCTCTTTCTTCATTTTTTCAACTATATATTTAACTTGACCTATGTATCCATATACCATACCTGCTTGCATACTGCTTATAGTATTTTTACAAATTATATTAGGTGTTTTTATAAGCTCTACCCTTGGTAATTTTGCAGCTCTTTCAAATAATGCTTCTGATGCAATTTGTACCCCTGGACATATAGCCCCACCTAAATAATCTCCACATTTAGTCAATGCACAAAATGTTGTAGCCGTTCCAAAATCTATTATCACACATGGTCTTTTATATATTTCATGTGCAGCTACAGCATTTACAATTCTATCTGCTCCAACCTCTTTAGGATTATCATACTTTATATTTATACCTGTTTTTATACCAGGTCCAACAATTATAGGTGTTATATTAAAATATTGTGATATCATAGTCTCTAATGAGTGCATTATATTAGGTACTACTGAAGATACTATAACTCCATCAACATCAGTTGGGTTTAGTTTAGCGTTATGAAATAACTGCATTACTTCAATCCCATATTCATCCGATGTCTTTTTAGAGTCAGTTGATAATCTCCATTGAGCTATAAACTTATTATTCAATCTATTATAGACTCCTAAAACAATATTAGTGTTGCCAACATCTACAAGTAATATCATTACTGCCACCGCCTCTATATAATTATAAAAGCAGCTAAACAGCTGCCCTTATGTTATAAAATATATTTTATCATATTTTTACATAATTTAAACACAATTTTTAATAAATTTATTATGTCCTAAAATCATATTAATCTATTAATATATTTATACTTTAATATAAATTAATTTTATCCAAACATAGACAATAATATTCCAGCCTTAACAGCTGAACCTATAACCTCATGAACATTAGGTACCATGGCATGAATTAATAAAGCTTTCATCCATTATTCTATAACTAAAAGTAAATCTCCAGTGTTTACTGTTACTCCTTTAGTTACATTTATCTTTACTACCTTACCATCCTTAGGTGACATTATTTCATTTTCCATCTTCATTGCTTCTAAGATAAATAAGACTTCTCCACTTTTAACATTCTGATTTTGAGATACATTTACTTCTAGTATCGTTCCCGGCATAGGGCTTTCAACCTTTTCTCCTAAAACTATAACTGAATCATATTCGTTAGCTTCTTCTGTCTCTAATAATTTTTGCTCCTCATATTTTTGTTCTATAGTTTCATTTTTAAACTCGCCTTTTACTTCTTCCACTTCCACTTGATAAAGAACCCCGTTAACTGTTATATTATATTTCTTTAACATTAAAACTCTCCTCCAAACAATTATATAAACATATTTTTTATCTTAATAGTTTGTCCAATTAGTTTCATCTACTCTCTTTATACTCTTTATTTTAAAATCTGCTACATTTTTCCCTGTATGCATACTCAAAGCTCCCATTATAGCTGCAATTAATTCTAAATTATCTTCTTTAATAAACTTTTCTTCAGTCTCATTATTAATATAATCTTGATTTGTTTTAATATTATTGTCTTCTAAGTTAGATTTATCTTCTTTTAGTACCTTATCTACAGTTTTTGTTTGAAGTTTAATCATTAGCATAAGTATAATTAAAATCAAAAATACAATAACCATAAAAAGTAGGGTTACAATTCCTGAAAAGCTTAATCTTTGCGGAAAATTCATACACTCATCTCCCTTATATCAACATAGTTCCATGGCTTTTAGTATACTTAACTTCTTTTTTTGTTTGAAGCATATCTATCAACATATATAGTCTTGCTCTTGTTTCTCTTGGAATTATAATATCATCTATTAATCCTATTTCTGCTGCTTTATATGGGCTAACCATATCATCAATTAATTTACTAATAATTTCCCTTTCTTTCTGCTTAGGCTTTTCTGCTTGTAATATTTCACTTCTTTTCATTTTCTTTATTATATTTTCTGGATTAGATAAACATATTTGAGCACTTGGCCATGCATAAACAATATCAAACCCACTTTGTTTTCCACTAAATGTCATATAACTTGATCCATAGCTCTTTCCAACAATTAGTGCAATTTTAGGCGTTGTTGATTCTGATATAGCAAATGTTAATTTTGCTATTGAAAAATATAATCCCTCTTTCTCCGAATCTAAACTTACTTCAAATCCATCAGTGTTTACCATGGATATTATTGGTATATGATAAGCATCACATAACTTAATAAATCTGGTTAATTTATTTATATCATTTATATTTAAGTATTCCTTTGAAGTGCAAAAAATTCCAACTGTTATTCCATTTATTTTTCCTAATACTGTTGATACATTATGACTCATTTCTGCATAAAGCTCCAACCTTGAATCATCATCTAAAACATGATTAATAATTAAATTAAGATTCAGGTTATTTTTATTACACATTTCATCCAATATTTCCTGTATGAATTCCTTGTTACTATGTTCCTTTTTTACATTTTTACACATATTATTAGATGGTATATACCCAACTATCTTTTTTGTAATCTCTATACACTGCTCATCATTATCCATCACTATAGATGCCCCACCTATGTTAGATGACTTTGATGATGACCCCAATTCACTTTTTTCTATAAAAGTCCCCTCTTTATTACTTAAAAATTCATATGAATTTAAAGTCATACTCCCTGTATCTTTTGATATTATTGTAAAATCGCTCATAGATGCTGTTACCGCTGACATTCCTAAGCACGGTCCTAATATCAATGATATTTGGGGTATAACTCCACTTGTTTTTGCTATTATATTGTTTATTTTCGAGTATTTTTTAAGTATTTCTAGCCCTTCCTCTATTACAACACCTGCTGAATCTAATATTTGAATTATTGGTGCACCCATTTTCAGCGCTAATTCTATTATGTCTACAATTTTTTCTGCACTATTGGAATTCATTAACGCTCCATTTTTTGTATAATCCTGGCTATATACATATACAAGTTTCCCATCAATTGTTCCATATCCAGTTATTACGCAAGATTCTTTAATAAACGCGCCTATTTCTATAAATGAATCCTCATCTAAAAGTATATTTATCCTTTCTCTTGCTCCCAATTTTTTTAACATATGCTGTCCTTCTAATTTTTTTTCTTCATTCTGATTAAAATTTTCTTTTATACCAATAAGTTTTTTAACATTATCCATGTTAATCCTCCTTAATTTGCATATTTGAGCTTTAATAATATTTATTTATGAAAACATTTGCATGAATATTAAAAATTTTTTCATTACTTTCTTTTTTGACACATATATTTCTTTTTTTATTCAATATTAACATATTCTATATCTTAAATACAACTTATGTAAATTTTGTTTTATTTATTCCATAACTATATTCTATTCTAAAAACAAAGAAATAAAGCACATGAAAGAAAATAACGTTACTTAATCCATGCTTGACTTATAGTGTCTTTAATTATCCCAAAATTAAAAGGGGTTGTTTAAATAATAATATTTAAACAACCCCGTAATAAACTCTTAATATTTTTTTAAAATAATCCTACTATATCTCCATTTTCTAATACATCCATTTTTTCCGCTGCTGGAATTTTTGGAAGTCCTGGCATTATCATTACATCTCCTGTTAATGCAACTATAAAACCAGCTCCATTTGAAACTCTAACCTCTTTAACAGTTATTTTAAAGCCACTAGGTCTTGCTAAAAGCCCTGGATTATCTGATAAAGAATATTGAGTTTTTGCCATACATATTGGCTTCCTATCTAATCCAAATTTCTCTAATTCTTTTATCTGTTTCTTAGCCTGTGGTGTAAATTCAACGCCATCTGATCCATATATTACTTTAGCTATCTTATTTATTTTTTCTGATATTGATAATTCTGAATCATATAATGTTTCAAATTTACTTTCATCTTTTTCTAATGTCTTAAGCACGCAATCTGCAAGCTCTAATCCACCTTCTCCACCTTTTGCCCATACATCTGATAATGCCACTTCAACATTGTTTTCTTTACAGAATTCTCTTATATACTGAAGTTCATCCTCACTATCACTTACAAATCTATTTATCGCTACTACTACTGGAACATTAAATTCCTTTATATTTTCTATTTGTTTCTCTAAATTCTTGATTCCAGATTTTAGTGAATCAACATTAGGAATGTTTAAATCTTCTTTTTTCACTCCACCATGATGCTTTAACGCTCTAACTGTAGCAACTATAACCACACATTTTGGATTTAAATTCCCAAATCTGCATTTTATATCAAAAAACTTCTCTGCTCCAAGATCTGCTCCGAATCCTGCTTCTGTTATAACATAATCTCCTAATTTTAATGCCATTTTAGTAGCCATTAAGCTATTACATCCATGGGCAATATTTGCAAAAGGTCCTCCATGAATTATTGCAGGAGTGTTTTCTAAAGTTTGTACTAAATTAGGCTTTATAGCATCTTTCATAAGCATAGCCATAGCACCTTCTACTTTTAAATCCTTACAATAAACTGGTTCTCCCTCTAGGTTATATCCAATTAATATTTTCCCCATTCTCTCTTTAAGGTCCATCAATCCATCTGCTAAACATAAAATAGCCATTATTTCAGAAGCTACGGTAATCATAAAACCATCTTCTCTTAAAAAGCCATTTGGTTTTCCACCCATTCCTACAACTATGTTTCTTAATGCTCTGTCATTCATGTCTAAAACTCTTTTAAAAGTTAATCTTCTTGAGTCTATTTTAAGTTTATTTCCTTGATGTATATGATTGTCAATAGCTGCACTTAATAGATTATTTGCAGCAGTTATAGCATGCATGTCTCCTGTAAAGTGAAGATTTATATCCTCCATAGGCACCACTTGAGCATATCCACCACCAGCAGCACCACCTTTTACTCCAAAGACAGGTCCTAATGATGGTTCTCTTAAAGCTATAACTGCTTTTTTATTAAGCTTACATAATGCTTGTCCCAATCCAACTGTAACAGTAGATTTACCTTCTCCTGCTGGTGTTGGGTTTATTGCAGTAACTAATATTAATTCCCCATCTTTTTCATCTTTCAGTTCTTCAAGTATATCTAAAGATAACTTACATTTATACTTTCCGTATAACTCTACATTATCCTCATTAATACCTAATTTTTTTGTAATGTCCATAATTGGTTTCATTTTTGCACCTTGTGCTATTTCTATATCATTTTTCATATAATTTTTGATTGCTAAGCTTTGCAATCATCCTCCTTCCAACTTATTATTAATTTGAAAGTAGCTTTTACTAATGTTTATATATCAAAATTATACCATCATCCCTATATTAATTAAATATATTTATTGAATTTTCTTATAAATATATTTAGGACTATAGAAAACATATTTTATCTATTCTTTTGTATAAAAAAATCGTTAATGGTTGTAATTCCATTAACGATTCTTTTATTTTTAAACTTCAACACATATTTGTTCGAATTCTTCCCCATCAATCTTTTCTTTCTCAAGAAGAACCTTAGCTACTGCTTCAAGCTTAGTCATATCATCTAATAATATTTTCTCTGCTCTCTTATATGCCTTATCAACAAATTTCTTTATTTCTTCGTCTATTTTAGCACCTATCTCTTCACTAAAGTTTCTACTTCTTCCAAAATCTCTTCCAAGGAAAACTTCATCTTGATCACTTCCATATGATATAGGTCCAACTGCATCACTCATACCATATTCCATAACCATTTTTCTTGCTATTCCACTTACTCTGTCTATATCATTTTTGGCTCCTGTACTTATGTCTCCTAAAACTAGTTTTTCTGCTACTCTACCACCTAATAATATAACCATTTCATCTAATAGCCATGACTTAGAAGTATATGATCTATCTTCTTTAGGAAGACTTAATGTATATCCTCCAGCCATACCTCTAGGTATTATACTAATTTCATGTACCCTATCAGCATTAGGTAATGATCTTGTAACCACAGCATGACCTGCCTCATGATAAGCAGTAAGTTTTCTTTCTTGCTCATTTTTTGCTCTACTTTTCTTTTCTGGACCTGCTATAACTTTCATTATAGCACTTTCCATATCTTCCATATCTATTACTTTATTACCCCTTCTAACAGCAAGTAATGCAGCCTCATTTGAAAGATTCTCTAAATCAGCTCCTGTAAATCCTGGTGTTCTCTTTGCAAGAATATCTAGATTCACATTATCTGATAAAGGTTTATTTTTAGTATGAACTTTAAGTATTTCTTCTCTTCCCTTAACATCAGGAGCTCCAACAAGTATTTGTCTGTCAAATCTACCTGGTCTTAATAAAGCTTTGTCTAGTATGTCTGGTCTGTTAGTTGCTGCTATCATTATTATGCCTTCATTTACACCAAATCCATCCATCTCAACTAGCAACTGATTAAGAGTTTGTTCTCTCTCATCATGTCCACCGCCTAAACCAGCACCTCTTTGTCTTCCTACTGCATCAATTTCATCTATAAAAATTATACATGGAGCATTCTTTTTAGCCTGCTCAAATAAATCTCTTACTCTTGATGCACCAACTCCAACAAACATTTCAACAAAATCTGAACCTGAAAGACTGAAGAACGGAACATTTCCCTCTCCAGCTATAGCTTTTGCTAAAAGAGTTTTACCTGTTCCTGGAGGTCCTACTAAAAGCACTCCTTTAGGTATTCTAGCACCTAGTTCCATATATTTTTTAGAATTTTTTAAGAAGTCTACTATTTCTGCTAGTTCTTGTTTTTCCTCGTCAGCACCAGCTACATCTTCGAATGTAATTTTTCTCTTATCTGGAGTGGCTAACTTAGCTTTACTTTTTCCAAAGTTCATTACGCCTCTGTTTCCACCGCCACCTTGAGATTGTTGCATAAAAAAGAACCAGAACGCAAAAAGCATTATAACAAACATTATTGTAGGTAATATGTTAAGCCAACCTGGTAAATTTGTGGGTCTATCATATACTTCTCCTACATTCTCATTTGGATGTTGAGATATAAATTGAAATAATCTCTCAGCGGGAACTATAGTTACATAACTAGTACCATTAGTTAAAGCTCCCTCCACAGTCATATTATCATCCCTAAGTTTGAAGTTTTTAACATTATTTTGTGTCCATTGCTTTTGGAATTCATTAAAAGGTATAGCGCTACTTGATTTGTTTGTCTCAGCTAGCGCAACTGCCCCAAGTACAATAAATACTAATACAATTATCCAGGCCGTTAAACTCGAAAATTTCTTCATTCTTAATTTGGCCCCCCTCTCTTTCAAATTACTGTAAATTGACTATAAAGATTTTATCATATGCTATCGCCTATTACAACAAGTAAACATTACTTGTTCTTATAAATTTCTTCCTTTAATATTGCAACAAAAGGGAAATTTCTATATTTTTCTGCATAATCTAATCCATATCCAACTAAAAACTCGTCAGGAACTTTAAATCCTAAATATTTTGCATTAACATCAACCCTTTTTCTATCAGGCTTGTGTAATAATGCTGCTATTTCAACACTTTTAGGATTTCTAGCCCTTAAATACTCTGCTAGATATTGAAGTGTAATACCTGAATCTATTATGTCCTCTACTATTAAAACATGTTTTCCTTCTATGTCATTATCTAAATCTTTTAGTATCCTAACAATTCCAGATGTTTCTGAAGAATTACCATAACTAGATACTGCCATAAAATCTAGATATACAGATGTTTTTATTTCTTTCATTAAATCTGACATAAACATAACAGATCCTTTTAATACACCTATTAGTACTATATCTTTACCTTCATAATCTTTTGTTATTTTTTCTCCAAGCTCTTTTATTTTATTTTTAATTTGTTCTTCTGTAAGTAGTATTTCTCTAAAATCTTTATGCATTTTCTTCTTCCTTTCTGTAAAACTTTACCTGTAAAATTCTTTTTGATTTTCTACTTATTTTAAATTTGTCACTAACTCTATACCCAACAATCCATGCTATTTCATTATTTATAGTCACTAATGGAATATCATCTCTATCATCTTTTGGTATTTTTAAGTCAATAAATAAGTCTTTCAACTTTTTATTTCCATTCATACCATAAGGTGTAAATTTATCTCCATTCATTCTACCTCTTATAGTTACTACAGAGTTACTGTCTTTCAAATCAAAATACTTTATAAAATTATTATTTTTAAAGTCTAATACTTCAGAATTGTTAGTAATCCTTAAAGCAATAGTATACCCTTTGAAAGAATTTTCTAACACAATACCGTCTTTTAATTTCTCTTCGTCAACTTTAAATTCAATTACATCAGAATTCTTTGCCAAAGTTTTAAATTTTATAACTATATTATCATATACATTTTCAGCTATCAAATTATTTGGCAAATTAATTTTTTTACCTGTACCTTGATTACTTAAACATATAATATCATGTATATGTACTTTTTCGATATTATATAAGTTACCATTTAAATTAGATATAGCTTTTCTTAAGATTCTAGATAAAATTGACTCATGTTCATTAAATAAGTCTTTACTTATTTCAATTTTATTATTATGTTTACAACAAAATTTTTCATACTTTTTTTTGCAAACCTCTTCTAAATAATCATTATCTATATTCATTGTTTTTGAAAACCTATTTAATGTACTTACTATGTCTTCATTAAAATTTTCTTTTATATATGGTATAAGTTCTAATCTTACCTTGTTTCTAGAATATATAGTCTCTAAATTAGTTTTGTCAATTCTTGGATTCAATTTATTTTCTTCGCAATAATTTTCAATTTCTTGTCTTGTTAATGAAAGAATAGGTCTTATATATATATTATCTCTTACAGGTTTTATGCCTATAAGTCCTTCTATTCCTGTTCCTCTCATTAATCTCATTAGTATTGTTTCTGCTTGATCATTTGCATTATGGGCTACTGCTATTTTATCAATACAATGTTTATCCTTTAATTCATTAAAAAAATCATATCTAGCTTTTCTTCCACCCATTTCGCTTGATAGCCCTAAATTCTTGCTATAGTTATTTATATCCACCTTCTTGCTATAAAAAGGTATATCTAACATTTCACAGAAACTTTTAGCATAATCTTCATCCTTATCAGCCTCACTGCCTCTTAAACAATGATTCAAATGAGCTGCATGTAATTCTATATTAAGTTTATCTTTTAGCAACCATAGCATATGTAATAAACAAATAGAATCTGGACCACCTGATAATGCAACTAAAACTTTTTCCCCATCTTCAACCATCTGATTTTCATTAATAAATCTTATAACCTTTTTTAGCATGAATTCACTTCCTAGATAATATTAATAAAGTTATTATAACATAGTTTTTAAAATGTGAAGATAGTTTATCACAAGTCTTTAAACATTCTTTTAAAATTATTTTAGAGTAAAAAGCACTCATAAGAGTGCTTTTAATATAAGCTATATATTTTTGAGGTTATAATTGTGATGTCATCTTTGAATTTTTCTCCACTAAACTCTCTAGCCTTCTTCATTATTTCATCTGATAGTTCTTGTGGATTATTACAATTTGATCCACTTAAATAATTTATTAACCACTCTTCATCAATGGCCTCTAATAAACCATCACTAAATGTAAAAATCATATCTCCACTTTTTAAAGTTCTATCAATAATCTCAACATCAACCTTATCTAAAACGCCTATTGGTAATGTTTTAGATTTTATAACATCTATATCTGTTCCTCTTTTTATTAGGCTGGAAACTGCTCCTACCTTCATAAATGTTATATCTCCACTATATAAATCTATACTATTTAAATCTAAAGTTGAAAATTTTTCATCATCTGAAAATCTTAAACTCATAACTGAATTAACCGTATTAATTGCAGTTTCTTTTCCAAAACCATTTTCCGTAAATTTTTCTATAAGCTCAATAGCTGCATTACTTTCTCTATGAGCCTCTGGTCCTGATCCCATACCATCACTTATTACCGTTATATATGTCCCATCTTTAAGTTTACCAAAAGTATAACTATCTCCATTTAATTTTTCACCATCTTTACTTTGTACATCAACATAGGAAGCCACATGAAACTTTGGAGTTTCTTCAAAGTAAATAGTGCTTTCTTTTGTTTTACTATCTACTATACACCCCTCATCATTTACACACATAGCCTTTTCACAAACTTCATTTATTAATGAAAGTAATTCCTTTACACATTTTTTCGTGCTATAAAATCCATTTTGTGTAACTTTAATATGGATTCTAGCATTTCTATCCTCATAACATAGTATATCCTTAACTTTAAAATTCTTTTTATTTAATAAAACTCTAATTTTTTTCTCTAATTCCATATTAAAAGTAACTTCTTTATTAAAATCTTCTAGAATCTCTTCTATTGTTCCTGACATATTTTTAATTTGTCCAGATAATAACTCCCTTCCTTCACTTAATCTTTTTCTCCACATTTCACTTATTATATAATTATTTACTATATCTTCTGTATAACTAGAAATAGCTGTCCTTTTTATACATCTGTTTTCTAGATGTTTAGGCATTTTATCTATGTTATTATGATAATTATCAATAAGCTCTCCAAAGGCTAAATAAGTTTGATGAAATTCCCTTTGCCAACAGCTTGATTTCAAATCACAGTTTCTACATACTTTGTCAGCAAGATTTTCTATAAGGGCACTACTTTTTTCTTTCATAACTAATCTATCATTATCAACTAAATCATTTAAAATAGATGACATAGATTCTAATATTGAAGAGAATGTATTTAACTTATTTGAAAAAACACACTTTATTTTCTCTATATATTCTTCTCCTATTACATCCTGCTTTCTTTCCCAATCAAGCTCACCAGCCCATCTGTCATAAAATTTTCCTGGTATAGCCAAAAATATTAATGCCGTTACAATACCTTCAACTATTTTCATATCATTTGATATGCCAGAGTATAGCTTAAGTATCGAGAATATTACTATATAAGATAATGCGGTTAACCATTTTCCAGTATCCTTAAAGATTCCTACTATAAGCCCACAAACACCGTAAACGCTTATGAAATTCATCATATTATTTGATGAGATACCTACGATTACTCCCATGGCTACACCCGTTGCTGCTCCTATGGCACTTCCATTTGTATAAGATATTATGATAATAAATGTTAATGCCAATAAATTTCTGAAACTTACTGTAAAAAACTCAATTCCCCAAGTCCCTGAAATTATTAAAGATATAACTATTGCCATACTTATTATTTCTTCATTTTTAAATAAATGTTTAGTTTTTATTTCTTTGCTGCATATTATGGCGTAATCAATAATAAAATATATTGGAACAATACATGCCAAATGAAACATTGCCGTAAAAAATATTATTCCTAAAGTGTAATGATTCATGAAATATCTATATAAAACCATAGCCACTACAATAAATAATGAAGATATGATTATCTTATGTATTGCTTTTACTCCCTTTAATGTATAATTTATAGTAGTTATTAAAGTTATCATTATTATATATAAAGGAATTTCATAAAGCTTATTTATTAATGTCAGATATCCTATAGAAGTTCCTATAAATACAGCAAAAGGAAGTTTATCTTCTCTATGTTTTATCATTGATAAGGCTAATGCTATTCCAAAAGGCGCTGTGTCATTTATCATTGTAACTCTACTAATCAAAACGGCACCTATAAAATAAGCTAAAAATTTATATGGTACTTCTTTCTTTGCTATCTTCTTCTCACTACTATGTTTTTTAATTCTCTCATAACTAGCAACCTGTGCTCCTAATTGCATTCCATTCCCCTCCTACCATTTTTTTCCTAATCGGTAACATTATTATATCAGAGGCCATTGGAAATAATTGTCATAAGATTTACCAAAAAAAATATTTCGTATTACATAATTATAGAAATATACTAAAAAGAAAACACATACGGTTACGAATGTATATGTTTTCTTTTTTTATCATATTTTTAGTTATTTATAAAGTTATCCACAATATATATGATAAAACTAACAATCTCTATGTATATATTGTGGATATCTCTTTAAATAACCTAATTTATAAATTGTCGTCTATGTTAAAAAGAAGGATTTTTTTGTGGATAATTTTTGGTAATATTTAACTGAATATCCCTTTAAGTGACAAGTTTGTAGTGACAAGTGGCAAGTTGTAGTTTTAAACCACAGGTTTTCTTAAAAAAATTTCATTCTTAATTCTCAACTAAAACAACCCTATAGTTTTCTTAACAATAAAAAAAGTATAATTAAGCACTTTATCTTAAAGTGTTTAATTATACTTTTTGCATTTCATATAAAATGGTGCTGAAGACCGGAATCGAACCGGTACGGTGTTTAACCACCGCAGGATTTTAAGTCCTGTGCGTCTGCCAGTTCCGCCACTCCAGCACGTTATATATGTAACTTAAATATTAAGTTTTCAACAATATGGTAGCGGAAATAGGACTTGAACCTACGACCCTTCGGGTATGAACCGAATGCTCTAGCCAGCTGAGCTATTCCGCCACATTGGTTGCGGGGGCAGGACTTGAACCTACGACCTTCGGGTTATGAGCCCGACGAGCTACCAACTGCTCCACCCCGCGTTATATTGGTGCTGAAGACCGGAATCGAACCG
>NZ_FOKI01000005.1 GCF_900111985.1 Clostridium frigidicarnis
AAAGTAGTTCATGAAAGGATTCCAGTAAGGAGTCCTAATTACAATGCTTTTATTGAGTCATATCACAGATATCTTCAAGAAGAGTGCCTTAATAATGAAATGTATTGGAGCTTAAAAGAGTTAGAAATTGATTTAAATGATTATGTTTATAGATATAACCATGAAAGGATACATTCCTCTATAGGATATGTATCCCCACATGAATATTATAAAAATAAAATTTCAGCTTAACTTAAAATTTTGAGAAAACTTTAGAATGAGTAACTTTAGTCCAGATAGCGGGGAGCAATCCGAGGATGAAATCTTCTTAATAAGATTTCTAAAATAAAAATATTTTTTAAGAAAACCTGTGGTTTTCAACCTTGACTTTCCACTTTCAACACTCAACTTTCAACTTAATATTAAGTGCAGCCAGCTAGTTTGTGCTCATTATAGCCACCAACCTTTAACATATACCTATTAAGAAAATTTCAGTTTATCTTCTCCTTGCTTTTGCTTTACCTTTGCTACTTTTTCCTCTTTTATCGTCTCTTCTAGTTTCTTTAAAGTTACTATTTCCTCTTTTATCGTCTCTTCTAGTTTCTTTAAAGTTACTATTTCCTCTCTTATCATCTCTTTTAGTTTCTTTAAAGTTGCTTGTTCCTCTTGAATCCTTTGATTTTGAGGTTTTACCTCTTGATTCTTTTCTATCATCCTGTGATTTATTTGATCCTCTAGAGTCTTTTCCGTTTTTAGTTTTTCCTCTAGAATTATCTTTAAAAGATGTATGTCTTTTTTCTGATGAAAAGCTGTGATTTCTACTGCCTTTTTCTCTTATTAAACATTTTGGTCCATTACCTATTAAATCTAATCTTCCTGCCTCAGTTAAAGCTTCATATACTAAAAGATAATTTTTAGGATTTCCAAATTGAAGAAGAGCTCTTTGCATAGCTTTTTCTTGTTTTGATTTTGGAACATATACTTCTTTCATAGTTAATGGATCTAAACCAGTGTAAAACATTGTTGTTGATAATGTTCCTGGTGTTGGATAAAAATCTTGCACCTGTTCTGGTTGATATTTTATATCTCTTAAATATTCAGCAAGTTTTATTGCTGAATCTAATGTACTTCCTGGATGGCTTGACATTAAGTAAGGTATAATATATTGCTCTTTTCCTATTCTCTTATTAATTTTAAAGAATTTTTCTCTAAATCTTTCATAGGTTGCTCCTGCTGGCTTACCCATGTATTTTAAAACTTCAGGTGCAACATGCTCTGGAGCAACCTTTAGCTGTCCACTTACATGATGTTCTATGAGCTCTCTTAAAAATCTATCATTTTTATCTGCCATAATATAGTCATATCTTAAACCTGAACGAACAAACACCTTTTTTACATTTGGTAGTTTTCTTACTTTTCTAAGTACTTCTAAATATTCACTATGATCAACATCCATGTTTTTACATGGTGCTGGATATAAACATTGCTTATCTTTACATGCTCCAAACTTTAACTGTTTTTTACAAGCTGGTTTTCTAAAGTTTGCAGTAGGGCCTCCTACATCATGGATATATCCCTTAAAGTCTTTAAGCTCTGTTATTTCTTTTGCTTCTTCCACTATAGACTTTTCACTTCTACTTTGTACTATTCTACCTTGGTGGAATGTTATTGCACAGAATGAACAATTTCCAAAACATCCTCTTGAGCTAACTATACTGAATTTAACTTCATTAATAGCAGCTATTCCACCTTCACTTTCATATATAGGATGATAATTTTTTTCATATGGTAGTGCGTAAACTTTATCTAACTCTTCTCTAGTCAATGGCATTTCCGGTTTATTTTGAACCACATATTTATTTGCATGCTTTTGAGCTAAGTTTTTTCCTATTACAGGATCTTGTTCTTCGTATTGAATTTTAAAAGCCTCTGCATATTTTTTCTTATCTGCACATATTTCTTTATATGATGGTATCTCAATATAGTCACTTACATTTTCTAGGTCATCAGCAATGTAACAAGTTCCTGGTATATGTCTTATATACTTTGCCTCAAATCCATCATTTAAGTAATTTGCAACTTCTACTATTTGCTTTTCACTCATTCCATAAACTAAAAGATCAGCTCCGCTATCAATAAGCATTGATTTTCTTACCTTATCACTCCAATAATCATAGTGAGCAAATCTTCTAAGACTAGCCTCAATACCACCAATTACAACATTAGTGTGTTTATATGCCTCTCTTATTCTATTGCAATAAGCGATAGTAGCTCTATCAGGTCTTAATCCCATCTTTCCACCTGGGGAATAAAGATCCTTTTGTCTTAACTTTTTACTTACTGTATAATGATTAACCATGGAATCCATGTTTCCACCATTAACTAAAAAGCCCAATCTTGGCTCGCCTAATTTTTTAAAGTCTTCAGCATCTTTCCAATCTGGT
Source organism: Clostridium frigidicarnis (assembly GCF_900111985.1). Classification (GTDB taxonomy): domain Bacteria; phylum Bacillota; class Clostridia; order Clostridiales; family Clostridiaceae; genus Clostridium_Z; species Clostridium_Z frigidicarnis. The sequence continues at coordinate 2,424 of NZ_FOKI01000005.1, forward strand.
TGAGCTATTATACCTACTTTATATCCTGCATCTTCTAAAACTCTAGAAATGATTGCCGTTCCAAAACTATGATGATCTATATAAGCGTCCCCTGTAACTATAACAAAGTCAACTTCATCCCATCCTCTTTCAATCATATCTTCTTTGCTAATTGGTAAAAATCTATTTTTAGTCATATACTCTCCTCTTATCTCTCGTTAACTTTATTAACTTGATAATTATATTCACTGTAAATTATAACCTTAAATATGCATGTCTTAATCTTGTTTTTAACTTAATTTAACATAATACTTTTATACTGCATAAAATACTATTATAACTTATAAATTTCAAATTTAATATACTATACTATTTTAGGTAAACCTAATGATTTTTTCAATATATATTTTTAATTTAACTATAACATAATTTACTATAAAATATATTAAAACTAGGGATCCCACTAAATTATCCCTAGTTTTGTTTTATACCTCAACTTATTAATTTACATATATAAACTCTATAATTAGATTTAGGCACATTCAAAAATAACAACTTAGTATTCTAGTATATTTAATTAGTTATTTTCTTTCATGTTCCTTACTCATGTATAACTTCTATAATATCTCCACTTTTAATTTTTCCACCTTTTAATACAATTGTAAAGATGCCTTCTTTTGGCATTACACATTTTCCAACCTGTTTTTTTATTGCACAACCACTATGACATTCTTTACCTATTTGTGTAACCTCATGAAGTGTTTCTCCTATTTTAAGTTTAGTTCCAACAGGTAATTCATATAAAATCATTCCCTCTGTGGTTAAATTCTCAGCAAATTTACCTGGTACTAATCCTTCAATTCCTATATTTCTCATTTTATCTATGCTTTCATTTCCAAGAAGACTTACTTGTCTATGCCAGTCTCCAGCATGGGCATCTCCTTTAAGTCCATGTCCTACTTCAAATACCCCATATTCTATTGGCTCTTTTATTACCCCTTTTTTATCACTTATGTTAACTGATATTACTTTTCCTAGCCTATTTTGTTCCATCTTAACTCATCTCCCCTATTTATATAGTAATTTAAGTTGTATAATCCTATAAAAGCGTACTATAAATACTATTTAATTATCTATACTATATTTCTATTTTCTTTTATAATGTCCACTTTTCCCGCCTATCTTTTCTACAACCATTATGTTTCCTATAACCATATTCTTATCTACAGCTTTACACATATCATATATTGTAAGCGCGGCCATAGAAACAGCAGTTAATGCTTCCATTTCTACTCCTGTTTTTCCAATCGTAGAAACAGTAGCTTCTATTTCTATCTCATTTTCTAACACATTAAACTTTATATCTGAACCAGTTAAAAATATGTTATGACACATTGGTATTAAATCCGATGTTTTTTTCGCTCCCATAATACCACCTATTTGAGATACAGATAAAACATCCCCTTTTTTTATAAGACCTTCTTTTATAAGATCCACGGTTTCTTTTTTCATCTTTATTGACCCAATGGCAGTAGCTATTCTTTTACTATCTTGTTTTTCTCCTACATCTACCATATGAGCTCTTCCACTTTCATTAAAATGTGTGAATTCCATATAAATTATCCTCCTATCTCAACCATATTTCTTCCTATATATTCTCCGTCCTCTAAATTATGAGTTTCTGGTTTTTTATTTATTTCATTAAGTATTAATTCCTTTATATCTTGTCCTCTTCTTAAAGGTGTCTTTAAGTCTAATTCCTCATTTGAATGAAGACAAAGTTTTAACTTTCCATCACATGTAAGTCTAACTCTATTACAATTTTCACAAAACTTACATGAAATAGGGCTTATAAGTCCTATCTTACCCTTTGAATTAGGCAATTTATAATACTTTGCTGGAGAGGATTTATCTTCTCTTGGAACTTCTTTTAATTCTTTTACTTTATCTAATACAATTGTATTTGGCATGAATTTTCCTAGAGACCATTCCTTGCACTGTCCTATTGGCATAAGTTCTATGAATCTGATTTCCACATTATTATTTTTAGTTATATTTACAAGTTTCTCTATTTCATCATCATTGAAGCCTTTTGCTAAAACTACATTTATTTTTATTGGGTATATTCCTAATTTTAGTGCCTCTTCAATTCCATTTATTACCTCTTTAAGATCTCCACCTCTTGTAATATCTCTATATTTCTTGGGATCTAAAGTATCTAAACTTATGTTTAATCTATTTACCCCTGATTCTTTTAGCTCTTTTGCATATTCCTTTAAGAGTGTTCCGTTAGTTGTTATTGCAAAATCTTCTATTCCACTTATACTTCCTATTTTTTTTATAAGATTTAGTATATCTTTTCTTACTAGAGGTTCTCCACCTGTAATTCTAACCTTTTTTACACCTAATTCAACAAAAGTTTTTGTTATTTGTTCTATTTCCTCAAAAGTTAATACTTCACTATAATCTATTTTTTCAATTCCATCTTTAGGTATGCAATACTTGCATCTTAAATTACATAAATCTGTAACAGATATTCTTAAATAATTTATATCTCGTCCATATGAATCCTTCATCATTTCCTCCATTTGTAAACTAATCTAATTCTTTCATGTGCCTTAGCATAGCTACTTACATCTTCTTTTGTATTTAAATTTACAAACATATCTAATGTTGAATTAAATTTTTCTGCATATTCTTCATCTATATAAACAGCATTTATAGTATCGATAAGATATTTAATAGCTCTTTTATTGTCTAAAAGTTGTTTTTCAATATGTTCTATTATACTCTTTGAATAGAACGCATTAAATGGTTCTATATTTCCATTTTTTCTTTTTGTTATACATGCATCTTTGTTAAGCTCTATTATATTTTTTTTCATAGCCCTTATATAATTTAAATTTATATTAGGCATATCACAGGCTATAAAATATGAAAATTTACTACTACTAGTTTTAAGTCCTATATGGATTCCTCCTAATGGACCGCTTTCTTTTATCTCATCACAAACTACCCTGTATGACATGCTCTTATAAAACTCAGGTTTATTTGTCACAATTATTATTTCTCTAAACTCTTCTTTTAACTTATCACATAGGACATCTAATATCCTTCTATTATTTATCTCTAGAAATTGTTTATCAAAACCCATTCTAGAACTTTTTCCTCCAGCAAGAATTATGGCTGTTTGTGCTATTTCATTAAATCTTGTATCTTCTTTTAAATCCATATTTTTATTTTTTATCATAAGTTATCTAGCACACTCACTAGCTTTTCCTGTAAGTATTTCTAGTCCATGCTGTAATGAATCAATAATATACTCTAAAGATTCTCTAACTGCCTTTGGACTTCCTGGTAAGTTAATTATTAGAGTTTTATTTCTAATTCCTGAAACAGCTCTTGAAAGCATGGCTCTTTTTGTAATAGTTAAACTATACATTCTTATAGCTTCTGATATTCCTGGAGCTAATTTATTTACTACACTTAATGTAGCTTCTGGAGTTACATCTCTTTCACTAAAACCAGTTCCCCCAGTTGTAAGTATTAAGTCAACTTTAATATTATCACTCATATGTATCATTTCTTTTGCGATAATTTTCTTATCATCTGGAAGAACTATATATTTTTCAACCTTATAGTTTTTGCTTTTCACTATTTCCTCTATAACTTTTCCACTTTCATCAATTCTCTTATTTTCATATCCCTTGTCACTACAAGTTATTATTCCAATTTTAAACATATCTATTTCATCCTCCATAAACATCATAATAGAATACCCTTATAACTTTTAATTTAAAAGCCACTGTATACTTAGTATAATACCCTTGAGGAGTTTTTAAACTATCCCCAAGGGTAAACTTTATTTAACCACTACTATTGTTAATACTCACACTTCTCAAGTGGTATATAATCACTTCTCATCAACTGCAATTGCCATAATAAATATATAAGACACTTGAAAGAAAACACCAAGTCAAATAGACTAGCATACTGACTTGTTATTTTTTTGAATGTGTATAACTCTATTTAGCTATATTTGCAAGTTCCATAATAACCTGTTTTCTCTTATCTTTAACAGATTTTTCTACATCTTTACCTTTAACTATTTTAAATGCGCCTGTTGGGCATATTTCTACACATGCAGGTCCACCTTGTCTTCCTTCACAAAGATCGCACTTATTGGCAATCATCTTTTCTTTAAAAAATAATTTGTTGTCTTTTTCCGATTTTAGCCCGTTTTGTATAACCTTTTCTCCATTTTTATAAGCTTCAACTAAATCTATAGCTCCAAAAGGACAGGCCATAAGACAAGTTTTACATCCTATACAAGTATTTTTATCTATAGTTATAACTCCATTTTTATTAGTTATTGATCCATTTGGACATACATTTGCACATGGAGCATCTTCACATTGTCTACATTGTATTGGAGCACTTACTTTAGCTGTTTTTACAACACTTAAACGAGGATTAAAGTCTATATTATTACTCTCTTGTGTGAATATATTTTTTTTTGAATGTGCAACAACACAAGCTACCTCACAAGTTCTGCATCCTATACACTTTTCAGGGTTTGCTACAACAAAAGTATTCATTATTTTTGCTCCTTTCTCATTCCGTACTTTGTATGTAATAAATTATGTGATTTATGACCTAATGGTTCTCCTAAATATTCATCATATATTTTTATTATGGCTGGATTTTCATGAGATTTTCTTATTTTCATATTAGAATCATGTTTATATATTGATTTTTTTCTACTCTTATATGCTATTTGTCTATGTTCATCTAAAAGTAATTTTGGCTGTCCGCCTCCACTTATACATCCTTCAGGACAAGTCATAACCTCTACAAAATGGTAATCACAAGTTCCATTTTTCACATCTTCAAGTAAAGATTTAACATACTTTAATCCTGAAACAACTGCTACTTTTAATTCAAGGCCTTCTATATTAACACTAGCAGTTCTTATTCCTTCACTTCCTCTTATAAATTCCAATTCTAAATTATCTATAGGCTTTTTAGTTATAAGCTCATATCCTGTTCTAATAGCCGCTTCCATAACTCCACCTGTAGAACCAAATATATTTCCTGCTCCAGTATAAGTTCCAAGTGGTGCATCAAACTCTTCATCTTGAAGATTTACAAAATCAATATTGGCTTCTTTTATTAAATGTGCTAACTCCCTAGTTGTTATAACAACATCTACATCTTTATACCCACTACCATTCATCTCTTCTCTATCACACTCAAATTGCTTACATGTACAAGGCATTACTGCAACACTAAAAATCTTACTTGGATTTACTTTATCAATTTCAGCTCCATAAGTTTTAAACATTACCCCTGCCATTTGTTGAGGAGATTTACAACTTGAAAGATGGTTTAATAATTCTGGATAAGTATCTTCTGCAAATTTTACCCAAGCTGGACAACATGAAGTAAACATAGGAAGATTTTTTCCTTCTGTTACCCTCTTTATTAATTCGCTTCCTTCTTCCATTATAGTTAAATCCGCTGCAAAATTAGTATCATAAACTCTATCAAAATTTAATTTTCTAAGAGCTGCTGCTAATTTTCCTGGTGTTAAGCTTCCAAGGTCCATTCCAAACTCTTCTGCCAATGCCACTCTAACTGCTGGAGCACACTGTACAACCTTATAAGAATTACAATCACTTAATACTTTCTTAACCTTTATTGCTTGCCCTAAATTATAAGCAGCAAAAATAGGCTCCTTAACCCCCTCAAGGATTTTTCTTTCTTCTAATTTATCTTGTATATTTAAATCCATAGTAAGACTTGATGCGTAAACACTACATGTTTGTATACATTGTCCACATAAAACACATTTATCTGTATTTATTGATTGGGGTCTTCCTTGTTCGCCATCTATTGCATTCACAGGACAAACCTCAGCACAACGTCTGCATCCAGTACAAAGATCTTTATCTATATTAATTAAGTTAACATCCATTTTTTATCCTCCATGTATTCTTATGACTTAACACTAAGTGATTCTTAGCTTAAGATTAACTTCACTTAAAATTATTACTTATAGCCACATATTGTTTGCATTAAACTTTCTGCTGCCTTTATATTACGATGTTTTTTTTCATTCTTTGGAGTTACAAGTGTTAATGCACTCTTAGGGCAAGCTTTTATACATGCTTGCTCTCCACTCTCTTTGCATAAATCACATTTATAAGCTATAATTTTTTTTGCATTTTCTAAAGTTTCTTCTCCAAACTCTTTTAAATTGTTCTGTATAACTTCTTGTCCATTATCATACTGTGGCATTAATTCTATAGCACCAAAAGGGCATGAAATAATACAGCTTTTGCATCCTATACATGCATTTTCATCCACAATTATAGAACCATTTTCTTGTTTTATAGCTCCAATTGGACAACTATTAGCACAAGGAGCATCCTCACAATGTCTACATTGGATAGGCATTACAAATTTATCTGTTTTTATAGTATATAATCTTGGCACAATTGGAGTTGTAACTGTCCCTGCTACATATCCAACATTGTTATTTTTATTGTGCACTGCAAAACAAGCTACTTCACAAGCTTTACATCCTATACACTTCTTAGGATTAGCTACAACAAAAGAATTAAGTGTAGTTTTCATAACTCTTATCACCTTTCATTTATGTTTATTTTAGTCTATAAGTTCTAATTAATAAAATTCATAATTTGCTAACTTACATTGTTATGAATTACTAAAATCACAGTTTAAATTCAAATGAATAAACTTTTTCAAAACATATTTTAGTTATTTTCAATTATTCTATCCCCATTAGCATATATATTCATTCTATTCCCTCTAACAAATCCAACTAAAGTTATATTAAGCTTTTTTGCAAGGCCTAAAGATAAACTAGTTGGAGCTGATTTTGATATAATAATAGGAATTTCAAGTCTAGCAGCTTTTAATATCATTTCAAGTGATACTCTTCCGCTAAGTATCATTATTTTATCTTTTAAATTTATACTTTTAATAATCGATGAACCTATAACCTTATCCATAGCATTGTGACGTGCAACATCCTCACATATTACTAAAACATCATCCTCATCACACAAAGCTATTGTATGCACTCCCCCTGTATTTTTAAAGGTACTGGAGTGATTAAGATTTTTATTCATAAATTCGTATATCTTTTTCTTTTGTATTTTAACTTTTGTACTTATAGCATTGCATGACATTGACTCTAAAAACTCTTTAACGTTATCCTCATAACTCATATTGTTATCTTGAATTTCAAGCTTCTTGCATTGAAACTTGTTTATTTTTAAGTGACCCTTTGTTTCAACTTGTGCAATTCCCATACTTTCATCAATATTTATTTTTTCTATTTCATTTAAATCCTTAATTAATTCTTCCGTTCTAAAAAAACCTATAACTAGTTCTTTAAGATTTTCTGGACTACATAAAAGAGTTGCAAGCTTTTCTTTATTAAGAAATATAGTTAAAGGATACTCACAAACTATTGATTCTTCACAAATATATTCCTTATCTTCTTCTAACTTTATGACATTACATTTCAATATTTTATCCATATAATAATCTCCTAATATCTACATCATTATAATAATATATAATTTTTTTAATTAATATTTTAAAATGTTCTCTATAAAATTCCCAACTTCATCTATATTATTTATATTTAACACTGGAATATCAACATTTAGATCTTCGTTTGTTGCTATTGCTACAAAGCTAGCATTATTGAAATTTTTATCATTGTATAGTAGATTAGTATCCACTTCTTTTCTATGTACTTCTATTTTAGGATAATTATTATTTTTAAAGCCTTCTACAATTACTATATCTACACCTTGAAAAAGAGGAAGAATATCTTCAATTGTTCTTTCCTCTTTTAGAATTTGTATCATTGCTAATTTTTCAGAAGATGCTACAATTACATTGTCAGCACCAGCCTCTGTAAATCTATAACTATCTTTTCCTTTTTTATCTATATCAAATTTATGAGCATCATGCTTTAAAACACCAACTTCATAACCTTTGCCCTTTAATATCTTAATTACACCTTCTATTAAAGTTGTTTTTCCTGTTCCTGACTTAGTTGCTACTATAGAAATAACCTTAGGATGGTTGCTTTTATTTAAAGATAAATCTTCCATTCACAACTTCTCCTTTTGTTATTTTGTTCACACCTTCAGGCATTATTATTATTCCATTCGCCTTACTCATTGTCATTAAATGATTAGAGCATTGAGAACCTAGGTCATAAGCATAATACTTTCCACCCTTATTGATTATATTTACATATATAAACTTTCTTCTATCTTTCTTAGCCTTAAAATCATTTCCTGCCGTAACTAACATTTTTTCTTCATAAACCTCTTTATAGCCCTTCATTTTCTTAATTGCAGGCTTTACAAATTCCTCAAATGTTGTTATTACCGATAATGGATTTCCAGGTAATCCAAAGAATAGTTTATTATCTATTGTTGCAAAAGTTACTGGTTTTCCCGGTTTAATAGCTACAGATGTAAAATTTATTTTAGCTCCTATTTCTTCTAATACATTTTCTACAAAATCAAAATCTCCAGCAGATACTCCTCCAGAGGTTATAACTATATCTGCTTCTTTTAACCCCTTAAGAATTTTCTTTTTTAAAGCTTCTTTATCATCACAAACTACCCCTAAAGATATAAAGTCAACTTGTGAATTTTTACACAATGCCATTAAAGAATATTCATTTGAGTTTCTTATTTTTCCCTTTTCTAATGAAGCTGTTATATCTAAAAGTTCATCACCTGTTGTTATTAATGCTACTTTAGGACTCTTTTGTATTACTACTTTGCTATAGCCTAATGATGCTAAAAAACCTATTTCTGTCGGTCTTATTATCTTTCCTTTTTCAAGGGCTAATTCACCAGATTTTATTTCTTCTCCCATTTTTATAATGTTAGTATTTTCTTTTATATAATCCGATATAATTACTTTATTTCCATTCTCTTTTACTTTTTCAATTTGAATAACTGCATCTGATCCATTAGGAACTGGTGCTCCAGTCATAATTTTTATAGCTTCTTTACTATTTAGGGTTCCTTCATAGTAATCTCCTGCCCTTACTAATGCCTTTACATAAAGTTCTATTTCATTCCCACATTGACAACACTCAGTATCCCTAAACTTTATAGCGTATCCATCCATAGCTGATTTATTGAATGGTGGTAATGTATCCTTTGAATAAATGTCCTCTGCTAAAACTTTATTAAGAGCATCTGTTAATTCTACTCTTTCTGTACCAATAACTTTTCCTTCTTCATCAATAATTCTCAATGCTTCTTCTATGGTAATCATTTTTTCTCCTTTCCAACAAATGAATTAAATTATCCTAACTCAATTATTAGCTCAAAATTTCTAAATATACATCTAAAAATTTATGAGCTAATAATACTTAATTTTTATATTAATTTTTTGTAACTCTCATTTGTTTTCTTATATTGCTATAAGTTTCCTTAACATATTCTTCTGCTTTAGCCTGATCTTCTATTTTTTCAACCTTTATTGCACAATACTTAAACTCTGGTGTTTTTGTTATAGGATCTACATAATCACTTGTTAATTCATTACAAGAACCTATCCACCATTGATAAGTCATATAAGTTGCACCTTTTTTAGTTCTCTCAGTAACTAATGCTCTTGTTATTATAGTTCCTCTTCTAGAAGTGACTCTTACTAGTTCTTCACTTTCTATTCCTAGATCTTCTGCATCTTCAACACTTATTTGTATATATCCTGGTTCATCTGCCAATTCTTTAAGTGCTCTACAGTTACCAGTCATAGTTCTTACAGAGTAATGTCCTACTTCTCTTACTGTAGATAAACTTAAAGGATACTCTTCATCTGGCATTTCACCAGGCGCTCTCCACTCTGCTGCAAATAAATTTCCCTTCCCGCTTGGAGTTGAGAACTTATTTCCTTCATATAAATAAGGTGTCCCTGGATGATCTTCTGTTGGACATGGCCATTGTATACTTCCAAGCTCCTCCATATGTTTATAACTTGCTCCTGCAAAGCTTGGACAAAGACCTCTCATTTCATCCCAAATTTCTTCTGTATTTTTATATGACATAGGGTACCCCATTGCAGTTGCAATTTCACATATAATTTGCCAATCTGGTTTTGCTTCACCCTTTGCATCAACAGCTTTCCTAAATCTTTGGAATCCTCTATCTGCACTTGAATAAACTCCTTCATGTTCTCCCCAAGCTGTTGCAGGAAGAACTACATCTGCATGAAGTGCTGTTTTATTCATAAAGATATCTTGAACAATTACTAAATCTATATTATCTAAAGTTTCTCTTACCTCAGCTGCATTTGGATCACTTTGAACTGGATCTTCTCCAAATATATAATAAGCCTTTATTTTATCCTCATGAAGTACTAAATGAGGTATTTCAGTTAATTTATATCCTGGATTACTTGGAAGTGAAACTCCCCAAGCTTTTTCAAATTTTTCTCTTGCTTTGTCATCTGTAACCTTCTGATATCCTGGGAATACATCTGGAAGAGTTCCCATATCACATGTACCTTGAACATTATTTTGTCCACGAACTGGTCCAATACCAACACTTGGTCTTCCATAGTTTCCTGTTAAAAGTGCAAGGGATGCTAATCCTTTAACAACATCAACAGCTTGTGAAAATTGACATACGCCCATACCATAAAGAATCATAGCATTTTTTGCTTTAGCGTATTCTCTCATGGACTTTCTTATATCCTCAGCCTTAACTCCAGTTATTTTTTCTGCATATTCTGGAGTATATTTTTCTACTTGTTTTTTATACTCTTCAAATCCTTCTGTATAATTTTCAACATATTCTTTATTGTAAAGTTTTTCATTTATTAATACATTAGCAAAAGCATTAACAAGTGCCATATTAGTTCCACCTTTTAGTGGTAACCATAAATCTGATATTCTAGCTGTTTCTGTTATTCTTGGATCAGTTACAATTATTTTTGCACCTTTTTCCTTCGCCTTAATAATTCTTCTTGCAACAATTGGATGCGAATCCGCTGCATTATATCCAAAAACAAATAATAAATCTGTATCTTCTATTTCTGGTATTCCGTTAGACATTGCACCATTTCCTAATGAGTAAGCCAGACCGGCTACTGAAGGAGCATGTCAGACCCTAGCACAGTGATCTATATTATTTGTTCCTATTACCGCTCTCATAAATTTTTGCATTACATAGTTTGCTTCGTTTCCTGGTCCTCTAGCTGACCCTGTTCCCATGATAGCATCTGGACCATACTTAGTCTTTATTTTAAGTAATCTTTCAGCTATAAATTTAATAGCTTCATCCCATGAAACCTCTTCTAATTCCCCATTTTTTCTTATCATAGGGTGTTTTAGTCTTGATGTTAATAGTTGAGGATCATTTAAAAAGTCCCAACCATAATATCCTTTAAGACATAAATTTTCTTCATTAGTTCTTCCATTAGCTGCTTCAGCTCTTACTATTTGTCCATCTTTAACTACCAAATATAATTGACAGCCACCTCCACAATATGGACACACAGTTAATATTTTTTCTTCCATAAGGTTCTCCTTCTTTGCAATTTATTGCATTTTTTTCTGTTTTTCAACACAATTATCCATCATATAACTATTGTAAAGTATGAATTTTTCACAGTCAAACTTGCTCTTTATGTATAATTTACTATTTTAAAGTCATATTTACTAAAACTTTATACTTATTATCAAAATAATATCTTTTTCAATGGATATATTCCGTTTTCGTATCTATACTCATAATTTTTACTATTTATATATTTTTTCTTTGAATTTTTTTATTATTTATAAAATTTACAATTATCAATTTCAAAAACATCTTAACTTTTAATCTAAAATTTTTCCATCTTTTAGATTTATAATTCTATCACCTAGTAGCCTAGCTTCATTATTATCATGGGTAACTAGTATTACACTAACATCCCATATTTCTTTAAATGTTATAAATTCTTTATAAACTATTTCTTTTGTTTCAGAATCTAATGCTGAAAATGGTTCATCCAAAAGCATAATATCAGGTTTTATTGATAAAGCTCTACTTAAAGCCACCCTTTGTTTCTCTCCTCCTGATATTTCCTTAGGATATCTATTTTCTAAATGCTTTATTTTTAAAACTTCCATTATATAATTCCCATATTCTATATTTGATTTACTATTCTTATTATATAAAATTCCAAATAAGACATTTTCCTTAACTGTCATATGTGGAAATAAAGCATAGTTTTGAAACACATATCCTATGTTTCTTTCTCTAAGAGGTAAATTTATTTTTTCTTCATGTGAATATACTACATTTCCATTAAGTTGTATATTTCCTTTATCAGGGGTTTTTATTCCGCATATGCAATCAAATATACTTGTTTTTCCTGAACCAGAAGCTCCTTGTATAACTAAAACTTCTTTCTTAACCTGGAATTTTACATTTAAATCAAAATAATTTAACTTTTTAAATATATCTACATTAATCATAAAACTCTCCTATTTTTAAAAGTGGCTACGCCACGTTTAATTGAGACTTGACAATTGACAATTGTTGTTGAAAGTCACAAACTTACTAACTAATAAAAGTTGAGAATTGAGGGTGGAAAGTTGAAAGTTTATATTCTTTTTTTCTTCAGCCAGCTATTTAATGAATAGACAATTATAAAACTAAAAACCACAACTATAGCCATTAATATATTTGCAGTTTTACTATCTCCGCTTTCTGCTGCAAAATATATTGCAAGTGGTATTGTCTGAGTTTTTCCTGGTATATTTCCTGCCACCATAAGTGTTGCACCAAACTCACCTATTGACCTTGCAAAAGACAACACCACTCCACTAACTATTCCTGGTAATGCCAATGGAAAAGCTACCTTCCAAAATATAGTTTTTTCATTAGCTCCAAGAGTTCTAGCTGCATTTTCATATGTGTTATCTACACTTAAAAAAGCAGTCTTAGCACTTTGATACATTAGTGGTAATGCAACAATAGTAGATGCTATACATGCTGCTGTTATATTAAATATAAGCTTTACACCAAAAAAGTTATAAAATAGTTTTCCTAAAAAGCCATTACTTCCTACCAAAATAAGTAAACCATATCCTGTAACAGATGGTGGCATAATCATTGGCATTATTATAAATGTTTCTAAAATATCTTTTCCTAAAAAATTATATTTTGTAAATACTCTAGCTAAGGATACCCCTATCACTAAAGTAATTATTGTTGCTATAATTGATACCTTTAGTGATATTATTATTGGCTCTAATATCATCTTTACACCTACTCTTATTGTTGTGGTTTAAATCCATATTTAACAAATATACTTTTACACTCATCACTACTTAAATATTCTAAAAATTCCTCTGCATAATCCTTATTATTACTGTTTTTTATAACTCCACAAGGATAAACTATAAGACTATGAGTTTCTTCATCAAAGGTTTGTGCTATTACACTATTTTTCAAAACCATTGCATCTGATTTATATATAATACCAGCTGCTACTTCCCCTCTATCCACATAATTTGCAACTTGTTTTACATCTTTAGCATATACAAGTTTATTACTAATTTTATCCCATAAGTTTAACTTAGTAAGTGCTTCCTTAGCATATTGTCCAGCTGGTACTGATTCTACGGTCCCTATACTCATATTTACATCATTAATAACAACATCATTAATATTTTTTATTTTATCTTTATAATTATTAGAAGCTACTAACACTAATTCATTTTCCAATAAATCCTTTCTACTATTTTCTTCAATAAGTTTTTTATCTTCTAGTTCATCCATTTGCTTTTTACCTGCAGATATAAACACATCTACTGGAGCACCCTCCTCTATTTGTTTTTGAAGAGTTCCAGATCCACCAAAATTAAATGCTATATTTACATTGTATTTTTTTTCAAACTCAGGTTTTATTTCTTCTAAGCCTTCCTTAAGACTTGCCGCTGCTGATATTGTTATACTCTTTTTTTCTTCATTAACATAATTTTTCTCACATGCCGCTAATGAAAAAATAAGTATACTTACGCCTAGTAAAATCATTAGTTTTTTCATTTTATATTCTATCCTTTCGTTACTATATTTTTTCACACGAAAACAATTATATCATAGAAATTTAACTTTTATAAATATATATAATCTTATACAATCCTTAAACCAAAAAGGCTTAGAAAACCCTAACATTTAAAAATTTGGATTTTTCTAAGCCTCTTTATATATTTATTTAAAACTTTAGATGTGCCTTACTCAAGGAATTCAATTAAATTCTCTCCTAATTTTCCAACCCTTGCTAAAGAATATACATCATATCCCTTATCATCTAGTATGTTACGTCCTGGTTGGAATGATTTTTCTATAACAATTCCTATACCTGCAACCTTTGCACCTGCTTCTTCAACAAGACGAGCTGCTCCTAAAGCCGCTTCACCATTAGCTAAAAAGTCATCTATAATCAATATATTATCTTTTTCTGTTATATATTTTTTAGATAAAGTTAACTCGTAATCCATAGATTTAGTAAATGAATGTACAGTTGTTTGATATACATCACCCTTTAAAATTTTTGATCCTTGCTTTTTTAAAGTTACCATGGGTAAGTTCATTTGCATAGCAGTCATAACTGTTGGAGCAATTCCAGAACTTTCAATTGTAAATATCTTAGTAACTCCATGATTTTTAAAATAGTTTTTAAAATAAGTTCCCATTTCATACATTAATTCTGGGTCAACTTGATGATTCAAAAATGAATCAACCTTTAATACTGTTTCACTTAATGCATGACCATCTTTTAAAATACGTTTCTTTAATTCTTCCATTTATTTCACCTCGTAAATTTTCCCTTGTTAATCTTCTTTTAGTAATAAATTTAGTACTAATGCTACTATTGTTCCTGTTGATATTCCTGATGAAAAAATCATCTTTAATCCTTCTGGCAATTGAGCAATAAACTCTGGTCTAAATGTAACCCCTAACCCTAATCCTATTGATGTTGCTATAATTAGTAAGTTACGATTATTTAATTTAACACGGCTTAATGTTTGAATTCCTGCTGCTGCAACTGTTCCAAACATAACAATTCCTACTCCTCCTAAAACTGGCTGAGGCATTAAATTAATCAATGCTGCAAATTTAGGGAATAATCCTAAAATAACTAATATTATTCCTGCCATCATAGCTACATACCTACTAGCTACTTTAGTTAAAGGTATTAACCCAACATTTTGGCAAAATGCTGTATTAGGAAATGCTCCTAAAAAACCTGCAATCATGCTTCCTACTCCGTCAGATAAAACTCCTCCACCAACACATTTTTCATCTGTATTAACTCCTGATACCTCTCCAACAGCTTTTAAACAGCCTACAGTACCTATTGTTGCAACAAAATATGCTGGTATAAAAGGTAAAAGCACTTTTAAGTTAAATGTAATTCCATATTGAAAAATCCTAGGAAGTGAAACCCAGCTTGCTTCACCTATAGCTGAAAAATCAATCATACCTAGTGGTATACATATAATATATCCAAGAATCATTCCTATTAAAACCGATGCACTACTTAATAATCCTTTTCCATAATGATTTAGCATCAATGTAACTATTAATATAAACAAAGCTATAGCTATGTTTTTTAAACTTCCATAATCAGCAGCCCCTACTCCTCCAGCCGCCCAATCAATGGATACTGGTAATAATGTCAATCCTATTAAGCATACTACTGTTCCTGTAACTATAGGTGGAAACAACTTCATCAAAGGCTTTATAAAAAAACTTAATATAATTTCCACAAAAGCGCCTAAGATTGTTGCTCCAAATATACCTGCTAGTCCAAATTGAGCTCCAACAGATATAGAGGGTGCTACAAATGTAAAATCCGTTCCCATAATACAAGCAACACGAGATCCAACAGGTCCTATCCCTCTTGACTGAATAAACGTTGCTATTCCAGCAGTTAAAATTGATGCACTTATAAGTGCAGTTGATGTTGTCATATCCAATCCTAAAGCACCAGATATAACAATAGGTACTACAATAATTCCACCAAAAGCAGCAAAAATATGTTGAATTCCTAATAAAATTTGTGTTAATATTTTAGGTTTATCATTCACCCCATAAAGTAATTTAATTTCTGTATCATTGTTTTTAACTGTCTCCATAATTCCTCTCCTCTATGCTATCTTTAAAATTTTATCTTATGACTAGTTTCCGTAATACTCCTTACATTATTCTAAAAATATGGAGATGACATTAACTACATCCTTGGATAAGTTCTCCTAAAAATCACTTAATTTAACCATACATAGAGCATCGCAAGACATATACAGTTTCTTATGTTTTATTCTTAAATTTAAGAATAAAAAAACACCTCAATTATAAAATTGAGGTGTTGAGTTCCATATAGATATAAACTGTACCTATAATTAAAAACACAATACCTCGTAGTCTGTTAATTTATGGTTAACAGGTAGAAACTTTCGGACCATATCTCCGATGATATACGAGCTTTTTGTATGATATATTGGAATTATAACATACTTTTATTATTTTTCAAAAAATTTTTTACATGTCAATTACAAATCACATGATTTTCCTGATTTTTTACTTTTACAAAGAATACTATAAATACAATTTTATTTATATAATAAAATTAAGGAGCATAGATAAATCCATACTCCTTTAACATATTTAAACTTATTAGTTATAATATAAGTTTTCTGATGGGTATTCCGCATCACATGTTATATCTATTCCTAATTTTCTAAATGTCTGCTCATCATTTCCAAGTATAATTGTTGTTGAGTGTGCTTGACATCCTTTTAGCATTTGTAATTTTTCTAATGCAACCTGTGCTGTTGGGTTTGTAGCTGCACATATACTAAGAGCTATTAACACCTCTTCACAACTTAAAGCCGTGTTTTTGCTGCTTAGTGTTTTAGATTTTAAATTTATAATAGGCTCAAGAATAACTGGTGAAATAAGATGTATTTCATCATCTATATTTGCAAAATGCTTAACAGCATTTAATATTACTGCTGCTGTTGCATCCATTACAGCTGAACTCTTTCCAAGCATTATAGTTCCATCTTCAAGTTCTAATGCTACAGACGGACATATTTCATTCTTTGCTTCAGCTTTTTGTTTTAACTGAGCTGAATATTCTCTAGCTGGAACAACAACTTTTCTATCTTCTTGTTTTAAGTTAAGTTCTTCCATTATAAGTTTTGACCTTTGGAATGTTTCCTTGTCTACATATCCTTTTTTATATTCACAACCTGTTTTAAAGTATCTTCTTATTATTTCTTGTCTAGAAGCCTCTTTTACAACCTCATCATCAACAATTCCAAATCCAACTCTATTAACACCCATATCAGTTGGTGATTTATATACTGCTTCTTCACCTGTTATTTTTTCTATAATTCTCTTAAGTACAGGGAATGTCTCAATATCACGGTTGTAGTTTACTGATACTTTATTGTATGCATCCATATGGAATGAATCTATCATATTAACATCTTTAAGGTCTACTGTAGCTGCTTCATAAGCAATATTTAAAGGATGCTTTAATGGTACATTCCATACTGGGAAAGTTTCAAATTTAGAATATCCAGCAACTTTTCCTTGTTTATTTTCATGATAAAGTTGGCTAAGACATGTAGCAAGCTTTCCACTTCCTGGTCCTGGTGCTGTAACAACAACAATTGGTTTAGTTGTTTCTATGTAAGGATTTTTTCCATATCCTTCATCACTTACAATTGTGTCTACATCTGTAGGATATCCTTTTGTAGCCTCGTGCTTATAAACCTTTATTCCCCTACGCTCAAGTTTGTTTATAAATACAGTTGTTGCTGGTTGTCCGCTGTATCTTGTTATTACAACACTGTTTACTTCCAAATCATAGCATCTTAGATCATCTATTAATCTTAAAACATCTACGTCATAAGTAATACCAAAGTCTCCTCTTATTTTATTTCTTTCAATATCTCCTGCATATACACAAATAATTATCTCAACTTTTTCTCTTAATTTGTGTAGTAATTTTATTTTTGCATTTTCATCAAATCCAGGTAAAACTCTTTTTGCATGTAAATCAAATAAAAGTTTACCCCCAAATTCTAAATATAATTTATCGTAATTGTTAACTCTTTCCAAAATATACTTTGATTGTTCCTCAAGATATTTTTCATGATCAAATCCTATTTTCATATGCGCCATACCTCTTTCTATAATAAAACATACCTTATATTATTACATATTTTTTTCTTTTAGTAAAATATTTTTTAGTTAATTTTTTTTAACATAACTATATTTATAATAAATTTTCAATTAAAACTTAACCATTTTAATTGTTTACGGATATTTTTATTAATATTCATTTTCAAATCCTAATATCCATTAAATCACATAGCAAAAACTATGAAATTTTAACTTTCACTATAATTTCATAGCCTTCTTAAAAAAATCTATCTATTTCTATAAGACATATTAATAATTAACTTCCTTTAAGCATAATCCTTTAGCTCTGGCTATTTGGCACTTTTCATATCTTACTTTCTCATTTAAAATATTTTCAACATCTGATACCTTAATGTTTTCCTTACCAACCTCTATAAGAGTTCCTACAATCATTCTAACTGTATTCCATAAGAATTCATCTCCATTGATTTCTATCTCAACAGTACCCTTATTTTCCTTTATATTAATATAATTAATTGTCCTTAACGTTGATTTATTCTTAGGCTTAAGATTTGTAAAACTTTCAAGATCCTTAGTACCTATTAAACATTTTGAACTAGCTATCATATTTTCTATATTAAGATTTTCTTCAATATGATAAACGTATTTTCTATTAAATACACTTCTGAATTTATTAGTATTTATTCTATAAACATAAGTATTAGATTTAAAATTATATCTTGAATGGAATCTTTGTCCTACCTCTTCTAGAGATTTTACCACTATATCATCTGGTAAAAATTCATATAAATAATCCATCATACTTTCTGTGCTTAATCCACATTGTGTATGAAAGTTAGCTATATAATTTTCAGCATGTACTCCTATATCAGTTCTTCCACAGCCTATTAATTGAATCTCTTCTCCTGTCATTTTTCCCAATACACTTTCTATTTTTCCTTGTATTGTAACAGTCTCTTTAGACTGTTTTTGCCATCCTTTATATCTACTTCCATCATATTCTATAGTCATTTTTATATTTCTCATATAGTATCACCTTTAGCTCCTTATATTTATCATTTAGTTTTTCTATAACTTTAATTATATCCTCAATGAAGATATAAATCCATCATCTTTATTAATCCATTATAAATTGTCTTAGGCGCATGAAATGTGCCTAAGTTTAAAAATCTAGAAACATTAATCAAAGAGTTTAGAAATAATATTAAATCTTTTAGCCTCAATATTATTTCCGATGCCTTCATTAGCCTTACCAATCAAATAATATATATGTTTTACATATGGATTAATAGCTAAAGCATTTTTAAGATTCTCAATAGCTTCATTATATTCTTGCTCACTTATTAACTTCTCTGCCTTTGTTATATATACTTGGATATTATTTTCATTTTCACACAAAATATTTTTCGCCTCATTATTTTCCATCTCTATTTCATCTAATATTGAATTTACTCTCTCATGTGAAAATGGTTTTTGAAGATATAATTTTGCTCCTAATTTTGTACATTCAACTGCATTTTTAACTGTAGCAAAGGCTGTCATAACAACAACTTTACATTCTACACCATAATCAGAAAAATTTCTTAAAACTTCTGTACCACTCATCCCAGGCATTCTTACATCTAAAAAAATCAAATCAATATTATTTTTTTCTTTTTGTAAAATTTCAAGAGCTACTTTACCATTTTCTGCTGTCATTACATCATAACCTCTTAGTTCTAAACATGTTGTAAGCAATAATCTTATATTCTTTGTATCATCAACAATTAAAACCTTCCCCATAAAAATGCTCCTTTTGTGATTAAATTCTTTTTAAAAATTCTTTTTAAAATTTCTTTTTATCTAAAGCCACTTATTTCATTCTCCACAATAGGTATGGTAAATGTAAACTTGCTTCCTTTATCTAGAATACTTTCGCACCATATTTGTCCATCATGGGCTTCTACTATTTCCTTTGCTATAGATAGTCCAAGGCCTGTACTTTCTGGTAATATATCAAATTCCTCTACCCTAAAAAATTTTTCAAATACTCTATCTAAACAATTTTCTGGAATACCTCTTCCTGTATCTTCAACATATATTTTTATATTATTTTTTTCTATACCTGATCCAATTATTATCCTTCCATTTTCATCTGTATATCTTATTGCATTAGATAATAAATTATTTAATACCCATAGCATCTTTTCTTTATCAATTATTGCCCTGGGAATATTATTAAGATTAAGTTCTAAAATAATATTTTTATTTCTAGCAACAGTAATATTATTTTCTATACACTCCTCTATCAAACTATTTAAGTTATATTTTCTTCTACTGAATACAGCTTTATCTGATTGTATTTTAGAAATTTTCAACAAGTTGGATACTAATTCACTAAGTCTTTGAACATCTTCTTTTATTGTGCTAATAACACCATTTTGCTTTTCATTTAATGTTCCTAAATTTTCATCTAACATTAATCCAACTCCCATCATTACTGATGTTAATGGTGTTTTTAATTCATGAGATATCGTCCCTATAAACTCTGTTTTAATTTTTTCTACTTGCTTAAGCTCTGTTACATTTCTAAAAAGCATAATTACTCCATTGCCTTTTTGATCTTTATCTTTTATTGATGTTACTATTACATTAAAAAAGTATGTTTTATCACCTATAACTACTTCTATAAATTTTCCGTTATCTATTAAATCCCTATTTATAATCTTAAAAGCATGATCATACAATTCACCATTATTTATAGCTTGAAGAAAATGCTTATTAATAATATTTTCTTCATTCAATCCTAAAAATGTTTCACAAGAATTGTTTACAAATTTTATTTTAAAACTTCCATCTAAAACCATAAGAGGATCTGAAATACTTTTAATAATTGTCATAAATTTATTTTTTTCTGCTAGTAATGATCCCTTGGAACTTTTTTCAAACTCATATAATCTATTAGTCATATTATTAAATTCTTTAGCAACTATTCCAATTTCATCATTATAAATAATAGGTGCTTGTTTATTTATTTCCCCCTCTTTAACAGACTTTATAGTATTAGTTAATAGATGAATTGGTCCTAAATATTTGTTTGTACATATTATTGCTATTATAAGTCCTAAGAGAGCGGCAATTAAAGATACTGTGCAAATTAATTTAGTTGAATTCTCTGCATTTAACTTTGTACTAATTTTTTTATCAAACATAGCCTTTTCATTTAATTTTGATGCATTATTTAAATTACTTTTTATATTTTCTATACTATCTGATATAACATCCTCATAAAAACGCTTTACTTCATCCTCAGTATGATTAGACGTATACTCCTGAAGTTGTGAAAATAATTTTATAAAGTTGACATATTCTTCATTAATTTTGTCAACTCCATCTCTTTCCCCATCTTCTGTAATATTATTTTTTTCAATATGAAACCACTGATAAAATTCATCATTACTTTTATAAAAAAGTTCTAGCCCATGTTCTTTTTCCCCTTGAATATATTTAAAAATAGCTCTATTTTCACTTTCAAGACAGTTAATCATATTTTTACAGGCATCAATACTTTTATAATTATCTGTTATTAAACCATCTATTGATTTTCCTAAGTTATATACATTTAAAGCAGATATTAATCCTACCATTGCTATTATTATTACAAGTCCAATATAAATCAATGTTATTTTTTTTCTTAAAGACTTTATTTTTCCCACTTTAACTATATCCCCCTCTTATAGAACAAATCTTTCTTTAGGTATTGTTCTCTCCACCATCTGAATATTAGAATGGTTAATCTAGGATTGTATTACCACCTTTTACATGTGGTAGCCATCAGATAAACTAAATTTCTCCCTTCACTAACTAATATATAACAAAAATATATTTTAACGAATTACTTATGTATATATTAAACTCAAGCATATTGGAAATACAGAGAGTAATATGAATATTTTCCCATAAAAATACTGTTTAATACTATCAAAAGAATTCTTTTGTTTAATGTTATAAATTTGATTGAATTTATTTATCCTTCTAGAATAGTAATTAGGAATTTATTCTTTAATAAAGGAGATTGTTTTATGTTATTAGATATAGTTTCAGACACTAACAATAAAGTTCTAGTAAATCATAGTAAATCTTACTCTTTACTAGATCCACTTAATAAAATATATGATATATTTTTATTTACTAAAAATCAGATTAGCTTTGATAATTCAAAACAGATAGAAAAAGCCTCTGAAACTTTAGTTTATAGATATGGCAATAACCTAAGTAAGAATATTTTATTATATTCTCTTTTAAAACTAAACAAACTCGAATGCACTCTTGTATGTTCCTTTATAAAGGATACTAATAACTTGCTTAAAGAATTTAAATTTAAGGTTATTCCCTGGATTTATGTTAAAGTAAGTACCAATAATAAAACTTTATATCTAGATTGTAGTTTTGATAAATATTTTCTACACAGAACTAATTTATGTTATATAGGAGATACTTTAAACTATTTGCCTAATGATTATTTTATAAACGATAAATGTGCATTTGAAATTCTTTACACTCTATATGATTTAGAAGATTTAAACATCTTAAATTATTTTTATAAGAACAATTTCAACATTTATAACAAGGAGTATTGCTATGTATAATGCAATTATAGGTACTGGTATTTTTACTAAATTACTAATTGAAAATTTTATTGAATCCAATAAAAATATTATTTTAATTTCAAATAAAGATGATTTGGAAAAATTCAAAAATGACACTTCTATTATAAAGAAATCTTTGGATATAAAAAACTCTAAACTAATACGATATGAAATCTTAAGCAAAAATTATTCTAAAACGATTATTTATACTGACAATGATATGCTTACTTTAATGTTAGCCGAATCTTTAAAAGATATAGATAATATTTATGCCATCTTTAATTCTAAATCTATAAATAAATTAGTTACAAGCAACTGTAATTGCTTGTTTATAGATGAAATATTTAAAAAATACTTTAATGAGGAGATTTTATAAATGTTTGCTATTGTTATTGGTAATGGTGATCTAAAACAATCTTTGTCATCATCTTTAGATGAACTGGGCTTGGGTTTTAATTATGTAAACTGTGATAAAGATATGCTAGAAATTGATTTAAAGAAAATTGGATTATATAGAGCTGATTTATTAATATGTTTAACAGATGAAGATGATTTTAATTTCTACTTCTGTAAAAAGGCTAAAGTTGATTATAATGTGCCTCTAACCTTGGCTTTAGCAAATTGTTCAGACAATATTGAAACAATGAAACTTCAAGGTATAGATTTTGTTATATGTCCAAACTTATTTATATTAAATTCTTTAAAAAGAATTTTATCCTTAAATAAAACTTCCTATGAGAGGTTAAGTTCCTAAATTAAGAAGAGCTAGGTTTTATGTAAATCATAAATCTAGCTCTTCTTAATTTAGGCACATTCAAAAAAATAACAAGTCAGTATTCTAGTATATTTGACTTGTTATTTTCTTTCACGTACCTTATATTAATTAATTTAAAATTATATTCTTCTATAAATAACTCTATTTTTCAGTTTTTCTTAACATGATGCATTTTGTCATAAAGTCTTCATTTTTATTTTATAGTTTTCTTCACTTTTATTTATTAAAATAGTATATATATAGTAAACTTTAAGTTAATTATGTATATTAGGAGGCAGAAATATGAAATTGAAAACTTTAAACCAAAGGCATTTTAAAAAAATAATAATAGTAATTATTTCTATTGTACTTTTATTAACTACATTGTATGTAATAAAAAAATTTTCTTCTGAACACAAAGCTCCTAGTAAACTTGGACAAAAAATATATACCTCAATGAATGTTAGAGAAAATAGAATTAAAGTTTATAATACTGCTGTTAACCTTAACAATGGGGATTCTTCTAATACATGTGTGTATTTTATATCTGAAGTTTTGCGTACAAATGGTGAAAAAATTAATCATGAAATTTGTAATACATCACAAATATTAGATATAATGAAAAAGAATGGTTGGAAAAAAGAAACTGATTATAAAAAACTCAAACCTGGAGATATCTGTTTTACTACAGACGAAAAATTAAATAAAAGGGGTATTCCCACTCATACCTATGTATTTATGGGTTGGAAAGATGAAAATAAATATGATTATGCCTATGTATGTGATAATCAATCAAAAGATTATGATAATATGATTTATCATTTAAGAAATATAACAAAAAATATAGAGGTTAAAGGCAATGCTAAAGAACCTTTTAGTTTTTTCATGTATAAGTAAATTTTTAAGGAGTATTTTTTATGAGTAAGTATAATATTTTAGTTGTTGATGATGAAAAAGAAATACGGGATGCTATTGAGGTTTATCTAAAAAGTATAGATAATCTTGAGATTATTATGGCTTGTGATGGACTTGAGGCTTTGTCCCTTATAGAGACTAATGATATACATGTTATTATTTTAGATGTAATGATGCCTAATCTTGATGGAATAAGAACCTGTATGAAAATTAGAGAACAAAGAAATATACCTATAATTATGTTATCTGCTAAAAGTGAAGATACGGATAAAATTCTAGGATTAAACATAGGAGCAGATGATTATGTATCTAAACCATTTAATCCATTGGAACTAGTAGCAAGAGTTAAGTCTCAACTTAGACGTTATATAAAACTTGGTGATTTAGAGTCACAAAGTTCTAATGATCTTGTTGTGGTTAATGGCTTAGTAATTGATAAAATTAGTCATATTATAACTTTAGATGGGTGTGAGGTTAAATTCACTCCTCTTGAATATGATATCTTATTGCTTTTAGCTGAAAATCGTGGTAGAGTGTTTTCTTCTCGTGAAATATATGAAAGAGTATGGAATGAACCTGCTTATAATGCTGAAAACATTATTTCTGTACACATAAGAAGAATAAGAAAAAAAACAGAAATAAATACTAAAGACCCAAAATATGTTAAGGTGGTGTGGGGAGTTGGATACAAAATCGAAAAGTGATGAGAAAAAACTATTTAAATTTTCAAAAATACTGTCTCCCTTTATTTTAATTTTCCCACTTATTTTATTACTTTTACTTTATGGCTTTATAAGTAGTCTTCATCGTACATATAACACCATACAAAACACTACCTCTTCATTAGATGACATGACCCGTCAGCTTTCTAGTATAGAGGACGGTAATGACAATTTATCTATATCATATGATTTGTGGATAAAAGAATTTGCTACTAATACCAATATAGATATATATAAAAACTTTAATGACTTAAGTCTTTTATCTCAAAAATCCCAATCTGAATTAAATGATTTAAGCAAAAAATTTAGTTCTAATAATGAAGATTTCTTATACAATAACTTAGTAAAATATATAATAATAGATAAAAGTTCTAAAACTTTCATAACCAATGATTTTGAAAATATAAGCAGTATATCACAAAATATAAATTCTTATAGTATAGAGAATGGTAACCTATTTAATTATATTCATTCAATGGCTCAATGGTATTATATAACCTATGATTCCAGAACATCTCCTACTGCTAAATATTCAACATATTCAATTATGAATGCTAACAATTATGTTGAAGCCTATTGGCTTCCTAAAGAATATAAATTAACTGACGAATCAAAACCTATACTATCTAAGCTTCTTGATGATACATCTAATAATATTAAAAAATCCATATCAGTCAACGAAAGCTTTCTTAATTCTAAAAAAGACTCTTTAAGGTTTCTAATAATTGTAGCAGTTATCTTAGGTCTTTTATTTATAGCTAATATATTTATTATTTATAAAATTGGTATTAGAAATTTAATAAATAATTTGAAAAGCTCTTATATTTTCAGATCATTTAAAGCTATAAAACTTTCCTTTCAAAAAAGAAGTACATTATTCAAACTTACACTTTTTATTATATCAATGTGTGCAAATTTTAGTATTATACTAATTTTATATATTGGTTATGGTTATCGTTATATTCCCTCTCCTTTAGCCCTCCTCTCTTTAATAGTTATACTGTTTAATTTTATATCTGTAATACCTGATTTCATTAAATTTTGTAAGTATCTAGATTTAATAATTAAGGGTGCTGATAAAATAACTAGCGGTAACTTAGATTACATGATAGAGGAAAAAGGGGATAAAAAATTGCTATCTCTAGCTGAAAATATAAATAAAATTAATAAAGGTTTTAAAGTATCCATTGAAGAACAAATAAAAAATGAAAAAATGAAAAGTGAATTAGTTGCTAATGTTTCCCATGATTTAAAAACTCCTTTAACATCTATAATAAACTATACTGATATATTATTAAGAGATGATATTACTGAAGAGAAACAAACTGAATATCTTAACATTTTAAACAAAAAGAGTTTAAAACTAAAGACTCTAATAGAGGATCTATTTGAAGTTTCAAAAATAAATAGTGGTAAAGTGGATTTAAACAAAACTAATGTGGATATAGTTGAGCTTTTAAATCAATCTATAGCTGAATATTCTGACACTGAAATTTATAGTAGTAAAAACCTTACATTTTTATTAAAATCCTTTGAGCCTATAATAGAAATGAATTTAGATGGAAATCGAATGTCCCGTGTATTTGAAAATTTAATAAACAATACCTTAAAATATTCTTTAAAGGATAGCCGTGTTTTTGTAGAAATTGAACCTTCTAAAAATGGAATTAAAATTTTCTTCAAAAACACATCTTCTATTCATCTAGATTTTGATAAAGAGGAGATTTTTGAAAGATTTTCTCGTGGGGATAAATCTAGAAATTCAAATATAGAAGGTAATGGGTTAGGTCTTGCTATAGCAAAAAGTATAGTTGAACTTCATGGTGGCATTATGTACATTGATTTTGATGGAGATTTATTTAAAGCTATAATAGAATTACATTATTAAAAAAGTTTAAGCTATCGCTAAATTTAGTGATAGCTTAAACTTTTTCAACTGCAGATTTCATTTAAACACTTATTAAAATCCCAAACATGGTCTGCTTCATTTTTAATGCAATCATCATGGGTGATAACAATTATTATTTTCTTTTCCTTTATACTCTTCAAATAATTTATTAAATTGATTTTTGTATCATGATCTAATGCTGATGTTGGCTCATCTAAAATTAATATATCTGGATCTTTAAGTAATGTTCTTAAAATTGATAATTTTTGTTTTTCCCCCCCTGATAAATTACTACAATCTTCATTAACAATTGTATTCATTTTTAAAGGTAATGACTCTATATATTTACCTAAATTTAAAACTTCCATTAGTATTTTTATTTCTTCATCCTTATTTGTATCTACTCCTAAGATGATATTATTATAAATAGTATCATTTATCAAAATAGGTTCTTGCTCACTAACCCCATATAAATTTTTCCTAACACTGACCATATCTAATTTGTCAATATCTAAATTGTTATATAGTATTCTCCCTTTATATTCATTAACAAATAGTCCCATTATAATATTAACTAAAGTAGACTTTCCAATTCCATTTTTGCCCATCATACAATATATATTGTTTTTACAAAACTTTAAATTTACATTTTCAAATATGTTCTTACTACCATAATTAAATGTCAAATTTTCTACATTGATATTTCCTATAGTTTCAATCACTTCTGTCCCATTACTTTGCTGTGGAATTTTTAATATATCCAGCATTCTATCATAAGCAATTAAATTATCTTGATATGATTTTCCCAAATTGAAAAAATATCTAACTGAATTTAACGCAATAGAAAAATAATTAATAATTATAGTGAATACACCTATAGTTATTCTTCCATAAAAAACCTCTATACCACCCATAAAAAACAAACTAATTTGTGCTAAAGCCATTATTATACTATCAAAACTTGAAAAAAAGTAGGATATTCTTTGATAGCCCATTACAGACTTAAAAAATTTCACAAAGCTATTATCTAATTTTTCTCCTAACCTATCTTCCAAGGAATTTATTTTTAAAAATCTAACTTGGAATAATTGCTCATTTAGTTTAGAAAAAAATTCTCCTTGATTTTCCTTAAAGTTCATTCCTTTTTTATATAAAGTTTTCTTAAAAGCTTTATATGATATAAAATAAATACAAATTAGCACAATTATACTAATGAATAGTTTTATATTTATTTCAAAAATCAATACACTAACTCCTATTACCGTAATTAGGTTATACAGTATATCAACGATAGATGTAAGAACAAATGATATTAAACTGTTAGCATCCATATTAACTCTTTGGTTCAGATATACAGCATTCACATTGTTAAAATATGATAAAGGCAACTTTTTTATATGATTCAACATATATGCATTTAATTCGTAAGACATTAAGGTTTTTAATTTAGCTCCTATTATGTTGGATATGTAACTAAAAATAACTCTTCCTAAACTTATACATGCAAATAGTATGCAAAACATATATATTTTTTGTAAGCTTCCTCCCGTTATTAGATTATCAATAAATTTTCCTGATATATATGGTGTGGCTATTGATAAAATGCTTAATAAGCATCCTAAAAAAACATATATTAATGTTTGGGTCTTGTACTGTAATATGTATTTTTTACAGAATTTAAATACTTTCATTATACCCCACCTTCAACTTTAGAAATAATTTAATCTCTTAATATAATAAGAGAGATATAGCCCTTTTAAAAAGGCTACATCTCCTAATTTTCTAGCTATTTATATTTCCCATGGTGGAACTGCACGTCCCCCACGTGGACAGCATCCTAGTCTTGGGCACTCTGTTGCCCCACCTCCACAATTATCTGTTGGGCATGTATGCTCTAATGTAATAACCATGCCAAAATTATCCTTATTATCATTTTCTTTTATTAAATACTCCATATTCTACCTCCTTATATTTTTTTGTTTTATATGTCTTATTAAAGTGTTTTTTAATGAATTATAATCCATCTGTTATTGGAATTGAACGTCCTCCACGTGGACAACATCCTAATCTAGGACAATCTGTTCCTCCTCCTCCTCCATCAGTTGCACTTGAGCTACTAAATGCAATCACCATTCCAAAGTTATCATTATTGTCTTTTTCTTTTACCAAATACTCCATTTACGTACCTCCCATTTAAAAATATTTATAATCAATACTAAATGTAATGATTAACCAATTTATTTTGTATTCTTTAATTCTTTAACAACATTATTTAAATATGACTCTAGCTTAAATTTAGTATCAGAACATCTATCTTCAATATTATCTCTAACCTTCATAGGACACCCACCCATGCATATAGGCAGATGTTTACATTCCTTACATTTCTCATCCTCTGTAGGATCATATATCATAAAGTCTATTATCTTTCTATCTGCCTTAATATCTTCTTTATTATTTACATTACCTACTTTTTTCGAAATATCTCCAAGATCAGACCAACATCTATATAAATCTCCATTTGCATCTATAACATGAGAACTAAATGTATCAGCTGCACAGACTGTTCCTATTCTTTGAGGATATCTCTTTGTGCTTGCTTTGGTAAATCCTCTTGAAATAAGATATGATTCAAACTCATAATCCAAGTCACAATATTCTGAAAATCTAAGACATTTATTATCTGAATAACAATCATTTGTGTTGATAACATGCCCCAAATATGGCTTGACTTTTGATTGCAATTGATTTTCAACCAAGATATTAATTACATCATTAATTTTTTTTGAATTATTACTATCAACATTTATTCTTATAGCTGTTTCAGGTAAAATTTCTTTATTACTTATTATATTATTGATTATTCTACTGTAGGTTGGTTGTCCACCTTTTAAGAACCTTCTACTATTGTGGGTCTTCTCATCTCCATCTAATGTTATTTGTAATAGTGATATTTTAAATTCATTAATTTTTTCTATATTTTCTCTAGTCAAATTATATCCATTAGTCACCATTGAGGCATAATATGATATATTGTTTTCTCTACATATAGATATAAATTCTTTACTTAAATTTTCAATAATGTCCATTGCTAGCAATGGCTCTCCACCATACCATCCTATATTTAAATGAGAAATTTTTTTTGAATAATTTTTTACTAGTTTAATTAAATTTCCTTGGGTCTCTTTATTCATATAGGTATTTTTTATATTATCTTTTTCATAGCAATAAATACATCTAAAATTACAATCAGATGTTGGTGCTAATGTTAAAGATAATTTGTCATTTTCAAATCTATTCTTATACATATTAAATTGTATTTGTTTTTTTTCATCTATTTCATCATCAATTAGAAATCCTCCTAATTTTAACTGTTCTACTAATTCATTATTATTAATCTTAATATCATTTTCAGCAAGTCCTCTATATTTTTCATAGTCATCTTTATTTATTAAAGCCATAGAGTTACTTAAAGAATTATAGGCAATATACTTTTCCTTCTCACTCTCATAAGGTAAAAAGAAATTATACTTTGATATCTTCATTTATGTTCCTCCCTTTAAATCTTATAATAAGTTAATCACTTTAGGTTGAATCAATATACAACCACTTACATAACCAACCTTATAATTAAA
This sequence comes from Clostridium frigidicarnis, assembly GCF_900111985.1. GTDB lineage: Bacteria > Bacillota > Clostridia > Clostridiales > Clostridiaceae > Clostridium_Z > Clostridium_Z frigidicarnis. The sequence goes on from NZ_FOKI01000005.1 coordinate 33,190, forward strand.
ATATGTTTTAGATATAATCACGATCTTTTGTTAAAATATACCATATATAAATTTAAAAAGGTACTTAATGTTTGAATAGTTAATTTTTTTGATTTAATAGTTATATATTTTTATATACCAAATGCCATCTCTATATCTCCTATTCTGTATCTACTTGCTATTAATTCCTCTGCATCATATAAAATTATGTTTTGTTTACTTATACTTTTAATGTATTTTACATTCACCAAGCATCCTCTGTGAATTTTTACAAAATTTTTATCCTTTAACTTCTCTGCAATATCCTTAAGTTTTCTTAAGTTAGATATATAACAATTGTTCATAGTTTTAATTTTAAGTTTTCTATTTGAAATTTCCAGATAAACAATATCCTCTGTTCTAACCCTAATTTTTTCATATTTTGTTTTAAAATAAAAATACTCATTTTTTTCTTGTAATTCTTCTGTAATTCTACTTATGGCCTCATCTATATCTTTATTTATATGATCTTTTCGTATAAATCTAAATGGTTTATATTTAAAAATTTCAACTATGTCTTCATTTATAGTACCTAAAAATATTAATATAACCTTACTATCCTTTTTTCTTACATGCTCAGCTAATTTAACCCCATTATTTGTAGCCATATTCACACCAACAAAAATAATATCATAAATGCATTCGGTATTATCATATGATTTCATTATTCTCTCACTTTCATAAAACACATCTAGTTCTATATTATGCCCCTTATTTTTGAAGCTATTGTAAATCACTTTAGCCATATAATATAAATCTTCTTTGTTCTCGTAACATACAGCAATATTAACCATAATAACCCTCCTTACAAATATTACAAATTAATTTTATCACAAATCCCATTTTTTGTAACCTTAATAACCTCACCTTAAAAGCTTTCTTGAAAATAATAAAACTAGACCTATTTAAGTATAAATAAGCCTAGCTTAATTAATAATGTATTTATAAATTTAATTTAAACTTCCATAATTATAGGAATAATATTAGGTCTTCTCTTAGTTTTTTCATACAAAAATTTTTCTATGGCTTTTCTCATAGATGTTTTTAATACATACCACTCAACAATTTTATTATCTAAACATTTTTCTAATTCATCTCTAGCAATATCTTTTACCTTTTTAATAAGCTCTTCTGATTCCTTTACATACACGAATCCCCTTGTTATTATATCTGGTCCAGATGCTATGCTGTATGTTTCTTTCTCTATTGTTACTACTACTGTAAGCATTCCATCTTCTGCAAGTGCTCTTCTATCTCTAAGTACTATATTTCCTACATCACCTACACCTAATCCATCTACAAACACCTTACCAGTTCTTACTTTGCCACATACATTAGCTTTGTCTTTTTCTAGTTCAAGGACTTCTCCAGTATCTAATTTGAAAATATTTTCATTATTAAGTCCTAACTTATGTGCTAAATCTCCATGTTGTTTTAAATGTCTGTACTCTCCATGGACAGGCATAAAATACTTAGGATGCACCAAAGTATGTATTAGTTTTAATTCCTCTTGATATGCATGACCTGATACATGAACATCTTCTAAATCCTTATATATAACTTCAGCACCTTTTTTGAATAGTTGATTAATAACCTTGGATACCATCTTATCGTTTCCTGGAATAGGTGATGCTGATATAATGAATAAATCATCCTTTTCTATTGAAATTTTTCTATGATTTGAGAATGCTATTCTAGCAAGAGCTGCCATAGGCTCTCCTTGACTTCCTGTTGTTATTATTGTTATCTCATTATTTGAATAATTTTTCATGTCATCTACATTTATAATACAATCCTCTGGTATATTTAAATATCCTAATCCCATAGCTACATTAGATATATTCTCCATGCTTCTTCCACTAAAAACAATTTTTCTTCCTCTACTTATAGATGCATCTGCTATTTGTTGCATTCTATGAATATTTGAGGCAAATGTTGCTACTATAATCCTTCCATCCGCTTTATCAAATATTCTATTAAAAGTTTCTCCAATAGTTCTCTCTGACATAGAGTGACCCTTTCTCTCTACATTAGTGCTATCCGCCATAAGCAAAAGAACCCCTTCTTCTCCTAATTTAGATATACGTTCTAAATCCATAACTAATCCATCGATTGGTGTATAGTCTATTTTAAAATCTCCTGTATGAAGAATAATTCCTTCTGGTGTATGTACTGCTATACAACATGAATCTGAGATACTATGTGTATTCCTTATAAATTCAACTTTTAATGTTCCTACATCTATAATTTCTCTATTTTTCACACTATTAAGATTACACTCTGAAATTATATTATGTTCTTTAAGTTTATTTTCTATAATTCCTAAAGTTAATTTTGTTCCATACACAGGTGCATTTAATTGTTTTAATACATAAGGTAATGCTCCTATATGGTCTTCATGTCCATGAGTTATAAAAAATCCTTTTACCTTATCTTTGTTATCAAGTAAGTATGATATATCCGGAATAACCAAATCTACCCCATACATTTCTTCATCTGGAAATCCTGCTCCACAATCTATAACAATTATTTCGTCTTTATATTCAATAGCAGTTATATTTTTACCTATCTCATCAATTCCTCCTAAAGGAATCACCTTTACACTACTACTATTCATCTTAAATAATACCATCCTTTCTCATTTGTAAATTTTATTATTACCTAATATTAGAAAGTTAATTATTAGTTTTTATCAAAGTGAAAAAACATCCATCATTTTCAATCTTCCATTCTTAATTTACTAAACTTACAATTAGTATTTCTCATTTATACATATTAAATTCTTATTTTAACAAACATTAATAGAATTCTATTAATATTTGTGATAATATTAATAAAAATGATCTATGGTTATCGCACCTGTTAACCGCCACCATACAAGAGGATGGATGTGTTACAGATATTATCCATCAGATAAGAAACACTAAAGAAGGGAGAGTTTATATGTACTCAGCAGATTATTTTATTAAAACCTTAGATATGATTCCACATCCTGAAGGAGGATTCTACAAATCGCCATATGCTTCTTCAGAAAAAATTTCAGATTCTGAACTTAAAGTTGATTTTGATGGTGAACGAATTCTATGGACTAGCATTTACTTTTTACTTAGAAATGGAGAAGTTTCTAACTTCCATAGGTTAAAGTCTGATGAAATGTGGTACTATCATGGAGGTTCCCCATTAACAATTTACATGATAACTCCCACTGGAGAACTTATAACTGAAGAACTTGGACTTAATATTGAAAAAGGTGAAAAACCTCAAGTATTAGTTCCTAAAAATTATATTTTTGGATCAGCTATGAATAATGAAGGTTTTTCTTTGGTTGGTTGTATGGTATCTCCTGGATTTGATTTTAAAGATTTTGAGTTATTTAAAAGAGATGATTTATTAAAAACTTATCCTAAATATGAGGATATCATTGTTAAGCTTACTATGAAATAAATTATAAGCACTAGAAAAATCTAGTGCTTATAATTTAACAACATTAAAAAATTTATTTTATTTTTAAAACAATTTCTTATTAAATGAAATAGGTTATAACAATATCTATTATTATGATTTACATATTGCTATTTTAAAATTGTCATTATTAGGATTTGCATGCACATGTATTCTTATACTTTTTCCCATTGCAAACTCATCATTATTAATCTTCAGCATTATACTATCCTTAATCATATTAAAGTAAGCATGTATGTTATAATTTTCAAGCCCTTTAGCCTTATAAGTTTTTTCATCTACTTCTATATAACCCTTAATTCCCTTAATTCCCTCATCATGATCTTTGCATTGTTTAATTAATTTGTCTATATGACTACAATTATCTATATCAAATATAAATTCATCATCTAGACTAGTTTTTTCACCTCTTTTAAAAAGATCCTTAAATACATCGTATACATAATAATCCATGATATCCCCCCACTTTTGCAAATTCTTTCTATAATTACCCGTTTATTTGAATATTGTTAGAAAATATTTATATATTTTATATAATTAGGTTTTTTTATTATACTTATACTATATCACAATTTAAATTTCAATTGTATTTTTTACAATTAAATCAAGTGATTCATTTATAATCCAATATTTTCTTTATAAAAATAATACTATAGTTATATGGTGCTTTCAAGGACATTTAATAAATTATGTAAATTCAACTTAATTAACATATTTTTTTTTGCTTTTTAACATTTATCTTATAATTTTTTTTGTATTTTTTTATTTTTAGTCTATAAATTTTATAAAAGCAATGAAAATGAGAGGGTAATTGTTCATATTACCCTCTCATTTTTACATAATTTAATTAAGTCCATTCCCAAATGGTTGATTTGAAATCTATTTTACAGTTTAAATCCTTTTACTAAATCATTTAAATTATCAGCATACTCTTTAAGCCTTTGAGCTTCTCCATACATATTTTGAAGACCTGCTGATTGTTCTTCAGTTGCTGCACTAACTTCTTCACTTGTTGCTGCTGTCTCTTCAGCAACTGATGCAACTCCTGATATTTCATTAGAAAACTTATCTCTACTTTCCTCTATATGATGTAATGACTCTGCCACATCACTTATACTATATTTTAATTTTTCTATACTCATTACTATTTCTTTGAACTTCTCTTCTGTAACATTTATGCTATTATTAGTTATTTCATTTAACTTTTTAGTATTTTCTGTTTCCTTATAAAGTCCTGTTATACTATCTTTAATTTCATTTACTACTCTTCCTATTTCCTTAGCTGATTTGGATGACTCATCTGCAAGCTTTCTAACTTCATCAGCAACAACTGAGAATCCTCTACCAGCCTCACCCGCTCTAGCTGCCTCAATACTTGCATTTAATGCTAAAAGCCCTGTCTGTTCTGTTATTGACTCTATTGTGTCTATTATCATACCAATTTCATCTGATTTTTGTGTTAATATTGAAACCTTCTCTGCTATATGTTCATTAGCCTCTTCATTAATATCATAATTTTTTATTAATGTACTAATAGCTTCAACTCCATCTTTTGATGCATTTTCAACTTCTATTGATACCTCATGCATTTTTTCTGAATTTTCTTTAGATTTATTAACTTCATTTCCTAATTCTTCTGTTGTTCTTACACTTTCATCTAATCTAGATGCTTGATCTACTGCACCTTCTGCTATTTGTTGTACAGAGTTTGCAACTTCCTCTCCAACCTTTGAAGATTCATCAATAATAGAACTTAATGACTCGGATCCTGTTTGTACTATTTCTGCTGCTTCTTTTACCCCATTAAGCACCTTAGCCATATCATCAATTAATAAATTTACTGATGTTACAATTAAATAAACTTCTTCATTATAACTATTCTTTATTAATGCCTTATCGGTAAAATCTCCATCTTTTAATTTGTTTAATACATTTGCAGAATCTCTTATCCCATTAGATATACTTGCTGATACTTTTCTAGCTAGTATCATTACAACTACTAATATTATTATAAGCACTACTATAGGAAGTGTCATAGTTTTATATAATATTTTATTAGTTTCACTCTTTGGAACAAAATTGGCCATAACTAAGGAGGTTCCATTTAATTTACTTTTTGAAACTAAATATTTTTCATTTCCTACTGTTATATCTTGAACTTGATCATCCTTTAGGGTTACTACATCATTTACCCAAGGAATATCATCTTTTGTTTTTCCTATATTATCTTTATTTTTATCTGCTATAACAAATCCATTTTCAGTTATAAGTGCAGCATGGGCATTATTATTTAACTTTAATCCTTGAACCAATGAAACTATTGAATCTAATTTCTTATCTAAAGCCATAACTCCTACAACATGCCCATTATTATCTAAAATAGTTTTAGAATATGTTAAAATTATATTTTTTGTTGCTATATCTTCATATGGATCACTTACAATTACAGTATCTTTATTTGCTACTGCATTTTTATACCATGGTCTTTTTCTTGGATCATATTCCTCAGAGCTCCTGTTTTCTTTAGGAGCAACTATTAGACTACTATTTTCAAAACCTACATACGCTGAAAATGTAGTTTCTTTTTTACTAACATAATTATTTAATGTTTTTTCAAACCAACCTGCTTCATTATTAGCATTTGTTAAACTCCCCATTGCATTTTCTTCATTTGACAGTAGTTTAACATCATCAATAGATGATTTATACTCGGCATAAAATGCTTCACCAACTATACTTAAACTGCTTTTACTTATATTTTCAACATCTCTTTTTATGCTTTGATTAATTGTATAAAAATTAAATAAAGCTACTATTATTAATGGTATCACAGAGGTAAATATACATAATCTAATTATTTCTTTTCTTATATTAAGTCTCTTTTTCATAAAAACCCTCCTATCAGAATCGTTTCTTGTTAGATATATCGTGATTTTTTTTTTAATTTTAACTATTATATTTATTTTTCGCAAAAATTTTTGCTTATTTATTAAAATTTTGTATTTTAAATATATCTATTTTTTCATTTAGATATATTTTCTGCCAAAATAGCTTTTTCTTTATTTTTCTATACCAAAAAAAAATCTTTACGAATACTTATTCATAAAGATTTATATATATTAATTTCTTATTAAATTCAAATGTTTATCTAAATAATATAGTATAATATCAATTGTTATTTTTTCTTATAAAACACAGTATTATTTTAGTTAATAGTTATAAAAAAAACATTTTTCCTATTAACACTACTGCTGCTGCAAACAATGCTGTTATAGGTATTGTTAAAACCCATGCCCAAACTATATTCTTTGCAATTCCCCATTTTACAGATTTAAATCTTTTTGATGCCCCAACTCCCATTATAGTTGTGGTAACTATATGAGTTGTGCTAACTGGTGCATGAAATAACGTTGCTCCCAAAATGACTGTTGCTGCTCCTGTTTGAGCTGCAAATCCATTTACTGGTGTTAACTTTGCCATTCCACTTCCCATAGTCTTTATTATTTTTTTTCCGCCTATCGATGTACCTAATGCCATAGCTAAGGCACAACTAAATATAACCCAAACTGGAACCTTAAATTCACTTATGAATCCTCCACTTAAAAGCGCCATAGTTATAATTCCCATAGATTTTTGTGCATCGTTTCCTCCGTGATTCAATGCCATAAAGCCAGCTGCTACAACTTGAAGTTTTAAAAAAACTTTATTCACAACATGCACTTTGAAAGGTTTTAATACCCAATTTAGCAGAATCATTAAAATATATCCTGCTATAAATCCTATTATAGGCGATAAAATAAGCCATAACACAACACTATGGAAGAGGTTGTACCAATTTACAACATTTAAGCTATGGTTATATGCTATAGCACCTCCAATTAGTGCTCCAATTAAAGCATGAGAAGAACTACTTGGTATTCCAAAATACCAAGTTAATAGATTCCAAATTACTGATGATATTAAAACAGCCATAATAACCCATTGTGGTGTTACAGTATGACTGACTATATTATCTCCAACAGTTTTAGCAACCTCTGTACCTAAAAAAGCTCCAATAAAATTGAAAACTGCACATAATAAAATAGCTGGTTTAGGCTTTAAAGCTCTTGTTGTTATAGATGTGGCAACAGCTGTTGCAGTATCATGAAATCCATTAACAAAATCAAAAGCCAAAGCTAATATTACTATAAATACTGTTATACCCATAGCACTATGCATGTTTCATGACAACTCCTTCAACTATATTAGCAACTCTTTCACAGCTGTCAATTGTATCCTCTAACATTTGATATATTTCTTTCCATTTTAAAATTGTTAAAGTATCTGTTTCGCTCCTAAATAACTTAGCAACTGTATCTCTAAAGAATGTATCTCCTTCATTTTCGATTTTATTTATACTTATTATCTTTTGGTTTATATTATTACTCTTATTCATTAATTTTAATTCATTCATTAAGTCTACTAATTCTCTTGTTGCATCAACTATAAGATCACACAAAACCTTAGATTCATTAGTAGCCTCATCAACATTAAACATAACAAATCTATGCATAGTTGAATCAATTAAATCCAATATATCATCCATATTCTTTGCAATAGCATATATATCTTCTCTATCTATTGGTGTAATAAAACAGACATTTAGTTCTTGAATTATATCATGAACCATAGAATCCCCTTTATGTTCTAGCCTTTCTATATCCTTAACTTCTATTTCTTTGTTCTCTAGGAAATCAACTGATTTTCTTAAAAGTATTGCGGCATCATATACATTTTTTGAGGCATCTGAGAACATTTTATAAAATTTATCCTCTTTTGGATTTAAGTTGAACATATAATTCCATCTCCCTATGGCAAAAAAATTTTTGTCTTATTTTGTAATACCTAATTCCGAGTATATCACAATTTTTTTTCAAGTTAAATTATATATAACCTTTTTTAACCTAATCTTAATATTCCTATATTGGTAATTAACACTACTATGTTTTATTAATAGATTTTTAATTTTTATTGAATATTTTCAAACAATTTTCTTCATAAAAGTTTAACTTTTCCAATAGATGATTCTTTGTTAAAAGTTTAAATATAATATAAAAACACATAGCATTTAATCTATACTATGTGTTTTTATATTATATTTATTTTTTTGCTATGATATGTGTCAAAAATATACTTTTACTGAATCTTATCTTTTAAAATCATTTTATCTCTTAATGATATCTAAAATTTCAATTTATAATCGTGTATACATTTGCTTAATCCCTCTTTAGTTGAGGAGAATTTCAATCCATAGTTTTCTGCTTTATCTGTATTTAGCCTTACATCTCTAGGTAAATCTTTATATTTTTCACTATCTTTAATAACAACATCTTTTATTCTATGTTGAAGTCCCATAGTGGTTAATATATGTTCTACAACTTCATATCTACTAAAATCATTTTTGCTACCTAAATGATATGTTCCATAAGGTATATCAAAGATTCTCTTGAAATTTTCTACCATCTCATTAGCATATGTCATCCCTCTAAACTCATCAGGAGATGCTTTTATTTCTTCCCCCTTTATCAAAGAAGAGACTACTTCCCAAATTATATTTGATGCCATATTTAAGCCTTTTTGTGGAAGATCAAAAAGCCATGTAAATCTTACTATCCATAACTCTTCTATTATTTCCTTTAGTAACTTTTCAGCTTCTAACTTATTCTCCCCATAAACAGTATTTGGTACTGGCTTATGATTTTCATCATAAGGTCCTCTTTCTTTATTTCCATTAAATACTTGTTCAGAACTTATGAAAATAAGTTTTGCCCCTACTTCCTTAGTTATTTTAGCTATATTTACAGATCCTTCAACATTTATCTTATAAGCTATTTCTGGATTCTTATTACAAAAGTCTGTCACAGCTATAGCTGCTGCATGTATTACATAATCTGGTTTAAAACTATTGAAAATATTTTTAGTCTTGTCCACATCTGTTATATCTAAATCTTGTCTACCTAATGATAATATTTCGTATTCATTCTTATATCTTTCAGTAAATCTTGTACAAAAGAAACCTGCTCCTCCAGTTAATAAAATCCTTTTCATCCTCTGCCTCCAAAATTTTTATTTTATTTAATTTTATGATAAATACATATTTTTTTCAATGTATTGTTATCTTACAGATAGACATTAAACTACCTTATGATTTTTAACATATTATAATTAAGTGTCTGTTTTCAATATCATTTATAGAAAATATAATACTTTCTAGTTAAAATATTATATAATAAATACTTTTTATCTTCGTTTTAAAAAATCTAACATTACCACACATATTTATTCAAAAATAAACTCACCTAATAAAGTCTTTACAATTTTATTTTTAGGCATTTTTATATACTGACAAAATACAGTCATATTATTGTGTATATTTTTTATGCTAAATTTATATTATATATAACCAGTTGTGAATTTAGAAATTTTTGATGTTTTATTTTGATAATCTTGCATAATTCTTATAAATGGCAAAAATAACTATTGACTTTGTCATAAATTTAATATAATATTTAAACAAATATAAATACAAAAGCATTGATAGGAAGAGTACTTATATGTGTTTAGTCAAAGCGAGCTAATGATGGTGAGAGATTAGCACGAAACCTATAATGAAGAACATCCTGGAGCTTCCAACCAAAATGGTTTAATACCAGAGTAGACTTGGACGGAACCTAACCGTTATACTTAGGACAGTATCGAATATATTATTACTATGTTCCGTACTGATAAAGTGAGCATTTTTGCTAACATAGGTGGTACCACGGAAGGTTATAACACTCTTTCGTCCTATAATTTTTATAGGATGAAGGAGTTTTTTTTATAGAATTTTAAGCTAGCTAGTACTTATTAAAACCTTATTAAAACAAATAATTAAAATACTATTTAAGTAAATGGAGGAATAATAATGACACCACAAATAATACCACAAAACTACAAAACAACTTTAGGACTAAAAGATACAGAGATAGCAATAAAAAAATTAAAGGACTACTTTGAGAAAGATTTATCTGAGAAGTTAAATTTAATAAGAGTATCAGCTCCACTATTTGTTGAAAGAAACAGTGGTATAAACGATGATTTAAACGGAGTTGAAAGACCTGTTGCCTTTGACATAAAAGAAGATAACAGCACTGAAGTTGAGATAATTCATTCTCTAGCTAAATGGAAAAGAATTGCTCTTTCAACATATGGTTTTAATATTGGAGAAGGATTATATACAGATATGAATGCTATAAGACGTGATGAAGACTTAGATAATCTTCATTCTATATATGTTGATCAATGGGATTGGGAAAAAATAATTTCTAAAGAAGACAGAAAGAAAGACACCTTAAAAAGTATAGTGACATCAATATATGAAGTATTTAAAAATACTGAAAAATATATTCATAGTGAATATGAAGACATTAAACCAATTCTTCCTGAAAATATACATTTTATAACTTCTCAAGAATTAGAAAATCTATATCCATACCTTACTCCTAAAGAAAGAGAAGATGCAATCTGTAAAGATAAAGGTGCTGTGTTTTTAATGGAAATAGGTGGAAGTTTAACTTCAGGAAAACCTCATGATGGAAGATCTCCTGACTATGATGATTGGACTTTAAATGGTGATATTCTTTTCCACTACCCTATTTTAGATAGATCTATGGAGCTATCATCTATGGGAATAAGAGTTGATGAAGATGCTTTATTAAAACAATTAAAAGTTAGAGGATTAGAAAAAAGAAAAGATCTTAATTTTCACCAAATGTTATTACAAGGTAAACTACCTTACACAATAGGTGGTGGAATAGGTCAATCAAGAATATGTATGTTCTTTTTAAGAAAAGCCCATATAGGAGAAGTTCAATCATCATTTTGGGGAGAAGAAATTTTAAGTTTATGTAATGAAAACAATATCCAACTTTTATAAAATATTTATTAAATTTATATGTTTTAAAGGATTTTTATTCTACTCTTAAGAAATATATTATTAAAGATAATATATTTTAGGAGGACATTTTATGTATTTTGATAAAGTTGGAAAAGATAATACAGATAAAACTCTAGAATTAGCAATTAAAACTGCTAAGGAAAAAAATATTAAAAATATAGTTGTTGCCTCTTCTTCTGGAAACACAGCATTAAAACTTTCTAATGAAAAGGACTTAGATATAGTTTGTGTATCCCACTCAAATGGTTTTCGTGAAAATGGTTCTATGGATATGCCAGAAGAATCTATAACTTTGTTAAAGGAAAAAGGCATTAAGGTTTTAACTACCACTCATGTTTTAAGTGGAGCTGAAAGAGGATTAAGCAAAAAATTTGGTGGAATATCTCCAGTTGAAATAATAGCTTATACATTAAGAATGTTTGGTCAAGGCGTTAAGGTTTGTACAGAAATTTCTATTATGGCTTTAGATAGCAATTTAATACCTTATAACGAACCAATTATAGCAATAGGTGGTAGCTCATATGGTGCTGATACTGCTATAATTATAAGACCAAGCCATGCTTCATCTATACTTGAAACTAAAATAGATGAGATAATTTGTAAGCCAATTGAGAAAAGATAAAACACATTAAAGAAAATAACAAGTCAAATGTACTAGCATACTGACTTGTTATTTTTTTTAATGTGCTTAATTATTAATAAAATCTTTCTACATTACACAATATATTAGGGTAATCTTAATTAAGGAGTGTTTATTATGAAAGGAAAGGTTTATTCTTTTAGAGATGAGGATGGAAATCTAGTTAATTACACTGTTAAAGAACATCTTTTAGTTAATAAAAGCGACTACGTTATAATGTGTCCTGAAAATGATACTTCTCATATGGAAGTATATAAATTTACTGACGACGCATTAGAGCTTGTAGAAAACCAAACTGAATTATCTAATGTAAAATCTGCATCTCATATTATGTAATTAAATACATAACTATAAGATAATACACTTGGTTTATACCAAGTGTATTATTTTTACCATCCTTTTATAATAAAATCTTTTTTATAGTGACTTCTATCGTCTCTTAATATAACCTTATACATCCCCTCATCACTAACTTCTATTTTTGTTAATGTAGCTTGTCCCATAACATTCTGCAAAAACTCTTTATCCTCATTTACTTCTTCAAATAATAACATTAAAAGCTTTAATGTCATACCATGAGTTACAACAAGTATGTTTTTGCCCTTATTGTTTTCTAAAATTTCTTTAATTGCATTGTGGCATCTTTCTTTTACATCATTAAGTTTTTCTCCATCAAAGGGAGTATATTTTTTAGGGTTATTAAACAAGTTATAAAGTTGATCTTTATATTCTCTGTGTTCTCCAATCTCATCTAATGTCATGCCTTCCCAAGAACCAAAATTCACCTCTTTAAGTCCATCATGAGTTAATAATTGTATTTCTTTTTCTCCCTTTACTATTGTTGCAGTATTATACGCTCTCTCTATTGGGCTTGAATATATAATATCTATTTTCATATCTTTAAGTCTATCTCTTAAACTTTCAGCTTGTTTCTTTCCAAGCTCTGTAAGTGGTGAATTTCCCCATCCCTGAAGTCTTTTTTCTATATTCCAAATAGTTTCTCCATGTCTTGTTAAATATAATGTTGTCACTAAATATCCCCTCTTTTCTACACTCAATTCATATAAATATACTCTACCATATATTTTTTTCTCTTTAAACCTTAAACTTCTTATTTAATATTAGTATTACTATGATATTTAATGAAAACTAATATTTTAAGATTTTATTATATTCTCTCTGTGAACCTCTATTATACAATCCCTAAAGAATAATATTAAAATTGAAAAACTTCTTAATATACTATTAAATTAATCATATCCAAAGTATATAATCACATATAGAAAAACATACATGCTTTACCATGTATGTTTTTCTATATCATTAACTAATAAAAAATCTATATATATAATAGTATACAGAAAAAATGACAAACACTTCCCGCTATAACAAACAAATGCCATATAGCATGATTATATGACCAATTATCTTTAATAAAGAATATACATCCCAAACTATAAAACAAACCACCAGCAACCAATAAGACTATACCTGGAGTAGCTATGGCTGCAACAAGATATTTAATCGCAAATATTATTGACCATCCCATAACATTATAAAGAAGTGTGGCTACCTTATCTAATTTTTCAAACCAAACTGCCTTTAGTACTATCCCTACTATAGTAAGTCCCCATACTACTCCAAATATCCACCATCCTACGGTTGGACGTAAAACTGTCAGTGTAAAAGGCGTATATGTTCCTGCTATTAGAAAGTATATTGATGAATGATCTATTATTCTAAAGATTTTTTTCGCCTTTTTATTTGTTATGCTGTGATAAAGGGTTGACCCTAAATAAAGTTCTATTAAAGCTATGCCAAATATTGTGAATCCTACTATTTTATAAGTATCATGAGATTGTGCTGAAAATACTATAAGCAAAACTGCTGCTGCTATTGCAAGTAACGTACCTATTCCATGCGTAATTGCATTAGCAATTTCCTCTCCTTTTGTATAAAAATTAATATCATCCATAATTTATATCTCCATTCATAATTTTATATTAATTAAATTTTATTCTTTATATATATCAATGTCAAACTTATACTCATTTTTTCATCAAACTTTATCATATCCTAAGTATAACATCTTAACTTACTATTTTTTATATTAGGCACATGAAAGAAAATAACAAGTCCAAGATGACATGTATATTTTATATCAAACAAGGAAGTGATATTAGTTCATAGCATAAGGCTATGGGCTACTATCGCTGACACAGTATGGCACAAAATAGACTAGCATACTGACTTGTTATTTTTTGAATGTGCCTTATACATATATTAATATTTTAACTCTAAATTATAATATAGGATATCCAATAATATATTTAAATATATTATTGGATATCCTATATTTATAAACCTAAAATTTTATTATATTGAGTCTTATATTTTAAAATAATTAATTGTATTTAATACTATTTAAACAATCCTTTAAAAGTTTTCGACAAAATATTTAATAAAAAGTTTTCTTATTATCAATTTAAATATTAATGATAAATTGTTATAATATAAAGTATTAAACACTATATTTAATGGTTAGATTTATCATTAAATGTAAAATTTAAACATATAAATTTAGGAGGTGCAAATTTGGGTCACACAAACAAAAGATTAAATTATATTGATGTCGCTAAAGGTATCCTTATATTAACTGTAATAATATCTCATGCACCAACAGAACTTGCACAATACATGTACTGGTTTCATATGCCTGCATTCTTTTTTATAAGCGGTTTATTATATAAAAATAATTTTGATTTCAAAACTCAATTTACAAAATTTTTCTTGCCTTATATGGCATTTTCTTTTGTAGATATACTTCTTTGTTTTTTAACATCTCCTGAAACTCTATCTTTAAGTAATTTTATTTCATACTTTTCAAAGCATCTATATAGTGGTAAGGCAACGGGTGGAGTATTTTGGTTTATTCCAGTATTATTTTTTACAAAACTTATATTTGATTTTCTTAAAAAGAATTTTAATAACTTTTTTATCATTTTAATTGGTGTTATTAGTTATTTAATGGCTCATAGATATTCTATTAATAATATTCCAGAGCATATTGTAGATATTACATTAGATAATTATAAATTATGGGATTTTGATGTTATATTCATGTCCCTCCCTTATTATATAATTGGATATTACGCTAAACCTATAATATCATTTGTAGAAAGCAAAATTACTTTATTTCTATCTATCTTAGGAGTATTAATTTTCACTTATTTAAATTGGGAAATGGAATTTTACTACTATTTGAATATGAAATTTTCTTATTACAAGGAACCTGTACTTGACTTAGTGGTTCCACTTCTATTTATTATTTTAATTTTAAGTTTAAGCTATAGAATAACTCTTTGGGGTAAATATAAAAATTTAAGTTATATTGGTAAAAATTCATTAGTTATAATGTATCTCCATAACCCTATAGGTTCTTTCTTTGTACAACGTTATTTTGTTGGACCTGTATCATTTTTAATAATTGGATTAACATCTTCATTAATAATAAATAAGTATTTAATAGATAAAAGTGATCTGCTTAAATTTATAACTAAAGGAATCTCTCCTTCCAAAAAATCTTCTAGAGAAGTTCAACTTTCATCTTTAAAATATTAAAATTTAAAGGCTATGAAATTATTACAAACAATTTCATAGCCTTTATTATTTTAAATTTGATTTTCCCCACTACATAAGCAACACTATTTATAAATTTCATGCTTATAAATTATATTTTCGTCTTCAAAAACTTTTATTTCTCCTACTATTCCATTGTCAGAAGTTTTATCATTAACTTCTAATTTAAACATTGAGTTTGACCCCTTCTTTATTGGTACAAATATATCCTCATTAAATATATTCATATCACTTTCTTCATCCATATTATTTAAATCTTTTATATTTTTATATTCATATTTATCTTGTACATAATTAAAAATTTTGCTTGTTTCCTTCCATCTTTCTGGACAATTTAATACAACTATTATTACATCACTAGGTCCATTTTTAACTGATGTTACAAGACATTTACCGGCTCCTCCTGTATACCCTGTTTTAACACCATTAGCTCCTGGTATTTGCCATAATATTTTATTTATATTGTTATAACTTCTAGTAAAGTTATATTCTCCTTGAGGTATTTCTTTTTTTCCAACAATGTCATTAAAAAATTTATCCTCTTTAGCTTTAGCAGTTGCCATAGCTAGATCATATGCAGTTGAGTAATGCCTATTGCTATCTAGTCCATGTGGAGATTCAAAGTTAGAATCCATAAGTCCAATCTCTATGGCATACTCATTCATAACTTTACAATACTCCTCTACACTTCCACTTACTCCTTCAGCTATTGCAATAGCTGCATCATTTCCTGATTTAAACATTAACCCAACCAAGAGTTCTCTTAAAGTTACTTTTTCACCTTTTTTATATCCAACCGTTGAACCTCTAACTGATGCTGCATTTTTACTTATCTCAAATTCCTTATCTAAATCTCCATATTTTATTGCTACTAAAGATGTTATTATTTTGGTAGTACTAGCCATTGGAACAATTGCTGTTCCCTTTTTTTCATACAATACTCTTCTCGTCTTACTATCTATAGCTATAGCATAATGTGCACTTACATCAAATTGTTTTTCTTTTTTTTCATCTGCAACACAATTTAAAGTGAGTAAATTTATAACTATGAAAATAGTAACCATCATAGAAATTATTCTTTTCATTGTTATCTTCTCCTTATTATTAGTATATTTCAAAATTTATAAGTCAATAATATAACTGGAGGTATAAGTATGGTTTTTTTAGTTGTTATTTCCATAATTTCTTTAATAATATTTTTAAAGATTCCAATTAGCTTTAAAATTCTTATAGAAAATACTCATATTGTTATAAAATTATATAACTTTACTTTATTTGATACATTAAATAAACCTAAAGTTTCTAAGAATATTAAAAATAAAAATAGTAAAAGAAAAAATACTTCAAATATATCTTTGCCTGAAATACAAGAAATATTCCAAAGAATTTCTTCAAATAAGTTTAAACCTTCTATTAAACACTATCTATCTTTACACTTAGGACTAGAAGATTCTTGTACTTTAGCTTTACTATATGGAAGTTTATATAATTTTTCTCCTATTATCTATGCAATACTCAATTCATTCTTTAACATAAAGGATTATAATTTTATAATAACTCCTCATTTTAACCAAAAAATCTTAAATGTTGAAATTAAAAGTATAATTTATGCAAGTATTGCAAACATTATATATATAGGAGCTATTATTTCTATTTTTCTTATGCATAATAAATTTAATAAAATAAAATCTAATAAATTTAAGGAGGCATAACTTATGGAAAATCATCCTATTGAAAATTTAATGAAATGTACTATGGAAAACATCAAAGATATGATAGATGTTAATACTATAGTTGGCGAGCCTGTAGTAACTGGTGAAGGTACAACTATTGTACCTATTTCAAAGGTTTCCTTTGGATTTGCATCTGGTGGTAGTGAATTTTTAACAAAACATAATTCTTCTAATAATCTAGGCAACCTAAAAGTACCATTTGGTGGAGGATCTGGAGCTGGCGTAACTGTAAAACCAGTGGGCTTTTTAGTTATAGGCAAAGATTCAATACGAATGCTTTCTGTTGATGCAGACAATACTTATGATAAAATTGTAGATTCCGTACCTCAAGTTATTGATATGGTATCATCCATATTTAATAAAAACGCAAAAGAAAAAGAACAGTAATTACTGTTCTTTTTCTTTGTTAGGCATCTAAAAAATAATAGGCAACAGATTACAAGTATATTTGGTATAAGACAAATAGTTAAAAGTTACTCATAGTAGTGCTATGTGTGACTTTTGACGATTAGGTATTATGCCAAATAGACGACAATACTGGTCTATTATTTTTTTGAAGATTCCTCAATAATCTCTATGTCTTTAATATCATCTTCTAATTCTAAACTTATATTTTCATCTATTAAATTATCTATATTAGGAAGTTCATTTAATGTTTCCATATCAAATTGTTTTAAAAATTCTTTAGTTGTTCCATATAATATTGGTCTTCCTATAACATCTAGCCTTCCACATTCCTTGATTAATTGTCTTTCTATAAGCTTTTGTACTGCACTTTCGCTTTTAACTCCCCTTATTTCATCAATATCAATTCTTGTAATAGGTTGTTTATATGCTACTATAGCTAATGTCTCTAGTGCAGCTTGAGATAGTGATTGTCTTACATTAGTTTTTAAAATCTTTTGTATAAATTGACTATTTTCTGGCTTTGTAACAAGTTGATAAGAGCCATTTATATGTATTAGTTTAATTCCCCTTTTTTCTTTACTATATTCTACACTTAATTCTTCTAGTACTTCTTTAGTATAAGAAGTACTACATTCTATTATGTTAGAAATATCCTTAAGCTTCATAGGTTCTCCACTTACAAACAGTAATGATTCAACTGCTGATATATATACTTTTTTTCTTGATAAACTTTCAAATTCGCACTGCTTGTCTTTAATTTTCATCTTCTTCCCAAACCCCTTCAATGTATATTTTTTGGAAGTTCCCTTCTTGTACAACTTTTATAATTCTGTCTTTTATAAGCTCTAATATTGCCAAGAATGTTACAACTATTTCAATCTTACACTCACATTCCATCATAATATCTGAAAACTTAGTACTGCCTGTCCTATATAGCTTTTCTTTTATCTCTTTCATTTTATCTTCAATTTTATATTTATCAACTGGAATTTCCCTTGATATAACATTCGAAGTATTTTTTTTATTATTATATCTATTTATTAATTCATTATATAAATTATATAACTTAAGCATGGTTACATTTTTAAGTAGTTCTTCGTTGGTTAAAATCTTCTTATCTTCTATGATTTCTGGCTTTTTAGAAAAAATAAATCCAGCATCTCCTTTTTTTATTCCTAAATACTCTGCAGCTTTTTTAAATTTCTTATATTCTATAAGTTTATTCATAAGTATTTTTTTTAAATCTTCTTCATCTTCCTCATCATCTTCTTTCTTTTCTTTAGGAAGTAATGTTTTAGATTTAATTTCTAAAAGAGTAGCTGCCATTACTATAAACTCAGAAGTAATTTCAAGATCTAATTCTTTCATTCCATCTATGTATTGTAAATATTGGTTGGTTATATCATATATTTTTATATTATAAATATCCATTTCATTTTTCTTTATGAGATGTAATAATAAATCAAATGGCCCCTCGAAATTAGATATTTTTATGTTTAGATGTTGCATTTATTTTATCTCTCCTAATATATATTAGCTACATAAATATAATATCAATATAACATTTAGTTATCAACAATAAAAAACCTTTCCAGAGCATTTTAATTATGCTTTAGAAAGGTTTTTTATTACAAATTGTTAAAAAGACATTATATTTATTTAATTGTTAAACATATTTTTTATGTTATACTTTAGATTATCTATAACTCCGCCCTTTTTAATATCTCTATCAGTATATATTTCAACTTGCCCAACTTCTTTATCTCCTATATAAAACTTACATGAGCCTACTGTTTCTCCTTCTTTATAGGATTTTCTATCAGCATTAAGTTCTATTTTTGAAGTTACTTCTTCTTCTTTGCCTTTTTCTAAAGTTACATTTAAATCTCCATTAGCTTTAGCCATGAAGAATTTTTCTCCGCTTTTATCTAATACAACTTTTTCTACTTCCTCATCCTTAGTAGCTAACTTTTTGCTATAAAACTTAGAGAAACCATGGTTTAATAACATGCTCGCATCTCTATTTCTTATTTTATATGTTGGTGCTCCCATAATTACGCTTAACATTCTTACATTATCTCTTACAGCAGTGGCTGATATACAATATTTAGCTTCTTCTGTATATCCTGTTTTTAATCCATCACAGCCCTTAAAAAATCTTACTAGCTTGTTATGATTCACCAACTCTATTGGACTTTTTCTTCCTTCAGATATGGTTTCCATATATGTACCTGTATATTTTAATATTGTAGGATGTTTAAGCAATTCCATAGACATAATTCCTATATCATAAGCTGTACTTACATGTCCTGATGCTGGAAGTCCATTACAATTCTTAAAAATTGTATCCTTCATTCCTAGTTCTTCACAACGTTTATTCATTATTTGAACAAATGCTTCTTCACTTCCACCTAAATATTCTGCTAAAGCTACTGCAGCATCATTTCCAGAAGCTATACCAACACCTTTTAACAGTTCCTCTACAGTTCTTATTTCCCCAATATCAAGTAACATAGTGCTACCACCCATTTTTTTTGCATTTTCACTGCATGTTACCTTATCCTCTAATTTTATTTTGCCACTATCTACTGCTTCCATTGTTAATAACATAGTCATTATTTTAGTTACAGATGCAGGTGCAAATTTTTCATGTGAATTTTTTTCATAAAGTATATTTCCACTAATAGGTTCAATTAATAAAGCGGATCTAGCCTCAACATCTAATCCTTTATTTTCCTCTGCATTTACTTTAACACCAGTTATTAATGAAATAATGAAAATTACTACTAAAAATAATGAAATTTTTCTTTTAAAACATTCTTTCATATCATACACTCCTCTCAAATATATCTTTTCCATTTTTCATTAAATTATGACAAATTTCATTATTATATTTACATTATACCCATTTTAACTTATCTTTGATTAAAGCTTTAATTTTTCAACTTAAAATTTCTATAATTCTCTACACAAGAGAATTAATTTAAACCGAAAAGTGATGTCTAATCAACGCAAACTAGCTGGCACTTAAAAATTACGTATCACTAACACTCCAATCTTCTACAAGCTATAGATGTGTGCTCTTTAGGATATAAGTACCATCACGACCCTAAATAAGTTCCTCTAATCTTTAGTTGAAACGATGTACTTTTCTTAAGCAAACTCCATCTGAAACTAAGAATAACCTCATAATTTCATAAAAAATAAAAAGAAGTTATTACAATATACTTTAAACATTGTAATAACTTCTTTATTATCTAATTAAATTCCATGTGAACCTAATAATCACTTTAGGCACATGAAAGAAAACAACAAGTCGAATGTGCCTTATATAAAATACTATCTAACAATACCATATATAAGAGGAATCTCATTATTATATTCTTTAGTAATAACATAATTATCTAATATATCATTTTTAGCTTTTTCTGCTTTTGTTTCATCATTTGAATGTATATAAGCAATTATGTCACCTTCTTCAACATGATCTCCTCTTTTTTTATTTAACACAATTCCTACTGCTAAATCTATTATGCTTTCTTTTGTAGCTCTTCCTGCTCCAAGTTCCATAGCAATAAGGCCTATTTTCTGAGAATTTATTCTTTCAACTACTCCAGAATTTTCAGCTTTCACTGGAACAATATATTTAGCTTTCTCAAATTTATTAGTATCATCTATTACATCAGTTTCTCCACCTTGAGCTTTTATAAATTCTTTAAACTTCTCTAAGGCTTCTCCTGATTTTATTGTATTTAAAAGCATATCTCTAGCTTCCTCTGGATTTTTAGCTTTACCTGCTAAAATTACCATTTGACTTCCTAGAGTTAAACAAAGCTCCAATAAATCTTCAGGCCCTTGACCTTTTAAAGTGTTTATAGCTTCTTCTACCTCTAATATATTACCTATAGCTAATCCTAGAGGTTGGTCCATATCAGAAATAACTGCAATAGTGTTTCTTCCTACATTCTTTCCTATTTCAACCATCTCATGAGCTAATTCAAACGCAGCCTCTTTAGTTTTCATAAAAGCTCCATCTCCAACTTTTACGTCTAATACTATAGAATCTGCTCCTGCAGCTATTTTTTTACTCATTATACTAGATGCTATTAAAGAAACATTGTCTACTGTTCCTGTAACATCTCTTAAAGCATATAACTTTTTATCAGCCGGTGCTAAATCTCCAGTTTGACCTGCTAAAGCTATCTTTATTGTATTTACATTATTCATAAATTTTTCTTTTGGCATCTCAACTGAAAATCCTTTAAAGGATTCTAACTTATCTATTGTTCCACCAGTATGACCCAATCCTCTTCCTGACATTTTAGCTACTGGAATTCCAAGGGAAGCAACCATAGGTGTTAATACTAATGTTGTACTATCCCCAACTCCACCTGTACTATGTTTATCTACTTTTACACCATCTATCATAGATAAATCTAATATATCTCCAGAATTAACCATAGCCATAGTTAAATCTGCTGTTTCTCTACTATTCATTTTTTTGAAGAATATTGACATTAATAAAGCGGATACTTGATAATCCGGAATTTCTCCCTTTGTGTATCCATTAACAAAAAAGTTTATCTCTTCTGTAGTCAATTCCTCACCGTTTCTTTTTCTTAATATTAAGTCATACATTCTCATAGAGTTTACCTGCCTTTATATTATTTTATGTTTTTTAATATTTCCCCTACTAATGATATAAACTCATTTTTAACTTTATTAGAAGTCTCTATTACTTCTTCATGATTCAATGGCTGATCTAAAATACCTGCTGCCATATTTGTTATACATGAAATACCTAAAACTTTCATTCCACAATGATTAGCTGCTATAACTTCTGGAACTGTTGACATTCCAACTGCATCTCCACCTAAATTTCTCATCATTCTTATTTCTGCTGGTGTTTCATAAGATGGTCCTGTTGCCATTATATAAACACCTTTTTTTACATTTATATTTAGTTTTTCAGCTACTTCAAAAGCTACTTTTCTTAATTCCTTGTTATATCCCTCAGACATATCTGGGAATCTTGCTCCTATTTCTTCATAATTTTCACCTATTAATGGGTTAAATCCTGAAAAGTTTATATGATCTTCTATAATCATTAAATCTCCTGGAACAAAGCTTTCATTTACTCCGCCAGCTGCATTAGTAACAATTATATTTTCTACTCCAAGTTTTTTCATTATATATACTGGAAGCACTAATTCATCCATTCTATTTCCTTCATAATAATGGAATCTTCCTTGCATCATTACTACTTTCTTACCATTGTATTCACCAAAAACAAATTGTCCTGCATGACCCTTTACTGTAGATACTGGTAGATTAGGAACCTCTGAATATTTTACTATAACCTTATTTTCAATATCATTTGCCATATCTCCAAGACCTGATCCTAATATAAGACCTATCTCAGGCATATCCTTTATTTTTCCCTTAATAAAATCAACACTTTCATATAACTTTTTTAAATCCATTCTGCTTTTCCTCCTAAATATCTGTGTAATATATATTATTTAATTTTGTTGTAAAAACTTTCTCCATTTAAATCATTATCTATATTAAAGAAGTCTAATATAGTTTTTCCTATATCACAGAAACATTTTCTTGTTCCTATATCAACACCACTTTTAAGATTTTTTCCATAAACTAATATTGGAATATATTCTCTTGAATGGTCTGTGCTTTCTGTAGTTGGATCACATCCATGATCTGCTGTCAAAATAAGCATATCTTCATCATTCATTTTACCTATTATTTCATTTAATCTATTATCAAAATCTTCTAGTGCTTTACCATATCCTTCTGGATTATTTCTATGTCCATATAACATATCAAAATCAACAAGGTTTGTAAATATAAATGCATCTTCATTTTCATTCATATATTCTAGAGTTTTATCTACTCCATCCATATTGTTTTTTGTATGAATAGCATCTGTAACACCATTTTTATTATATATATCTTCAATTTTTCCTACTGCTTTAACTTTTATATTGTTTTCTTTTATGTATTCTAATATAGTCTTATTAAAAGGATCTAAAGCATAATCATGTCTATTAGATGTTCTTGTATACTTGCCATTTTCACCAAGAAAAGGTCTTGCTATAACTCTTCCAACAGCCTTTTCACCAACTAATAATCCTCTTGCTATTTCACACATTTTATATAATTCTTCTAGTGGTATAACTTCTTCATGGGCAGCTATTTGAAAAACACTATCTGCTGAAGTATAAATTATTGGATATCCAGTTTTAACATGTTCATCTCCCAAATCTTCTATTATTTGAGTTCCTGATGCAACGATGTTACCTAAAGTCTTTCTTCCTATCTTTTCTTCAAATTCTTCCATTATTTCTTTAGGAAAACCTTGTGGATACGTATTTAAAGGTTTATCTAATATTACCCCTGCAATTTCCCAATGACCTGTTACTGTATCTTTTCCCTTTGAAGCTTCCATAGCTCTTCCGAAAGAAGCCATTGGTTTTTTAGTATCTATATTTAACTTTTCTAATCCCTTTATATTTCCTATTCCAAAATTCTTAAGGTTTTCAATATTTAATCCACCATTTGCTTTCCATGTATTTGCTAAAGTATTACTTCCTTCATCATGATATAGATTAGCATCTGGTAATTCACCAACTCCTACACTGTCTAATACTATTAATATTGTTTTTTTAGCCATAGTTATTTCTCCTCTCTAATTAAGCCCTTGGGTGTGCTTTTGTATATACTTCTTTTAACCTATTTTTCTTAGTTATATACGAATATCTTTCAGTAGCTGATAAATCTGCATGCCCAAGCAGTTCCTGAACTGACTTTATATCTGCTCCATTTTCTAATAAATGTACAGCAAAAGAGTGTCTCAATGTATATAAATTTATTGATTTATTTATATTAGCTTCTCTAGCATATTCTTTTACAATCTTCCAAAAGCCTTGTCTTGTCATCTTCTTTCCTCTATTGTTAAAAAATAGTAGATTTTCATTGTTATATCCTAGGTTTCCTCTTACTTTTAAATATTGTTCCATATATTTTATAGCTAATGAACCTAATGGAATAACTCTTTGCCTTTTTTTACTTCCATTGCATATTATATATTGCATTTTCAAATTTAAATCTAGTAACCTTAAATTTAAAAGTTCTGAAACTTTAATTCCTGTGGCATACATAATTTCAAGCATTGCTCTATCCCTAATTCCCTTATCGCATTCTATATTAGGTGTAGATAATAATCTATCTATTTCATCAACTGTAAGAGTTATTGGAATTTCTTTTTTTGATTTAGGCAGTTCATATACAAATGAAGGAGTTTCTTTGGTATAACCATATAGATTTAAATACTTATAAAAATTTCTTATTGAGGCCATTTTCCTATTTATAGATGCTATAGACTTTTTTTCTTCCATTAATTTCTGTATATATGCATTTATAGTTATCTCATCTGCTAAATTTATATCTTCATCTCTATTAGTTATAAATTCAACATATTGATCTAAATCTCTTATATATGCCTCTATGGTATTTTTGGATAATCCCTTATTCTCTATATAAACTTTGTACTTTTGTATTAAATCATTCATATTTAAAATCCTACATCCTTATTTTATTATTAACGCCTAGACTTTTATCATAAGAAACTATTTCGACAAAATTTAATGAAATCCTTCTCTAATGTTCTATATTATGTATTTTAGTATTGTTGGTATAAAATAAGCCTCTATTATAGCTCCCAAAATTAACATTACTCCAATACAAATACATAAGGGTATATAATTGCTTAAACATTGTTTATTTCCATAAGAATTTTTGTTTAACCTAGACTTTAGACGATTCAAAGCCATTTCACATGAAAATACTGAGGTTATTATTATAGCGGATACATATAGTAAGTTTTGTGGAACTATAGATGCAAGTATTACAAGCCCACCTTTTAATCCCATAGAGTTTATGATAACTCCTGTACTAAACCCTATTGTAAACCCTTTAATTATATTAATAATAAATATAATTGGTACACCAACTATTATAATACCTAATATGATTATAGCCCCTATCATTATTAAATTACTTTTAAGTCCACCTAATAATATTTTTTCTTTATTTATATCTATTGAATTAAATTGATCTGCAAAATTCAAAAAATAGCTAGATATGTCTTGTTTATATGTGTCTCCCATATACAAAATAACATATATTCCAATAACTATACCTGTAAACAAAAATAATAATGAAATAAGATAAAACCATTTGTTTTCATGTAAATACTCTTTTAATGAAACTAAAAATCCTTTTTGATTCATAATCCTTCTCCTCTCTGCAATAAATCATATTTAATATCTATGATTAATCATAAAGAGATATGAAAGATTTTTTAATTAAATATACATTAAAGCTGCAATAGTTTTTCCGTCTTCTATTTCTCCACTCTTTATCATTTCTTTTATTTTATTAAGTTTCACTTCCTTAACATTTATAAATTCGTCATCATCTCCGCCTTTTATTCCTTTATAAAGATCTTCTGCTTTGTAAAGATATATATATTCATCACAGAATCCTGGAGCTGTAACTATCTTACCAAGATATGTGAATTTATTGCATTTATAGCCTGTTTCCTCTTCTAATTCCCTTATTCCACATTTGTCAGTCTTTTCACCTTTTTCAAGTTTACCAGCTGGTATTTCCAATAATATCTTATCTAAAGGTTTTCTAAACTGCTCAACAAGAAGTATAGTTTCCTCATCTTTAAAGGCTAATATAGCAACCCCACCAGGATGACGTATAATCTCTCTTTCTGCCTCTAACCCATTTGGCAACTTAACTTTTTGAGTTATTAAGTTCACTACCTTACCTTGAAAAATTTTATTTTCCTCTAAAGTTTCTTCAAAAAAATCCAATTTTTATCATCCTTTCAATATAACTTTTATAATTTTATTATTTTTAAATTTATATTATATAAGTTACACAATAATTGTTTTTTATATCATATAAACAGCATTAGACTGCTTCTTCGTATTTATATAATACCATATTATTTTCAAAATTTTAGCTATTTTATTATTTTTTTTAGCACATATTTATAGTTTTTTAAACTTTAACTCTAATTTAATATATAAAAAACACCTAAATTTGTATAATTACAAATTTAGGTGTTTAAGTTTCTGTGTTAACTTACCTTATTCTTAAGTCTTAATTTATCAGCTACCATTGCAATAAATTCTGAGTTTGTTGGCTTGCCTTTGTCATTGTGTATAGTATATCCAAAGATTCTGTTTATAGCCTCAACTTGTCCTCGTCCCCACGCTACCTCTATAGCATGTCTTATAGCTCTCTCAACTCTACTTGCTGTAGTATTGTACTTCTTAGCTATAGAAGGATATAGCTCCTTTGTAACAGCTGATAAAAGCTCCATATCATTAACTACCATAGTTATAGCTTCTCTTAAATACATATACCCTTTAATATGAGCTGGAACCCCTATTTCATGTATTATATTTGTTATTTCAGATTCAAGATCTATGGGCTCTTTCCTAGCAGCTTGTCTAACCATAGTTGAACTGTCTCCCATAGACATGTTTTTCTTATTATCATCGTTAGTTATAGTATTGTTAAACATTTGTCTTATTCTCTTAGTGAAAACTTCCATATCAAAAGGCTTTATTACATAATAATCTGCACCAAGGGTTATTGCCCTTTGAGTTATCTTGTCTTGTCCTACTGCTGATAAAACTATTATTCTTGGCATAGGATCTAAATTCATAGTATTTAATCTTTCTAAAACCCCTAATCCATCTAGATGTGGCATTATAATATCTAATACTACCAAATCTGGACTTCTTTCTTCTATTAATTGTAATGCTTCCAACCCATCTTTTGCAATTCCTATTACATCGATGTCTCTTTCATTCATTAAATAGTCATTCAATATATTGCAGAATTCTTTATTGTCATCTGCTATAAGTACCTTTATTTTAGAATTTTCCATCACAATACTCCCCTTTTGAATTTTATTCCATATCCTAACAATTAAATTATTCGATAAAAATTTCCCAATTCCTTCTGAAAAATTTATTTTCTGTTAATTAATATAAAAAAATATGAATAGTACAAACAATATTACATATTATACTACCCATATTATTATATTACACTTTTTCCAATAAAATTACTACACTATTTTGATAAAATATTTGAATCTCTTATCATCCACTCTATATAAATACCATAACCAGTATCTGGTTTATTGATAAGAACATGTGTAACTGCCCCAATAATCTTATTATCTTGTATTATTGGACTACCACTCATACCTTGCACTATACCACCTGTTTTCTCTAACAAAGTAGCATCCGTTACTTTAATCACCATACTTTTTGTTCCTGGTGAATCTTGACTTAAAAGTTTTTCTATTACTATATCATAATATTTAGGCCCATTTTCGTCTATAGTAGTTATTATTTGAGCTGGCCCTTCTTTTATTTCATTTTTCAATGCTATTTTCATTGGCTTTGTATTAATAAGATTCTTTAAATTGTTATTACTTATCCCAAATATACCACATTCCGTATTATTTTTTATATCTCCTAATTCCTTCTTCTCATTTACAAATATACCCTTTAATTCTCCAGGATTTCCTCGCTGACCTTTCTTTACACTTATTATGGATGATTCTACTATACTTCCTTTTCCTACTTTTAACAGGCTATTAGTATCTATATCTGTTATAGGATGACCTAATGCTCCGTAATGTTTTGAATTTTCATCATAAAATGTTAATGTTCCAACTCCTGCAGTAGAATCCCTTAGCCATAATCCTATTTTATATCTATCTTCTTCATCTATTTTTACCGGTTTCAATTCTTTTTCAAAAATTTCTCCGCATCTATCTATTGAAAGTTTTATGCTTTCTCCCTTTTTATCATTTATTATTTTAATAAGCTCTGATGATGTAGATAATTGCTCATTATCAGCTTTTAAGATTATATCACCTACATTTAACCCAGCTAAAACACCAGGATTATCTATATTTGTATTATCAGCATTTTTTATATCTGAAAATGCAATTATAAGTAAGCCCTTTGTATTCATTTTTATACCTATAGGTACTCCTCCTGGATAAACTTCCAAATTAGAAATTTCATTTACATTTACCTCTTTTACTGGCAGCATTCCCAAAAGTTTAACATGAGTTTTCCTGTTCACTATATTTGATGTGTTTACTGGAGTTGTTTTTTCTACTGTAAATAAATTATTTATTTTAATTTTATCTAAATTTTTAACATATAACTCTGTTGGTATTGATTTTACCTCTAAATAAAGGGTAAAAAAAAGTATTAGTATAGGAGTCATTATAAGTGTTGTTTTAAATAGTTGTTTTCTTTTCATTTTCTGACCTCCTTTTTTAAGTCTATTTTTAAATTACCCTTTTTTCTAGTCATTATGCTGTAATACATATGTTATTAAAGTAAAATCATTAAGTAATAAGATAATTAAGGATTTTATTTTATTTTTTTATTTATTAAATAAAAATAACCATAAGCATTAAAGCTTATGGTTATTTTACCCAGTATTTTTTTTAATTATGTATTTTTTTAAAAGATTTTAATGTTTCTTTTTTCTTACTGGCCATATTTATTATTTCCTTTGAATTTTGCAAAGTTACGTTTGTTACCTCTGCTCCACCTATCATTCTCGCAATTTCTATTTCTTTCTCATTATATGACAAAAGTTTTACTTTAGTATAAGTTTTATTATCTTTTACCTCTTTGCTGATTAAATAATGATTATCTGAAATACTTGCAATTTGAGGAAGATGAGTTACACAAAATACTTGGTGACGTACTGATATTGAATACATCTTTTCCGCAACTGCTTGAGCAATTCTTCCGCTTATTCCTGTATCTATTTCATCAAATATGACTGTAGGTATCTTATCTTTATCAACAAATACAGTTTTTAATGCAAGCATTATTCTTGAAAGTTCTCCACCTGAGACTATTCTCTCTAGAGGTTTTAGAGGCTCTCCTGGATTTGTAGAAATTAAGAACTGTACTTTAGAACAACCATTTGATTTAAATGTACTTTCTTCTTTTATAACTTCAATATTAAATGTACTCTTTTCAAGACCTATATATTTTAATTCTTCATATATGTTTTCTTCAAGTTTTTTGCTTAAATCTTGTCTCTTTTTATGCAATTCCAAACCTAGTTTCTTAAGTTTTTCTTCTAATACTAATTTTTCATTTTCTAAAGCTTTAATGATTTCTTCACTATTTATTAGTTCATCATATTGAGAAATTAGCTCATTCTTGTAATCTATTAGCTCTTTAATAGATTTCTTATTATATTTCTTTTTATAATCAGAAATAGTATAAATTCTTCTATTAATTCTTTCTAATTCTTCTTCATCATATACAACAGTATCTTTTAAATCTCTTATTTCACATATGGCATCTTCCAATATAAAATAAGCATTTTCTACAGCATCACCTATTTTTTTTGCCTTATCTATATGTTCCTCTATATGTCTTAAATCTTTTATTATTGTGTTCAACGAGTCATATATTGAACTACTATCATCCCTTGTATCATATAACAATCTGTATGAATTATTTAATACAAAGCTTATTTTTTCCGAATGAGTTAAAATATTAAATCTTTCTTCTAACTCCTTTTCTTCTTCTTCATTAAGTTGAACTTCTTCTATATCATCTATTTGATATTTTAAATAACTTATGAGTTTTTCTCTATCACTATTTCCATTTATTTTTTCTATTTTATTTTTCACTTCAATATATTTATTATAATAAATAGTGTACTCATCTTTACTATCTTTTAAAACTTCTAATCCAAAATCATCTAAATAATTTATATGATTGTTACTCTCCAAAAGATTTTGATTTTCATGTTGTCCATGTATATCAAGTAAAGTTTCTGACAATGTTTTTAAAGTTGATATCATTAAAGATTTCCCATTAACTTTCACCACTGTTTTGCCATTTTGAAATGACTCTCTGCTAATAATTATTAAATCTTCATATGGTATATTTAATTTTTTTAAAATATTCTCTGTTTTTTTATTTTCTAATGTAAATATAGCTTCAACAAATGTCTTTGACTCTCCTGTTCTTATAAGATCTCTGTTAAACTTTCCGCCCAATACATAATTAACTGCATCTATTAAAATTGATTTACCAGAACCAGTTTCACCTGAAAGTATACTAAAGCCTTGTTCTAAATTAAGAGATAAGTTCTCTATTAAGGCAAAATTATTTATATTTAACTGAAGTAACATACATTTCCCACCTTAACCACTCTTTATTCTATCATAGCTTTAATTTTATCAACTAACTGATTTGAATTTTCCTTGCTTCTAGTTAGTATAAAGATAGTATTGTCTCCAGCTATTGTTCCTGCAATTTCTTTTAACCCTAAGCTATCTATAGCTTCTGCTGCTGCTGATCCTGATCCTGATAATGTTTTTATTACTACAAAATTATCTACTGATTCCACATTAAGAACTGTATTTGCAAAAATTTTTACAAGTTTATTAGAAAAATCCATAGTATCTTTTTCTACGGAAACATACTTGTATCTTCCATTTGCTGCCATAACTTTAGCTAGTTTTAGTATCTTTATATCTCTTGATATTGTTGCCTGAGTTATATCAAATCCATTTTGTCTTAGTGCTTCTGCTAATTCATCTTGAGTTTCTATATCACTTGAATTTACAATCTCTAATATTTTTTTATGTCTTACTGATTTCATTATTTATCACCCACACATTCCATAGTTCTCCATAATATTTTATTTCTTAAAATTTCAAAATAATCATAATTGTCCATTCTTAAAATTTTACATGAATTAAAATTCTTTGTTATAGTAATTTCTTCTCCATAATTAATATTAACAGATTCTTGACCATCTGCCATTAAAATCATGTCTGAACTTCTATTTTTAACACTAATATTTATCCTATCATCTGATGGTAAAATCATTGTTTTTATTCCTTGAGTATGTGGAGATATTGGAGTTATTTCTATTACATCTAAAGTAGGGTATATTATGGGTCCCCCTGTTGACAATGCATATGCTGTAGAACCTGTTGGCGTAGAAATTATTACACCATCAGCTATAAATGAAGAATAAAATTTATCATTAACCTTTATCTCATGAGTTATCATTGAACTTAAGGGTCCTTTAGTTATTACTATGTCATTTAGTGCATTAAATTCTATTTTTTCTTTATCCTTACATATATTACAATATAGCATAGTTCTAGATTCAATAGAAAATTTTCCTTCTGAAATATCCTTAACGGCATTTTCAAAATCAGAAATTTCTACAGCTGTTAGAAAACCTAATGTCCCTATGTTTACACCTAAAACAGGAACATCATATTTACTAACCTTTCTTGCTGTACTTAACATTGTCCCATCTCCACCTAACGAAATTAAAAGTTGTAAATTCTTAATTTCATGACAATCTAATCCCTCAGAGTCTTTAAAAACAATTATTTCACATTCCATATATTTGTTTATAATATTTTTTATGAAATTTAAATTTTTTTCATCTTCATCTTTTGAAGTATTTATATTTACCCCTACTTTTTTCATAGCAATCACCAACCGTCTAATAAATTATAAATCCTTATGTGATTCTGAAACTATCTCCTCTACCTTGTTCATGTTAAATTCTGATATAACACTATTATCTTTAGTGAAATAAACTAAGTATTCTATGTTTCCTTCTGGTCCTTTGATTGGAGAAAAATCTAAATCTATAATTGTTACTCCCTTTTCTAATAAAAATTCTACTATTTTAACAATTACTTCTTTATGAGTAGAGGCTTCTCTTACAACTCCTTTTTTGCCCACTTTGTCTCTTCCAGCTTCAAATTGTGGCTTTATTAAAGCAACAATTGACCCTTTATCATTTAGCAAATTAAGCACTACTGGAACTACTTTGGTCAAAGATATAAAAGACACATCTATACTAGCAAAATCTGGTTCATCTACTATGTGCTCTTTTTCAACATATCTTACATTCGTTCTTTCCATACAAACAACTCTAGGATCTGTTCTAAGTTTCCATGCAAATTGTCCATATCCAACATCTATTGCAAAAACTTTTTTCGCCCCATTTTGAAGCATACAATCTGTAAATCCTCCAGTAGATGCTCCTATATCCATACATATAGAATCTTCTAAATTTATTCCAAATTTAGCCATAGCTTTTTCCAGTTTAAGTCCCCCTCTACTTACGTACTTTAGGGTATCACCTTTGAACTCTATATTTGCATCTACCTTTATTTTTTCTCCACATTTATCAACTCTAAATCCATCAACAAATATTTTTCCTGCCATTATTTCAAATTTAGCTTTTTCTCTTGATGAAATAATTCCTCTCTCAACTAAAAGTATATCTAATCTCTCTTTTGTCTTTGCTTTACCTTCTGCCATTCTACTCTCCCTTATCTTAAATCATTTTAAGTATTTCTTCTGCTATTCCTTCTGGATGAAGATTATTTATGCTATAAAGTTTATTTACATCACCATGTGGAATAAACTCATCTTTAAATCCTAAATTTTTTACATAGATTTTCTCTTTTTTATCCTTTATGTAATTCACTATGCTTTGCCCTAATCCACCTGATATCATATTATCTTCTACTGTTACTATTTTATATTTTTTATCACATAAGTCATCTAAAAGACTAATATCCATAGGCTTTATAAAACTAGCATTTATTATTATCGGATTTATATTCTTTTCTTGAAGTATATTTTTAGCTTTAATACTATGTTGTACCATTTTACCAGCCGCAATTATAGCTATTTTTTCTCCTTGATTTAAAATCTCCCACTTTCCATAAGAAAAGTTTTCTAAGGGACTTAAAGTTATATCCTTTAAATCTCCACCCCTAGGATATCTTATAGCTACTGGTCCTTCATTAAAATCAACTGCCCATCTTAACATGTATTTAAGTTCCTCGACACATTTTGGGCTAACCAATGTTATATTTGGTATAGGTGTCAAATAAGATATGTCAAATACGCCCTGATGGGTTTCTCCATCTTCACCAACAATTCCAGCTCTATCTATAGCAAATACTACTGGTAAATTTTGAATACAGACATCATGCAACACCTGATCATATGCCCTTTGTAAAAATGTAGAATACACAGCAAATACAGGTTTTATTCCTTGAGTTGCTAACCCTGCCGCAAGAGTTACTCCATGTTGTTCTGCTATTCCTACATCAAAAAATCTGTCTTTATATATATTAGAGAATTTCTTAAGACCTGTGCCATCAGGCATAGCTGCCGTTATGGCCACCACATTTTGATTTTCATTTGCAATTTCAATCAACCCATCTCCAAAGGCAGCTGAATAACTTTTTGAATTATTTAATGGAAGTTTACCACTTTCTAAATCAAATGGTCCTATTCCATGAAATTTATTAGGATTCTCTTCTGCAAAGTTATACCCTTTACCTTTTTGTGTAATCGCATGTATAATTACAGGTCCATCAATTTCTTTTGCCATTTTCAAAACTTTGCTCATATCTTTTATATTATGTCCATCTATGGGTCCTAAATACTTAATTCCCATCTCCTCAAAAAACATACCTGGCACAACCATTTGCTTTATCCCATCTTTAATTTTATTTAAAGATGATACTATATTTTTCCCAAACACTACTTTTTCTAATGTGTTGTTAATATCATTTTTAAATCTGTTATAACTTGGATCTAATCTTAAAGTACTTAGATACGTTGAAAGCCCTCCAACATTTTGAGATATAGACATTTGATTATCATTTAAAATTATTATTAATTTAGTTTTATTAAATCCTAAATCATTTAATGCTTCAAATGCCATTCCACCTGTCAATGCTCCATCACCTATAACAGCTATAACATCAAAATCCTTTTTCATCAAATCTCTCGCCCTAGCAATTCCTAATGCTGCTGATATAGATGTGCTACTGTGCCCTGTATCAAAACAATCGTATTTACTCTCACATCTTTTAGGAAACCCACTAAGTCCTTGAAATTTTTTTAAGGTTGAAAACTTATCTCGTCTATATGTTAAAATTTTATGTACATAACTTTGATGTCCAACATCCCATACGATTTTGTCTTTTTCCATGTCAAATACATTATATAAACTTAAAGTTAATTCAACAACACCTAAATTTGATGCAAGATGTCCTCCTGTTTTAGATACACTTTCAATTAAAAATTCTCTAATATCAGAGGATAAATAATTTAATTCTTTTAAAGACATCAATTTTATATCATTAGGATTTTTATATCTATCTAATATCTTATACATACCAATCCTATCCTTTTCATCAATAGTTTTCTTTAAAAAGTTCTATCTAATAAAACCTTTGTAAGATACTCTAAATTTTCTGCATTTCTATTTAACTTCTTAAGATTCTTAATACATTTTTCAGTTAATTCTTTACATTTATTTTCACATTCTTCAAGTCCGAAAAAGGTTATAAAGTTGCTTTTATTACTTTCTTCATCCTTATTTATATTTTTGCCTAAGACTTTAGCATCTCCTGTAACATCTAATATGTCATCTTTAATTTGAAAAGCTAATCCTAAGTCATCACCATATTCATTTAATATTTCTAATTCTTTCTCTGTAGCATTTCCCATTATTGCTCCAGCTAATATAGATGTCTTTATTAATGCCCCTGTTTTATTCTTATGCATATATAATAACTCATCTAAATCAACTTTTTTATTCTCACCTAATATGTCTACAACTTGACCGCCTATCATTCCCTCTGCTCCTGCACTTTCAGCTATGAGTCTACTAGCTCTTAAAGCATTTTCCCCTCTTTTTAAAGAGTATTTAAACATTTCAACCATGGCCTCATTTAAAAGTGCATCTCCTGCAAGAGTTGCTATGGCTTCTCCATAAACCTTATGATTAGTAGGTTTTCCTCTTCTTAAATCATCATTATCCATACATGGTAAATCATCATGTATTAAAGAATATGTGTGTATCATTTCCATTGCTACTGCCAAAGGAAGTATATCCTTATATTCTTCTTCATACAAATTGTATGAAAGAATTAATAGCATTGGTCTTATTCTTTTTCCACCTATCTTCATACTGTATCCCATAGCATCATATATAATTTTATTATATCCATCTTTGTTTTTAAAATAATCTTCTATATAATTATCAATGTCTTTTTTTAAAATATCTATTGTAATCATATATTTTCACCAAATTCCTCTTCTTTTTCATTATTTAAAATATTGATTTTACTCTCCATTTTATTTAATATACCATATAATTTATTAGAAAGCTTAACCCCTTCTTCGTATTGCTTCATTGATTCTTCAAGAGTAAGCTCATTATTTTCCATATTATCTACTATTAATTTAAGTTTTAATAAAATTTCCTCATAACTTTCTGCTTTTCTAGCCATAAAATCCTCCCTTAGAGTGAACTTTCAGGAATAAACCTTCCTGATGTCTTTCCATCTTTAAGAATTATATCTATATCAACTGGCTTTTCAAAATCTTTAATACTTGTAAGAACCTTTTTCTTACTTTGTACTATTGTATACCCTCTATTTAATATATTCAAAGGATTATTTGTATTTAATAAAGAGTTAAAAGTTCTTATATTATTTTTTTCCTTATCAATTTTAGCCAACGCCAATGTTTTAAGTTTTTCATTGATTCTATCTATTTTTTCATACTGATTTATTAAATAATTTTTAGGATTAGTATATTCTAAGTTATTTTTCAAAAAATCTATTTGCACTCTTTTTTCATTTAATAAATAGTCTATTTTTCTATGTAATACCGTATTTATATTGCTAAGTTCTATAATCATATTGTCTAGTGAAGGTATTGTAATTTCTGCTGCTGCTGAAGGTGTTGGACAACGCTTATCACTTACAAAATCAGCAATAGTAAAATCAACTTCATGGCCTATACCTGTAACAATAGGTTTCCTTGAATTAAAAATTTCATATGCTAATTTTTCATCATTAAATGCCCATAATTCTTCTATGGAACCTCCACCTCTTGCTATTATTATAACATCTACATCATTAACTTTATTTAAAGTTTTTATACCCTTTATTACACTTTCACTTGCAGAAATCCCTTGGACTAGTGCTGGATATATTAAAATAGGTATATTTTTATTTCTCCTTCTAGCTACATTTATAATATCTCTTATAGCTGCTCCTGTTGGAGAAGTAATTATACCTACCTTTTTTGGGTATAATGGAAGAGGTTTTTTATATTCCTCTTCCATTAATCCTTTATTTTTTAACTTTTCTTTAAGCTCAAGAAATGCTTGGTAAAGATCTCCAAGCCCTTCTTGTTTTATATTATCACAATATAATTGGTAACTTCCCTCTTTAGAGTAAACACTTACTCTACCTTTTATCTCTACTTTCATTCCATCTTTTATGTCAAACTTAACAAGTTGGGCTTTATCCTTAAACATAACACAGTTTATTTTAGCAAATTCATCCTTTAGTGAGAAATACATATGTC
Source organism: Clostridium frigidicarnis (assembly GCF_900111985.1). GTDB lineage: Bacteria > Bacillota > Clostridia > Clostridiales > Clostridiaceae > Clostridium_Z > Clostridium_Z frigidicarnis. The sequence goes on from NZ_FOKI01000005.1 coordinate 70,618, forward strand.
CACTAGTATGAAGCTTAAAATTAGAAACTTCTCCCTTTATGCTTAAATTGTTAAGTATAATATCGCTATCTATTGTTCTTTTTATATAGCTATTTAATGACGAAACTGTTAGTGTTTTAATATACATTTTTTTCCCAAGCCTCACAGGTGTTCTTTATTAGGAGAGTTGTTGTAACTGAACCAACACCCCCTGGAACTGGTGTTAAATGAGATGCAATATTTATAACCTTATCAAAATCAACATCACCACAAATTTTACCATCTACTGAAGATGTACCTACATCTATAACCACTGCACCTTCTTTTATATAAGAATCATCTATAAATTTAGGCTTTCCCATAGCAACTACTAATATATCTGCATTTTTGCATACAGATTTTAAATCCTTTGTTCTTGAATGACATACTGTCACAGTAGCATTTTCATTTAATAAAAGTTGCGTTACAGGCTTTCCAACTATATTACTTCTTCCTATAACAACTGCATTTTTACCTGAAATATCCATTCCTGTGGATTTTATTAGATGCATTACACTTCTAGGCGTACATGGAACAAATGCTTTTTTGCCTTTATAAAATTTACCATTATTAAAATCAGTAAGTCCATCTACATCCTTATATGGTGATATTAAATTTGTAATCTCTTCTTCATTTAAATTTTTAGGAAGAGGAACCTGAAGCATTATACCATCAACAGTATTATCTTCATTTAATTCCTTTATTAATAAAATAAGATCTTTTTCATCTATGGTCTCCTCTAAGAATATACTTCTGTTTTTCAACCCTAGTTTATCACATAGTTTCTTTTGATTATTAGCATAATATATGGAACCACCATCATTTCCAACTACTATAGTAGCTAGACAAGGCACTCTATATCCTTTTGATACAGCCTCATCTATTTGTGCCTTAATCTTTTGTTTAAAGTCCTCTGCTAAAATCTTACCATTAATAATATCTCCCATTTTTACCCCTCATTTCTAAATTTTATTATTGCTTAGCAATCTTATCTAGTACTCCATTTATAAACTTTATTGAAGGTTCATCAGAATACTTTTTAGCAAGTTCAACACCCTCATTAATTGATACTTTAAATGGAATATCATCTTCAAATAATATTTCATATGTAGAAAGTCTTAATATTGATAAATTAACTTTTGATATTCTAGTTAACTTCCATTGGTTTAAGTATTTTTCTATATCTGAATCTATTTTCTCTATGTTGTTTCTTACTCCATAAATAACCTTATTTATGTACACCATATCTAATTCATTTAAATCATGGTCTGTATGTTCCTTAAAATCCTCCATAAGATCCTTAAGGTCATCCTTCTTTATTGCGTTTTCAAATAAAAGTTCCATTGCTACTTCTCTTGATTTCTTTCTGTTCATAATTTCCTCCTACTTATGTCGAATAAACTTTCACATATGCTAATTATACTATAATATGTGCATAAGAAACTAATTTTATTAAAAATAACTTAATTTCCCTAACACTTTAATAAATCAATTAAACACCCTCTATTCAAGAGGGTGTTTATAACTACTGTTCATTATTAGATACTTGTTTCTCTACAACTATGTGTTGTACAAATACATTGACACTAGATACATTTAATCCTGTCATAGCCTCTACTGATTTTTTAACATTTTCCTGAACTTTAGTTACAATATCAGGAATATTCACACCATACTCTACCGTAAGTGCCACATCCAATACTGTATTTTCATTATCTACAGTTACTTTGACACCTTTTGTGTTATTCTTCTTACCTGTTAATAACTGGGTAATCCCACCTGCTGTCATACCTGGATTCATTCCTATAACACCTTTTATTTCTGATGTTGCTATGGCTGCTATGACACTAATTACCTCATCAGAAATCTTTACTATCCCCATATTGCAATCATCTCTATTTAATTCATCCATAGAACAACCCTCCTGCTTTTGCATAGCAAAACTTACTAATCTTACGTTAATTATATCAAATATATTTATAATTTACAATTAATTATTATTGTCTATTCTCTACCTCTACACTCTTTATCTTACAAGTGCCTACAACTGTTTCTTGTATTTGTTGTCTTTGTTTTTCATCTAATTGTTCTTTTGATTTTACTATAACATTTACAGCTCTATTATCATCTTGTATTAAACATAGAACATCTTCAAAACCTTTTCCTTTTAATGATATTTCTATTCTTCCTTCATATTCATTTTTTAATGCTAAAGCTGATTGTTTTTTAGCAGCTTCATCTCTTTTGTCCTTTGAAACATTTTCATTATTAACTATGTTACTTAGTGTTTGAAGGATTTCTGAATCTTTCTTTTCTTTATCAAGTCTTGCATTGTTGAAATAATCATCTCCTCCAGCATTTTCTAAGTTCGCTGTTGGCTTACCTATGTTCCATTCATTTCCTGCAATATCCTGCACGGGACCATTAATTTTCATAGCAGCAACCCCCGCCAATACAATTAGTGCAAGTAATCCTAATATTATACCTGCTTGCTTTTTATTCATAATATCTCCTCCCATCTATTTATTAAACTATATGCTACTTTTTCATGGAATATACATTAACTTTATGCTCTGGAATATTATATACAGAAGAAACTGTTTTAGTTATTTGATATTGTAATTCTTTATTCTCAGCTCCTTCTGCTACTACAATTACTCCCGTTACCTTTGGATTCAACGTTTTTAAGATAAATGGCTCATTATTACTGCCTTTATTTGATGCAACAACCTTTTTTCCATTATTCTCTTGAGTGTTAACTCTTGTACCTCCCCCATTATCCTTTTCTTCAGTTGTACTTACAGAATTATTGACATCTAAAGCTGGAACATGCTCCTCGCTACTCTCAAAAGAAATCATAACCTCCACTTTACCAACACCTTGAATACTACTCAATATATATTTCAGTTGATTCTTTTGAGTTTGCTCATAATCAGATATATTTGTCTTATCCCCCACCTCCTCTATCTTATTGCTTTCCTCTGCCTTTGCCTCTGTCTTTCCTATAGACTGTTTATTTGTAAATATACTACTTATTAGCAAAATAAATACACCAATTAATAAAACTATTAAAATGTTATAGAAATTTTTCTTCAAACCTTTTTTCTCAAGCTTTTTAATAAGCTTTTTAAAATCCATAACTATTCCCCCTATTATTTACCTAACTTATATACACAAACCTGCTTTTCTTCTATATTTAAGTTTTCACTTACATAAATCGATATACTTTTTTCTTTTTCAGTGTATTCATTAGGCTGTTTACTATAATCTACTGAGCTATTAGTATTAATTTCAACCTTTTCAATAGGTTTTATATAGCTATCCTTTTCAAATCCTACATCAACTTTAGAAACACTGAAATTTTTACCATCATAGTCAGCTTTTACTTGAACATTAAAATTATCCTTAGGATATTTATCTTTTAAAAGTTTCTCACAAGACTTAGATATATTTGTCTCAAAGTTTTTTAGTGTTGATTCAATATTTTTTTCCTTGCTCTTTTTATTTTCTTCTGAACTATTACTAATCATGTCCTCATACTTATCAAAATACCCCTGCAATTCTAGATTGTCATGAGTAAATATCTTTAAAATTGGATTTAAAATCACAGTCATAAGAATTAATCCTAAAACAAATTTGCTATACTTCTTTAGCGAATTGTCTGGAAGAATCATTTCTACAGCAGTAATAAATATAACTGCAACACATATGGTTGTTATCCAAGATTTTAAACTTTCCATATACTATGCTCCTATCACAAATTTTCCAGCAGATGCCATTATAGCTATCATTATAAAGCACATAACTGATATACTTATTACACATGACATTATAAGAACTAAGGAATCTCCTGCCGATGTTATACACTCTACTAATTTCCCATCGCTTATAGGCTCTAATAAGGCCCCTGTTAATTTGTATATTATAGACATTAAGAATATTTTTATTATTGGTGCTAATATCATTAAAACCAATATTATAAGCCCCAATGTGCTTATTGAGCTTTTTAATACTAATGAATACCCAGCCACAGTTGCTACTGCATCAGATAATGCTTTTCCTACAATTGGAACGAAATTATCTATTGCAAATTTAGCTGTTTTTATCGTTACCGCATCTAATGTTTTTGCTGTTATACCTCTTATACTTAAAATTCCTATAAATATCGTCATAATTATTCCTTGACTTACAATAGCAACTTGTTTTATCAATTTTACAAGCTTAGATATTTTGTATTCATCACATATATTATTTATAAACTGAAGTACAAACACCATTAATATAAGCGGTATTATAAAATCTACATATATTCTAGGAACTATGTTAACTAATCCTAATACTATAGGATCCATTGTTGCAGCTTGAGCTATTCCTCCAATTGAGCATAATAATACAAATAAAACCGGAATCAATGCTGCCATAAAATTGGTTATGTCACTTATGGTATTTTTAGCAACATCTAATGCTAAAATAAAACTTTTAGATAAAACTATTATGAATAATGCATAACATGCAAAATATGCAACCTTACATACACTTTCATTATTAAACGCACTTTGTAAGTTTTTTAACAGAGCGCAAATAGTGCCTATAACTATAATTACTAGCATCAACTTAACTGTGGATGATATTTCTTTCAAAAACAACTTTTTAATAGCAGGCAAAAATTGCTTTATAGAAAAATCCCCTCTTCCGTCTTTCATATTTTCCTTGATAAACTCTTTTGGATTAATTGCATTTAAAATTTCATTCTCATTTTGTATATTTGATATATAGTTATATAGTCCATCAATTTCTTTTAAAGTTTCTTTATCAATATTACTTGTGTTATTTGTATCTATTTTTCCTTTGTCTTCATCTGCATTAACTGTTGTTGGCACTGAAAATATAGTTATCAACATTAAAAATACAATAAATATTTTTCTTCTTATTTTCATAATTAACACCTACAATATCTTTAGAATAGAATCTAAAACTGCCATAAGTATAGGAATTGCTAAAACCAAAATTAATATCTTACCTGAAAGCTCTACTTTTGACGCTAAGCTTCCGGCTCCAGCATCCTTACAGATATCACTACAAAATGATGCTATATATGCTATTCCCATAATTTTAAGTACAGTGCTTAAATAAACCGTATCTATATTTGCTTTAAGAGAAAGGTTATTTAGAAAAGTTATTATCCCCATTATCTTCGGTGTTAGAAATAATAATATTATTACTCCAACTACAATAGATATTTGAATTCCTATGTCATCTCTTTTTGCATTTCTAAATAACATTACTAAGAATAATGCTATAAGAATAAATCCTGATATCTTTAATATTTCCATATCATCACCTAAAACATAAACATAGTCTTAACAGAGTCAAATAGCTTTGCAATCATACTTATAACCATAAGAAGTATTATAACTACTCCTGCTATATTAACCATGGTAGCTATATCATCCTTACCACTGCTTTTTAGAACTTTTTCCAAAATTAAAAGTATTATTCCTAACCCCCCGATTTTAAAGAGTATATTAATATCCATCAATTTGCTCCCCCCAATTTAAACTCATATTAAAAAAATTATTATTGTAAGTCCTACAGAAACACCTATACATCTATACATTTTTGAATTCTTTAAGCTTTCTTCATGGGATTCTTCTATCCTTACCTTTAATTCTTTTAGACATAATTCAAATATCTTTCTATGTCCCTCTTTGTCTAGCGCTCCTAAGCTTTTCCCTAAGTTTAATACCAAATTCTTATCATCTTCCTTCATTGCTAAGTATTCATTCAAATTTTCAAAGGATACTTTTAGAGCGTTATATACATCTTTAACCTCTCCATTACTTAACAATTCTGATGTCTCATAAAACAAACTTTTAATATTCCCTTTATTTCTCTCACCTACTGATTTAAATGCAAATGGAAGGGGTTCATGTATGTATAATATTTGATTTTCTAACTCTGTAAGAGCTCTCTCCAAGTCTTTTAGTTCATTCTCTCTCTTTATAAAATTATTTCCTAAAAGAACACCTCCAAAAGAACATGCAATAAAAATTATAAGAAGACCGAATATTTTAAGAAACATCTCCTTCCCCCCATATCTTTTTATTTTTACTTAAATCATAAACACTTTCTATAGTTGAAATTCCTTTTCTATTGCTTAAAACTATAGCCCTACTAAATACTTTATTATCAATAATATTAGAAAATACCTTTCTCTTAAATAAATCTTCAACTCCAAATCCATGAATTGTTGTTATCACATTAACGCCTGAATTTATTGCCTGTATAATACTATACATATCTTTTTCAGTTCCTATTTCATCACATATAATAACTTCTGGTGATAAAGCTCTTATAGCCATGATTATTCCTTCACTTTTTATGCAGTTATCATATACATCGCTTCTAATTCCAATATCCAATTGTGGAACCCCCATATAGCATGCAGCTATCTCACTCCTTTCATCCACTACAGATATTTTTTTTCCTGGTATATTTAAATATCCGTTAGATAATATTCTACTTATATCTCTCAAAATTGTTGTCTTACCACACTTAGGTGGTGAAATTATAATAGTATTTAATACATCATTTCCTTCTAAAATAAAAGGTACAAGCTTTTTACCACAACCTATAACTTGTCTACATACTCTTATGTTTATTGACGATATATTTTTTATTGTTTTTACACTTTCATTTTCCATAACACAATTTCCACTTAGTCCTACTCTATGTCCACCTTTTATTGTTATATAACCTTGACGTATTTCTTCTTCAAATGCATATATAGAATAATTACTTATTCTTTGAACTATAAACTTTATTTCTTCCATGTTTGTTATATATGATGTTACTACTTCTTTATTTCCAATCTGCATACAAATTGGCCTATTAACTCTAAGTCTTATTTCTTGAAGCATATTTACATCGCTTCTCCCTTTAATTAAAGAATTTACATCGTTAGGTAACACATCTATAATCTCTTTCAAATTTTTATCCATATATCCCAAGAATAAAACATGCAGTTTCTTCTTGCCTTCACCTCCCTTTATATCTAATTTTTATTTCTGTTATCTAGAAAATATTACTCTTTTTTAAATATTCTTTTAAATAAATACATAAAAAAAATCCACTAGGTTTTAATCCTAGTGAATTTCTTACTTTTTTTTAAGTTGTATTTCATGTTGACAGAAAGGGCATGGAATACTGTTGTCCTCTTCTAACAAGTTTTTTTCAACATATATTACCTCATTACAAGAATCACATTGTACCTCACAGTATTCTTCTTCAACATCTTCTTCCTCAATATCTCCAATAGCCTCATCTAAGTCATAATAATCTCTTTTTATAACAGAAAGCTCAGAGTCAACGGAATCTATATATTCTTCAAGGTCATCGTGACTACTATCCATGTCTAAAGCTAAATCATTAATAAGATTCAAAATTTCCGTAAATATTTTTCCTTCTTTACATTCCTTATCTATATTCAGGCCATCCATTAGGCCCTTAATGTAAGAAACTCTACCTTCTATTTCTTTCATATCGTAACCTACCTTTTTCTTTATTATAAAATATGCTAAGCCCTAAAGCTTAGCATATTTTATGAATACATAAAAGAGATTAAACTCTTTCCATGTAATCTCCTGTTCTTGTATCTATTCTTATAAAGTCTCCTTCATTTACAAATAAAGGTACATTGACAATAGCTCCTGTTTCAACAGTTGCTTGTTTTAATGTATTTGTTGCTGTATTACCTTTAAATCCTGGATCTGTTACAGTTATTTGAAGTTCAACAAAGTTTGGTGCTTCTACTGAGAATGCCTCTCCTTTATAAAACTTTATTACTGCAAACATATTTTCTTTTAAGAATCTTATTGCATCTTCAACTTTTTCAAAGTTTAAAGGAATTTGCTCAAAAGTTTCTTGATCCATAAAGTAATATAACTCTCCATCAGAGTAAAGATATTGCATTTCTTTTCTTTCTATAACTGCTTCTTGTAACTTTGTAGTTGGGTTAAACGTTGTCTCTGTAATTCCACCTGCTATAACGTTTCTAAGCTTAGTTTTTACGAAAGCTGCTCCTTTACCTGGCTTAACATGTAAAAAATCGATAACTGTGAACACTTGTCCATCTAATTCAAAAGTAGTACCTTTTCTAAAATCTCCTGCTGATATCATTAAAGTATCCCTCCAAAATCCATAATTCATCTATAACATAACCTTTTCAGGCCTCATAGATACTAAATAGATATAAATATTATTTTTTATTTTCAAATATTGTATTTGAATATTTCTTGTATATCTTTGTAAGTATATTGCTGAATATTATCTATTTAATATTTTCATAGTATAACTAGATAATAAAACTTTAATTTATATAAATTAAAGTTCCATATGATAAAATAACATACTTAGCTAAAAATAACAATGTTATTTTATCAAAAGAAATGGATATTTGCAATTATTAATAAACATTTTATTATATAAATCATTTAATTTTTTGTTATAATGTACATTTCTTGCAAAATTTCATTTAATGTTTTATATGTACATTCTATGGTGTATTGGGCCTTTTTATAAATAGTTTTTCTTTCATTGTATAAATTTCTTAAATAAACATTACCTTTTTTAGCTAACGGTCTAGATTTATCATTTAATATTCTTTTTATACATATATCAACATTTACGTCTAGAAATATAGTATTACCTAAACTGTTTAAAATATACATATTATTATTAAAAACTGGGAGACCTCCCCCAGTCGATATTATTCCATTAAAATTTTCTAAATCTTTTAGAATATCATTTTCTAAATATCTAAAATATTTTTCTCCTTTTGTACGGAAAATTTCGTCTATGCTCATATTCTCTTTTTTTTCTATATATTTATCCGTATCTAAAAAAGGTATATTTAATTTTTCACTCAAGAACTTTCCTAATGTGGACTTGCCACAACCACTCATTCCTACTAAAATTATGTTTTTCATATTTTTTCTTCCCTAAAAACTCATTTTTATCTTACCATATACTTGATCTCCATCTAAAATTTCCAACGTTAAATCTTCTATTTTACAACCTTCTTTTACATAGTAATCTACTCCATACAAACACTCTTTTATTGTGCCCTTAACATTATAACACAAATATACATTTTGGTTAACTTTGCTCATCTCTTCTATATTAAAAACATTACTATAAGCTTCTATGTTATCTATATTAAATTCTTTTGTTGTATTTTTATTATTAGAATATTCTTCAGTTTCTTTCGATATAGTTTTATTTTTATAGTCTAAAATTTGTATGCTAAAACTTTCAAGCACCATAGCTATTACTAAAATTATTAAAGATATTTTTGACTTTATCATTTATCCTTCTCCTATATATCTACATAATAAATATATTTACCCTCATTAAGTGTTACCTTAATATTAGAATCATACTTTAGATTTTCCATTGAATTGTCACCTTCAGTTAAAGAATCAAAAACAAAAACTAACTTTATGCTATTTTCCATATAATGAATAGACTTTAAATTCTTTTTAAAAACCTCTTCATTTATATGATTATTGTATAAATCTAATATTTTTCTATCATTTTCTACATATTCTACATTTACTTCCTTATGCAAATTACTTTTATAATTACTAATCTCTTTAATAATAATTGGAAACAATATTAAATCTATTGTTAAAATAATTATTGCATAAACTTTATATTTATTAACTATTTTTCTTTCTTCTATTAGCTTATACCAATATGGAATGTTTCTTTTTCTTCTATATTTAAACATATGTCCTCCATACATCTATATTTTCTTAAATTTGCAGGTTTGAATTTCAAATTAAAATCTATTTGCCATATATTAATATTTTCCTTTATGTTTAGCTCAGCTGCTGTATTTTTGAGGCTTAACACATATTCTTCTATATTTTTATATGTTAGTTTATCTTTATAAAAAGTAGCCCCTGATATAATAACACCTTTAAAGATAAAATAAATATAAAATCTTTTATTAAATAAAGTGCATATAATGTATTGCTGATCTTTTATAAGTTTATTGCTTTCTTCTTCAATAACATGCTGAAATATCTTTATGTTACTTATCCTTATTTTTTCATTTAAACAACGTAATTTACTTAATTCTTTAGAATCAATACAATAAAAAACTATTTTATAACCAGTTGAACTTTTATTTATAATAGAATAATCAAATAATAGCTCATCCCAATTTAAAAATCTTTCTTTTATGTGGTTATATATTATTTTTTCAATCGTTTTAATATTGCATACTGGTATATCTATGGTTTCTATATACATATCTTCTTCTAAAATCAGTATTTCTAAGGGTTTATCAAAAAAAATTTTATCTTTTAAATTTATACTTTGCAATGTCTTTTCCTTTAATTTATATATGTTATCTTTAGTTATTACTATTTTGTTTTCACTAAAAATCATTATAAATCTCTCCTTTTTCTATTGGTATAAAGTTAATTCTTTTACTTTCGGAATCAAAATCGAAATCTAAAAATAATACTTCTTCTTTAAATCCTTTTTTGACAAAAGATTTTCTATCCCTATCAAAAAATATTTGAAATTCAGTTAAGTTTAAATTAACATTTTTATTACTAAAAATATTTAATGCATCATCTTTATTATGAATTTCTGAATCTTTTAGAATAACTCTTAAATATCCCTGCACAACCTCTAAATTTTTTTCTTTATTAGTGTCCTCTAATCCCTCTATATTCTTATATATCCCATGCACTTTAGGAACATTATATGCTAATAACAAAAACAAACTCATCATTGTAACTAAAACAAGAGGTGTTATGAAGCCCTTTTTTATAATATATTTATAGGAATTGACCACATTATTTCACCACCATTTTTGTTCTTTATATTTATATAAAGCAAGTTGTTTTTCTCATAAAAACTTAGATCTTCTATATTTCTCGCTAAAATCTCTTCTTTTTTTACTCTATTATATTTTATGACTAAGTCATCCGAACTATTTAATGCTACCTTCATCTGATTTTTAAGATTTTTTATCTCTACCTGTTTTTCACTTACATTAATTTCTTTTAAATTCTCTAAATTTTTTTGTATACAAATGATACTTTGTCTTAAATATTCATCTTCTAACTTTACTTCATTGACTTTTTTGTAGCATTTTATAGTATTAAATATAAAAGAACTCATTAAAAATAAAAGCATTAATGTTAATGACATTCCTGCTATGATTTCAACTAATGTAAATCCATTTTTATTATCCTTTAATCCATTTACCATTTAATTTCCCCTTTGAAATATCAACTTCATATTCTATATTTATAAAATTCACTGACATTTTTTTATCATGAGACTCAGTAAAATTTAGTTTAATATCTTTTTTCTTGCCACTGTCTTTAAATAATAACCTTATATCATTACATTCTTTAATTTCTTTTATTGTTATTTCTTCTATATCTATAAACACATGTTTATTAATGTATTCTTCTAAAGAAGAATATGATATATTATATCTTAATTCGTTTTTAATCATCTTTAATATCTTTGACTTTTCTATCCTTTCATTCCTGTTTGCAATGAAATCTCTTTCACAAGAAAGAAGAGTAAATACACTCAAACTCATTATAAGAAAAACAGTAGTTGCAACTAATACATCACTTAAAATAATTCCATCTTTATTTTTCATATATCCCTCTTGAATAAAAATTAACTTTTATTCTTCTTTCCTTATTTTCACTTTTTATAACAATATCTTTTACTGGAGTTATACTTCCATATTTATCAATAGTGATACCTTTCTTAAAATTATTAGTATCTGTTGAATATATTTTTATGTTTTTAGGTACATTTATTCTCATAAGCTCCTCATTAGTTGTCCTGAATCTAATTACATTATTTTCTTCTATTTGTTGTATTTCACCTCTTGATTCATTATTTATGCAATAAAATCTTGCATCATTTATACATTTAATAATAGTGTCTGAAAATTCATCTAAACTAGGTTCTTGTAATTTATATAAATAAGATATAGAAAAATTTATAGACGTAAAAAATAGAACTATTATACTTATAACAGCCATAACCTCAATTAATGTAAATCCATTTTTCTTCAAAACTGCCTCCTATATTTCATAAAAACTATTCATTATAGGAACCATTATCTTAACAAGAAACATTCCTACTATAAATGCAATAGTTAATATTATAAAAGGTTCTATAAATTTTATCAGTCTATCCAATGTATCTAAGAACTCTTCTTTATATATCTCATTAATTAATTCTAGAGAACTTGTTAAATCGCCACAATTCTCTCCATTATTTAAAATATTATTTATAATTTGGGGGAATTTATTTGAATATATAAAACTTTCAGTAAGACCATGTCCTCTTAATATATTTAAGCGTATTTCTTTTGCTGCTTCTTCTAATTCCTTGTTTCCAACAGCTTCAGAACATATTAATAATATTTCATCATACTTAATCCCTGTGTCATGCAAAATTTCAAAAGTACTAAAAAAACTTAAATAGTAATATTTCTCAACATATTTCTTTAAAATGGGTATTCTATTTAATGTAATATTTCTTATAAATTTGTAGCATACATAATATAAAGCTATATTAATAATTATAGTTAATACCATGTGTTGATTTATAAAATTGCTTATTTCAAATATCCATCTTACATTGTTGCTTATCTTGTATTCTGATATATTATTAAACTTCGGTAAAATTTTCGAAAAAATTATCAGTATCATTATGTTGAATATTATTAATAGTAACAATGGATATGTTATTCTGTTTATTATTGTTTTTTTGGTTTTCCATCTATGCATGTAAAATTCAGTTAATTTTTTAAGTACATCTTCCATTGTTCCACTAGTTTCACCTGCACCCATCATTACTATAAACTCTCTAGGCAAACTTAAATTTACCATTGATTCTTTAATGCTAGTACCCGTTAATACTGATTTATATAAGTTTTCAAAAATATTTTTAATATCCTTATTTAAATTCATTTCACTTAAATTTTTAAATGCATACTTTATATTTAATCCACTTTTTATTTGAACATATAGATTCTTACATATTATATACATTGATTTATCAGTTAATATCTTTTTACTTCTATTTCTTTGTTTTTTAATTTTATAGTCTATTAAGTAACCATCCTCGCCTTTTATACACTTTTTAAACTCATCTTCATTTCCTTGAAAAGTATTTTTTATTATATCCCCATTGTGTTTTAATATTTTATAATCATATTTTAAAAATTCACTACTCAAAGATTTAAATAACCCCTCCCTTCTTCTAGCGATATTGTTCCTTCTTTAATTTTATTTTTCACATCGTTTTCTAAAGTTTCTAAGCATATTTGTTTTTTTTGTTTTTTATCTATTATCATAGCCTCACTTATAAGTTGTCTTTTAGTTACTCCTTTAAAATTACATTTATCGCACCCTTTAGATATAAAGCTGTTCTTTATTCCTAAAGCTTCCTCTTTATTATCTATTATAGTTTTACAATCACTACATAGTACTTTTACAAGTCTTTGTGATATTACAAGCTTAACAGCATCATATAATAAATATTTTTCAATACCCATATCTTGAAGTCTATTTATTGCTCCTATTGCATTGTTAGTGTGTAATGTAGATAAAACCAAATGTCCTGTGATAGCTGCTCTTATTGCTATCTTTGCAGTCTCTTCATCTCTTATTTCTCCTATCATTATCACATCTGGATCTTGCCTTAAAGTACTTCTAAGTCCACTTGAGAAAGTTACTCCTTGACAATAGTTTACATTAACTTGATTTATTCCTTTTATTGTATATTCAACTGGATCTTCTATAGTGGTTATATTCACCTTTTCATTATTTAAATAATTTAACATTGCATAAAGTGATGTAGTTTTTCCACTTCCAGTAGGTCCTGTAACAAGTATTATTCCGCCTTGATTTTTTAATTCTCTCTTTAAGTATTTAAGAACTATTTCATTGTATTTCAATTCATTTAATGATATCAGTTTTGTATCCTTATATAAGATCCTCACAACTAACTTTTCACCATTTATTGTAGGTATTATGGAAGTTCTTAGATCATACTCTTTATTACTATAATTAAAACTCATTTTTCCATCTTGAAATTTTCTTTTTTCAGTTATATTCATATTAGTTAATATTTTTATTCTTCCTACTACTCCTTCATAATCATCTCTATTTATTATTATTTCTTCTTGTAAAACTCCTAACACTCTTAATCTAATTAGAACTTGATTTTTAAATGGTTCGATATGAATATCACTGGCTCTTTTTTCTATGGCTTTAATTATTAATTCTTCAACAAATTCTACATATGGAGATGTTACATTTTCCTTTGATATTAAAAATTCATTATTCTTTTTATTTAAAGTATTTGATGGGTTTGAAAGCCAATGGTATTTTTTCAATAGTGTATCAACATATTTTTTATCCTTTTTAATTAAATTTATATCTTTCTTAAGTAAGAACTTTAAGTAAGGTATGTGCTTTTCATCAAAGTTATCTGTACATAAAATATTCACCTTATTATTTTCCATTGATAATGGAACAATGTTTTTATCTTTACAAAATTCTCTTGGTATTAAATCCAGTAAAATATTATCCATTTTTTCCATTCATTCTCACCTCTTATTGAGTATTATTTCAACTTTTATAGTTTTTAATCATATTTTCCAAAAATAAAAGACATTGGCAATTAATTGCTAATGTCTTTTTTATATTATTTAAAGATTTTATATGCACCTGATCTATTTGAAACTAAATTAACCGATCCATCTTTTTTTATCATATATATATCACTTTTACTTTTGTCATCATCATATCCTACAAAATATAAATTTCCATTGTCATCATTTATTATGGGAGATTTTGAATCTATATTTTTAGGAAATGAATACGTTAATCTTTTTAAATTCCCACTCCATTTATAAATAGCACTATTTTTACCCTTTTCTTTAGCTAATATATATGAATTTTCACCTACATTATTAAATGAATAGATTTCTTCTATATCACTTTGTATCTTTTTCATTTCTGATTTTTTTAAATCTATACTATATAATCCACTACCTGTATTGTCACTCTTTACAGCTAATACTTCGTTGTCACCTGCATATTTTAGAGATGTTATATTTCCATCTGATAACTTGTATATTAATTCCTCTATATTTGTATCTAAAGAATATTTAAATATCCCTCTATCATTAGTATTTAAATTAACCCCATAGTATAGAATTTCATTATCATTTATAAACTCATATAAATTACCAGAAATTATTGTATCTGTATTTAATTTAATAACTTTTTTATCTTTTATATTATAAACAGTCATATCTTCTATTGAATCCATTGAATCCTGTTTATAGTACCTATATGCTATTTTATCTCCAGATGGACTTATCTTTGAGTCTAATGCACTATAAAAAGTATTTAACTCTTCTTGTTCACCATTATGCTCTATAACAATTTTATTTTTTATTAAATTTTCACCATTTTCTATATAAATAACTTTTACAGTGGTTTGGGATTTTGAATTATATTGTAAATCTAAAAGATTTTCAACCTGACCAATTCCTCCACCAATCCCATTGTTAATATTATATAGTTTAGTTGCATTATCAACAACCTCAGCAATAACATATTCAGGTAATATTAAGGAATTTACTTTATTTTCTTCAGCTATACTGGATTTTTTTCCACATCCCTGAAAAAATAAAATAGTTATAATTATAGGAATTAACAACCCTCCGCTTCTCCATCTCATGTTCACCCATCTCCTACAAATCCATCAATATATTTCCCTCACATATAAACTCGGCATTTCCTATCATAAATACATGATTATTTTCTATTAAAATATTTAGTTTGCCTCCTTGAACTTCAACTAGAATTTTATTATCCACTAAATTAAGAGTTTTCGCAGCAAAAGCACTAGCACAATTACCTGTCCCACATGCTAATGTCGGTCCTGCACCTCTTTCCCAAGTTATAACCTTTATATGATTTCTATTTACAATCTCGCAAAAATTCACATTGGTTCCTTCTTTAAATATTTCATTTGTTTCTATGTCTTTTCCATCTTCAATATTAAAATCTTTAAGTTCTCCAAATATTACCGTATGAGGAACTCCCATTCTTAGGGTTGTTATATTGTAATTTCTGTTTTTTATTATTATAGGGTAATCTATAAGTGTTTTATTTTCACTTAATGGAATATCTTTATAATCAAAACTTGGGTTTCCCATATTAACTTTAATATGCTGAGTGATTCCATTTTCCCCTTTAATTTCTACAGATTTTATTCCATCACCTGTTTTAACATTAATTAAATCAGCCTTGACAATGTCTTTTTCGTAAACATACTTTACAAAACATCTTAAGCCATTTCCACACATAGCTGCATAAGAGCCATCTGAATTTATTATAACCATTTCAATATCTGCTTCATCTGTATTTCTTACAAATAAAACACCATCTGCACCTATTCCAAAATTCCTATGGCAAAGTTCCATAGCTATATTTTCTTGATTTTTTAAATATCTTCTTTCAAAATCCTCAATAACTATAAAGTCATTCCCATTCCCATGCATTTTAGTAAATTTCATTCTTTTCACCTTTTCCTAATACTATTGTTACAATTATATAATACTTGATATTAATAAAAAAATCATTACAAATAGTTGAAATTTATATATAATTAAATTATGTGTTAAACTATTAAGTATATTTAGCAAAAGAAAGGGTGACTAAAATGGCTCTTGATGGGATTTTCCTATATACGATAAAAGAAGAATTAAAAACCAAATTATTAAATTTAAAAGTAGATAAAATAAACCAACCTGAAAAAGATGAGATTCTTGTTACATTCAGAGGTAACAAGAAATTACTTATAAGTGCTAGTTCATCATACCCTAGAATTTATCTTACAAAAACATCTAAAGAAAACCCTATGAAAGCTCCTATGTTTTGTATGGTTCTTAGAAAATATCTTTTAAATTCTAGACTAATTGATCTAAAACAATTAGACGGAGATAGAATTTTAATCTTTAAGTTTGAAAGTACTGATGAGCTTGGTTTTGATAGTATTTATAATTTAGTTATAGAAATTATGGGACGTCATAGTAATATAACTTTGGTTAGAGAAAGAGATAACATTATAATGGACAGCATTAAACATATAACTCCAGCTATAAATAGCTATAGATGTTTATATCCTAGTATTCAATATGTTTATGCACCAAAGTCTAATAAACTAAATACTCAAACCTTTACCTTAGAAGAACTTAATAATCTTTCAAATTCATTAGAAATAAATGACAAAATTTTTTCTATGTTGTTTACTGGAGTTAGTAAACCTCTGTCTAAAGAATTATTTTTAAGATTTAATCAAACTTCTAAAAATCTTTATGATTTTTCCAAAGATTTTTTTAATGATTTTTATAGCAAGAAAAGTCTAAAATTCTTAACCTATTTAAATAATGAAAATATCCTTAAAGATTTCTATTGTACTCCTTTAAGCTTTCTTTATGACTATCAAACAGTAGAATTTGAAAGTGGTAGTGAGTTATTAGATAATTATTATTTGGAAAAAGATAGACAAGATAGACTTAACAGTAGAACTTTAGATATACAAAAAGTTATTCATACAAATATGGATAGATGCAATAAGAAAATCAAAATTCTTGAAGATAATTTGGATAAATGCAAAGAAAAAGAATCCATTAGAATAAAAGGTGAACTTCTAACTGCAAATATTTATTCTATAAAACCAGGTATGAATAAAATATCCCTATTAAACTATTATAATATGGATAAAGAAGAATATATTGAAATCTCTTTAGATGAAAATAAATCTCCATCTGAAAATGTACAAATTTATTATAAAAAATATAATAAATATAAAAAGGCTGAAAAATCTGCTTTGATTCAATTAGATATTGCCCATGATGAAATTTCATATTTAACTTCTGTTTTAAATAATTTGAATAATATTGATTCTTATGATGAAATTGATGAAGTTAGAAGTGAACTTATGGAAAGTGGATATCTTAGATTCAAAAAAAACAATAAGAAAAAAAAGAAACTTTCAAAACCAATGCACTTTGTATCTTCTGAAGGATACGACATATATGTTGGTAAAAATAACATTCAAAATGATTACTTAACGCTTAAGTTTGCTGACAAACACAACATTTGGATGCACACTAAAAATATTCCTGGATCACATGTTATTATAAAAGGTTTCAATATACCAAATACTACGCTTTTAGAAGCTGCTAACCTAGCTGCCTTTTATAGCAAAGCAAAAACCTCTTCAAAGGTTCCTGTTGATTACACAGAAGTTAAAAATGTAAGAAAACCTTCTGGCAGTAAACCTGGTATGGTTATTTATTATACTAATAAAACTATATACATGGATCCAACTGAACCTACAATAGATAAAGCTTAAAAAAGTGGTTAAGCCACATTCTAATTGAGAATTGACAGTTTATAATTTACAATTATTGTTATTTTAGAAATCTTATTAAGAAGATCTCATCCAACATTGTCAATTGTAAATTCTAAATTTTCAATTCAAAGACCATTTAACCCTAGATTTTATCAGCATTTTAGAATTAAATTTTTTATATTTTCATACAAATTAAAAAGAGAGAGTATCAATAATTTTAATTATTGATACTCTCTTTTTTGTTAATGTAATAAAATTATAGTAACAAATTTGTAGTGACAAGTGATAAATTATGGATGGTTTTTCTGAACAATATGAAGAAAATCATCCTTAACTTTTAAATTGCAACTTGTCACTGCTTAAAACTTGCAATGTTCATCTATAATAAATTTATCAATTTCATTGTTTATCTAATTGTAAATATTGATAATAATAGCACTGTATCTTTCCATTATACAATTTTCTATTTTTATCTGCCTTTTTCCCAAAATATGATTCAAATCTATCATAAGATGTTAAAACAAAAAACTTCCAATTATTTAATTTTTTATAATCAAATCCTAGTTTTTTATATAACTCTTGAATTTCTCTCTCTTCTCCTATTCTTTCTCCATAAGGTGGGTTACTTATAACAAATCCATATGACTTTTTAGTAGTAAAATCATTATAATCCATTTGTTGGAAACTTATATATTCATCTACTCCAGCCTTTCTGGCATTATCTCTAGCCACTCTTAAAATACCACCATCTATATCATAGCCTAATATTTGAACTTCTTTATCATTTATTGTATTTCTTGCTCCGTCTCTTACTTGATCCCATATATCTTTATCCATAGTTGGCCATTCTTCACATACAAACCTTCTATTAATTCCTGGTGCCATATTTTTAGCTATTAATGCTGCTTCTATTGCAATAGTACCTGATCCGCAGAATGGATCCATAAGTAAGTTTTCTCCATTCCATTTACTTATTAAAACCAATGATGCTGCTAAAGTTTCTTTTAACGGTGCTACCCCTGCTAAAGCTCTATATCCTCTTTTGTGCAGCCCTGGTCCTGTTGTATCAATAGTTAGTGTTACTATATCTTTAAGTATTGCTACTTCAATTTTATAAACTGGACCATCCTCATTAAACCAATCTGTATTGTATTTTCTCTTCATTGATTCTACAACAGCTTTTTTTACTATTGATTGACAATCTGGTACACTATGTAATGTTGATTTTATAGATTTACCTGTTACATGCATTTTACCGTCCTTAGGTATTAAATTTCCCCAATCAACATTTAAAGTTCCCTGGAACAACTCCTCAAAGCTTTCTGCTTTAAATTCCGCCATTTTTATAAGCACTCTATCTGCCGTTCTTAACCAAGTATTACAAATAGCAACATCCATTTCATCTCCCTCGAATGTTACTTTTCCATTTTCTATTGTTAAGTCCTCATATCCTAGTTCTTTTAATTCTTTCGCTGTTATAGCTTCAATTCCAAATGTGCTAGTTGCTATTAAAGAAAAATCCATATGTATCTAAACTCCTTTATGTAAAATTATCTTAATCTTCATTTTAAAGCGACAAATTTATAGTGACAAGTTGCGGTTGAAAACCACAGTTTTTCTAAAAAACATTTCTTTCTTATCACTTATCACTTGCAACTTTTTACTAATAAAAAACTATTTAATTCTAAATTTTATCACCATTTTAGAATCAAAAACTTTATACTTTCTTAGACATTAAAATAAGTGAGGCAAACCTCACTTATCTTATTATATTACAAAAAGTTATATTAATATAGTATTTTATTCTTCAGTTCTACTCTTCTCTGGCAAAACAAGATTTAATATTACTCCAACTAATGTGGCAAGTGCAACTCCTGAAAGTTCAACTCCTTTTATATTTATAACAGCACCACCTATACCTAAAACAACTATAACTGATACTATTATAAGATTCTTCTTTTTACCAAAGTCTATTTTATTTTCAACAAAAACTCTAAAACCTGATGATGCTATTATTCCAAATAACAATGTACTTACGCCACCCATAACTGGCATAGGTATATTCGCTATTATCTGTGCTACTGGTCCTATAAATGAAAGTATGATAGCAATTACTCCTGCAAATCCTATTACCCATACACTATATACCTTAGTAATAGCCATTACTCCTATGTTTTCACCATAAGTTGTATTTGGAGGTCCTCCAATCAAACCTGCAAAAATGGTTGCAACACCATCTCCAAGAAATGATCTATGAAGTCCTGGATCTTTTGTAAAATCCCTACTACAAACATTGTTTGTAACATACACATGGCCAATATGCTCCGCTAGTGTAACAAAAGCTACTGGTGCCATAAGCATTATAGCCTGAATGTTAAATGTAGGTCTAGTATACTCAGGAATTTGTATTAATTTTGCAGTTTTAATTGCCTCTATTGCTGTATCTGGAACAAGTCCTAATATAAGGGATAATATATATCCAACAAT
Source organism: Clostridium frigidicarnis (assembly GCF_900111985.1). Taxonomy (GTDB): domain Bacteria; phylum Bacillota; class Clostridia; order Clostridiales; family Clostridiaceae; genus Clostridium_Z; species Clostridium_Z frigidicarnis. The sequence goes on from NZ_FOKI01000005.1 coordinate 91,618, forward strand.
CATAGCAATTAAAATAGGTATAACACCCAAAAATCCTTTAAAATACATGCTACCAAAAACAGCAATACCTAATGTCACTAAAGAAACTAAAATCCAGTAAAGTCTCGGTACATCCTTAAGCGCATCTGTAGTGAAATTTGGATTCATACCAGCCCAGTTAATAGCAACGCCTGCAAGTCCTAGTCCTATAACTATAACTACTGCACCAACTACAACTGGAGGTAATATTTTATCAATCCATCCACTACCAGTAAGCTTTACTATAAATGCTACAATTACATATATAACTCCTGCTGCTACAACTCCTGAGAGCATACTACTGGTGCCAAACTTTTCTGAAGCTGCAACCATAGGTGCTATAAATGCAAAGGATGAACCTATATATGCAGGCAATTTAGCCTTCGTACATATAATGTATAATAGGGTTCCTACACCACTAGAAAACAATGCTACTGATGGGCTTATCCCTGTAAGCATTGGCACTAGAATCGTTGCTCCAACCATAGCAAATAAATGTTGCAAACTTAACGGTAAGGTCTTCCCTATAGGTAATCTTTCTTCTACATCGACAAAATTTTTCATGTTTTTCCTCCTCTTAATAACCTCACAGGGTTATTTTAAAAAGCCTATTTTTTATTTTTCATATATCTTTACTGAATCTTCATTATCAAACTCAATAATTTCAACTGATACAATTTCCTCTTTTGATGTTGGTATATTCTTACCAACATAGTCTGCCCTTATAGGTAACTCTCTATGCCCTCTGTCTATAAGAACACCTAATTGTATACTACTCGGTCTTCCTGAGTCCATAATAGCATCTATTGCAGCTCTTACAGTTCTTCCTGTATATAAAACATCATCTATTAATATAACTTTTTTGCCCTTTACATCTATCCCAATTTCTTTATTATTTACTGTTGGTAAATCACTTAATGTATCTAAATCATCTCTATATAATGTGATATCCACTTGTCCAACTTCTACATCTACACCCTCAAATTTCTTTATATTTTCAGCTATTCTTATGGCTATTGGATATCCTCTTCTTTTTATTCCAACCAGTACAATACCTTCTGTACCCTTATTTTTTTCTACTATTTCATGTGAAACTCTAACTAAACTTCTTCTTACAGCATCATTATCTAATAAAATAGTCTTTAATTTCATAAACAATCACCTCATAAAATAATAACATAAAAATAAAAGTCTTACTCCAAAAGGAATAAGACTAAGAATACTCTTATAAATTACTCATTCCTTATGACTTCACAGAGCCACTTAAAGGTTTATGTTTATAAAAGCATATCACATTTATTATATTATTTCAATTCATTTTTAAAAATAGTTAATACTTTTTGAAAGTATTCTGGTAATGGACTTTCAAATTCAATAAATTCATTTTTAGTAGGATGAATAAATCCTAAGACTTTAGCATGTAAAAGTTGTCCTGTTGCTTTAAATCTTTGTTTTTTATATCCATAAACTGAATCACCGATTAAAGGATGACCTATATACGCCATATGAATCCTTATTTGGTGTGTCCTCCCTGTTTCTAAATTACATTTAACTAATGTAGCAGTTTTAAATCTCTCTATTACTTTATAATGAGTTATTGCATGTTTACCATTAGAAACTACAGCAAACTTAATTCTATCTGTTGGATGACGCCCTAAGTTTGTTTCTATTATTCCTTCTTCATCTTTAATTATACCCTCCACTAAAGCATAGTATTCTCTTTTCATTGAATGGGCTTTAAATTGCTCTGATAACTTATTGTGAGCATAATCATTCTTAGCAATAACTAGTACTCCTGATGTATCTTTATCTATCCTGTGGACTATTCCAGGTCTTATAACCCCATTTATACCTGATAAATCTTTACAATGATTTAATAATGCATTTACTAAAGTTCCATTATAAACTCCTGCTGCTGGGTGCACAACCATTCCTTGAGGTTTATTAACTACAATTACATCACTATCTTCATATAAAATATCCAATGGTATGTCTTCAGGTTCAACCCATAATTCTTTAGGTTCTGGTATATTTACAACTACCTTATCCTCTAATCTAAGTTTATAATTGCTTTTAACATTTTTCTCATTGACTAATACTTGATTATCATCTATTAACCCTTGTATAAACGATCTAGATTTATCTTCTATTTTCTCATTAAGAAACTTATCTATTCTTATACCAACATTGTTTTGTTCTATTAAAAAATTATTTCCTTCCATTATTTAACATCCTTTATTATATATATTGCAAGTAAAAACGTTCCTATAACTACTAATACATCCGCTATATTGAATGTGGGAAAATAATAAACATTTTTAAAGTGTACTAATATAAAATCCACAACGTAATTGTAGTAAATTCTATCTATCAAATTCCCTATAGCTCCTGATATTATAAGTGCTAAACTTATTGTAAGAAGTTTATTATCCTTTCTATGTTTAAATAAAAATATAATCATACCTATGATTAAAATTAATGCAAACAATGTAAGAAAAATAGTTTTTCCTTTAAAAATACCAAAAGCTGCTCCTCTGTTTTCTAAATATGACAGTTGAAAAAAATTCTTTATTACAATTATATCTAATTGTTCTTTTAAAGTTCCTATAGCCCATAATTTAGATATTCTATCTAATATAATTCCTAATATTATTATAATTATTTCCAAAAGTCCCCATCCCCTTTAAGTTCTTTAATCTGGTAATTGCTTTTTATATTCTTCATTGCTAATAGCTTCGATTGGCTCTACATAAACTTCATCATTATCATACTCATATTCTGGCACTCCATCAATGTAATTTATCCTATCAACACTTTGTAAACTGTCCTCACAGTCAAAATAAGTTTTATCTCTATAATCATTAATCCCATAACTAAATGGATTTTTCAAAAATTCATCTTTATTAATTTTCGAAAGAACATTATCTGACTGTAATTCATTCTCTTTTTCTTGACATTTCACACATTGATTTGCATAAGGCAAAAATTCTAATCTTTCCTTAGGTATATTTTTGCCACAGCCTTCGCATATTCCATACTTTTCATTTTCTATAGATTTTAATGCAGTTTCTATTTTATTAAGTATATGATATTCATTTCCCTTTATGGCTATAGACTTTTCTTTATTAAATAACTCTTCTCCTAAATCTCCTGTGTGATTATCGTATGTTGATAATTCACTAGCAAATTCTTCATTTGAGTCAATGGCCTCATTTTCTTTTAATTGATCTATCAAAGCCTCAACCTTTTTTTTCTCTTTTATAAGCTTATTTTTAAAATAATCTTTTTCTATATTATTCATATCACTTACTCCTTTGTAAATATAATTTTAAAATATAAAATTTATATTTTATATAATTACTCTTTACAATAGGATGATTTTTTATAACAATAAACTATATAATTTTTTCCAATATTTTAACATTTTTTAAGATTTTCTCCATGCTTTCCATGTTAATAGTCTGTCTTGAATCTGATATAGCTTCTTCTGGATTTATATGACTTTCTATTATGAGTCCATCTGCACCTGCCATTATTCCAGCTAATGACATACTATGTACTAATTCTCTTAAGCCTGTACCATGGCTTGGATCTACAATTACAGGCAATCTATATTTTTCCTTTATATATGCTACTGCATTTAAATCTAAAGTGTTTCTTGTATATGTTTCAAATGTTCTTATACCCCTTTCACAAAGTATTACATTTTCATTTCCCTCTCTCATTATATACTCAGCTGCATAGACCCATTCCTTTATTGACGCACTCATGCCTCTTTTTAATATTATAGGTGCCTTAGTTCTACCTACTTCCTTAAGTAAAGAATAATTATACATATTTCTAGAACCAATTTGAATTATATCTATGTAGTCTAATGCATATTCAACATCTCTTGTATCCATTATTTCAGTAGATACAATCATTCCTGTTTCTTTTCCAACAGATTTTAAAATTTCTAAACCTTGTTTTTCTAAGCCTTGAAAATCATAAGGAGACGTTCTTGGTTTAAATGCTCCTCCTCTTAATGCATGAACACCTATTTTTTTTAGCTTTACAGCTATATCTTTCATATTTTCATAGTTTTCCACTGCACAAGGTCCTGAAAATACAATTTTCTCTTTTTCACCTAATATTTTATTTCCTATCTTTATTTTTATATCACTACCACTATTTTTTTCTACTAATAATTTATTCATCTTCATATTCACCTTCTGTATTTAAATTAAAAACCTTTAATTACCAACTAAATATTATCTTTTATAAAGTTATTTATGTAAAATCAAAGTTAATTCCAATTATTATACCATATAACGTATATATGTATTGTATATGATAACATACTTTAAAACAGATAACAATTTATGTATTTTACATTACAAATAAATATCAATGTAATAATAAAGTTATATTTCAATTAAAAAGTTATTATTATCATTATCTACTTTATTTATAATATTTATTTTATCATAAATAATCAAGAAAAAACTCACTCAATTGAGTGAGTTTTTATGATTCATCTTTTATAAAAAAACTTTTTATAGCCTCTAAATCATCTTTCTTAAAATCTTCTTCATTAACTTCATTAAGATTTAATGTTATAGGCTCTCCTAGCTCTATTTCTTTTTCTTCTATCTCTTTTTCTATAGGTGATCCTACATTATAATTTTTCACAAAATCTTTCTCCAAGTCATCAAAAGTTTCCAATTGAATTTGCATAAAGTTTCTAAATTTAGCTCTGAACTTTATAAATTCTTGTTTCATTTTATCGTACTCTTGAGTTACTTGCATTACATCATTATGAGCTTTATCTATTATTTTTTGTGCTGTGTCATTAGCATTTCTTATAACAAACTCTGCTTCTTTTTTAGCTGAATCTTTAGCCTGTTCCGCTGCATTCTGTGCTAAAACTAAAGTGTTTTGTATTGTTGCTTCTATTTTAGTGTAATACTCTATTCTTTCATTCATAGCAGCTATTTTTTCTTTTAAAGCTGCATTTTCTTTAAATAATGACTCATAATCTTCTACAACTTTATCTAAAAATTCATCTACTTCTTCTGGATTATACCCTCTTATTATACGCTTAAATTCTTTATTATTTATATCCATTGGAGTTATTTTCATGGTATGTCACCTCTAATTATATTTTTTTACATTTAACTTAATTCTTCCACTAGAAGTACTTCCTAAAATACTTGAAAGCTTGAATTTTCCATATCCTCGTATTGTTATAGTGTCTCCCAAAGCTAACTCTTTACTCTTTTCATTAACTTCGCTATAATTAACCAATACTTTACCCTCTTTAAGTAATTTTTCACAATTTCCTCTTGATATCTTAGTTATTGCGCTAACCACACAATCTACTCTAAGAGACGTTGATATTGTGTTTAAGTCTTGAAAGTTTATTTTAGGAAGTTCTTTATAGTCCTTAACCTCTGATACATTACATGGAGCACTTGAAACAGATGTAATATTATCAATTATGTATTGAGAAACTTCTCTAATAACAGTTATAAATGCTTCATTATCATTAACTATTAAATCTCCAAACTTCTCTCTAACTATTCCTAATGATATTATAGCACCTAAAAAATCTCTATGACCCAATTTATGAAACTTAGATTTACATTTTATATTTAATATAACAAATGGCATATCATAATAACTTTCATGGTTAAATGCTATTACATTTCTTTCTGCCTCTTCAAATCCCCCTAGAAATGTAATATTCATATTATATTTCATATTAAGATTGTTTAATGTGTTGCAAACACTAGGTGGATAAAACTCGTTAGTATATAGAGGATAAGTCACCTTACCCGCTATATTTATTTTATCATATAGCAATGCTAAAGCATCCTTATCCTCAAATTTAAAACAGTTTATAAAATCTTTTTTATTCATTATTACTTCCAGTTAAATAAGCCTTTACTTGATATTTCAGTTTTTAAATCGTTTGATACTTCAACATTAGATGGAGATAAAACATACACTCCTCTTTCAACTTCTTGAAGTTCACCACCTAGTGAATAACTAGCACCGCTTATAAAATCTAATAATCTTTGAGCTGTTTTAGGTTCTAATAATGTTGTATTAAACACTACTATTTTTCTACCTTGTAAATCATCAACTATATCAGTAGCTTGTTCAAAATCTGTTGGTTTAATTATTGACATTTTTGTAGCTGAATTTTTTACAGAAGGTGCTGCATTTATGTTAACAACCTTACTCACTCTTCTATTTGATGAAACAACTGGTTCAATTTCCTCTTCTTCTAATTCCATTTCATCATCATCATATTCATCATCATATTCATCATCTAATCCTAAAAAACCTCTCATTTTGTGTAATACATTTGCCATAACAAAACCTCCTAAAATTTAAATCTGTTTTTTGTAAGTTCTTTTCCCAAAAATTCCTTCACCAATTCTTATAATATTAGACCCTTCTTCTAGTGCAATTTTATAATCATTGGTCATTCCCATGGATAATATATCCATGGAAATGTTATTAAATTTTCTAACCTTTAAAGAGTCAAATATATTTTTAATCTCTCTAAAATAACCTCTACAAGATTCTTCATCTCCCTTAGGTATTACAGTCATCAAACCCATTACTTTTACTTTTTCACATCTTTCAACTTCAAGTAAAAGTTCTTCTAAATCTTCAATAAGTAACCCTGTCTTACTCTCTTCTCTTCCTATATTTATTTCTATAAGTACATTACAAATTTTACCTTTCAACTTATATTGCTTTTCTATTTCATGAAGTAAAGAAACTCTATCCATGGAATGTATTAAGTATACCTTATCTACTAAATATTTAACTTTATTACTTTGTAAATGTCCTATAAAATGCCATCTTATCTCCTGATGAAATTCTCGAACTTTATCTTTAAATTCTTGAACTTTATTTTCCCCAAAATCTCTTACCCCAGCTTTATATGCTTCTTCCATTTCATCTAAAGATCTTGTTTTACTAACAGCAATCAAAGTAACTTCTTCAGGTATATCATTTTTTAATTTTAATACATTTTCGTATATTCCCAAAACAGTCTCTCCTTGCTATAATTTAAATATTTATTATTATATTGATAATTCTGCATTCATTGAGAAAATCCTTCATTTTTTATTTATTTTATTGATAATTTAAGTTTTTATTTTCCATTTCTCCTATGTATGCTGGAATTACAACTTCATCTTCTTCGTATATATTTACATTAATTCCTCTATTTATTAACCTTTTCAAGTAACTCTCACTACTTAATAAATATTTTTTCATAACCTCTTTATTACCAATAGCAGTTATATAAAATGGTGCTGGGGTTTTTACCCCATTAACACTTAAAAATGCCCATGAACAATAAATATCAGTGTTTGAAATAATCCTCTGTCCGTTTAATGATATAGCTTCTGCCCCTGCATTTTTCAATTCATTAACTGTTGCTATCATATCTATATCATGAATAATTCTTGATCTTATATATTCATTACTTTGTTCTGTAATTGAGTTGTTAAATTTTTCTCCTGTACCATCAACAAGAGTCATCTTGAGTCCTGGCCCCTTTACAGAAGTATATCCTAAAACTTCTTTATTTAAATTTATTTCTTGGTTTATTTCATTCACAATTTTATCCTTATCATTTTCAACATTCTTATATCCATCTAATTTTTTCTCGTTTTCAAAATAATTATTCTTAACTCTTATTACATCACTTAAGACTTGATTTTTTAAGTTAGATGCATCTTGATATTCTTTTGTGTTTAAAATGGTTCTATCTCCACCTGTACTACTTAAATTTATGTTTAAGGATATCAATATACCTATTGCAACAGCAGCTATAAAAACAACGATCTTAGGTTCATTTAATTTCATTAAATCACCTCATTAATCATGAGATTTTGCCTTTTCTATTAAAAGCCTTCTTATTATTGCGAAATTATCAAATATTCTTCCACCAAATACTATAACTGCAGCCATGTATATAGGTATTCCTAACTTATCTCCAAGATATGCTAACGCTGCTGCTAATGCCGCATTCCCAAAAAATCCTGAAATAAAAATATTTGCATGAAAGTTGTTTGACATTGAAGATCTTATCGCACCAAATACAGAATCCAAACATGCTAAAATAGCAACAGACATATATGGTGAAAATTGTGTTGGTATATTTACTTCTGGAATAAGTCCAATTAAAATACCTAGTAATAACCCTACAAATGCTATCATATTATTCACTCCTAATTATTTTACAGGTTTCATATATTCAAATTTATAACTTTTTCCAAACTTAGGTATCTCTAATTTAGAAGATTCCTCTATTTTTTTATCATAATATTGTAATGCTTGAAAATCCAATGCACCAGGGAAATTTAATCCTTGTATAAGATTTTCTTTATTTCCTATGGCTTTTATAACTATCTTATCTCTAGGCGAAATCCTCTCATCATTGATTAAAATTTGACTGTTTCCACTAGAGCTCTTTATACCTGTCTGTAATGTTACTCTCTTATCATTTATAGCTATAGCCTCAGCTCCAGAGTAGCTAAGTTCATTTACTATGTAAATAAGTTCTTCATCTCTTAAGTACTGAGCTGTAAGATTAGTTGAAAATATATTACTTTTTGGTGTTAAAGTTAATGTTATTCCTTCACCAACTACATCTACACTACCAATCAATAATCTAGTATCATCTAGCTGTTCTTTAAGTCCTTTTGTTACATCGCCATTGCTAGTTGCTGCATCCTCATATTGCTTAATCTGTTTCATTACTTCTTCATTCTTTTTTTCGTACTCTGTCTTCTCTTTCTTTAATTGTTCAATTTCTGATACTAAATCTTGAGAGTTATAAGCGTTTTTATTTAGATTTTTATTATTATCATTTAAAATTCTAAATTGATATGCTAATAGAAATCCTAGTATTGCACATACAAAGGCTACTGTTATTTGAGATGTATATTTCTTCATAATAAAACCTCCTATTTTTCCATGTAAACTACCGGATTTCCTTTAAAACTTACATCTATATATCCCTTTTTATCTTGAAACTCTGGTTTTTGCTCTAATATATTTAAAGCTTGATTTAATTTATCTTTTAATTCTTCATCTGTTCCTATTCTAATTTCAATATTTCTATAATAAAATCTTATATTAAGTAAGTCTTCTAAGTTCACACAATCAAAACTAATACCTGATTTATTAACTTTAAATAAATGAGACACTTCTTTTATTACATAGTCTCTTCTCTCATTGCTATCCTCTATTACGTCTCCAGCATTAACATTTGAGTAGTCAAGTCCCATAACTCTAACAAGTTTTAATCCATCTATTTTATCCCTAATTTCTAATATTCTTAAATCCTTATCAAATACAACAAATTTATTGTTAAAAACCCCATAAAAAAAAGCTTCTCTTTCTTTCACACTAAAAAGTATGGTATTAGGAAGTTGCCTTATTATCTCTAAATCTTGAATATAAGGTATCTCTTTTATGCTCTCTACAACATCTTTTTTATTAAAATAAAAGATATTATTTCCTTCTTTTATAGGTGATTTTGCTATTATTTCTTCGCTATTCACAATATTGTTATTTTCTATTAAAAAGGTAGTTACGTTAAAATAAGGAGCTTTTATAGCTATGGTTACAAGTATTGCTATAATAAAAATTACAAAAAATACAGCTCTCCTTATATTTCGTCTTATTCTTCTTTTCTTTAATTTTTCCTTAGAATAAGGGTTTTCTAACTTCTTCTTCATAATTTCCCCCCAAAGTGCTGCGTATATGTATATTTTTTATTTCTTAAATTTCAATTCTTATTTTTTCATGCATAATTTATAAGCATATATATTTATATCATATCATTTATAGTAACTTATTTCATTAAAAAATTCTTAAAATTTGATTAAATAATATATACAATTTGAATAAAAAATAAACTTAGAATCAATATAAAATATATTGATTCTAAGTTTATTACTCTAAATTCCTTGATATATTTAGTAATATTCCCATTGCTGCCAAGTTAATCACCAAAGAAGTTCCTCCATAACTTATAAATGGAAGAGGCACTCCTGTTACTGGCATAGATCCTGTTACAACAGCTATGTTTATTATAGCTTGAAGTGCTATAATTGATGTTATACCTACTGCAAGTAGAGTTCCATAAGTATCTTTAGAATTTTGAGCTATTGATATTCCTCTCCATATAAAGACTATAAAAAGTGCAATTATAAATAAACATCCTATCAACCCTAATTCTTCACCTATTATTGCAAATATAAAATCATTATGTGGCTCCGGCATATAAAAGGCTTTTTGTCTTGAATTTCCTATTCCTAAACCTAGTAACCTTCCTGAACCTAATGCATACAAAGACTGAATAAGTTGATATCCATTTCCAGCAGCATCTTTCCAAGGATCCAAAAAGTTAAGCATTCTAGCTCTTCTATAGTCAGCTGAAAATGCTAAAGCAAGAACTCCTGATAAAAGTACTGGTCCTACAAAACCAAATATATGTTTAGCCCTTGCTCCTGCTACAAACATAATGATAATTGTAACCATCATGATTATAGTTGCTATACTAAGGTTTTTCTCTAAAAGTATTAATCCTGCAAAAAAACCTGAAATACATAAGTATGGAATAACACCTTTTTTAAATTCCTTCATTTTTTCACCCATATTAGACATGCTTGCTGCTGTAAAAAGAACAATAGCATATTTGGTCATTTCAGAAGGTTGAAATGACATTGGGCCAAGTTTTATCCATCTTCTTGCTCCATTTACATCTGGAAAAAAGAATACTGCTATTAATAAAATTATACATACTCCTAGTATCCAAAACCCATGCTTCTTATACTTATGATAGTCTATACTCATGGTAACTAACATAGCTATAAACCCCAAAATTCCGAACACCAATTGTCTCTTAAAAAAGTACATACTATCTTGGTATAATTTATTATGAAGTGCAAAATATGAACTTGCACTATATACCATTACAATACCAATAGAAAGAAGTATCATTATAGTTGAAAACAATATAAAATCAACTTTCTTACGAGGTAAACCTTTTTTCATATAAATCCTCTCCTAAAGATTACTAAAACGATAAAAATGCAATAAAGCAGAATATGACCGTTAGTATAGAGAATACTGATACTATTTTTGTTTCACTCCATCCTTCTTGTTCAAAATGATGATGTATTGGAGCCATTTTAAATACCCTTTTACCAGTTAGCTTAAAAGATGTCACCTGGATTATTACTGATAAGGTCTCTATTACATATATAGCTCCAACTATAGCTAGTATAACCTCTAATTGTAATATCATTGCTGTGGCGGCTACTGCCCCTCCTAATGCTAATGATCCAGTGTCTCCCATGAACACTCTGGCTGGAAAAGCATTATATCTTAAAAATCCAAGTAAAGCTCCAACTAGTATTAAACAAAATATAGCTAGTGTATATTCTCCCATACCATAACTAACTAAAGCGAAAAATGTAACAACTAATATTGTTACTGATGTAGCTAAACCGTCTAATCCATCAGTTAAGTTGACAGCATTAGTTGCACCCGCAAAATAAAAAATCAAAAGGGGTATAAATAAAACTCCTAAATCAAAATAAATATTTGCAAATGGTATAAAAACTTTTGTTCCTATTTTTATGTTTGCATAATAAGCCAATCCAAATGAAACTATTATAAGCAAAATCATTTTTTGCCATGATTTTAATCCTAAGTTATTTTTATGAATTATTTTTAATAAGTCATCTAAAAACCCTATAAATCCAAAAGCTATAAATGAATATAAAGCAATCATAGCTTTATCATTAAATGATCTAACCATTATAAACATAGCAATTGTTGTAGCTACTATAAAAATTAAACCACCCATTGTAGGTGTTCCTGCCTTTTTTAAGTGGCTTTTAGGACCATCCTCTCTTATATATTGCCCAAATTTCAGTTTGTGAAGCATCGGTAACACCATTGGTGCTATAATTGAAACCATACCAAATCCTAAAACAATGGCAATCAATGTTTTATAGTTTATTATTGTGTTTAAATTTCCACTAATCATTCCCCATTATCTATCTTTGTTAAAGATAGAATCCTCCCTTCATTTGCTAGTTATTTATATTTCTTTTAATTTCTTAACTATTTGTTCAAACTTCATTCCTCTGGAAGCTTTAATTAATATAATATCTCCCTTTTGAACTAAGTCACCTATATTCTGTGAACACTCTTCTGTAGTATTAAAAGTTAATATATTTTTTTCAAAACCTTCTTTAAACATATTACTATATTCTCCAACAGCTATAAGTTCATCTATATTTTTTTCTTTTGCATATTTAGCTACATCTCTATGGGCATTTTCTGACTCACGTCCTAATTCTCTCATTGTGCCAAGAATCAATATTTTTCTTTTACCATTCATAGAGTTTAACACATCTATGGCCGCTTTCATAGAGTCAGGACTTGCATTATAACAATCATCTATAATTGTAAAGTCATCTTTTTTTATTATATCTAATCTCATAGAAGTAGCTTCTAAATTTTCTATTCCTTTGTTCATATCCCCAACTTTTAAATCAAGTTTTTTTCCTACAACATATGCCAGTAATGAATTTAATACATTATGTTTTCCAATCATAGGTAAATTTATTGTTCCAACATTTTCTCCATTATCTTCAATATCAAATTTTATAGAGTTATCTTCTAAAACAATATTTACCCCTCTTACCTGTGCGTTATTTTCTTGCATTCCAATAGAAACAACTTCATATTTATCTTTAGAGATGGTGTTAAGCATATCGTTATCCACATTTATTACAAGTACATTATCCTTATTAAAAAAATCTGTTACTTCCATCTTTGCTTTTAGTATATTTTCTCTTGTCTTTAAATTCTCAATATGAGATATACCTACATTTGTTATTACAGCTATATCTGGCATAGCTGCATTTGCTAGGTTATGAATTTCTCCAAGGTTGTTCATTCCCATTTCTAACACAGCAACATCATAAGTTTCATCTAATGAAAAAATCATAAGAGGCAATCCAATTTCATTGTTAAAATTACCTTTTGTTTTAAAAACTTTATATTTATCACTTAAAAATGCTGCTATTATATCTTTTGTAGAAGTTTTTCCTGTAGATCCTGTAACACCAATTATTTTTATATTAAGTTTTTCCCTGTATGCTTTTGATAATAATAATAAAGCCTCTTTTGTATCTTTAACTTGTATTATAGTTACACCACTTGGAATATCCTCTTTATTAAATTTTATTTCAGATACTATACAAATAGTACTGCCTTTTTTAATAGCATCTAAAATAAAATCATTACCATTAAAATTCTCGCCCTTTAAAGCTATAAATATACTATTTTCCTTTAATTTTCTAGTATCTGTTTCTACTGATTCATAATTATACTCTTTTCCATCTAATATGATTTTACCATTTGTAGATTCTAAAATTTCATTAATAGCTAGTTTCATACACTCACATCCCTATCTAAGTTCTTTTAATATTTCATCTACAATTTCGCGTTCATCAAAATGAATCTTACCATTTTTCAACACTTGATAATCTTCATGTCCTTTTCCTGCAATTACAATAACATCACCTTTTTTAGCCATTTCCATAGCTTTTTTAATAGCGTTTCTTCTATTTTCCTCCACTAAATAATTATCCTTATTTATTCCTTGTAATATATCTTCTATTATGCTTATAGGTTCTTCAGTCCTTGGATTATCCGAAGTAACAATACATAATTCTGATAAATCTGAAGCTATCTTTCCCATTATAGGTCTTTTAGTCTTATCTCTATCCCCACCACAACCAAAAACAGTTATAAGTTTTCCTGTAGTAAAATCTCTAGAACAATTAAGTATATTTTTAAGACCATCTGGAGTATGAGCATAATCCACAACTATATCATAGTCCAATCCTTTATTCACTGACACTATTTCACATCTTCCTGGTACAACAGCTTTCTCTAAACCCTTAATTATTTTATTAACTTCTATATTTTCTTTTAAAGCTACACCAATAACCCCTAAAGCATTATAAACATTATGATTTCCTGGTATTACTAAATCCATTAAATAAGTCTTGCCATTTATATCTAAATTAAACTTAACACCCTTAGATTCATTTTCAATATTATAAGCTCTTAAATCACAACCTTCATTAATTCCATAAGTTAATGCTGTATTTTTAAATTCTGCATATATTCTTTTTCCATAATCATCATCAATATTTATTACTTCATTTTCAGTCATACTAAATAACTTCTTTTTAGCTTGAAAATAATTTTCTAATGTCTTATGAAAATCTAAATGGTCTTGAGTTAAATTTGTAAATATGCTACTTGAAAATTTTATTCCATAAACTCTGTCTAATGCTAGTGAGTGTGACGATACCTCCATTAAGCAATACTCTACTTTTTCATCAACCATTTCCCTAAATAGTTTTTGAAGTTCTAATGATTCAGGTGTTGTTCTTTCTGTCTTTATTTTTCTACTTCCAATGTAATTGGCAACTGTTCCTATAAGCCCCACTTTGAACCCAGCTTCTTCTAGAATTGTTTTAAGCATAAATACAGATGTAGTCTTACCATTAGTTCCTGTTATACCTATTACCTTCATAGAGTCACATGGATTACAATAATAGTTCTTGGCACATATAGCTAATACACGTCTAGAGTTTTCAACTTTAATCACTGTTATATCCTCTGAAACATCAACCATATCTTCACAAATAATTACCTTTGCCCCATTTGTAAGTGCAGATTCAACATATTTATGTCCATCTGTCTTAAATCCCTTTACACATATGAAAATATCATTTTCTTGAATAAGTCTTGAATTATAATTCAAATAATTTATATCCTTATTAACACTTCCTTGTATAAGTTCGTAATCTACTCCCTTTAAAATATCACTTAGTTTCATAATTACACTCCTTAACATCAGTTAGTTATATACACAACATAGGCATGTGGCGTTTAAAATATTTAACATACCACATGCCTAAAAAATTAATCTCCGCCATTTATTGATAAAGTAATGTTTATTATATTACCTCTTGCTACAACAGTTTTAGCCTCAACACTTTGACCTGAAACTAATCCTTCTCCTTCAAAGCTTGCTTTAAGACCTAAACTATTTAAAACCTGTGTGGCCTTTTCTTTAGTCATACCAATTAATTCTGGTACCATCACTTCTTTATTATAATTTGCAGCTCCCTCAGTGTAAAGTATGATTTTTCCTCCTTCTTTTGCTATATATCCTGGCTTAGGATTCATATCATTAATATTTCCACCATTTCCTTGAACTTCTACCTCCAACTTAGAATTTTTTAATGCTGCTATAGCTTTATCCTTTGACATTCCTCTAACTTCTGGAACCATAACATCATTTAATAAGCTTTTTGCAACATCTTCTGCACTAGCATCTGACTTAAATTCTAAATAATTAAATATATCATTAAATACTTGTTTTGCAACTGGAACAGCAACTTCAGATGCATAATAGGTCCCTGCACTTGGCTCATCTACTGAAACAAACACTGTTATTTTAGGGTCATTTGATGGTGCCATTCCAACAAATGAAGCAACATATTTACCTGCCTCATATGAACCATTCTGTGGATTAACCTTTTGAGCCGTTCCTGTTTTACCAGCTATATGATATCCGTCTATAAAGGTCTTCTTACCACTACCCTCAGTTACAACTCTTTCAAGATATTGTCTTAATAATGTTGTATTTTCTTCACTTGCTACTCTTTTTGAATCATAGTCATCATATTTTGTAATATCACTATCATCTTCGCTTTTAATTTCCTTCATAACATGTGGCTTTATCCAAACACCATTATTAGCTACAGCATTAAAGCCTGCTAAAAACTGTATAGGTGTAACTGTATTAGTTTGTCCAAACGCAATAGTTGCTAAGTCAATCTCACTAATACTTTCCGTTTTCTTAACTATTCCCTTAGCTTCTCCTGGCAAATCTATTCCCGTTGGCTTTCCAAATCCAAATTCATCTATATGTTTATTTAATTTCTCTGCCCCAAGCATTTTACCTAACTCAACAAATCCAACATTACAAGAGTTTTTTATTATATCTGGAAATTTTTGAGTTCCATGTCCATTTCTGTTCCAGCAGTGAATAGTTCTATTTCCAATCTTAATACTTCCTGGACATGTGAAAGTTGTACCATCATTTATTATACCTTCTTCTAAAGCAGCTGTTGATGTTATTACTTTAAAAATTGATCCTGGTTCATAGGTATCATTTACAGCTCTGTTTCTCCACATTTTTTGGAGTTCATCACTGTTTTCAGCACCCTCTCTTGGATTGTTTGGATTAAAATCAGGTTTATTTACAAGGGCATAAACCTCACCACTTTTTGGATCCATTACTATTATAGACACAGCCTTAGCTTTATTGTCACTCATTGCCTGTTCTGCAGCTTTTTCTGCAAAATATTGGATTTTTTCATCTATGGTTAAGTATACATCCTTACCTGGTATTGGATCTGTATACTCTGATATTACGTTAGGAAGCTCTCCACTATTTCTATCTAACTCTGTTATACGCATCCCTGGAACACCCGATAAGTATTTATTATATGTTAACTCTACCCCTGTTAAACCTTCTCCATCTACATTGGTTGATCCAAGTACATGTGATAGAAAATTATTATTAGGATAATATCTTTTGGTATCTGGTGATACCATAACTCCCTTTATGTTTAAAGCACTAACCTTGTCCGCTTCTGACTTTTCAATTCTTCTAACAAGATTAGCTGAACCCATTGGTTCTCCACTTGGAAGTGTTTTTGTTAGAATCTTAAAAACAGTATCTCTTTCCATAGACGTAGCTTCTGAAAGCTTACCTGCCAATTCTTCCATTGTTATGTTATTTTTATTATTATTTTGTCTTATTGCATTCAGATCCAAGTCAATTCTATATACATTGGCACTTACAGCAAGTTCATTTCCATTTCTATCAAGAATTCTTCCTCTTTTTGCTGATAATTTTACTTCACTTGTCCATTGTTCCTTTGCCTTATATGATAAGTAATCTCCCTTCACCATCATTATATAAAATAATCTAAAAATCAGAACAAAGAGTAGTAGGAATAAACCTAGTAGAACTATTGTCATCCTTTTTCTTACTACAACTTCATCTTTGTAATCACCTTTCGACACATTGCTACCTCCAAACTAGCACTAATTACTAAAAGAATAAATCTTTAAAAAAATTCAGCATGCTATTATCTTTAGCCTCTATTTTCTCATCTTCTTGAAAATTGTCTTTGTTCAAATCAAGAGAAAGAGCATTTTTCCTATCTGGAGCTACCATTCCAAGCTTCTGTTCTGCACTACTTTTTACATATTCAAAATTACTAAATTTAAGAAGTTCTACTTTTAAGTTATCATTTGCCTCATTTACTTTTCTAACTTCTTTTTTTAAATCTAACAATGTTTTTTGTTTAGTAAACGTATTGCCATAGCTATATACCACTGAAAAACCGCATATAAATAACAAAGCAATAACTTTCAAAGTACCTTTTTTCACTTGCCATTGACGTTCCTTATTTCTTTTATTTCGTTCTTTTTTCACCCTTTTAAGTTCTCTATATTCTTTACTTATTTTTCTGTCTTGCTCTTCATTTGGTACACTCACAGTAGATCCATTAATGCTTTTCTCATTTATTATCATTCTTATTCACCCCTAAGATTATTTAGAACAAATTTTTTCTACACATCTAAGCTTAGCACTTCTGCTTCTTGGGTTAATTTCTAACTCTTGTTCACTTGGGTCAATAGGTTTTCTTGTTAAAACTTTCACCTTGGGTTTCTTATTACAGATACACATAGGAAAGTCTCTAGGACAAGTACAGGGATTTTCTAACGCCTTAAATTTAACCTTTACTATTCTATCTTCTAATGAATGGAATGTTATTATTCCCATTCTTCCATTCTCATTTAAGTGTTCTACCCCATCTTCTATTGCTTTATTTAATATTGCAAGTTCTCTATTAACCTCTATTCTTATTGCTTGAAATGTCCTTTTAGCTGGATGTGGTCCTTCTCTCCTGGCTTTAGCTGGAATAGCCGCTTTTATTATATCTACAAGTTCAAAAGTAGTTTCTATAGGCTTAGGGCTTCTTCTATCAACAATAAAGTCAGCCACACGTTTAGCGAATCTTTCCTCTCCATATTCTTTAATTATTTTGTATAGCTGCTCCTTAGAATATCCGTTAACAATATCATATGCGGAGAAATCACTATCTCTATCCATTCTCATATCTAATGCACCATCATGCATATAACTAAATCCTCTTTCCCCTGCATCCAATTGATATGATGAAACTCCCAAATCCATAAGTATTCCATCAACCTTATCTATACCTAAATTCTTAAGTATTTCTTCAATATTATGAAAGTTGTCATGTACGTATATTACATTTTCATATTCTTTTAATCTTTCTTTTGCAGCTTTTAATGCATCTGTATCCTGATCTATACCAATTAATGTACCTTTTGAGGATAACCTCTTTATTATTTCACTAGAATGTCCTGCTCCTCCTAATGTACAATCAACATATATTCCATCTTCTTTTATATTTAATGCATCTATACATTCCTCTAATAAAACTGATATGTGTTTAAACTCCATAGTAAATCTCCTTTTAAATTTTGCTTGTTTATTATTTAATTTTTTCTCAATAGTTAATATTATTTTTTTATTATCTAAACCCTTTAATATGACTACATTTACTCTTTCCTTTTATATATTATAATATTCTTTTCTCATTTGAACTAGTAAAAATGTGCTTTTGTATTAAATTTTATTTTAAAACTTTTGTAAAGTGCATAATTTCAACTATATTTAATTCACATCATAGAAATTTATTCTCTAAAAAATTTAAAAAACCTTTTTTAAATGTATTTTTCAATCTAATTATTTTCTTCTAATAAATTCCAAGTTTTTATCTAATTATTTTAAAAATCGTTGAATATCTTATATAGATATAAAATATTTCGCATTAATCGCTACATTATAATTAAATTCACTATAATATTACAAAATAGAATAAAAGTGTTGACAATTATTTCATTTTGTAATATTATATAAAACGTAAGCTACATGGGAGTAGATGAGTGCTGGTGTGCTCGCCGGTCTTCAAAACCGTGTTGTGGTGCTAAGACCACCATGGGTGGGTTCGATTCCCACATATTCCCGCCAACAAAAAGATTGAGATATTTAATATTCTCGGTCTTTTTTTACTTTATAGGATATTATAAAATTTCGAATCTGTAGATAACTTTGATAACTAATAAAATATATAGATCTTTTATTAGTACACCATTTCAATGTTAAATCTATCTATTATAGAACTAATCTTCATTTACGTGGTGTTATTTCAACTATCTAAATGTTATATATTTTATTACCTGTTTACCCACATAGTAAAATGGTGTGTTGGGCACCATCTGTAGCCCTGATATAAATAAAAACACACATAATTAGGATAATAACCTAATTATGTGTTTCTTTCTTTAATTAAACATTAAATCTAAATTGAACTACATCTCCATCTTTCATCACATACTCTTTTCCTTCAAGTCTGTAACATCCCTTTTCTTTAGCAGCAGCCTCAGAACCACACTCAATTAAGTCATTATAAGAAACAACCTCAGCTCTTATAAAACCTCTCTCTATATCTGAATGTATCTTACCAGCAGCTGCTGGAGCCTTTGTTCCATTGTGTATAGTCCATGCTCTTACTTCTTGAACACCTGCTGTTAAATAGCTCATTAGTCCTAATAACTTATAGCTCTTTCTAACTAATTGATCAAGACCTGTTTCATGAAGACCGTACTCTTCAAGCATAGCCATTTTTTCATCATCTTCTAAAGTTGACAGTTCTTCCTCTATTTTTGCACTTATAACTACAACTTCTGAATTTTCAGATTCTGCATATTCTTTTACTTTTTTAACATATTCATTTTCAATATTTCCATCCATTAAATCATCTTCTGATATATTTGCAACGTATAAAACTGATTTTGAAGTTATTAAAAACAAGCTATCTATGAATTCTTTCTCATCATCAGTAGCTTCTAATGTTCTTACAGGTTTTCCTGCTTCTAACTGTTCTTTCATTCTTTCCATTATTGCATATTCTGCTTTAGCCTTTTTATCTCCTGATCTCACAAGCTTTAAGGCTCTTTCCATTCTTCTTTCTAGAACTTCTAAATCTGAAAATATAAGTTCAAGATTTATTGTTTCTATGTCTCTTATAGGATCTACACTTCCATCAACGTGCACAACATTTTCGTCACTAAAACTTCTAACAACATGAACTATTGCTGATACCTCTCTTATATGAGATAAAAACTTATTTCCAAGACCTTCTCCCTTACTTGCTCCTCTAACTAATCCAGCTATATCATAAAATTCTATAGCAGTATATACTTTTCTTTTAGTGTTATACATCTTTTCTAAAACATCTAATCTTTTATCAGGAACACTTACAACTCCAACATTTGGTTCTATAGTACAGAATGGGTAGTTTGCAGACTCCGCTCCTGCCTTTGTTATTGCATTAAATAAAGTACTTTTACCAACATTAGGTAACCCAACTATTCCAAGTTTCATCTATGTACATTCCTTTCTCGTTTTAAATCTATATTTTTAAACCACCATTAGCTTGTATTAAAACAACGTATTATTGTTTATCACAACTGGTTTATTAATAAACTTATGTATAAATTTCAATCCTACTCCAGGGCATTTTATCCCTAGAATACGATTATACCGTTAGCCCCACTTAATAGTCAAGTATTACAGATTTTAAGTGTTTTTATTGTTTTTTTATGCTTTGGTTTATAAATTCTATCTCTTTTGATGTTAAATTATAAAAATCATATAATTCTTCCTCTGTAAAATTACAACTTAAAAACCTGTTCAAATCACTTAATATACCTATTTTCAAAAGATTATTAGGATAATATTCATATAAATAATCTCCTAACTTTTTAAGTACAGTTTTTATATAAAACTCATATATTTTACTATTTAAAATTTTTGTAAGATTTTCATATGACAATATATCTTTAGCTAGTATAAACCCATATACATCTGCACTAAAATAACTTCCATCCTCATCTATGGCAAATCTATTTTCATTAGATTTATATGGATGTATTATTTTTTTCTTTTTAAAACTCTCCTTATCCCTACCCCATTGTAATTCATACCATTTTCTAATACCTCTTATACACTCTCTTCTATTATTTAATTTTTCTTTAAATGGTTCTATATAGTTTAATGAATTTTTATGAATTTCTTCCTTTATATCATTTGAATATATCAATTTTAGATTACTTTTGTTTACTTTATTCTTATCTATATTACTACTTTTAATCCAAGAATGTATTAAATCCCTTTCTATTTTATGATTATTAATTATTTCTTCATTCACTATAAATGCTTTATCACAACCTGTAATAACGCCTTGAAAACTCTCCACTAAATTTCCAAGTTTACAATTGCTTCTTCTTATAATTTTATTTACTATACTTTTTTCAATCTCATCTAGAATAATCCAATTTTCATGTTCTAAATCACCGAATTTACATTTTATTATATGTATGTTTTTTTTTGTATCAACTTCACTTATAAAATTAAATTTTTTTTCTCTTATTTGGTTTAAGAAAGGTCTAAGAACCTGAAAATTGTATTCTTTGTTTACACATGATGAGTTCTTTAAAAATAATATGGCTGGGTCTATCCCAGTACCTTTAAAAGGTCTCAATCCATAATAATCAATTATTGTTTTGATTTCATAGTTGTTTTTTATAAAACTTCTAATACTAATAGCATTTTGCCCTTCTAAAAAATATCTTGATATTATAAATACAACTATACCTTCTTCTAAACATATTTTTTTTGCCTTTTTTATAAAACAATAGCATAGATCACTTTTATTTTTATAAACATCACAATAAAACTCTTTTATATTCTTTATATAAGACTTGTCTATAGATTTATGACCTATATATGGAGGATTCCCCAAAATAACATCAAACTTTTCTTTTTCATCTAACATAAGAAAATCATCATTTCTTATGTTGTCACTAAAATCGTTATCATCAATTAAAGACCATAAATCTAATCTTAATATCTCTATAGCTTTTTTATCTATATCAAATCCATATATGTTTTTTTCTAATATATGCTTATGTAACATATACTTATTTAAATTAAGATTATTTATTTTATTTATCATTTCTATGTTATCACAATAAATTTCAAATAAATATTTATATAGTTCGATTACAAAATTTCCTCCCCCACAACTAGGATCTAGTATCTTGATAAATGGATTTTTTATTATCATCTCTTTATTTATAGAATTCTTTATTATATATCTTACAATATTTCTTGGTGTATATACTGCACCCTTTTCCTTTTGTTTCTTTACAATTTCATTGTAAAAATCACTAAAATATATTTCTTGTTCCATGTTTAGATAGTTTTTACACTCATTAATTTTCTCTTTTATGTTAATACTATTATCTGATGAATATATTTCTTTATAATATTTTTTTATAATCAAATCAAATTTATCCATACATTACAACTCCTAAGATGAGGTGATTTTATGAGAAAATTTCTTATATACTCTTTAATTGGTCTCCATATATGTAGTTTACCAAAAATATCTATGATTGAAAACTTAAACAATAGTGTTATTACAGATACCCAAACCATATCTAGTAACTTAGAAACCAAAGAGTTAAATTGGTACTTTCAAATACGAAATGATGGTATTCCACCAAATGCTCCAAAAGAAAGTAAACGCTTTATAGCCAATTACGATTCCTATTACTTAGGTGATACTTCATCAAAAGTAATTTACTTAACCTTTGATGAAGGTTATGAAAATGGTTTTACTCCTGAAATCCTAGACATTCTAAAAAATAATAATGTTCCCGCTGCCTTTTTTGTTGTAAAACCTTATATAAAGCAAAATCCTGATTTAATAAAAAGAATGGTCGATGAAGGTCACTTAGTGTGCAACCACAGTACAACTCATCCTTCAATGGCATCTATTACTGACAAAGATAAATTTAATAAAGAGTTTTCTAATGTAGAAGAAGAATATAAAAATCTAATTGGTGAAGATATTCCAAAATTCTTTAGACCTCCTATGGGAAAATATAGTGAAACATCTCTAAAATACACTAAAGATTTAGGTTATAAAAGTATATTTTGGAGTTTTGCATATCACGATTGGGATATTAAAAACCAACCTGAAAAAACTAAAGCAAAGGAAACTATATTAAAACGTACTCACAATGGAGGAATAATATTATTACATGCAGTATCAAAAACAAACACAGAAATTTTAGATGATGTAATAAAAGAATGGAAATCAATGGGATATGAAATCAAACCATTAACTGAACTTCCAGATACTCCAATATTCTTACATGAATAAAATAAAAGTTACAAAGGTTTAAATCTTTGTAACTTTTATTTCTAGATAATTCTATGTAATTATTATAATCTCTCATAGAATATTTTGGTCTTAAGCTATAAGTACATATATCCAGTGTGCTGCAGTTCCAGCAAGTAAACCACCTAAAGTATGACTTAATATAGCTTTACCTGTTAAATTCCTACATTTCAATGAATCCATCATTGCAACATGAGTACTTAAATATCCACTCCAACACATTCCCATTGCTGTAAACACTGCAATTTCATTTCCTCCAATTATACCATTGGCAAGGAAATTAGGAACTAAACTTATAGCAGCACCTACAGCACCTAAAGATGTTATAGGGAAAGCTATTGCTTGAGGGTTCTCAAAACCTAATAATGGTTTTAAGATAAACGAAATTTTATCTCCTATCCATGGTAAGAATCCAACACCTTCTCCAATTGCTCCTGTATATCCTTGAGCTGATGGTCCATTAGTAAGTATCATAACAAAAGTACATATAATTAAAACTCCTGGTATAACAGCAAGACCAAGTTCTACCCCTGTCTTTCCACCATCAAGTAATGATGATAATATTCTAGCTCCTGTACTTCCTTCTCTTATTTCTCTAGTATCTAAAGACTCTTTATTTACGTCTTTAACTTCAATAGCCATTGCTTCTGTTCCATAAACTTTTTTTGTGAAATGAAGCATTAATCTAACACTTAATATACTTCCTAGTATTGCTCCTATATTACCTATAAGTGCAGCTTTAACCAAGTTTTCACCAGTTGGCGACTGCTGTGTCATCATAAATGTTGTTACTATAAGTCCCATACCAAAAGATGTTCCAAGGTTAGTTAACGCTGGAAGTTGGTACTTTTTAAAATATTTCTTAAATCCTTTGTCATCCGCTAAGGTTATTATAGCTGGATTATCAGAAAGATATGTTGTTACAACTCCTAAAGCCGCTGCTCCTGGTAAATTATATAATGGTTTCATAAATGGTGATAATATCTTATTGATGATTGCTATTACTCCAAATTCAGATAGCAATGATGCTACAGCACCTGCTATAACTGCAATCGCCATTATAAAGAACACAGTGTTCAGCAGCAAATCATGGGCTGTACTCATTATGGTTTTAAACATATTGACGGTTCCCATTTTTGTACCTATAGCTACAAAAAACACTATAAATAGGCCTAAGCATATAAAGCTCTCCAGGGTAATGGCCTTTTTCTCCTTAGTATTATTCATTTTCTTTCCTCCCAAATTTTAACCTTCTATTTTCTCATCTGCTATTTTTATAATATCATCTCTTCTATTTCTTCCTGTACTTATTAATTCATTACATCTTTCTTTTAGTACTTTTTTCTTTTCTTCATCACTTACAGATGATAAATTTATTTTAACATTTAAAATAGCACTTTCTAATGATGCTTGAATAAACAGTGCTGCTACACCAGCATCTGATACAGCATTTATATTTCCATATTTAACAGCCACCTCTATTACATCATAAGCTTCATAACAAAGATTAGCCAAGTTATAAGGAACATCTAAAGCACCTTTATAACTCTCATCAATTTTTTCTTTTCTTGCCTTTTTTTCTTCTTCAGTTTCCTTAGGCATTTTAAAAGCTTCCATAACCTTTAAAAAAGCTTCTGTATCATCTTCCATAAGTTGTAGATACTTGTTTTTTAAATCATTAGCTTTAACTAATTTTCCGTCTATTAATTTTTTTGTTTCTTCATCGTAATTATTATAAACTTTTTTCCCAATAGTCAAGCTAAATACCATTGAACCTAATGCAGCCCCTATAGATGCACCTAATGCTGCTACACTTCCTCCGCCTGGAGCTGGAGAATTAGATGATAATTCTCCAACAAAACCTTTTATTGTTAAATCTGATAACATATTTTTTCCTCCCTATAAATTAAAATTAATTTTTTCTTCGACAGCTTTAAGTAATTCACCATTTTTTAGAAGATCAGTACATTTTTCTAATTCATTATACATCAGCTTGTCTTCTTTTATAAATTCTATATGATTTCTTACAGTTTTATAAGCTATTTTAGTTCCTTTTCCTAATTCTATATTTTCTCTAAAATCAATAGCTTGACATGCAGCTAAAATTTCTGTTGCTAAAACTCTTCTAGTATTTTGTATAACCTCTAAAGCTTTTCTTGCTGCAATTGTTCCCATGCTTACATGATCTTCTTGGTTTGCAGAAGATGGTATGGAATCAACTGATGCTGGATGACTTAATACCTTATTTTCAGATACTAGTGCTGCTGCTGCATATTGTGTTATCATAAATCCTGAGTTTAAACCACCATTAGGTGTTAAAAATGCTGGTAAGTCATTTAGCTGATAGTTTATTAATCTTTCTAATCTTCTTTCAGATACATTACCCATTTCTGAAACAGCAATTGCTAAAAAATCAAAAGGAAGTGCCATAGGTTCTCCATGGAAATTACCCCCTGATATAATATCTCCATTTTCTAAAACTATAGGGTTATCAGTTACTGAATTAACTTCTATTTTAATTTTTTCTTTGACATGATTTATTGAGTCTTTTATCGCGCCATGAATTTGAGGTATACATCTTAATGTATATGCATCTTGAACTCTTAGTTCTCCCTGTCTTGTTATAGATGTACTTCCCTCAACTAGGGATAATATGTTTTTTGCTGTGTCAATTTGACCCTTATGTGGTCTTACCTCATGAATCCTCAAGTCGAATGCATCCTTTATTCCTCTTAGAGCCTCTAAAGTTAATGCCCCTGCTATATCACTTAGTTTTACTAAATCTATAGCTTGTTTAAGCGCTATAGCACCAACGCCGGTCATAACTTGAGTTCCATTTATTAAAGCTAGTCCTTCTTTATATGTTAATTCTATTGCTTCTATGTTAGCCATTTTCATAGCTTCTTTTCCATCATAAATATTTCCTTCATATTCAGCAACCCCTTCACCCATCATAGGTAATACCATATGAGATAATGGTGCTAAATCTCCAGATGCTCCCAAAGAACCTTTTTCTGGTATACAAGGATGTACACCTTTATTTAACATTAATAGTAATGTATTTAAAGTTTCTAAGGATATTCCTGAGAAGCCTTTACACAAAGCATTTATTCTAAGTAACATTATGGATCTTGTTATTTCTTTTGACAACATATCTCCAAATCCACAGGAATGGGATAAAATTAAATTTTTTTGTAAAGTCTTGCATTCATCATTAGAAATATTAACATCTGAAAACTTTCCAAATCCAGTTGTTATTCCATATACTACCTTACCTTCTTTTACGATATTTTCTACTATAGTTCTTGATTTTTTTATCTTTTTTATTGCATTTTCATGAATTTCAACTGTTGTACCATATACAGCTACTTGAATTATTTCTTCTAATGTTAAAGTTTCTCCATTTATAATTATTGTATTTTTCATAATGTACCCTCCTATATTTTCCGATTATTGTAATAATTCTGTATTATATAGGAGTTTTCCTTCTTTGAAATCGTTTTTAATTGTCTGAATTTATTTAATGTTTTATCATTTTAAGTCGTTAAAGTCCAATTGATAAATTCATAACAATTATATTATAAATTATTTTTTCTCATTTTACAATAAATTAATACAAAATTCTTGAAATTTATACTTTTTTATATTTTTTTGAAGTTTTTTATTATTATATTAATATTAATATTAGATTACCTATTTTATTCATAATTCTAAATTAATAGACATTACAGAAAATTCTTATACTTCATTCTCCATAATGCCTGTTTTTTAATTAAATATTTTTTTTATATCACAATTTAATTTTTCTATTATTGTATTCCAATCAAATTTTTCTTTACATATGTTATATGTTTTATCACTTTTTGCTTTAAAATCTTCCTCGTTAAGATTTATATATTCTTCAAATGCCTTACTTAAGGAATTAATATCATTTATATCAACAAGTTTTCCATTATTATAATCAACTAATTCTTTTGCAATTCCAACATTTGTTGCAATTATTACATCACCTAAAGCTGCCGCTTCTATGAATGCAATACCAAAACTTTCACAGTCTGAAGTTAATGTAAATATTTTAGCTTTTCTATACTCTTTATATAACTCTTCTCTATTTTCAATATTACCTATAAATTCAACTTTTCCTTTAATTTGGGGATATTTTTCAAAATATCTTTCTATGTGTTTTTCAAATTTTTGCTCTATTGGGCCAATTAATCTTAACTTCCAATTAGTTTTTTCTATATTAGGTATTTGAGCAAAAGCTTCTAGTAAAACATCTGTTTTCTTTTCTTCTGCTCCTATTCTTGCAACATTAAGTATAATGTTTTCTTTTATATTAAAATCATATTTAATATTTTTTGAATTCAAATAATCAAAATCTACCCCATTAGTAACGTGTATTATTTTATTTCTTTGTTTTGGTAATAATTCTTTCAACTGTTCATGTAAACATTTTTGTTCTGCACTCATTAAATCTATTTTATCGAAAAATTTATTTGTAAAAAATAGTCCTATTTTAGACATAGATTTTATTTTATCTGGAAGTTTATGGCTGCAATCTAGTTTTAAGTAAATTTTACCTTTATTATTACTCATTTTATAA
Organism: Clostridium frigidicarnis; assembly: GCF_900111985.1. Classification (GTDB taxonomy): domain Bacteria; phylum Bacillota; class Clostridia; order Clostridiales; family Clostridiaceae; genus Clostridium_Z; species Clostridium_Z frigidicarnis. Next base: position 119,779 of record NZ_FOKI01000005.1, read on the forward strand.
GAATATGCATAGAAAACTGAACTTAATGTCACATGAAATATTTGAAGTACATCTATGTTTTTACCATTCTTAACAAGATACCTTGCTCCATCTAAAGAGTAACTTCTAAACATTTTTTTTATAAAATCTATTTTCAGCCCTTTTACTTCATTTTTTAAATAAGGATAATCACCATTTTTATATGTTACTACCGTAGAATCATATCCATAATTTTTGTGAAGCTTATATGGAATCATACCCATATCTTTGACAAGATTAACATTACCTGTCTTTAAATATTCCATATAATATCTCATACTAACACCTACATTCTTTGATTCTTATATTTAAATACTAAAGGAAAAATTTTAAAATCATCTATAAATACTCTTTTAAACATTCTTTTAGGCTCTTTAAAAAATCTATAAAACCCTTCTAGACCTGAGCTTTGCATCCACCTTGGCGCTCTTTTTATATTACCAGCTTGAAAATCTATAGCAGCTCCTATCCCTAATGAAACTGGAACTTTCAGTTCATCTCTATATTTATAAATAAATTTCTCTTGTTTTGGCGCCCCTAGTCCTACAAATAAAATATGTGGCTCAGCTTCATTGACAATATCTATTACCTTTTTTACCTCTTTTTTATCTTCTTCAAATCCATAAGGAGGTGAGTATGTACCCACAACGTTAAGGTTTTTATATTTTTCACACAACTTATCTGCTGCAGTTTTAGCAACACCTTCTGCTGCTCCTAATATAAATATCTTATGTCCATTTATCGCTGCTCTTTCACATATTAATGGAAAAAGATCTGATCCTGATACTTTTTCTTTTATTGGACACTTAAAGTATTTTGAAATCCATATAAGGGGCATACCATCTGTAAGTATTAAATCTGCATTATCATAAACTTCTTTAAATTCTTTATCTTCTTCTAAAAAAACAACATGAGCTACATTAGGAGTTACAACATAGTTATACTTAGATGAATTGGCTAATTTTTCAACCTCATCAACAGCCTCTTTCATATTTATATTATCTACATAAATATTTAATAATTTAATTCTTTCTTTATCCATTTATTCCTCCTGAACTTTATCTTTATAAGAAGATACTTTGTCTATATTATCCATCTTAGTTATCATTATCATATCATCACTTTCAACTACAATTAAATCTTCAACATCTGCTAATATTATCTTCTTATTACTTGAAACCACCATATTATTTTTAGAATTTATAAGTTTTACTTTACCCATCTTAATATTTTCTCTTAAATCCTTTAGATTATATCTACTTATAGCTTTCCAGCTTCCTACGTCATCCCAACCAAGTTCACCATCAATAACATATATATTGTTTATTTTTTCCATTATAGCATAATCTACAGATATATTTTCTGCTTTTTCATATGCTTTTTTTAAATTCTCATCGTATTTCTCCATTGGACCATCATAAACATCTTTTAAAAGATTATAAGTATCTTTTAAGTATTGCCTCATAAGCTCTAAAATATAGTTGCTATTCCATAAAAATATACCACTATTCCATAGAAAATTACCATTTTTTAAATACTCCATAGCTTTATCAATATTCGGTTTTTCAACAAACCTACTTACTTTTTTTAGCCCTCCGTTTAATGATTTTGCATCATATTCTATATATCCATATCCTGTTTCAGGTCTTGTAGGCTTTATTCCTATTGTAACAATTGATTTAGGGTTATTATCTACAAACCCATAGGATTCTCTTATAATTGATACAAATCTCTCCTCATCTCTTACTAAATGATCTGCTGGCAACACTACCATTGAGCTATTCTTAAATTTTTTATTTATTTCAAATGCTGATAAGGCTATACATGGTGCTGTATTTCTTCCCATAGGTTCAAGTATTATATTTTCTTCTGGTATATATGGCAACTGTTCTTGTATATATTTTTTATACTCTTCACATGTCACTATAAATATCCTCTCATATGGAATTACCCTATGGATTCTATTTACTGTCATTTGAATCATTGTTTCTTCACCTAAAAGGCTTAAAAATTGCTTAGGTTTATTTTCTGTAGATAATGGCCAAAATCTAGTTCCCTTTCCTCCTGCCATTATTAATGCACATAGCATATTTTACACTCCTTTAGTCTTTAGTCCTAATTTTTTATCATTTCTTTTATTTCTGATACAATTTCATCATCTGGATCTATCTTTTCCGCTATATCTAAATGAAGTTTTGCATCTTTTTTATTTCCAAGTTTTATATAACACATAGCTATGTTTGTACATATCTCCAAGCTTTTTGTAACTTGAAAAACTTTTTTAAAATATTCAATAGCCTTCTCATAATATCCTAAAGATGCATAATTAAGACCTAATTCATTAAGTGGTTCTGCAAAGGCACTATCTATTCTTAATGCATCATTTAAATAAAATATTGCTTTTTCATGAAGTCCAAGTACTCTGTATGATACTGCTAAATGATAATATAATAATGGATTATCTGAAAATTCTTCTATTAGTGGTGAAAGGAGTTTTATAGCCTCCTTAGGTGCTTCATATACTAAGTTTTTTCCCTTTTCATAATTAACTGCATTTTCAAGCCAATTTCTAAAATTTAAAATTTCACCTGTTTTTTCTCCACCTTTATTTAAATACTTATCTAAATTTATCAATGAAAGTTCATACTCTTCTTTATCTCTAAAAATTATAGATTTATATAAATATGGGCTTGCAATATTGCTATAATTTATAAATTCCTCTATAATTTCTTCTTCTATTTCTGTAAACTTATCATTATTTTCTCTTATTGCTTCACAAATTGTTAAAGCTTTTTCAAATATATCATCACTTTTATCTATAATTAAAAGACCATTTATTAGTATAAAAGCCTTTTCTAAATCATTTTCTTTTACACTTTGCGCTATTTTCTTTTTAATGAAATCTTTAGATGAAGGTATATTATTTAATATATCTATGTATATGCCATTATATTTAAAATTAATGTCTGCTCCCATAGCAAAAAACATGCCTTCTATAAATGTAGTAATTGGTATATTGTTAATTTTGTTTTTATCATTTATATTATTAGCTAAGTAATTTGTATCCACTGGAACAAAAATATCATTTAGCTCTTTATATTTTTTAATATCAACTTTAAAGATATCTTTTAAAGCTTCTTCTTTTAATTGCAAGAATAACATACCAGAAAGTCTTTCCCTTAGCTTTGATTTATAATTCATTTGGTTCAATCCTTCCTTAATTTAAATCTTATATAAAATACAAATACTATTATAACCATTTTGAAAATTTTTTTCTATAATAAAAACTTAAGCCCCTCTTAAAAATTGGAGGGGCTTTTTTCTAATTTAATCCTTCTTTTATTATTTTCATTATGCTCTCTTTAAAAATTCCTATTTTTTCTTCTGAATCTTCAAAGGAATTTCCCTTAACTGAAAGATATACTTTCATTTTTGGTTCAGTGCCTGATGGTCTTACAACAAACCAAGAATCATCCTCTAACACAAACTTCAAAACATTAGATTTAGGCAAATCAATTATATTTTCTTCAATTTTAACCAAATCCTTTTCAATGCTTAATTTATAATCTTGTTTCTTAATTATATTTATTCCATTAATTTGTGTTTTCATAGAATGTCTTAAGTGTTCTATACAATTAGCTATTTTTTCTTGACCTTCTTTTCCTTGAAGCTCTAAAGAAACTAAACTTTCTTTAAAATATCCATATTTATCATATAAATCTGTAAGAGCTTCATATAAATTTTTTCCTTGCTTTTTATAATAAAGAGTCATCTCACATATTAAAGCTGCTGTTACTACTGCATCCTTATCTCTTACAAAAGTTCCTGCTAGGTAACCATAGCTTTCCTCAAAACCAAATAAATATGATTTATCTTTGTTTATTTCAAATTCCTTTATCTTTTCTCCTATATATTTAAATCCAGTTAAGACATCAATAAGCTCAACATTATAATCCTTAGAAATATTTCTTACAGCTTCTGTTGTTACTATAGTCTTAATAACAACTCCATTGTTTGGCAGTTTATCTTCTTCTTTTAATGAACTTAATATATAATGAGTTAAAAGCAGTCCTGTTTGATTTCCAGTTAAAACCTTATACTGTCCACTGTTATCTTTAGCAACTACCCCTATTCTATCGCAGTCTGGATCTGTTCCAAATATTATATCTGGGTTTATATTTTTAGCCATATCTAACGCTAATTCAAATACCTTAGGCTCCTCTGGATTTGGATATGCTACAGTTGGAAATGTACCATCTGGCATCTCTTGTTCTTTTACAACCTTAAGATTTTCATACCCTAGTTCCTTTAATACAGTTCTTACCGGAACATTACCTGATCCATGTATTGGAGTATATATTATATTTAAATTTTTAGCTTCTTCATTTATAAGCTGTTTTCTTATTGATAAAGCCTTAACTTTTTCTATGTATGCCTTATCAACTTCTTCTCCCACGTATTGTAAAAGATTTTTAGATATCGCTTCTTCTTCATTTATAGTCATTATATTTTCAAAATCATTTATACTATTCACACATTCTATTATCTCTTTAGCTGCTGTATCCGTTACTTGTCCACCATCATCGCCGTACACCTTGTACCCATTATATTTCTTAGGATTATGTGATGCTGTAATTACAACGCCACCTTTGCAATTTAAGTGTCTTACTGCAAATGAAAGCATAGGTGTTGGTCTTAAAGAATCAAATAAGTAAACCTTTATATTATTGGCAGCAAAGTTTAATGCTGCAGCTTTAGCAAACTCTTTAGCCATTATTCTTGAGTCATAAGCTATTGCAACAGATGATGTTTCATATTTTTTATTTAGGTAATCTGAAAAACCTTGAGTTGCTTTACCTACTGTGTATATATTCATTCTATTACTTCCAGCTCCTATAATGCCACGAAGTCCTCCTGTACCAAATTCAAGGTCTTTATAAAATCTATCTTCTATTTCAGTATTATCTTCAATACTTTTAAGTTCTTTTTTTGTTTCTTCATCAATATGGTTTGAGTTTAACCATAAATTATATTTGTCTAAATAAGTCATAAATATTCCTCCTATTGACATACCATTGCTTTTTTTAATTTCTCTCAATGATAAACATCTAGTATAACTTCATTCTATATGTTGTTATAAATTAAAGCTATAAACTATGAAAATATAATGTAATTTTAAGCTCCATAATTCAAGTGAAATTTACCTATTGATATACTCTATAACACTTTAGCAAAATTAGCACAATCCTTTTCTTGAGAACATATTATTTAAAAATAAAACTTCCCCTAAATCTAACAATAATTAATCTAAAGGCTTACAGATATAGTTTACAATAAATGTTTTCAATCAACAAGAGAAACCTTCTTACATATATTTTAATTAGCGTAAATATATTATAATACTGTTGTACTACTAGGGCAAGATTTATAATGTTATAACACTAAAAAAATGTATACGCCATTTTTAAGTGACAAGTTATGGTTGAAAACCACAGGTTTTCTTAAAATATTTTTTATTTTAGAAACCTTCTGTAGGAAGATTTCACCCTTAACTTTTAACTTATAACTTGTCACTAATTAAAACTCTCTTTAACCCTAGGTTTTATCAGCATTTTAGGATAAAAATTTTTTATACTTTCCTGTACATGTACAAAGGGTTAGATACTTAATATATCTAACCCTTAATTTATATAAACATTACTTTGTATCTTTCTCTTTTTCTGTTTCTTCTGCCTTAGTACCTACATAGCTTATTGATGCAACTGTACTATTAACATCATCTAAAACACTTATTTCTGATCCAAACTCTACATCACCAACTTTTATGGCTGTTCCTATTTCATCCTTCTTAAAGCTAACATCTATATGATCTGGTACATTATTTACAGAACACCTCACTTTAATAGATGCTTTTTCTTTTTGGACTATTCCACCGTAATTTGAAATTAAATCCTCATTTAAGAATCTTATTGGAATGTCTGTTTCAATCTTTTCATCTTTATTAATATCTTCTAAATCAATATGAATTACTTTTTTACTAAACGGATCTCTTTGGACTTCTTTTATTAAAGCCTTATGTTCTTTTCCCTCCAAAGAAACATTTACAACTCCAAACTCTCCATGATTTGCAATTTCTTTATCTAGATCCATTTCACTTACTTCAAATAAAAAATTATTCATTAAAGCTCCATACATAACTCCCGGAACTTTTCCTTGTCTACGTACTTTTCTAGCACTATGAGTTGAATTTTTATCTCTCTTATTAATTACTAAAGTCTCCATATTTATCCCTCCTTTTAAGTATTGTTGCCATAAGCATTTTTCTTATACATACAATTTCATATTTTTATAAAATTCCCGCTGTTATGAAAATCCTTTTTTTATTGCATTCCTAATATGTTTACCTTATAATGATACTATTGTTTTATCACCAGAAATAAAATCTAGAGAAGAGGGGGCCAAGTTTAGGTGTATAAATTAAATCAAAATGAAACTCCATTATTTGATGCTTTAATGGAGTATGTTAATAGAGAAACTATACCATTTCATGTTCCTGGTCATAAAAAGGGTCAAGGAATAGATGAAGAATTTAAAAGTTTTATTGGAGAGAATCCTTTTAAAATTGATGTTACTGTTTTCAAATTAGTTGACAGTTTGCATCATCCAACTGGAGCTATAAAAAAAGCTCAAGAGCTTGCTGCTGATGCATATGGATCTGATGCTGCTTTTTTCTCAATTCATGGAACTTCTGGAGCAATACAGGCTATGATTATGTCTGTAGTTAAATCTGGAGAAAAAATAATTATTCCAAGAAATGTTCATAAGTCAGTTACTGCTGGAATAATTCTTAGTGGTGCAAGTCCTGTTTATATGCAACCAGAACTTGATAAAAAACTTGGAATTGCTCATAGTGTTACCCCTGAAACAGTTAAGGATACTTTAAAAGAACACCCTGATGCAAAGGCTGTTTTAATTATTAATCCTACTTATTATGGTGTAGCTACGGACATTAAAACTATAGCTGATATAGTTCATGAATATGATATTCCACTTATTGTTGATGAAGCCCATGGACCTCATTTAAAATTTAATGACAAGTTACCTGTATCTGCAATTGAGGCTGGCGCTGATATATGTGCTCAAAGTACTCATAAAATAATAAGTGCTTTAACTCAAAGCTCTCTTCTTCAAGTTAAGTCAAAATATATTGATGTTGCTAGAGTTCAGCAAGTATTAAACTTACTTCAAACTACATCACCATCATATATACTAATGGCTTCTTTAGACTGTGCAAGACGTCAAATAGCACTTAATGGAAAAGAGCTTCTTGATAAAGCTATAGAGCTTTCAACATATGCAAGATGTGAAATAAATAAAATACCTGGATTTTATTGTTTTGGTGAAGAAATTATAGGTAATCCTGGAGTCCATGCTTTAGATCCTACTAAAATTACAATTACATGTAGAGATTTAGGCATAACTGGATATGATCTAGATATGATATTATCAAATAAATACCATATACAATTTGAACTTTCAGATTTATATAATGTTTTAGCTGTTGGTTCATTTGGTGATACCAAAGAAAATATTGATACACTATTAAATGCTCTTAAAGAAATAAGTTCTGAATATATGGGTAAATCAAATAAGAAACCGGATTTCTTAGATATTCCTGATATTCCTGAACAAAAGATGATTCCAAGGGATGCATTTAATTCTGTAAAAGAATCATTAACTCTTAGAGAATCAATAGGACATATAAGTGGTGAATTCTTACTTGCTTATCCTCCTGGAATTCCAGTGCTTTGTCCTGGTGAGATTATCTCTAATAGTATTATTGATTATGTTGAAGATTTAAAATCTGTTGGTCTTTATGTTCAAGGAACTGAAGATCCAAAAGTTGAATATATAAAAGTTGTAAAATAAAAATAAGGCACATGAAAAAAATAACAAGTCAAATATGCTAGCATACTGACTTGTTATTTTTTTGAATGTACCTAAAGCTTAGTAAAAATACCAAGCTTTATTTTTATGCTTCTAGTCCTAGTTTCAATGCTTTTAAATTAAGGTCAACTATTTTTGATGGTACATTCTCTTTAACTATTTCTTCCCAATCAATATCTGTTAACTCTAATGCTTTTATTAAAGCTCCAAGTAAAACCACATTTTGTGCTTTTATATTTCCAAGACTTTCAGCAATTTCAGCTGCATTTATTATAATAGTCTTCTTCACTGTATTCTTTAACGCTTCATTTACATTTTCAGGGTATTTTTCATTTCCTGTTGTTACTGTAATTGGATATATTTCATAGTTATTAACAACTAAGCTTCCATCTTCCTTTAAATAACTTATCCATCTTGCCGCTTCACTCTTTTCAAAAGCTACTATTACATCTGCTGTCCCTTCTTCTATTAATGGAGAATACACCCTTTTGCCAAATCTAACTTGAGTAGACACATTTCCTCCTCTTTGTGCCATACCATGAACTTCTGACATTTTAACATCATACCCAGCCTTTAAAACACCTTGTGTTAAAATTTTAGATGCAAGTATAGTTCCTTGTCCTCCAACTCCTACAAATAATATACTCTTATCCATTTTATTCACCCACCTTTTCTATTGCCCCAAACTTACAGGCTTGTTTACATATTTCACATCCATTACACGCATTGTGATCTATTCTTGTCTTTCCATCTTTATCTTGACTAAGTGCTGGACATCCAGTTTTTAAGCACGCCTTACATTTTACACACTTTTCTTTTATAACTCTACATTTTAATTTTGCTCTTCTCTTTGAGACTTCTTTTATTAATGCACATGGTTGTTTTGTTATTATAACAAAAGGTTCTGAACTATTATAAGCTTCTTTAACTGCATCTTCAGTTTGTTTTAAATTATATGGATCTACAACTCTTAAATTTTCTTTTTTAATACCTATAGATAATACTAAGCTTTCTATATCAACCATAGGTGCTTCTTTACCTTGCAAAGTCTTTCCTGAACCTGGGTTTTCTTGATGCCCTGTCATACCTGTTATTCTATTATCTAATATACATGTAACTATTGGAATATTATTATAAACAGAATTAATAAGTCCAGTTACACCTGAATGGAAGAAAGTAGAGTCTCCTATAAAAGAGAAAACTTTTGCCTGTTCTCCTGCCATTTGCCTAGCTTTTTGTATTCCAAGTCCAGCTGATATTGATGCTCCCATACATATAACTGTATCAGTTACACTTAATGGTGCAACCATTCCTAATGTATAACATCCTATATCACCAGTAGCTATTACATTCTTCATTTTAGATATAGTATAGAACATTCCCCTATGAGGACATCCTGCACACAAAACTGGAGGTCTTGTTGGTGCCTTTACATCTATTGAATATGATTTTTCAACTTGATTATTTAATATACCTTTTCTTATTATTTCTGGATTCAATTCTCCACATATTGGAATAACTTCCTTACCAATGCATTCTATTCCCATAGCTTTAATAAATGTTTCTATATAAGGTTCATTTTCTTCTACTACGTAAAGTTTTTCTACTTTTTCACTGAAATCTTTGATTAATTTATCAGGAAGCGGATGAGTAAATCCTAATTTCAAATAGGATACATCATCACCAAAGACTTCCTTAGCATATTGATAACTTATTCCACTAGTAATTATTCCTATTTTTCTGTTATTCATTTCAGTTCTATTAAGAGGAGTTCTGTTAGAATATTCCCTAAGTTTTTCTAACCTCTCTTCTACCTCATAATGCTTTGTTCTGGCATGAGCTGGTGTCATAATATATTTTTTTATATTCTTTTCATATTTTTTTACTGGTACAGAAACTTTTTCACCTAATTCAACAATACTCTTAGAGTGAGAAACTCTAGTTGTACTTCTAAATAAAACTACAGTATCATATTCTTCACTTATTTTGTAAGCTTCTATCATAAAGTCTTTACACTCTTGAGAATCTGATGGTTCAACTAATGCTATTTTAGAATGCTTAGCATATAATCTATTATCTTGTTCATTTTGTGATGAGTGCATCCCTGGATCATCAGCACTTACAACCACAAAACCTCCATTAACTCCCTCATAAGCCATAGTAAATAATGGATCTGCTGCTACATTAAGTCCAACATGTTTCATTGTACTTAAGCTTCTTGCACCACCAATAGATGCTCCTGATGCAACTTCAAAGGCAACCTTCTCATTTGGTGCCCATTCTGCATATACCCCATCATATAATGCAAAATTTTCTAGTATTTCTGTACTTGGAGTGCCTGGATAAGCAGAAGCTATAACACAACCCGCTTCATAGGCACCCCTAGCAATGGCTTCATTACCACTCATTATTTTTTTCATTATATATATCCCCCTTATATAAATAAACCTTTTATGTTAATTTATTCTACAATAGCTCCTAATGCTATTGAGTATAACTTTGATTTAGCAGTGTCTGCTCTTGAAACTAATACAATTGGACATTTTGCCCCCATTACAATTCCTGCACTTTCTGCATTTCCAAAGTAAGTTAATGATTTACCAAGTAAATTTCCCGCTTCAATATTTGGAACTAATAATATATCTGCATCTCCAGCAACTTCACTAACTATTCCTTTATGTTTAGCGGCCTCTAATGATATTGCATTATCTAAAGCTAATGGTCCGTCTATTACACAATCTTTAATTTGTCCTCTTTTATTCATAGAACTTAAGATGGATGCGTCTATTGTTGCCGTCATAGATTGATTCACAACCTCTACAGCACAAAGTGGAGCAACTTTAGGCATGTCTATCCCAACAGCATTAGCTACCTTAACCGCATTATCTATTATTCCAATTTTATCCTTAAGCTCAGGATAAGGTACCATTCCCCCATCTGTTAAGAATAGTAATTTGTGATAGTTCTGTGTTTCGTAAAGCATTACATGAGATAATAAACTCTTTCCTCTTAATCCAAATTCTTTATTTAATACAGCCTTTAATAAATCTGCAGTAGAAAGCATTCCTTTCATTATAAAATCAGCTTTATTAGTACTTACAAGTTTTACAGCTTCTTCTGCTGCTTTTTTATCATTTTTAACATTAACTATTTCTAATCCTTTTAAGTCCCAATTTTCTTCTTTACAAATTTGTTCTATTTTTTCTTTATCCCCAACCAATATAGCATTAATTATTCCTATAGAAACCCCACTTAGAACTGCTTTTAAAACTTCCTTATCTTGAGCTACTGCTACAGACAAGATTTTTTTATTTTTATTCTTAGCTAATTCTATAAGATTCTCTAGACTTTTAATCATAAAATTACCCCTCTCTAATACAAAAACAAGTTTATTTTTCTCCAATATATTGTTATTTATAGTAATTTTTAATTATTATTTCATATTTTTAGTATAATATATGTAATAAGTTTGTCAATTTAATCTGTTAAAGCTTTTTATTATTTTTTTAATATTACTCAGTAAATCTTCACTTATTTCTTAATACATCCCCGTATTATAAGCATGCACTGAAATTATGTTAATTTTATAAATATTTTTAAAATTTAGTTTTCTCGTTGTATCATATACGTTTTTTATTTAGAATAGTACTATAAGGTATAAAAATTTAGGATGAGATTACACTTAAGACTACTAAATACCTTTTAAATGAGGTGAGTGATTATAGTGCCAAAAACTATAAGATTTGCTCCTCCATTAATAATCACTGGGGATAAAATAGATCATTCTCTTGAAATAATAAAAAAATTTCATGTGATTAATTGCATGAATATTCAGTAATTTAAAAAGAAAGAGGTACAAATTTTAATTTGTATCCTCTTATAAATTATATATTGGCTATCTATTTTTATAAATTATTCTTTCATCTATATCTTCTATTGACTTACATCCAGTAAGAATCATTGCAACTTTCAAATCATTATACAACGTATCTATATATGATTTTACGCCTTCACTACCTTCACCAAAAGATGCTGTTACAAATGGTCTTCCTATAAGTACTGCATCAGCTCCAAGAGCTATCATTTTTAATATATCCACACCATTTCTAACTCCACCATCTGCAAATATTTTTATTTTTCCTTTTACAGCTTTAGCTATTTCAGGTAAAACCTCTGCAACACCTGGAGTTTGATCTAAGACTCTTCCCCCATGATTAGATACAACTATAGCATCTGCCCCTGTTTCTACCGCAAGCTTTGCTTCATCTATAGTCATGATTCCCTTTAATATAAACGGCAATTTTGTAGATTCTACTATTTCTTTTATTTCATCTACAGTCTTAGGATATACAGGCTTTCCATGCATTGCTAATGTTATTAATCCACATGCATCTATATCCATTCCCACAGCATAACATCCTGCTGCTTCTGCCATTTTTATTTTTTCTATTACATTTTTATTTTCCCAAGGTTTTATTATTGCTATTCCCTGTCCATTAAACTCTTTTACTTCTTCTAAATTGTCAATTAAGAATGAATCTAAAGCTGAATCTCCAACCATTGTATATATTTCTGAATTAACGCATCCTTCTATAACAGAATGTATGTATTCTTTTTCTGTTAACTTTCCTCCCATATTTAAGACTGTACCTGTAACTGGTGCAGCAAATACAGGTAATTTTATATTTTTCCCAAAAATATCAACTGAAAGTTTAGGATCTTTAACATCATGTATTACTCTCATATTAATTTTATACTTTTCTAATGCATTAATATTCTCCATAAATGCACTTCCTGTAGATTTCCCTCCCATTCCTGGAACTTCACCAACACAGGCTTTTCCATCGCATACTTTACAAACTCTACAACTTCCATTTAAATTTTCTCTAGCATTTTTTAAAACATCTTTATAATTCACTTTTTGTCCCCCCCTGATTTTTAAACTTATAAATATAATTATATATGTTATATATGAAAAAGTGAACCTTGTCTAAATATATATAAAGTGGCTATGCCATTTTTAAGTGACAAGTTGAGGTTAAAAACACATGTTTTCTTAAAAATACTTTTTCCTTCACTCTCAAATTTCAACTAAAAAAGACTATACATGTTTAATATTTTTTAAGTTATCTGCATATTGAAAATCTATAATTCCTATAAAGTAAATAAGGCTAAGTTTTTCTATCGAAAAACTTAGCCTTATAATTCTTTAAGCTCCTAAACTATCATGTGTTTCTCCTGATAGCTTGTTTGTTTTCTTAGCAATTAAAGGTAATATAAGTCCTAATCCAAGTAAAACAAACGGTGTTAAAATATTTAATGTAATTTGGAAGTACCATTCTTTAGTAAAGGTTTCTACACCCTTAGGAAACATACCCATTACACATGCAAATGCAGTAAATCCAAAACACCATAATCCCATTAAAAATCCGAAAGCTTTATTTTTAGTAAATTGATATGTTGATTCAAATTTTCCTTTCACTGCCTTTTTTAATGCCATATAAGCAGCAAATACCCATAAATATCTCAAAGGCATAACAACAGCATTTAGTCTTAATAACCATGTAAATAAAGAGTTCATATTACCAATGCCTAAGGCTGGTATTAAAATAAGTGCTCCAACTAATACTGCAGTCATCTTATAACCATTAATTAATGTTCCATTTTTATTAACTTTTGTTAATGATTTTGGTACATATCTCTTATCAGCATCTCCAAGTAAAACTTTTAACGGTGCATCTATTGAAAATGCAAGTGCTGACACTTGAGCTAATGAGTTAGCTATAGCATAAACTATTAAGAAGAAGTTTCCGACTCCATAATATTCTCCAAGTTTTTGGAATGAATAATAAGCACCATTCATCATTAAGTCCTCTGGAATATTATTAGGATCAAACATCATTCCCATTGATAAAGTTCCAAGTAGTGCCGTTGTTGCTACCATAATTGCTAATGCAATCATTCCTTTTGGAAACCCTTTTGCAGGATCTTTCATATCATTTACATAGGGTGCTATTTTTTCACATCCACCTACGGCAAATACTAATATAGCCAAACTTGTTAGATATGAAAAATCAAAATTTGGCACTAAGGAATTCCAGCTAAAGTCTAATTTAAAAGTATGAGCATTAGTTATTGCTGGTGCAGCTATTACTAATAAAATATATAATAATGACATAATAAACATAGATGAACCTGCCACAGCACCTATTTTCTTTATTGAATTAACTCCTCTTGATGATATCCAAAGGAATAACAAGAAAATTACTAAACATATAGGTTGTAACATCTTTGGATCCATATTTTTAACTAGAGTTCCATTTTGATTAATAGCCCATCCTAATGCTATCATTATACCTTGAGGCTTTTGAGCTAGATATGGAATATGAACAACCCAATAAGTCCATCCTGCTAAATATGCACAAGTAGGTCCTACTGTAACCTTTATCCATGAACTAACTCCTCCACTAGAATCTTTAAACGTAGATCCCATTTCTCCTACCATTAAAGCATACGGTACAAAATATAAAGAAAACATTAATATCCATGATATTACAACTTGCATTCCTTGAGTTGCATATCCATTAACTACATTTCCAAAACCCCAAACACTTACAAATGCCATTAACGCTAGGTTATACCATGTGAGTTTTTTTTGATTTGTCTCCATTTTTTTCCCCCTACTATTTAATTAATTAAACGTTATCATATCGTTTTCGTAATATTATCACATATTTTTTTCTTTTACAACATTTTTCCTTCATTTTTTTTAGATTGAAAATTTTTAAGCTTCTTTTTAACTCAAATGAGAATATTTTCTGAAATTTGAATATAGTTTGTCAATTACAAGTTCACAAATAATATATAATGAACTGTTACTATCATATTTTTTATTCAATTGTCACTTTTATTTTTTTATTTTTAATTTAATAATAATATTCCTCTACATCAGTAACAAACTATTTTTTGTTAAGCTTAAATTTGTTTTAAATAAAATAAAGAAACACCAACACAAAACTTATCTCATGGCTACCACCTAAATGAAGATTAGTTCTATATTAGTGTTTTTGACAGTTAATATTATATTTCTTTCATTATAAAATTTCTTATAGTGAATTTAAGTATTCTATTTCTGTAACAACTTTAAATCCATTATTAATTAAAAGCTCCGCAGTCACCCCATTTCCTTGAATTTTTCTACCACTAAATGTCCCATCATATATAATTCCTTTTCCACAAGAAGGGCTTTTAGATTTCAAGATTATATACTCTATATTTACCATTTTAGCCAACTTCAAAACTTCTTCTGCTCCTTTTATAAAACAGTGTGTTGAGTCAGCTTTATCTTTATTTAAAACTTTTGCTTCTCCACTAAGAACTTCTTTTCCTGTACCACCCCAAATTTCATTTGGAGTTCTTGGTGTTGGTAATCCACCTAATTGTTCCGGACAAATAACCATTACATTTTCTTTCTTTAAAAGAGACTCTATTTTTTCATTCAAATTATTTTTCCCATTATATTTGCAATTTATACCACAAAGACATGCACTTATTAATATCATAACCTCACCTACTTTAATATGGCCACCGTTACACCGTTACCACCTTCACCATATTCTCCAAGTCTATAATTTTTCACATGTGGATGTCTCCTCAACATATCATTTATTGCATTTCTAAGGATTCCAGTGCCTTTTCCGTGAATTATGCTTACCTCTCCAAGTCCTGCAACATAAGCCTCATCTAAGTACTTATCCGTAACATAACAAGCCTCTTCTGAATCCATACCTCTTAAATCCACGGAAGTAGCAACACTTTTTACTTTTAACTTCATTTCCCTCTTTTGAGTTCTTTTAACTTGCTTGCTACTTGAATTTCCATCTATCATTCTTAAATCTTTTAATTTTACGTTTACTTTCATTATTCCAGCCTGAACCTGAACTTCCTTTTTATTATCTGGTAAAGTTAAAATTGTAACTTTCTGATTTAATGATGGTAACATTACTTCCATTCCAACTGTTACTTCGTTTATTTCTTTACCTTTATCATTGCTAGAAAGACTTATTTTTTCCTCATGTTTTTCTAATTTATCTTTTAATGATTTTCTTTGTTCTTCTAACATAGTTCTAGCCTGTGAAGAGTATCCCATTTTTTCAAGATCTCTCATATCTTTTAGTATTTGATCAGCTTCATCCTTTGCATCTCTTAATAGGCTTCTAGCTTCACGTTTTGCTTCAACTATAGCATTTTCTCTTATATTTTGAATACCTTGAAGTTTTTCTTCATAGTCATTTTTCATTTCTTCTATATTGCCTTTTAGACGTGCTGCTGCTCTAGCATCTTTTTCTGCTTTTATACTTTTTTCTTGTAACTGTTCTATTAAATCCTCAAATCTTAAGTTCTCTTTTGAAATTAAATTTTTAGACCCTTCTATTATATACTCTGGTAACCCTAATCTTTTTGATATCTCAAAAGCATTAGACTTTCCTGGTATACCTATTAATAACCTATATGTTGGTCTTAATGTTTCCACATCAAATTCTACAGATGCATTCTCAACACCACTAGTTTCAAGTGCATATGCCTTTAATTCACTGTAATGAGTGGTTGCAGCTATTTTGCAATTTCTTTTTCTTAAAGATTCAAGAATTGATACTGCAAGTGCTGCTCCCTCTGTTGGATCAGTACCTGCTCCAAGCTCATCAAATAAAACAAGTGAATTTTCATCAGCTTTATCTATTATTTTTACTATATTGGTCATATGTGATGAAAATGTTGAAAGACTTTGCTCTATACTTTGTTCATCTCCAATATCTGCAAATATTTCTTCATAAAATGCTACTGATGATTGAGATCTTGCTGGTATTAAAAGCCCACTCAAGGCCATTATATGAAGAAGTCCCACTGTTTTTAGTGTTACTGTTTTACCTCCAGTATTTGGTCCTGTTACTACCAAAGATGTAAACTCTTCACCTAAATATATAGTAGCTGGCACAACTATTTTAGGATCTATTAATGGATGCCTACCATCAATTATATTAAAAATACCTTTTTCATTTACACTAGGCATAATACCATTTATTGAACTTCCATATTTCGCTTTAGCAAATATAAAATCCAATTCCCAAATTATTTTACTATTATTTTTCACCTCAAATGCATGTTCATATACTTTTTCTGATAAGTAAGCTAATATTCTTTCTATTTCTGCCTTCTCTTTTAGCATAAGCTCTCTTATTTCATTGTTTAAATTTACAAGTCCCATAGGCTCTATAAATAAGGTAGCTCCTGACGAACTTTGATCATGTACAAGTCCAGGTACTGCACCTTTATGCTCAGCCTTTACAGGAATAACATATCTATCTCCTCTAATTGTATATAAATTATCTTGAAGATATTTGCTATTACTTCTTATCATGTCATTAACTTTATCTCTTACAGAAGAATTTTTTTCTTTTAATGTTCTTCTAATATTATAAAGAGTAGAAGAAGCCTTATCACTTATCTCCTCTTCTCCTATTATCGCTAAAAAAATTTCATCCTCTAAAGCTTTAATTGCTACAATCCCATCACAAAGACTCTCAAGTTCTTCATGTTTTTCTTCATCTTCTTTTCTGCCTATATAATCTTTAAATCTTCTAGCAGATTTTAACATGTTTGCTATTCTTAGAAGCTGATATGGCATTAGAACTCCACCTTTTGTTGCTCTTTCTATACCATCTCTTACATCGTACAATCCCTCAAATGGTGGATTTCCCTTCTTAACTAACAATTGAAATGCCTCTTCTGTCTCTTTTAAATGATGTATAACTTCATATGCACTTGAATACGGTTTGAGTTCATCTATTAGATCTTTCGCCGCAGATGTTGCTGTATATTTTTTCATTATTTCTTTTATTTTGTTAAATTCTAAAACTTTTAATGCTTTTTCATTCATCTTTTTATTCCCTCACTTATTCTACTCCTCTTTTATAATGTCCTCTTGTGTAGTTAGTAAAATCATATTCCCATTTCTTTTTATTAAAAGCTTTTATAATTCTTGTTACTTCATTTGCTTCTTCATTTACAAAATCTATTCTAAAGCTTTCAATGTTAGTCATTTCTTTTAAATTAGGAATTAAATTAATACTCTTAGGATTATAAATATAACTTCTACAGAATATATCAGTTTTTATCTTAAATTCTTCATTCATTCTATCTTTTAAAACAAAGTCTCCCTTCATACACTGCATATCACAATTATGACTTGAGTCTTTTCCACCTAACATACATCCTATAGGGCAATATTCACTTACCATAAGTTCTGGATTTCCATAAACAAGAATTTGAGCGTTTAAATTATTCTTCATAATTTTATTTATATCCTTCTTATTAAGCTCAATACTTAAACAAGATAAATCCACATATGGCTTTAAGTATTCCAAAGAATAACTGTTATAAATATTTAATTTATAATCTCCTATTATTTTAGTTCGATTATAAAACTTATTTATTATCCCAAAATTAGCTGTTATAACACCTTCTATAAATGGAAGATTCTTTTCTATAATTTCCTCTACTCTAGTAAACTCTTCTTTTATTATATTAGGTACTTTTAGGTATACTTTCTTATTTTTACTTATACCTTTTATATGTTCTTCTTTTAAAGCATTTTTTCCTCTATAAAATATATTAATTCCAATATGCTCTACATCTTCTTCTTTTAATGCATCTAGCTGATCCACAGTACATACATTAACCAATAAATTTATATCACTACTAGATTCCCTATTTAAATCAACCTTTTCTAATGCCTTTGATAGTTTTTTTCTTTTATAACTATTCTTTAAAAACTTTTCTATTTGTTCTATTATATCTCTTCTAATAGCATTTAAAGCTGCTACTGGTACAAAACCTTCTTCATAGCTTCTGAATTCTACATATTCTATTTTAAATGGAGTATCTCCACTTTTCTTAAGACTTTCTTCTATCCTATCTTGAGATAAAGGCTTATTTATTGCATTCTGGACAATTTCCCCTGTTGCAGTAAAAGTTTCTCCCTTAAAATTAACAAAAATCTCTATTTCTTTATTTATATTAAATACTATATTTGCTTTTAAAGAAATCTTATTTTCATATGGATTTACATAACTAACACCATATTCTTTCATCATTGCATTATCTAATATTTTATAAAGTTTATCTCCTCTTTTATAATTAGTAGGATATAGATTTACTTTTTCTCCTCTTTTTGCACATTTAACTTCTTCTTTATCTTTAATTATTTTAGATAGTGCAAAACCGCCTTCTCCAACTCTTATGCCATCCTCTAAAGCTATATCCTCTTCTAAGATTATTGAATTATCTTTCAAAATTTGTCCTATAAATAACCCTGTATTTTTAGGTATATTATATGCCATCATGTCTTTGCCCTTATTTCCATAAAAATATGCCTTAGAGAAACCTTCTCTGTTAAATAATTGCATTAATTTTCTTTTTTCTTTTAATTTATCTATCTTATGTTTTTTATTATAAGAATCTATTGCTTTTTTATAAGTTTCTACAACTCCAGCTACATACTCTGGCCTTTTCATTCTTCCTTCAATTTTCAGTGAAGATGTTCCACTATTTATTAAATCTTCTACATTTTCTATATTGCATATATCTTTTGGACTTAAAATATATGCTTTTTTCTCTTTATTTGTATTTTTATTAATAATTGTATATGGAAGCCTACAAGGTTGAGCACATCTTCCTCTATTTCCACTTCTTCCACCTATTACACTGCTCATAAGACATTGTCCCGAATAACATACACATAATGCTCCATGAACAAATATTTCTGTCTCTATACCTAAATCTTTAGATATATACTCAATTTCTTTTAAAGATAACTCTCTAGATAACACTATTCTTTGAAATCCATTATGTTTGAAAAATAATGCTCCTTCTCCGTTGTGTATGGTCATCTGAGTAGATGCATGAATTTCAAAGTCACTAAAATACTTTCTTAAAATATTTGCTATTCCTAAATCTTGTACTATTAAAGCATCTACACCTATAGAATGTAATACCTTTATGTATTCAAATGCTTCAAATATCTCATCTTCCTTTATTAAAGTATTAAGAGCTATGTATATTTTCGTACCATATAAATGAGCATAATCAACTGCTTTCTCCAGATCATCATCTGTAAAATTAGATGCATATGCCCTAGCAGAAAATTTACTTCCTCCCATATAAACAGCATCTGCACCTTTGTTTATAGCTGCATATAAACTTTCTAGTCCACCTGCTGGAGCTAATAATTCTATTTTTGTCATAACACGCACCTCATTTTTTACTTCGTTCTTTATAAATTATATGTTAATTTTTTATTCATTGTCGTTTCTACTTTGTATCTTTTTATATTATACCCTAAATTAAACTTCTAGGACATAATATACTTTTCTATAACTGTAAAAAATAGCTCATGTTATTTCATGAGCTATTTTGGTAAACTGTCTATTAAAATTTTTTCTTTCAACTCTCTTTTTTCCATATTCCTAGTTCTTGATAAAAACACTATTTCATCTTCTATATCTATATCGTCATTTTCACCTAATGAGTTTAAAATATTGATAGGACATTTATATTCTATTCCCTCTTTTAAACATATATATTTAATTTGATTTTCAACAAGCTTTTCTACCAAGTTTGTATATTTATCTTCGTAAGCCTTAAGCTTATAAAAGTTACTTCTTTCTCTAAATGAGCGTTCTTCATTTCTTGCTATAATTTTTTTATTTAATTCTTTATATTTCTTTGCCTCAATAGTAAGTAACTCTATTTCCTTATTTAAATTTTCTATTTTTTCTTTGAATGAATTATTTTCCTTGCTTAATTTTTCAGACGCTTCCTTAAATTTGTTATTTTCCTCATAATCTTTAAATTTAATTTCTAAATCTGAGATTTGTTTCTTAAATTCTAATTCGTCCTTCTCTTTTAAAATTAATTCATTCTTATATTGCATAGCTTTTTCTTTTAATTCATTGTCTTCTTTTTTAATATGAATTAACATAGTATCTAATTCTTCATTATTCTTATTAACTTTACATATCTCTTCTTTGTGATTTTGTTCTAAGAGTTCTATTTTATTTATATAATATTGTTTCAACTCTTCAAGTTTTTCATTTAAGCTGAAAATTTCATTATTATTTCCCTCTAATATCTTATTATTATGTTTTTCACTTTCAATTTTTTCATCTTCTAAAATCTTTATTTTTCTTTTTAGATCTTCTTCTATAGAGTCTTTCTCTTTATTTAAACTATTTAGTATATTCTCTTTGTTATTTAACTCTTCATTTAGTTTACTTATTTTAATTTGAAGTTCATTATTTATATTTCCTTCTTGATTTTTTATTTGGTTGTCCAAATCTGAAACCTTATCGTCAAGTTCTTTATTATGTTTCTCCAAATAAGATATTTGACTTTTAAGAAGTGCAAATTGATTTTTTATTTCTTTTGCATCTTCTTTTTCTTTAAACATTTCATCTGCTGAATTCATTGCTGTAAGTATTGCTGCCGATGACGTACTAAGTTTTTTATTACTATCTATTAAATTTTTAAGCTTTTTATCTACGTATCCAGCTATTTCCGTTAAATAATCTGCACTTTCGTCACCCTTAAGATTGTAATCTATCCCATTTATTTTAACAGTTACTTTATTCATTATTATTACACCCTCTTAATTTAACTTTCTCTATCTATAATAAATTATAATATAAAATCAAAAAATTTAATAATACTGATTAAATATTTTAATAATTTTATATAATAACAAGAAAATATATGCAAAATATAGTTATCTATATTTTAACATATATTTTCCTAATAGAAAACAAGTTAAATTATCTAAGTTCAGCACCTAATTTATATTCTAAAGCCCTTAATATCTTGTCATGCACCTTATTAACTTCTTTGTCAGTTAATGTCTTATTTTCATCTCTATAGAATATAGCATATGCTACACTTTTCTTTCCTTCTGGTATTTGTTTTCCTTTGTATACATCGAAAAGCTTAACTTGCTCAACTATGTTTCCACCAGTTTTTCTTATAGCTTCTTCTATTTCTTGTACAAGTATTTCATCATTTACAAGAATAGCTATGTCTCTTGTTACTGCTGGGAACTTAGGAAGTGCTTTATATTTTTTAACTAAATTAGCCCTTTTATATAATAAGTCTAAGTTTATTTCAGCCATAAAACATGGAACATCTATTCCATAGTTTTCACATACATCTGGATGTATCTCTCCAAATGTTCCAACTACTTCTTTATTTATATATAAATCTGCTGTTTTGCCTGGGTGGAATGAAACATTTTCACTTTGTCTCTTATATGATCCATTGTTTATCCCAAATGCTTCTACGGTTTCCTCTATAATACCCTTTATATCTAAATAATCTATGTCCCCATATAATCCAATAGTTAAAATATTTCTTTCTTCTGGAAGGCAATCCTCTTTTTTAGAAATATATATTTTTCCTATTTCAAATAATCTAGCTTCTTCATTGTTTCTTGAATAATTTCTAGCTAAACTTTCCATCATAGAAGCTATAGTAGATGTTCTCATCAAGCTATAATCTTCTCCTAGTGGATTTCTTATTGCTATAGCATTTCTAAGACAGCTATCTTTTGGTATATTTACATTATCAAAAGATTTAGGGCTTACAAATGAATAACTTATTGATTGATTAAGTCCTGAGCTAATCATAGTTTCTACAATTAAATCATCATTTTTAAGTTTATCATTTTTAGCACCCTTAAGACCTATTGCTTTTGATATAGTAGTTGGTATATTGTCATATCCGTGTATTCTAGCTATCTCTTCCGCTATGTCTTCTTTTATAGCAATATCTATTCTAAAGGTAGGAACTGTTATGTTTAAAATTTCCTCTTGAATTTCTGTCTTAAGATCTAAACTATCTAAACATTTTTTCATTTCTTCTTTAGATAAATCAGTTCCTAAAAATTTATTAACCCAATTTGAATCAACTAAGATATTTCCTTCTTTTTTAACTTCATTGTAAATATCTATAGTGCCTTCCATAACATTACCACAACGTAATAGTTCTACAAGGTAACAAGCTCTATCTATTGCTAATTTAGTAAGATTAGGATCTATTTCTTTTTCAAATCTTGAAGATGACTCTGTTCTTAATCCTAAATTTTTAGAATTAATTCTTATGTTTGTTCCCTCAAAATTAGCACTTTCAAATACAACTTCAGCTGTGTCATCTTTTATTTCTGAGTTTAGCCCGCCCATTATTCCAGCTAATCCTATAGTTGTATTTCCATCTCTAATAGTTAAAACTTCATTTGTTAAAGTTCTTTCCACCTCATCAAGAGTTGTAAACTTTTCTCCATCTTCTGCTCTTTCTATAACTATATTGTTTGTAGAGATTTCTCTTTTATCAAAGGCATGCATAGGTTGACCTAACTCTAACATTACAAAGTTTGTAATATCAACTATATTATTTATTGGTCTAACTCCAGCATCCATTAAATATTCTTGCATCCATGCTGGTGAAGGAGCTATTTTTACATTTTTAACTCCTCTTGCCATATATCTCTTACATAACTCATCCTTAATATCAACTTTTATTAAAGTTTCTATAGAATCATTACAGCTTGGAACGTAGTTTGTTTCTGGCATCTTATATGAA
This sequence comes from Clostridium frigidicarnis, assembly GCF_900111985.1. GTDB lineage: Bacteria > Bacillota > Clostridia > Clostridiales > Clostridiaceae > Clostridium_Z > Clostridium_Z frigidicarnis. The sequence goes on from NZ_FOKI01000005.1 coordinate 143,428, forward strand.
GTTTTTAATGTTGCAGCAGTTTCTCTTGCAATTCCAACTACCCCTAAGCAATCGGGTCTATTAGAAGTTATCTCAAAATCTATTGTAGCTTTATTTAATCCTAAAGCTTCTTTTATGTCTATTCCAACTTTAGTATCCTCTGGAAGAATCATAAGTCCGTGAACTTGCTCATCTCCAGCAATTCCAAGTTCTTCTTCTGAACACATCATTCCATTTGATGGTACTCCACGTAATTTACCTTTTTTAATCTTAAGTCCCTCAGCCAAAACTGCACCATGTAATGCCGCTGGTACAATGTCCCCTTCTTTCATGTTCTTAGCTCCAGTAACTATTTGAACCAACTCTTCTTTGCCAACATTAAGCTGACATACAACTAGCTTTTCTGCATCTGGGTGCTGCTCTATACTCTCTATTTTTGCAGTAACTACATTTACTATTTCGTCTCCTGAAGTTATTATTTCTTCAACTTTAGATCCTGATAAAGTAAGTGCATCTGATAATTCATTTACTTGTATATTAAAATCAACATAATCTTTAAGCCATTTAACTGGTACTTTCATACTTTCTTACCTCCTAGAACTGATTTAAGAATCTCATATCACTTTCATATAATAATCTAATATCATCTATTCCATAACTTAACATAACCATTCTATCTACACCAAAACCAAAAGCAAAGCCTGAGTAAACTTCTGGGTCTATTCCACATTTTCTTAAAACATCAGGATGAACCATTCCACAACCTAATAATTCTATCCATCCGCTATTTTTACAAACCCTACATCCTTCGCCCTTACACACAAAGCAAGTAGCATCCATTTCTGCTGATGGTTCTGTAAATGGAAAGTGATGAGGTCTAAATTTAGTTTCAACCTTATCTCCAAACATTTTTTTTGCAAATAACTCTAGTGTTCCTTTAAGATCTGCAAATGTAACCCCTTTATCAATAACAAGACCTTCCATTTGATAAAATATTGGTGAATGTGTTGCATCAACGGCATCTGAACGATACACCTTTCCAGGAGATATCATTTTTATTGGCGGTTGTTGTTTTTCCATTACTCTAGCTTGAACAGGTGAAGTTTGGGTTCTTAGTACTATATTATCATTTATGTAAAACGTATCCTGTTCACTTCTTGCTGGATGGTTCTTAGGTATGTTTAATGCTTCGAAGTTGTAATAATCTTTCTCAACCTCTGGTCCTTCTTCTATTGCAAAACCCATTTCTATAAATATTTCTTTCATTCTATTTAAAGTTAGCTCCATAGGATGTCTTTTCCCTATTTTTTGCTTTCTTCCTGGCATTGATATATCTATTACTTCATTTTTAAGCTTTTCATTCTTTTCTTGTTGTTTTATTGTTTTTAAGCTTTCATCTAAAGCCGTTTCTATATCTTCTCTAACTTCATTCACTAATTTCCCAACAACTGGTCTTTCTTCTTTAGAAAGTGCTCCCATACCTCTAAGTATTAGAGTTACCTCTCCTTTTTTACCTAGAAACTTTACTCTTACAGTTTCTAATTCGGAACTTGTTTTGCAATTTTTAATTTCACTTAAAGCATTTTCTTTAATTAATTCTAATTGCTCTTTCATAGAATTTACTCCTTTCATTTTTAGATTTACCACAGTAATAATCTACAGTATATAATTACTATGTAAATTTAATAAATTGCTTTTATTAACTTATCTAACATTCATATGGTGAAAAAACATCATTTGAATGAAGATTCGTTCTATGCAAATAAAAAAAACCGTCCCTATAAAGGGACGGAATTATCCGTGGTACCACCCTAATTAATCTTAAATATCAAAGATTTAAGATTCTCTTAGTAAAATTAACGATTTTCACCGCTAAAGGCTAATAAAACTTCACCAATAGTGCTCCGGAGTGAACTTCAACATAAATTTTTATAAAAAGACTTTCAGTCTAAGATCTTTTCTCCCTTAATAAAAATTTTATATTTACTCTCTCTTTCATTGCATTTAAATATTCATTTATTATTCATTATACATATTTATTAATATAATTTCAACATATTATATCATATTTTGCCTAACTATCTCAAACATCATTACTGTAGATGCTACTGCTACATTTAAAGATTCAGCTCCACCTGGCATAGGAATTTTCACCTTTATATCTGCTAAATCATAAATCTCCTTGCTTATACCATTACCTTCATTTCCTACACATATTACTAAATTATCTTTTAAATTAACATCAAAAAAGTTTTTATCAGTTTGAAGTGAGCTTACTACAAATTTAAACTTATTATTCTTTAATTTTTTAATGAAAACTCCATCATCTTCTATAATAGGTATGTGAAATACGGATCCCATAGTACTTCTAAAGGCTTTGTCATTAAATACATCTACTGTTCCCTTTGTAAGTATAACACCTTTTGCTCCACTAGCATGTGCTGATCTTATAATTGCACCTATATTGCCTGGGTCTTGCACCTTATCTACTAAAACATAAAAACCATTTAATTCATCAACTATGTTAAATTTTTTTATATTTACAATAGCCACTACTCCCTGAGGCGTTTCAGTACTACAAAGAAGTTTTAAAACATCATTTGTTACGTTGTAAAATTGTACATTTTTAATTTTTTCATTTTTTAAAAGTGCATCTATCTTATCCTCAAACTTATCACTATATAATAGATACTCTATTTCGTAAGAAGAATTTAATACTTCATTCACACTTCTTATACCTTCTACTATAAATTGATTCTTTTGTTTTCTATATTTCTTTTCTTTTAATTTTTTTAATTCTTTTATAAAAGCATTTTCTTTACTTTCAATTCTAATTACATCCAAACTTTACACCTCTATTTAGATATCATAGTTTCTAATCTACTTAAATCATCTATTGATCCAATGGATACTATTATAAAGTTTTTCTCAATTATATCCTCTGCATCCGGAGATATATTAACTTCATTATCTTTTTTTATTGCCATAATATTTATTCCATAATTTGATCTAACATTTAACTCTTTAATGGATTTTCCCCACCACATTTGAGGTGCTTCAATTTCTATAATACTATAATCTGGAGACAATTCTATATAATCAAGTATATTAGAGGATACTAAATTATGTCCAACTCTAACACCCATATCTTTTTCTGGCTGAACTACTCTATCTGCCCCTATTTTATATAAAACTTTTGCATGTAAGTCATTATGTGCCTTAGCTATTATATATTTTACACCTAGTTCTTTTACAATTAAAGCAACCATAACACTAGACTGTATATTAGATCCTATAGTTATAACTGCAACATCAAAATTTCTTATTCCTATAGTTCTTAATGCATTTTCATCTGTTGCATCCATTTGAACTGCATGCGTTACATTATCAGATACTTCCTGAATTAAATCTTCGTTTTTATCAATGGCTAAAACTTCATGTCCTGACTCATATAAAGTTTTAGCAACGGATATTCCAAATCTTCCTAATCCAATTACAACAAATTGTTTTCTAGCCATAATTACACTCCTAACCCACCAAAATTTTTCCTTCTGGATATCTTATAGACTTGTTTTTCTTCCTTGTTGTTAATGCAAGTACTACTGTCAATGGTCCCACTCTTCCCAAATACATTGTAAATGCTACAAGGACCTTTCCAATTGCAGAAAGCTTAGTAGTAATTCCAAGGGTTAATCCAACTGTAGCAAAGGCTGAAGTAACTTCGTAAACTAATTCTTCAAACTTCATTCCTACTTCTGTAATTGATAAAAGCATTGTCATAACAACTACAATTAATCCACCTAATGTTACCACTGTGAATGCTCTATATATTATATCCTTATTTATTCTTTTTTTAAATAGTTCAGTATCTTCTTTACCTTTTATTACTGAAACTACTGTCATAATAAGTATTCCTGCTGTAGTTGTTTTTATACCACCTGCTGTAGAACCTGGTGATCCACCTATAAACATTAAAATTATTGTTAAAAATCTTCCTGCCATAGTCATATCTGATGTAGATATTGAGTTGAATCCTGCTGTTCTAGGACTCACAGAAGCAAAATATGATGATAATGCCTGCCCTTTCATACTCATATCTTTTATAGTTGCCGCATTACTATGTTCAAATAAAAACATTAATATTGCTCCTCCAACTACTAATCCTAAAGTCATAGATATTACTATTTTTGAATGTAATGAAAGTCTTTTTATACTTTTACAATGATAAATTTCTGACCAAACTGAAAATCCCATACCACCTATAATTATAAGACTTCCTATTGTAAGTATTATAACTGAGTTATCTGCATAAGATGTTAAGCTTGAAAAGTTACCTATTAAGTCAAAACCAGCATTACAAAAGGCAGATATTGAGTGGAATAAGCTATAATAAATACCCTTCATAACACCAAATTCAGGAATGAATTGAGTTGATAATAATACTGCACCTAAAAACTCTACTGAAAAAGTAAAGCCTAGTATATACTTCATAAGTCTTACAAGCCCTTGTATATTAAAAGTATTCAAAGCTTCTTGTAATATCAATCTTTCCTTTAGTGTTATTTTCTTACCTAATAATAATGCAAATAATGTAGCAAAAGACATAAATCCTAATCCACCTATTTGTATTAGTGATATTATTACAGTTTTTCCAAAATAAGTCCAATATGTTCCGGTATCTAAAGTAATAAGTCCCGTAACACATGTTGCAGATGTAGATGTAAAGAGAGCATCTATAAAGCCAGTTCTTTGTCCGCTTTTAGATGCTATAGGTAATGTTAATAATATGGCTCCTGTTAAAATAACAGCAGCAAAACCCAATGCTAATATTTGAACAGCATTAAGCTTTAATTTTTTTGATAAATTATATTGCATGATATCACCTCAAAGGTAAATATTTGTTTATAATTATATTATATGTTATTTATATAAAAATTAAAAATAAAAATGCGACTAAAGTCGCATTTTTATTTTTTAATTATGCATTTATTGCATTTTTAGCTGTTTCAACTAATGCTGTAAATGCTTTTGGATCATTTATTGCTATCTCTGATAACATTTTTCTGTTTATATCTATTCCTGCAACTTTTAATCCGTTCATGAACTTAGAATAGCTTAATCCATTTATTCTTGAAGCTGCATTTATTCTAGCTATCCATAGTCTTCTGAAATCTCTCTTCTTTAATTTTCTTCCTACATATGCATTTCTTAATGCTCTCATAACAGCCTCGTTAGCTGTTCTGAATAACTTGCTTTTTCCGCCGTAGTATCCTTTAGCAAGCTTTAAAACCTTCTTATGATTCTTACGTGCGTTTTTTGCTCTCTTAACTCTTGCCATTACGTAGACCTCCTATTCGTATCTCTTATAGATATGGTAATAATTTTCTCATTGTTTTTTCTTGTGTAGTTGAAACGTAAGCTGTTTTTCTTAAGTTTCTTTTTCTCTTAGAGCTTTTCTTTGTTAATATATGGCTTTTGAATGCCTTTGCTCTTTTGAACATTCCTGTTCCAGTCTTTTTAAATCTTTTTGCAGCACCTCTGTGAGTTTTCATTTTTGGCATAATAAAATCCTCCTCTCAAGTTTAAGCTTTTTTTGGAGCCAAAATCATTATCATATTTCTTCCTTCTAATCTTGCTGGCTTTTCTACAACACAAATGTCTTCTACTTTTAATACAAATTTCTCAAGAATTTTGTGTCCTATAAAGGAATAGTCTGCTTCTCTTCCTCTAAACCTTACAGTGACTTTAACCTTGTCACCTTCATTTAAGAACTTTCTTGCATTATTAGCTTTAATTGAAATATCATGTTCTTCTATACTCGGACTAAATCTTATTTCTTTAAGATTTACAACCTTTTGCTTTTTCTTAGCTTCTTTTTCTCTCTTTGATTGCTCATAAACAAATTTACCGTAGTCCATTATTTTGCAAACTGGTGGTTTTGCATTTGGAGAAATTAGAACTAAATCCATTTCTCTTTCTTCTGCAATACTAAGAGCTTCTCTTGATGACATAAGTCCCAATTGCTCATTAGAGTCAGATATAACTCTAAGTTCTTTTGCTCTTATTTGCTCGTTTAACAATACATCTTTACTAATGTTCTTCACCTCCGGTTAAGCATAAAAGCCACTAAGTCTATGTAAATATATATAATATAAAAAAAGAGACGGCTTATGCCGTCTCATTTATATTATCTCTAAAAATAATCACATTGTGAAAATAAAGTGTCTTAGAGAATTCCCATACTAGCAATTACTGTAAGGGGAGAAACGGCTTGTTTCTGCTTAGTTATTTAACACAAGATTTATCTTATCATAGACTTTTATACTTGTCAATTTTTTTTCATACTTTTATTATATCATTTTTTTTGTTTCTTATACCTTCACAAATATTATTTTGTGAGCACATAAAACAATTATTACAGAAAACCACTCTATTTGCAAACACATTTTTTATAGTTTCTAAAATTTCTTTATTTACAAAATTTTGTTCTCCATGAATTTTTACTATTTTAGGTGCATTAGTTATAAGTCCACTTACTATAACATCTTCTATATTGATTCCAACCATTCCAAGCTTACAATCAACAAGTTCTTCTACAAACTCAGCTAAAATATCTTTTCCATCTTTATCTTTTATATGATACTCGCCCTTATTATCCGCTATTATATTTACCTCATCTATTTTACTCTCTTGAACTTCCACAAAATATTTAAGAAGCTTTACAAATTCATTATATTCTTTTTCTACTAAATATTTTTCTACCACCTTATCTACAATAGCTTCAAAATCCTCTATTAAATACTTCATTCTAAATGTTATAAACCCTGATATATTTATTTCTTTATTTTCTTCTATACACTCCTTTATTTTGCTTATTATATTATTTCTTCTATTCATACAATATATAGAGGCATCATCTTGTATTTTTTCATCTCCTGTTAAAGCATTAATTATCCTTTCACTTACATCAGGAAGTTCATCACTTCTTAAAAAAAAGTAAGTGTCTGTTAAAAATCCATACATTTCCTTTTGTTTGAAAACATCTACAATTATTTTATATAGTATCTTACTTACATTTAAATCAACAGAATTTTTGATTTTATCATCATATATTTCGTTATCGCATAAAACTTTTATGAAGTGAGTTGTACCTTCAATGCTTTCAGAAATACCTAATGTTATATTTTTTCTTTTAAAATATTGCTTCAACTGCTGGAGTTCCTCTACAACTATTAATTCCCCTTCATAAACGATTTTTAATAGTAGCATTTCTCTCACTCCCTTCCTAAACATAGTATGTGTTTTAACTTCTGTGATATACAAAAAAAATTTAACAAATATCGACACCTGCAGTTTAATATTTTCCATATAAATTATTCTAATATTTGCTATAATATTTTTATATATTAAAGTAAATATTCTATTATATTTACTGAAACATTTAATATATTAATTTTTTTATAATTATGAGGTATTAAAAATGAAATATGCATTTGTAGATTATAGAATTTCTGATGAGGAATTAATTTCTCTTGAAAAACTTGAAATTTCACCAATTATCGTTCCTAAATGTTGTGATGTATATGATGCTATAAACGGTCACCCAGATATACAATTAAATATCTTAGATTCAAAACAAATAATTGTTCATAAAAATATATCCCCGAAAATTATAGATAAATTAAAGAACCTAAACATTAAAATCATCTATTCTGAAAACATATTAACTTCCAAATACCCTTGGGATATTATGTTGAATGCTGTAAATTTAGATAATTTATTTCTTCATAACTTAAAATATACAGATAAAAATTTATTAAAACTTGTAAATCACAAAACTTTAATAAATACAAAACAAGGATATACAAAATGTTCTACAGCAATAGTATCCAACAATGCATTAATAACCAGCGATAAATCTATAGTTAATTCTTTAAAAAACTACTCTATGGATTTATTATATGTACCATATGGTGATATTGTACTTCCTGGACTTGACCATGGTTTTATAGGCGGATGTTGTGGTCTTGTTTCTCCAAATAAGATGGCCTTTTTTGGAGACTTAAATTGTTATACTCAAGGAACAAAAGTGATAAAGTTTTTAGAAAAACATAATGTAGAACCAGTTTATCTACGAAAAGGCAAATTAATTGATAGAGGTAGCTTAATGTGCATTGATATTTAAATTGATAATAACTATTCTTTAAAACTGTATTTATTATCACTTTAATTAAAAATATATTAGTTTCTTAATCTACTTTACAAGGTTATAATCTAAATTTAACTTTATAATAGTATTCCTACAAACGATTGATTTAATGTATAAAATAAGAGTATTATTAATTAGGGTAATTTTTTATCTCAATTTGTTTCTTAAAGAAGCATTGAATTTAAGGGGTTGATTAAGTTGAATATTAAAGACAAAGATTTCTTTTTAAATCTAATTAAAAGTGAAGTAGTTCCAGCACTTGGGTGCACTGAGCCCATAGCTGTTGCTCTTGCCAGTAGTAAAGCTAGCAGCCTAATTAAAAATGATATAAAAAAAATAAATATTTTTGTAAGCGCTAACATTCTAAAAAACGGCATGGGAGTTGGAATACCTGGTACAGGCATGGTAGGGCTCCATATTGCAGCTGCTCTAGGAGCCATCGGTGGTAATTCCGATGCTGAACTTGAAGTCTTAAAAGATATAAATACAAAACAAATTGATGAATCAAAACAATTTGTAAAGGAAAATAAGGTTTCCGTTGCTGTTAAAGATGTTCCTAATAAATTGTATATAGAAGCTGAAATTTTTGATGGTGAAAATACATCACGTGTTATTATAAAAGATAAACACGCTAATATAGTTTTTGTACAATTAAATGATTCTATTCTTCTTGATTTATCCCAAGAAGAACTAATATGCAGTGATACAAATGAAAACCCTGGTGTTTTCGCCACAGTAGAAGAAATATATAATTTTGCAACTACAGCTGATTTTAATGATATAAAATTCATTTTAGAGGGGGCTAAAATGAATAAAGAAATATCCTTTGAGGGACTTAATAATAATTACGGCTTAAAAGTTGGTAAGACTCTTATGAATAATATTGAAAAAGGATTATTAAGTAAGGATCTTCAAAATTACGCCATGGCATATACAGCTGCTGCTTCTGATGCTAGGATGGCTGGATCTATGCTTCCTGTTATGAGCAACTCTGGAAGTGGTAATCAAGGCATAACTGTAATGATGCCAGTTATTGCAGTAGCTGAACATTTAAACACAGATGAAGAAAAATTAGCAAGAGCTTTAATTTTAGCTAATTTAGTAGCTATACATATAAAAGCATATCTTGGAAGGTTATCTGCCTTATGTGGTTGTGTTGTAGCTTCTTCTGGAGCTAGCTGTGGAATAGCTTATTTACTAGGCGGAAGCTTAAAGAATGTAAATTATGCAATAAAAAATATGGCCGGAAATATAGTTGGAATGATTTGTGATGGTGCCAAAACTGGATGCGCCTTAAAAGTATCTACTGGTGTAAGTGCAGCTGTTCAATCAGCTCTACTTGCAATAGAAGAAATAGAGATAGGTTGTACTGATGGTATAATAGATAATGATATAGAAAAAACAATTCAAAACCTTGCTATAATAGGCACTAAAGGTATGAATGAAACTGATAAATTAATATTAGATATAATGACCTGTAAATAAAAAAACAGGATTCCTTTACGGAATCCTGTTTTTATTTCATCATACCTATTATCATACCTATAAAATATGGTACTAACCATATTCCCCACACAGTAATACTAAACTTATGGAATGTCTGTTTTTTATTAGTATCATTCTTATATAAAACCCAAGTTGCCCAAATAGCATGAAATATCATTAATGCTATTGCCAAAATCCCTGTTACTCCATGTATCATTTGAGACGTAGCTGAAATTTGATTAATCCCTTCTCTTGCTATCTTTCCCATAGTTAGTGTTCCTATTGTATCACATAACAACCCTAACCAAAACGTAATTACATGAGATTTTTTTAGTGTATTGCTTTTTCTTTCTCCCCATACTCCTATTGTATAAAATACTAATGCTAGAGTAATTATAATAATCGCAAAAATTAATTCTCCATTCATTTGTTCTCATTCTCCTTTATCTTTTTCTTTAGTTTTAATAAACCTTCTTTAACTTCCTTAACCTCTTCTTCAGTAAAATTTTCAAATATCTTATCAAAACTTTCATTAATCTTATTTCTAAATTCATTTGCAAATTCTAATCCTCTTTTTGAAAATCTTACATAAGTATTTCTTTTATCATTCTCATACTTAACTTTCTCTATATAACCTATATCCTCTAATCTTTGAACTATCCCTGATACAGTTCCTTTGGATAAAGACATCTCTTCACATAGCCTAGAAAGATTAACTTCTTTATTATGTGCTACTAACTTTATAATCATTATTTGCTGATGAGTTAGTCCACTATCCTTTAAACTGTTACTTACTATATTCATAGTGCTTGAATACACTTCCTTAATTAACATAGCTATTTCAAAAGATTCAAATTTACTCATATACTTCTCTCCCCCCGTTAATACTGACATAACCTTTTATTTGATTTAAATAAATTTATATTAAACTAATAATAAATACACTTATATAAATCCTCAATAAATTTATTTTATAATATAATTAATTTTCCTATTTTGAAAATTTATAGCTGTAAATAAAAATATTGCACCTGATAATAATAACGAAAATCCAAGACCTATATAAAACGATCCCAGATATATAGGTTCAAATAAATGTGATGACCTAACAAATATCCCCATAGTTATCATAAAAGTCATAATTATATACCCTTTTACATCAAAGAAAGAAAAAACACAATGTTTTTTGATCTTACTATTTAAAATTCTTTCAGTATGTTTTTTAACCATTTTTTTAAATATAGAATTGTAAAACATTAAAAATACTCCTATTGAAATACCTAGAAAATAAACATTTCTATCTATACTTCCCATAAAATCTTTATATCCCAAAGATAATAGTTTTGAACCTGCAAATATCCATACACAACCTGCTAATAATATTAAAGTTTTTTTATCAACCTTAATTTTGTATTTTACGAAAAACTCCACAGTACACCCCCACATTGTTCGCATGCAAACTATATCGTTCCTATGCAAACTATTATATATTGACAATATATTTTTGTCAACAAATAATAATCTTTATTGCTCAACTTTTTTCACTTGTAAACATAGCCCTTTTCTTAGCTATAAATCCTCTTATATTAAACTAGTTTAATGTATTAATTAATTCTTTAAATGAAAACTTATAATTTAATCACCCTACTTATATATTACACAAAACAAAAAAGCATCTAAAAAATTAGATGCTTCTGGAGGCGCCACCCAGATTTGAACTGGGGATGAGGGTGTTGCAGACCCGTGCCTTACCACTTGGCTATAGCGCCATTATTAAATTGGTGGCTCGAGCAGGAATCGAACCAGCGACACGAGGATTTTCAGTCCTCTGCTCTACCGACTGAGCTATCGAGCCGTAAGTTATGGCGACCCAGAAGGGACTCGAACCCTCGACCTCCGGCGTGACAGGCCGGCACTCTAACCAACTGAGCCACTGGGCCATAACTAACTTACATTTAATATTGTATTATATCTTTAGGATTTTGTCAATACTTTTTAATGAAAAAGTCAGGTTTATATATAATATATATTAAACCTGATTTTTAATATTTACTCTTGAGTTAAACTTTTTAAAAGTTCACCTATTTCTTCATGAGTAAATTTATATGTAGTATTACAGAAATGACATTTTAATTCTTCTGTTTTTCCATCCTCATATAATTCTCTTAAGTCCTTTTCTCCTATACTTAAAAAAGCTCTCTCTACTCTTTCCTTTGAGCAATTACAAGTATATATTGGCGTAAGCTCTTCCATGATTTTAGCATCCATTCCATCAAATACTTCTTCTATAACCTGTTCTATAGTCATACCTTTTGATAACATATCTGTAATAGATGGTATATCTTCTAATCTATAAGTTATCAGGTCTGCTAAAAGTGGATCTGCATCTGGCATCATTTGTATTATAAATCCACCAGCAGCTTTAGCAGATAGATCTGTATCCACAAGAACACCAAGTGCTACTGCTGAAGGTGTCTGTTCTGATACTGTAAAATAGTAAGCTAAATCTTCAGCTATTTCCCCTGTATATATCGGCACTTGTCCTATATACGGATCCTTTAATCCCATATCTTTTATAACATATAAAGTTCCATTCTTACCTACTGCTCCACCTACATCTAATTTTCCCTTAGAATTTAGGGGTATATCAACAAATGGATTGGATATATACCCCTTAACACTTCCATCAGAATAAGAGGTTGCTACTAAAGATTTTGCCGGTCCCCCTCCATTCATTTGAAGAGTTAAAGTATCTTTATCGTTTTTAAGCATGCTTCCCATTAAGCTAGCCCCTGTTAAAAGCCTTCCAAGGGCTGCCCCTGAAGTAGCGCTACAATTATGTAATCCCATAGCCTTATTAACTAATTCTGTTGTGCTAGCTGCTATAAATCTTACCTGTCCGTCTTTTGCTGTTCCTCTTATTAATTTATCCTTCATAAAATGACTCCTCCAACTAATCTACTTTTTTGACTACATAGGTTATCCTCTCAGTAGACTCTTTTATAGTATCTTTATTATAATTATCTAACTTGCTCACTATTTTAAATCCCGTACTAGTTAATAACTTTTCTAAATATTTTTCATTATATGCTCTTTCAAAATGTTGTTCATCAAATCGTTCATAACTTTCACCTTCTTTTATAAAGAAAGTTAGGTTCATTTCTAAAATGTCATCTTCAAAAATATTTTCCCATGTATAAAACACGTCTTCACTATTATATGTAAATATGTTATTACCTAGAACCTCACTTAATTTATAATAGGAATTTATATCAAATATAAATATTCCATCATCATTTAAATGATTATATACTGATAAAAAATAATTCTTAATATCATCATCCTCTATTAAATAATTGGTTGAATCTAAACAACATGTTATCAAATCAAATCTATTATTTAAAATAAGTTTACTCATATCTTGGCATATAACTTTTGCATTATTTTTTTGTTTTCTAAGTTTATCAGATGCAATCATAAGCATTTCTTCTGACAAATCTACTAAATAAGTGTTTTTAAAATGCTTACACACAATTTTAGATAGATTTCCAGTACCACAAGCTAAATCTAAATAATTATTAAACTTAATGTCATGTTCTTTACAACTTTCCATTATTTTATTATAAAAATCATTATAATTTATATCTTCATATATTAACTCATCATATATAGAAGATAATTTTGAATAACTTTCCATTTCCATCCCCCTATAGTGGATTTACACTCTCCATTTATATTATAAACTTTTTAAAGCATAGTCAACTATGATTTTCTTATTTTGCTTAAAATTTCTTCATTTTTAGGAAGATGCAGTGTTTTTTTCTTTTTAGTCATCATCCCGCCAATTCTGCCTGTCTCTTCAGCTGTAAGTCCGCCCCACCCTAGCTCATCTACTTTGTCCTTTAATCCTAATTCATCAGCTATTTCATATTTTAATTTTTCTCTCATAGACTCTTCTGGAGTTAGTTCCTTATTTGCCTTTATTTTAGCTTTTATAACCTTTTTCAATGGTGTTTTTCCCATATTTACTCTCCCCTTTTTATCTTTAATATCTATAGTATTTCCAAAAAATTATTTTTCATAAATTATATATATTTTTTCTTTTACACATTATATAATGTAAGTATCTAGAATTAATTATTGGAGGTATCTATATGACATTATTTAAGGGATCAGGTGTCGCAATAATAACACCTTTTAACCAAAAGGGTGTGGATTTTGAAAAACTAGGAGAATTAATAGAATGGCATATAAAAGAAGGTACTGATGCCATAATCGTTTGCGGTACAACTGGAGAAGCTTCTACCATGACCGAAGATGAGAAAAAAGAAACAATAAGATTTACAGTTAACAAAGTAAAGAAAAGAATACCTGTAATAGCGGGAACAGGCTGTAATAATACAGCAGTTTCTATATCCATGAGCAAATGGGCTGAATCTATTGATGTTGATGGATTATTATTAATAACACCTTACTATAATAAAACTAGTGAAAAGGGACTTATAGAACATTATAAAGCTATAGATAGTGAAGTTAACACTCCTATAATACTTTACAATGTACCTGGAAGAACTGGTATGAATATAAAACCATCAACTTTAGTAAAGCTTGCTGAATTAAAAAATGTTGTTGCTATAAAAGAGGCTTCAGGCGATATATCTCAAATTGCTAAAATGAAAAATTTATGTAAGGATAAAATAGATATATACTCTGGAAATGATGACCAAATCATTCCTATACTTTCACTTGGTGGTGCAGGTGTTATATCTGTTTTAGCAAATGTAAAACCAAAAGAAACTCATGAAATTTGCCAATTGTTTTTTGAAGGTAAAGTTAAAGAAGCTTTGAACCTTCAACTTTCATTGCTTTCCTTATGTGAAGCATTATTTGTTGAAACAAATCCTATACCTGTTAAAACAGCTTTAAACCTTATGGGACAAAAGGTTGGTCACTTAAGATTACCTTTATGCGAAATGGCACCCAACAATCTGGCATTTTTGAAACAAGAACTTAAGAATAATGATTTAATTTAAGGTGGATAACGATATGATTAATATTTTATTAAATGGATGTAATGGGAAAATGGGAAAAGTTGTTACTGAATGTACAAAATCTTTTAAAGATTTATCTATAGTGGCTGGAATAGATAAAAGTGGAGAATCTCTTAGCACTTATCCTGTATATACTTCTATAGATCAGTGCAATGAACAAATAGATGCTATAATAGATTTTTCAAGACCGGATGCTCTTAATGATTTAATGAGTTATTCAATAAAAAAAAATGCTCCTATAGTATTATGTAGCACCGGTTTTTCTGATGACCAGTTAAAATATATAGATGACTGCTCAAAGAAAATTGCTATATTTAAATCTGCTAATATGAGTATAGGTATAAATGTTTTAAATGCTCTACTAAAAAAAGCGTCTCCTTTTCTTTATGAGAATTTTGATATAGAAATAATTGAAAAACATCACAATCAAAAAATTGATGCTCCTAGTGGTACAGCTCTACTACTAGCTAATTCTATAAAAGATTCATTAAATTCTGAAACAGAATTTATATATGGAAGAGATAGCATAAAAAAGCGTGAAAAGAAGGAAATTGGAATTCATGCTATTAGAGGCGGAAATATAGTTGGAGATCATGAAGTTATTTTTGCAGGCTCTGGAGAAGTTTTAGAACTTACTCACAAAGCTATTTCAAGAGATGTTTTTGCTCATGGTGCATTAAAAGCCTCTCAATTTATAGTTGGAAAAGCTCCTAAATTATACAATATGGACGATATGATAAATCTTAATAATATTTAACAAAAAAGAACTGCATTTAGCAGTTCTTTTTTTATTAAACAGTTATCTCGACTTTTACTTCTAATGCTTCTTTATTGTTTTCAAGTATAGGATTAACATATTCATTTATAAATTCAATAACTTGACTTGGAGCTCTTCCAACAAATTCATTAGGATCTATTATTGATAATATTTCTTCCTTTGATAATTTGAAGCTCTTATCATTTATTATTCTATCTATTAAATCATTTTCTAATCCTTCACCCTTAACTCTTTGTGCAGCAGCCATTGAATGTATTCTTATACTTTCATGAAGCTCTTGTCTATCTCCACCTCTTTTTACAGATTCCATCATTATGTTTTCTGTAGCCATAAAAGGTAGTTCTCTAAGAACATGTGATTTTATAACCTTATCATACACAACCATATTTTCTGATATATTCATATAAAGGTTTAAAACTCCATCTAAAGCAAGGAATGCTTCTGCTACAGCGATTCTTTTATTTGCTGAATCATCCAATGTTCTTTCAAACCATTGTGTAGATGCTGTTATTGCTGGATTTAAAGCATCAACTATAACATATCTAGCTAAAGCTCCCATTCTTTCTGATCTCATAGGATTTCTTTTATATGCCATAGCTGAAGATCCTATTTGATTTTTTTCAAATGGTTCTTCAACTTCTTTCATACTTTGAAGAAGTCTTAAATCATTTGAAAATTTGTAAGCACTTTGAGCTATTTCAGATAAAGTGTTTAGTATTATTGAATCTAATTTTCTTGGATAAGTTTGACCTGTAACTCCATAGCTTTTTTCAAAACCCATTTTTTCCGCTACTTTTTTATCCAATTCTTTAACCTTTTCCTCGTTATCTTCAAAAAGATTCATGAAACTTGCTTGAGTTCCAGTAGTTCCTTTAACACCTCTTAATTTTAATGTGCTTATTAAGAAATCTATATTTTCTATATCCATAACTAAATCTTGAATCCAAAGAGTTGCTCTTTTTCCCACAGTTGTAAGCTGTGCTGGTTGAAAATGAGTAAATCCCAATGTAGCCATGTCTTTATATTTTAAAGCAAAATCACTTAGTAATTTTATCGTATTAACTATTTTTTTCTTTATTAAAAGTAAGGCATCTCTCATTACTATAACATCTGTATTATCACCTACATAACAAGATGTAGCACCTAAATGTATTATTCCTTTAGCATTAGGACACTGAAGACCATACGCATACACATGGCTCATAACATCATGTCTTACTTCCTTCTCCTTAGCTATTGCCTCTTCATAGTTTATATCTTCTATGTGGGCCTTAAGTTCATCTACTTGTTCTTTGGTGATATTAAGCCCTAATTCCATTTCGCCTTCTGCTAATGCTACCCATAGTTTTCTCCATGTAGTGAATTTCATATTATCTGAAAATATGTAACTCATTTCTTTAGATGCATATCTACTATTTAAAGGTGTGTTATATGTATTTCTCATTAAAAGCCTCCTACGCGAATATTATAATTTTATTTTTAATCTTTATTCGTATTATATCATAACATAAATAAAATATCAGGTATATTTTTAAAAGATTTTAATATAATTTATTAAAATGATTTTATCTTTATGGGAGGATGTAAAATGTACAAACTAAATGCATTAGACAAATTAGCCATGGTCTTAGTACTTATAGGAGCTCTTAATTGGGGGATTATAGGGCTACTTAATGTTGACCTTGTAGGTCTTTTATTTCACTCAATACCTACATTACAACGAGTAATATACATTTTAGTTGGTGTTGCTGCAATATACTTATTAATTTTAATGCTTAGAAGCAGACAAAAACTTCAAAAGAAATAATAAAAATCAAAGGCCACTTAAAAATAAGTGACCTTTGATTTTTATTTAAATAATTATATTACTCTTCTAATGAAGCTATTAACTTAACTATTTCTTCAACAGCTAAAGTTTCGTCATCTCCTGAAGCAGTAACTGTTACGTTTGCATCTTTAGTTACTCCTAAAGATAAAACACCTATTAAACTTTTTACGTTAGCTTTTTTCCCATTGAACTCTAAGCTTATATCTGACTTGAAAGCAGATGCTTTCTTTACTAGTAAAGTAGCTGGTCTAGCATGTAAACCAGTTGAATTTTTTACTATAACCTCTTTAGATACCATTACTTCCACCTCTTTAATGTTTAATTTTTATTAACTATTTAATTATAACATTTTTTTGACTTAATTCAACATTTTTTATCATAACTTAAACCTTTATTTAAATTATGATAATTTTTTTATAAAATTTTCTATTCTACTTAAACCTTCTTCAATGTTTTTTAGTGATGTAGCATAAGATAATCTAATGTACTCATCTAATCCAAATGCAATTCCCGGTATTACAGCTACTTTTTCTTCTTCTAAAAGCAAGGATGAAAAATCTACAGATCCTACTATATTCTTTCCATTAAAAGATTTACCTATTAAAGATTTTATATTTATCATAACATAAAATGCACCATCTGGTTTTATACAAGTAAGAGTTCCTATTTCCTCAACTCTCTTAACCATAAATTCTCTTCTCTTCTTAAATTCTAGTATCATTTCTTCTACTTTAGTCTTATCGCCATTTAATGCTTCTACAGATGCATATTGTGCTATAGAGTTAGGATTAGAAGTAGTATGGCTTTGTATATTAGACATAAGTTTTATTATTTTTTCATCTCCTGCTGCATAACCAATTCTCCATCCAGTCATGGCATATGCTTTAGATACTCCATTGATTACAATTGTTCGCTTGTATGAATCTTCATTTAGAGAAGCAATACTTATATGAGTATTGTTCCCATATATTAATTTTTCATATATTTCATCTGATATTATTATCAAATCATGTTTTTGTGCAAAATTAGCAATTTCTATTAATTCCTGCTTATTATATATTGTACCTGTTGGATTATTAGGACTATTAATTATAATTGCTTTAGTTTTTACAGTTAAAGCCTTTTCTAAGTCCTCAACTGTATATTTAAAATTATTTTCCTCTTTACAATTAACAAAAACAGGATTTCCATCGCTTAACTTTATAAGTTCAGGGTAACTTACCCAATAAGGTACAGGAACTAAAACCTCATCTCCTGGATTTAATATAGCTTTAAACACATTAGCCAAACATTGTTTTGCTCCTGTAGATACTATAATTTGATTTCTACCATAACTTAAATTATTATCATTTTTAAACTTAGTTATAATAGCATCTTTAAGCTCTATTATTCCTGATGCCGCAGTATATCTAGTCAAACCTTCTTGTATAGCTTTTATAGCCGCCTTTTGTATATTTTCTGGAGTGTTAAAATCAGGCTCCCCAGCACCAAATCCAATTACATCTATTCCATCAGCTTTCATTTGTTTTGCTTTAGCTGTTATTGCTAAAGTTAAAGATGGTGATATTTTTGTAGCTTTTTTTGATAATTCCATAATTCTCCCCCTATAACTAAAGGCTTTCACCTATTTATTTCATAAATATATAATGCTTCCTTTAAAATTGTATAATAATAATATATTGCATTAATTAATACACAACTATAGTATAAAATAAATTTTTTTTATTTTATACTATTATAACTATTATTCATAAAAATACAAGATAAAGTTCACACTTTTAATATAACATTTATCCTTTTTACTCTAAACCTTTAATATATTGTATCCACTAAACATTATTTCACATAATTAATTTATACATATTTTATTTGTATTTCTAAATTAAAATTTAGTTATTATTAGGCATCTGAAAAATAATTTGACACAGATTCCAAGTACATTTGGTATAAGACAAAGATTTAAAAGTCATTCATATTAGTGCTATGGGTGACTTTTGACCATGAAGTATTATGCCAAATAGACAAGAATAATGGTCTATTATTTTTTGAAGATGCCTTAACTTAGAAATACAAATAAAAAGACTTGATTTTAATCAAGCCTTTTTTATATCTTATCTTGGTTGAACTATTAACTTTATAGCTGTTCTTTCTTCACCATCTATTTCAACGTCAGCGAATGCAGGAACACAAACTATATCTTTTCCACTTGGAGCAACAAATCCCCTAGCTATAGCAACCGCTTTAACTGCTTGGTTGATAGCACCTGCTCCTATTGCTTGTATCTCAACTATATTTCTTTCTTTTAAAATTGCTGCCAAAGCCCCCGCCACTGAATTCGGATTTGATTTTGTTGAAACTTTTAATACTTCCATGTTTTTTACCCCCTACTTAATACAATTATAGTTTAATATTTAACTAAATATATATATTTTTTTTATTACTACTACATATATATATTCTACAAAGGTTTTCAAAATTCCTTTTATAAATTTCAACAAAAATAAAATACATTTTGCATAACAAAATGTATTTTATAAAATCTTATTTACTTTGCATAGTCAACAGCACGAGTTTCTCTTATGACATTAACTTTAATCTGTCCTGGATACTCTAATTCGTTTTCTATGTTTTTAACCATACTTCTAGCTAACTCTATAGCTCCAGCATCATCAACTTGATCAGGTTTAACCATTATTCTTACTTCTCTTCCAGCTTGTATTGCAAAACACTTGTCTACGCCTTCATAAGAAGTTGCAATTTCTTCAAGTTTCTCTAGACGCTTAATGTAAGCTTCTAAAGTTTCTCTTCTAGCTCCTGGTCTTGCTGCTGAAATAGCATCAGCCGCTTGAACTAACACTGCTTCCATAGAAATCATTTCCATATCACCATGATGAGCTCCTATAGCATTAACTATAACTGCAGATTCATGATATCTTTTTGCAATTTCTGATCCTATTATAGCATGTGGTCCTTCTACTTCATGATCTAATGCCTTTCCTATATCATGAAGTAATCCTGCTCTCTTAGCTGTAGCAACATCTAATCCTAATTCTGATGCCATAAGCCCTGCTAAGTATGAAACTTCCATTGAATGTTTTAATACGTTTTGACCGTAACTTGTTCTGTACTTTAGTCTTCCAAGAAGTTTTACAAGTTCTATATGTAGACCATGAACCCCTGTTTCAAAAGTGGCTTGCTCGCCTTCTTCTTTTATGTCATTTTCTACATCTTTCTTTGCTCTATCTACCATCTCTTCGATCCTAGCTGGATGTATTCTACCATCAACAATTAATCTTTCAAGAGCAATTCTAGCAACTTCTCTCCTTATAGGATCAAAGCTTGAAAGTATTACAGCCTCTGGAGTATCATCTATTATTAAATCAACTCCTGTTAAGGTTTCTAATGTTCTGATATTTCTACCTTCTCTACCTATAATTCTTCCCTTCATTTCGTCATTAGGAAGAGCTACAACATGAACTGTAGATTCAGATACATGATCAGCAGCACATCTTTGAATAGCATTTGTTATTACTTCTTTTGCTCTCTTATCTGCTTCTTCACGAGCTTTAGTCTCAACTTCTTTAATCATCATTGCTGCTTCATGTTTAATTTCTTTATTAACTTCATCTAGCAATATTTGTTTAGCTTCTTCAGAAGTTAATCCAGAAATTCTTTCTAATTCTTCTCTTTGTTTTGAATATAACTCTTTTACATTGTCTTCTAAAGCTTCAATATTTTTTAGCTTTTCACTAAGATTTTCTTCTTTCTTCTCTAAGACATCACCTTTTTTATCTAAGGATTCTTCTCTTTGAATAAGTCTTCTTTCCATTCTTTGAATTTCATTTCTACGTTCTCTTATTTCCTTATCGAAATCACTTCTAAGTCTATGGACCTCTTCTTTCGCCTCTAATATTGACTCTTTTTTTAATGCTTCTGATTGTTTTTTGGCTCCTTCTAAGATGGCCTTTGTTTCATTTTCTGCCTCTAATATCTTATTTTGAGATATCTTCATTTTCTTTTGCAGTTGAAGATATACAAATAATAGCACAATGATTGCTAATATTACAATAATTACTGGTATAATATACTTCACAATAACACCTCCTCCACTTTTAGGGAAACTATACCTTAGTTAAAGTCAAAGGAGAATAAAATTAATTTTACTCAATATTACAAACCAGTATTTGCATATATTTTATATTTATTTTATATTTATTTTATATTTATGTCAAGGTTTAAACCTATCAAACCCCAAAAACAAATAATATTTCTTTTAATTTTTAAATTTAAAGAAAACCTATTCATAATTCAAACAAAAATAGAACTAAGGACTTCTTAGTTCTATCTTTCAATTATTTCTTGCTATCTTTTTTCTCTTCTTTGGCTACAACCTCTTTAGCAACTGGGAGATTATGCTTTTCTCTTATTAATCTATCTATTTCTTTTGCAACCGTCGGATTGTCCTTTAGATATTGTTTAGCATTTTCTCTTCCTTGTCCTAATCTTATATCATTGTATGAGAACCAAGCTCCACTTTTTTGAACTATTTCTTCTTTTACACCAACATCAATTATATTTCCTTCTCTTGATATTCCTTCATTATACATTATATCAAATTCCGCTTGTTTAAAAGGAGGTGCTACTTTGTTTTTTATAACTTTGACTCTTGTTCTATTTCCTAAGAACTCATCACCTTGCTTTATTGAATCAATTCTTCTTACATCCATTCTAACTGATGAATAAAACTTTAGTGCTCTTCCTCCTGGAGTTGTTTCTGGATTTCCAAACATAACTCCAACTTTTTCTCTTAGTTGGTTTATAAATATAGCACAACTGTTAGATTTACTTATTGTTCCTGCTAATTTTCTTAGAGCTTGAGACATAAGCCTTGCTTGTAAGCCTACATGAGCATCTCCCATTTCTCCTTCTATCTCTGCTCTAGGAACTAGTGCTGCAACTGAGTCAACAACTATAACATCAACAGCTCCACTTCTAACTAATGCTTCTACTATTTCCAACGCTTGTTCTCCAGTATCTGGTTGAGATACTATTATGTTATCTATATCTACACCAAGTTTTTTTGCATAACTTGGATCAAGTGCATGCTCTGCATCTATAAATGCTGCTACTCCGCCATTTTTTTGTGCTTCAGCAATTATATGTAATGCTACTGTTGTCTTACCTGATGATTCTGGTCCGTATATTTCTATAATTCTTCCTGTAGGTACCCCGCCTATTCCTAATGCAATGTCTAGGTCTAAGCAGCCCGTTGAAATAGAATCTAATTTTAAAATACTATTTTCTCCAAGTTTCATAATAGAACCCTTACCAAATTGCTTTTCAATCTGACCCATAGCGGATTCTAAAGCCTTTAATTTATCTGTATCTACTGCCATTTGGCTACCACCTCTCCGAACGTTTGTTCTATCTCAATTATATACTAAGTGTATATTTTAGTCAATATAAAATAGTAATGATTTAAATACATATAAGCATGCATACATATGTATTTTAAAATACTATATAAGTGTATTGTTCTATTTGCAATTGCTATCAATAATATAAAAGTCCCTATTAATAGGAACTTTTATATTGTTTATATATTTAATTATATCCCTAAGTTTAATATTTAAACTTATTTATCTACTATAAGTGTTTCTTTATTTTTAACAAAATAGTCTATACCTGATATTAAAGTTATTACAACAGCAATATATAAGACAATTTCGGGAACCACGTCAAAGAAAGTACCTAAGAACATGTTATCTCCAATTGTTTGACTCCATCCATATGTAGTTATAATATTAACTTTAAATAGCAATAATATTATAGCTACTATTTGAATTACTGTTTTTAATTTGCCCCACCAACTTGCAGCTATAACTATTCCTTCTGATGCAGCTACAGTTCTAAGTCCACTAACTGCAAATTCACGTGCAATTATTATAACCGCAGCCCATCCTGGTATTATTTGAAATTCTACTAAGGATACAAGTGCCGCAGTAACTAATAATTTATCCGCCAATGGATCCATTATTTTGCCAAATGTTGTAACTTGATTCCTACTTCTAGCTATATATCCATCTAGCTTATCTGTTGATGCCGCTAATATAAATATTGCTGTAGCTATAAATGTTCCATATGGTATACCCTTTACAGCTATAAAAACTAAAAATACTGGGACTAAAAAAATTCTTAAAATTGTAAGTTTATTAGCTAAGTTCATCTTCAACAACCCCTATTAAATCATATTCTAAGGCTTTATTAACTTTAATCTTAACAAAATCTCCTTTGTTCATCTTAGTGGTCTTTTCAATATAAACTAATCCATCAATTTCTGGAGCCATACCTTTTGTTCTTCCAACATAGTACTGATCATTTTCTTTATCAACTAAAACCTCATATACCTTGTTAACTTTTTCTTTATTTAGGCATTTACACAAATCTTGTTGTATTATCATTAGCTCCCTTTGTCTTTTTTTCTTTATATTCTCTTCTACCTGATTTTCCATTGTTGAAGCAGGTGTTCCTTCTTCTTGTGAATAAGTAAAAACTCCTAAATTATCAAGTTTGTATTCTTTAACAAATTCTTTTAACTCGTTAAAATCCTCTTCTGTTTCCCCTGGAAAACCTACTATTAAAGAAGTTCTTAAAACCATGTCCGGCATTCTATTTCTTAGTTTTTTTATAGTATTTACTATTGTTTCTTTATTAGTTTTTCTAGCCATTCTTTTTAGTATATTATCACTTATATGCTGAATTGGTATGTCTAAATAGTTGCATACTTTGTCATTAGTCGCCATCTCTTCTATAAGTTCGTCATTTATTTCTTCTGGATAACAATATAATATTCTAACCCATTTTAACTTATCTATTTTACTTAATTCTTGTATTAATTTCACTAAGGATTTTTCACCATATAAATCTTCACCATATATAGTTGTATCCTGAGCAACTAGTATTAATTCTTCTACTCCATTTTCTGAAAGAGCTTTCGCTTCATTTACTATGTTTTCTAGTTTTCTACTTCTAAATTTACCTCTTATTTTAGGTATTATGCAATAAGTGCAGAAATTATTGCACCCTTCTGCTATTCTTATGTATGCACTATGTTTATCAGTTGTTATAACCCTTTTTCCTTCGTTTATACTTTCATTACTATACTCGCACTTAACTATTTTCTCCTTATCTACAAGGAATTTATCTATGTGCTTTATAAGGTCTGTATAGTCATTAACTCCTAAAAGTATATCTATTTCTGGCATAAGTTCTATAAGCTCTTTTCCATATCTCTGAGTTAAACACCCTGTAGCAACCAATATTTTGCAATTATGTTTTTTCTTATATTCTCCCATATCCATTATCGTATCTATTGATTCCTGTTTTGAACTCTCTATGAATCCACATGTGTTTACAATTAAAATATCTGCTTCCTCTGGATTGTTTGTGATTTCATAACTGTTTTCTAATTTAGCTAAAATTATTTCTGTATCTATCCTGTTCTTATCGCAACCTAAGCTTATAATTCCTACTTTGTACTTAGCCAATTTTCTTCCTCCTACGTCTAAAAAATATACACATTAATTTTATATCTCTTTCTTAATTAAAACAAGTATTTTAATTATAATTTTCATTTATTTCATCTTTAGATATTAGTACTTGCCTTGGTTTACTACCATCTCTAGGAGAAATTATTTGCATCTCCTCTAACTCTTCCATTATTCTTGCAGCTCTATTAAACCCTATTCTAAGTCTTCTTTGAAGTAATGATGTAGAGGCTTGCCCAGACTCTACGACTACCTTAACTGCTTCGTCAATCAAAGCGTCTCCCCCTTCACTGTCATTTCCTTTTGCAGTTGACATAGATTCATTATTTATATGTTCAATAATTTCTTCCTCATATTGACACTGATCTTGTTGTACTTTTATAAAATCAACAACCTTCTCTACTTCTTCTTCTGATATAAATGCCCCTTGGATTCTAACTGGTTTTGATTGCCCTACTGGATAGAACAACATGTCACCTTTACCTAAGAGTTTTTCTGCTCCTGCAGAATCTATTATTGTTCTAGAATCCACCTGAGATGACACTGCAAAGGATATTCTTGATGGTATGTTTGCTTTTATTACTCCTGTTATTACATCTACCGATGGCCTTTGAGTAGCTATAACAAGATGCATGCCAGCTGCTCTTGCCATTTGAGCAAGTCTAGCTATATACTCTTCTACATCGCGAGGACACACCATCATAAGGTCTGCAAGTTCATCTACTACTATAACTATCCAAGGTAACTTTTCATCTATTTTCCCCTTTTCGTACAAATCATTAAATCCTTCTACATTTCTAACCCCATTATCTGCAAATAACTTATATCTTCTTGTCATTTCATTTACAGCCCAATTTAAAGCAGCTGCAGCTTTTTTAGGATCTGTAACAACAGGGATTAAAAGATGGGGTATTCCATTGTACACATTTAATTCAACAACTTTAGGGTCAATCATTAATAATTTTACTTCTTCTGGTGAATACTTATATAAGATACTTATAACTAAGGTATTTATGCATACACTTTTACCTGAACCTGTAGCCCCTGCAATTAACAAATGAGGCATTTTAGTAAGATCTGCAACAACACATTTTCCGCCAATATCTTTTCCAAGAGAAAAAGCTAAGTTTTTTTTAGTATTTTCAAATTCTTCACTTTGAATTACTTCTCTTAGAAATACCGGTGTTAATTCTTTATTAGGAACTTCTATACCCACTGCTGACTTACCCGGAATAGGAGCTTCTATTCTAACCCCTCTAGCTGCAAGACTAAGCGCTATATCATCTGATAAGTTTACTATTTTACTAACTTTAACTCCTGCACTCGGCTGTAGTTCAAATCTAGTAACAGATGGTCCTTTTATAACTTGTAATACTTTGGCTTCAACACCAAAACAATTCAATGTTTCCTCTAGTTTGGAAGCATTAGTTAATAGCTCTTTTTTGTCTTCTTTGTTCATTTGAGCCATTGTATTTTCATTCAAAAATTCTAAACTTGGCATTTTATATTCAATTTCATCAAAATTATTAGTCACTAATTTAGAATTAAGTTCATGACTTATTTCTTCCTTTATAGATTCTTCAATATTTCCTTTTTTCTTATTGGATCTTTTACTCTCATTATTTGAATTATTACCGTCAATAATCATTTCTGGACTTTCTTCTTTTTTATCCAAAGCTTCCTCATCTAGAATGCTTGAGTTTTTCATAAAATCCAATATTTTTATTTTATTATTTACACCATTTAAAAAATCTTCTTTTTGCAAATTATTATTTTCTGCTTCTATAACAGGTTTGACGTCACCCTTATTTTTTCCGAGCCCTGATTTTCTTTCTCCAATATTGGAATTAACTTTGCTTTTAAAGTTACTTCCTATATCATACAGTGAAAAATCAAATACTATTATCAGTGCTACTATATATACTGCAATATAAAGTACATAAGATGCTGCTACTCCTAATAATTTATATATTGGATAACTTATAATCATTCCTAAAATTCCACCATGAAATGTTTCTTGTCCCTTTACCAATATACTTAATCCTCTTGAAAATCCATCATAAAAATATAAATCATTATTAATTAACTGTATAAATGCAAGTGTATTTATAAGAATTCCAACCATAAAATAAAATCTATTATCAATAATGTTGCTTAATTTTTTCTTAGTAATAAGGGCAAATCCATAAAAAATCAAGTAAAATGGAATTAAATATCCACCAATTCCTATTAAAGCAATTAGTACTCCCCTTATAAAAACTATTAAAGACCCTCCACTACTATGAAACATAGCAATAGAAAATATTATTCCTAATGCTATAGCAAAAATGCCTCTTATTTCATTGTTTTCAATTAATGAATTAGATGAAGGTTTTTTTTTCTTTTTCTTTACCACAATCTTCACCTCACCCTTAATTATTTCTACATGTTGAAATAATATCCTTTTTTATTTGTGACAAAATTAAACCATAGGTTAAGCCTATGGTTTAATTTTGATTTATATCTTCTATAAATTCATTGAGCTTATTTAAAGCTTCTTTTACTCCACCAACTTCATCTATAAGACCTTCTTTTACAGCATCTTCTCCAATAAGTATTGTTCCTGTATCATTCATTAATTCATCAGTTTGCATCATAAGATTTTTTAGTCTATTTCTATTTATTTTTGAAGTTCTCACTATAAATTCATCTATTCTTTCTTGCATTTTATTAAAATATGCAAAAGTTTGAGGTGCACCAACCACAAGTCCATTCATCCTTATAGGATGTACAATCATGGTAGCAGATGGAGATATAAATGAATATCTAGCAGCTGTAGCAAGAGGAACTCCTATTGAGTGGCCACCACCAATAACTAACGATACCGTAGGTTTGCTTAAACTTCTTATCATCTCTGAAATAGCAAGCCCAGCTTCTATATCTCCCCCAACAGTATTTAACATAATTAAAATACCTTTTACCCTTTTACTTTGTTCCATAGCTACAAGTTGAGGTATTATATGCTCATACTTTGTAGTTTTACTTTGAGGTGGCAATACTATATGCCCTTCTATTTGTCCTATAATAGGCAAAATTTGTATTTTATCACTATCATTATCCACCAAATTAGTTGTTCCTAATTCTTTTATTGACTTTAACTCCTGATTTTCTTTATTATTCTCTTCATCTCTTTCTCTATTTGAATCATTACACATAATTACCCCTCCTATATAAACTTAGTTTGTTCATATAGTAAGAGTATTATACTATGGCATAAAACTTTTATGAATAACATTTATAGCTTTCTCTATAGAATCACTATATATTAAACACCATATTGTTGTATGAGAATCTGCAGTTTGTAAAACCTCTATATTTTCATCTTTTAAAGACTTTAAGATTTTAGCCATAACTCCTGGTATACCCTTCATTCTGGATCCAATTATAGATAACTTACTACAATTACTTATACTCTCATAAATTATATTTAACTTTTTCATTATGTCATCAACCTGTTTAAAGTCTTTATTATCTATTGTGAAGACTTGTTGCCTAGGAAATATATTTATAAGATCTAAACTCACATGATTTTCTGCTAATATATCAAGTAACTTATCGACATTTTCATTGTCCTTATTATTTTGTCTTAATATATTTATTTGAACTCTATTTCCCATATGAGTTATTCCTGTAAGAATTGAATTTGATTTTTCATCTCCTATACTATTTATAAGAGTTCCCTTAGATTCTGACATGGTGTTCTTTATAACTAAAGGAATATTTCCCCTCATTGCTACTTCTACAGCTCTTGGGTGTATTACCTTGGCTCCTTGATCTGCAAATTGGAACACCTCGTTATAGCTAATTGTGTCTATTAAATTCGCACTCTTAACTATTCTAGGATCTGCCGTCATTATACCATCAACATCAGTATATATCTGTATTTCTTTAGCCTTAAGAGCAACACCTAACACTGCAGCTGTGAAATCACTAGCACCTCTTCCTAAAGTTGTAAAGCACCCTTTATCTGTACATCCTTGGAACCCAGTTACTACCGGTACAATTCCATCTCTTAGTATTTTAGTTATATTGTCAGTCTTTACCTCTAATATTTCTGCATCACCAAAATTTTCATTTGTAATTATACCAGCCTGACCTCCTGTTAAAGGTAGTGCTTTTATATTAGAATCAAAAAGCTCATTGCTCATAATTACAGAACTTATGATTTCTCCACAGCTTAGTAATAAGTCTGCAGATTGCAGATTAGTATTTTTAAATTCATTGTCTATTAAAGATAACAACGTATCCGTTGCATAAGGTTCACCCTTTCTTCCCATAGCCGATACAACAACTACAGGCATAAACCCATCTTCAATAGCTTTTTTAACTTTTTCTACTACCCTAGTTCTTCTTTCCTTAGTTGATACAGATGTTCCTCCAAATTTTTGAATCAGTACTTTCATTTTTCATCCCCCTTGAATGTTTAAAGTTTATTTCTTTTCATTAAATTATCCTCTATATCTACTATTATAGTTCTTACCCCAATCTTTTTGACATATTCCCAAGGTATTTCTAAAAATTCACTATTATTAAAAAAGCTAAACTTACTTTGATTATTATTTATAATAAGCAACTTGAAATTTCCCTCATCATCTATAACAAGATCATTGTTGCTTAAATAATTGTACTTTTCTCCATCGTTAATATTTATTATCTCAAACCTTTCTAATTCACTAAAATATCTTGTATTTTCCTCCATTATAATCCTCCTAATACTATGCTTATATTTCAATATATGATACATAAACATACTATTATTACAAAGGATTTTTATATAATCGAATTCAGTTTTTCTAAGTTTAGATTTTTACCCACTAATGAACAATTGTATATTCCCTTATTAAATGTTTCATTCATTATATTCGTTAAACTATCCTTATTTATACAATCTATTTTATGTATTATATCGTCAGGAGTGTATATTTTATTTAAAAACATTATAGAACGTCCATTGGCAAACATTTTACTGCTTGTGCTTTCTAATCCTAAAATATAATTTCCTTTTATTTGTTCTTTAGCTATTGATAAATCAAATTCATTAACTCCATTCTTACAAAAATCCTCTACTTCTTTTTTTATAACATTTATTGTATCGTAAACATATTTAGGTGATACACCTGTGTATATATTTAATACACCTGTGTTAATATAGGAAGAACTATATGAATATATACTATAACAGAGTCCTAATTCTTCTCTTACCTTTTGAAATAGACGTGAAGATACAGTACCACCAAAGACATTATTTATAAGAAGTAATGAGTATACATCATCATGCCCTATAGGAATTCCCTTTAATCCCAAGCAAAGATGAACCTGTTCAATAGGCTTTTCTCTATATTCAACTTGCTTTAATATAGGGGGTGCAGAATAAATAACCAGTTGCTTATTATCACACTTCCAGTTTGAAAAATATTTTTCTATTAGTTGCTCTATATTATATTGTTTAACATTTCCACAAATTGATATCACAGTTTTATCTGGTGTATAATGATTTTTTATGTACTCTTTAATCATATCTTGATTAAAAGATTTTACTGTGTCCTCTGTTCCTAATACTGGGTAAGATATTGAATCTTCTCCCCAAACACAGTGACTATGTAAATCAGATAAAACTTCTTCTGGTGAATCCTCACCCATATTTATTTCTTCTATTACAACACTTTTTTCTTTTTCTATTTCTTCCTCACTAAATATACTATTGAACATCATATCTGATAGTACATCTAACGCTAAATCTAAATGACTATTTAATGCCTTTATATAATAGCATGTTGCCTCTTTACCAGTAAAGGCATTCAATTGCCCTCCAACATTCTCAATAACTTCTGCTAATTCCTTAGCAGTTCTATTGTCAGTTCCTTTAAAAAACATATGTTCTATAAAATGTGATATACCATTATTATATTTACTTTCATTTCTTGACCCATTTTCTACCCATAATCCAACACTTACTGAATTAATATAATCTATATTTTCTACCACAACTCTTAACCCATTATTTAGCTTAAATACATTGTACATAAATATAAATTCCTCCATAATATAAAAAAATAAAAAGGCATTGCTATGCCCTTCTATTTTAGTTGTTATCCTCTTTTGTTTCAGCTTCATCATCTTTTATGGCATCTTTTCTAGATAAGTTAATTCTCCCTTGAGAATCTACTTCTGTAACCTTAACTAAAATTTCATCCCCTACTGATACAATATCCTCTACTTTGTTAACTCTGTTAACATCAAGTTTAGATATATGAACTAATCCTTCTTTACCAGGAAGTATCTCAACAAAAGCACCAAAAGTTGCTATCTTAATTACTTTTCCTAGGTATATTTCTCCTGCTTTAACTTCTCTAGTTAAATCATCTATAATTTTAATTGCTTGCTTTCCACTTGCAGAATCTACTGCTGTTACAAACACTTTTCCATCTTCTTTTATATCAATTTTAACTCCAGTTTCAGCTATTATTTTATTAATAGTCTTTCCACCCACACCTATTACATCTCTTATCTTATCTGGTTCTATAATTATAGTAAAAGTCTTAGGTGCATATAAAGAAACTTCTTCTCTAGTAGTTGGTATACATTGTTTCATTTTTTCAAGTAAGAATAATCTAGCATCTCTAGCTTTTTCTATACTGATTTTAACACTGTTATTAGATAATCCTTTTAACTTTGTATCAACCTGTATAGCTGTTATTCCCTTTTCAGTTCCTGCAACCTTAAAGTCCATATCTCCAAAGAAATCCTCTATACCTTGTATATCTGTTAAAATTTCCTCTTGTGATAAATCTTCACTTGTAACAAGTCCCATGGCTATTCCAGCTGCTGGTCTCTTTATTGGAACCCCTGCATCAAGTAATGCTAACGTACTTCCACAAACACTTGCCTGAGATGTTGACCCATTTGAACTTAATACTTCTGACACAAGTCTTATTGTATATGGAAATTCCTCTTCTGATGGTATTAGTGGTTCTAAAGCTTTCTCTGCTAATGCTCCATGACCAATTTCACGTCTTCCAGGACCTCTTAACGGTCTAACCTCTCCAACACTATAAGCTGGGAAATTATAATGATGCATATATCGCTTAGATACTTCTTCACCTATTCCATCTATAATTTGAACATCCCCAATAGCACCTAAAGTTGCAACAGTCATAACCTGAGTTAATCCTCTAGTAAATAGTCCTGTTCCATGAGTTCTAGGAAGTAATGAAACTTCACAGCTTATAGGTCTTATTTGATTGAACTCTCTACCATCTGGACGTCTTTTTTCTTTTAAAATCATATTTCTTACTGTTTCTTTTTGAATTTTATATACAACATCTGATATATCTGACGAATCATCTGGATACTTTTCGTTAAAGTTCTCTTTTATCTTCTCTTTAACATTATCCATTGCTTCATTTCTAACATCTTTATCTATTATATACATAGCTTCTTTTATCATATCGAAAGCAAAATCTCTAACTTCTTTTTCTAATTCTTCGCTTACTGCATGAACTTCGAATTTAGCTTTTTTCTTTCCAAATTTCTCAATAGCTTCATATTGGAAATCAACTAACTTCTGACATTCTTTAAATGCAAACATTATAGCCTCATACATTGTATCCTCAGCTATTTCATCTCCATTTGCTTCAATCATCATAATTTTTTCTCTTGTTGCACAAACAGTTAATGCCATAGAGCTTTTTGCTCTTTGTTCTGTAGTTGGATTTAATATAAACTCTCCATCTATTAATCCTACTGAAACTGTTCCTACTGGATCTACAAAAGGAATACTTGATATACTTAATGCCATTGATGCAGCATTAATAGCTAATATTTCAGGAAGGTTGTCGTTTTCTACTGACACAACAGTACAAACAACTTGAACATCATTTCTATATCCTTTAGGGAATAACGGTCTTAAAGGTCTATCTATAGCTCTTCCATTTAATATGGCCTTTTCTGAAGGTCTACCCTCTCTTTTTATAAAACCTCCTGGTATTTTACCAACGGAATATAGTCTTTCTTCATATTCAACGCTTAATGGGAAAAAATCTATACCATCTCTTGGCTTTTCAGAAGAATTTACGTTAACTAATATAACAGTATCGCCATAGCTCATCATTATTGCTGCATTAGAAAGCATACCTACTTTTCCGTATTCTACTTTTATAGGTCTACCTGCAACTACAGTTTCAAGTGTATGATGCATAACACGACCTCCTCTCGAATTTTATTAATAATATGTTAGTATTAACATATTTTTCTTAATTATTAATTTCTTAAAATAATAGAGCGGAAAAATCCGCTCTAAGTAAATTATCTTCTTAATCCTAATTTTTCAATTATAGATCTGTATCTTTCTATATCTTGCTTTGTTAGGTAGTTTAGAAGACCTCTTCTTTGTCCTATCATTTTGAATAATCCTCTTCTTGAGTGATGATCTTTCTTGTGAGTTCTTAAATGGTCTGTCAAATAGTTTATTCTTTCTGTTAATAAAGCTATTTGCACTTCTGGAGAACCTGTATCTCCTTCATGTCTTGCATATGTGTCCATTATCTCTTGTTTTCTTGCTTTATCCATCATTGTATAAAACACCTCCAAAATATTATCCCCTAAGTCCAAGAATTAAGTTGGCATTCTTAAAACTTAGATATAGGTTCTTCAACGGTTATTATATCAAACTAAATATGCATTGTAAATTATTTTTTTATTATTTTATACATATTTCTTTACTTCTAGCGTAAGCCTCATCTATTTTCAATTGACTTATTAACTCCTCTAAAGACGAAAACTTTATTTCATCTCTAAATTTATTTATAAAATATACTTCTATGGTTTCTCCATATATTTCTTCATCAAAATCTAATATAAACGTTTCTATAGTTAATTGTTGTCCATTTACAGTAGGATTATACCCTATATTGGTAATTCCTTTAAAAATTCTCTTATTATATTTTACATTTGTGTAATATATACCTTGTTTAGGGACCACTGAATTTTTATTGTAATTTAGATTTGCTGTAGGAAATCCCAATGTCCTCCCCAACTTTTTACCATTTATAATTACACCCTTCATTAAAAATGGTTCCATTAGATACTTGTTTGATATATCTACATGACCATTCCTTATAAGATATCTTATTAATGAACTGCTTATTACATCATTTCCATCCATTAGAGCATCTATAATTATAAGCTCAAAGTCAAATTTACAACTTAATTTTTGTAGTAATTCTGTATCTCCCAAATTCTTATATCCAAATCTATAGTTGAATCCTACAACTATTCCCTTGACATTAAATGTTTTAACCAAATTTTCAATAAATTCCTCAGAGGTCATTTTCATAAATTTTTCATCAAAATCTATAAATGCCGCATAATCTATTCCTAGCTTTTCAAGCAATCTAACCTTTGTTTCATTGTTTATTATAAGCTTTGGAGCCTTTTCCTTATTTATAGTAGTCAAAGGATGATTTTTAAAAGTATATACCATACTTTTGCATTTTTTTTCTTTTGCTTTTTCATTAATTTTATCAATTAATGCTCTATGTCCTATATGTAGACCATCAAAACTCCCCAATGCAATATATATTCCTTCTTTAAAATCATTAGCTAAAACTTTTTCAACTATAACCATGTTAACTACCCCTATAACAATAACTTTATTATTTTAAATCCTTTGGGTAACTTTTGTCCAAGACCCAAGAATTTATTTTCTTCCTCATTATAAACCTTATATATTTTATTTTCTCTTATATTTTCATTATAAACCCTTTTATCCATAATGCTAACCCCATTAATCAACAATTTAGAAAAATTATTGTTTACACTAATAGAATCATAGCTTTTAAGTGCATCCTCCATTGAAATTAAATTCTCTGAAAAATTATCACATGTTAAATTTTCTAGTTTTATAGAATTTTCTATGTTAAATGTACCGGATGCCTCTCTTTCTAGTTTGGTCATATATGCACCGCATCCTAATTCTTCACCTATATCATAGCAAATACTTCTAATATATGTGCCTTTAGAACATTTTACTCTAAAATTAACAAAAGGAATATCTATATTTAATATTTCCATTTCATATATTGTTACAGGTCTTCCTTTTCTCTCAACCTCTATGCCTTTTCTAGCTAAGTCATATAATCTTTGTCCATTGACTTTTAGAGCAGAATACATAGGGGGGATTTGATCATATTGCTTTTTAAAAGAGCTCATAACTTCTATTATTTTTTTTTCAGTTAAATTAGAATAACTTTTACTTTCTAATATTTTACCTTCTCTATCATATGTATCTGTTATTTCTCCTAATTTCAGTTGAGCCTTATATACTTTATTGCCTTCCATAATATAATCAACAAGTTTTGTACCTTTTCCTATACATATTGGCAATACTCCTTTAGCTAACGGATCTAATGTTCCTGTATGCCCAACCTTTGAAGTATTAGCTACTTTTTTAATAACTCTAACTACATCAAATGATGTAATCCCTTCTGGTTTATATACATTAATTATTCCATTCATTGTTTATCTAAACCCCACCTTATTTATGGCTTCTACAATTTTATTTTTAGCTTCATTTAACTTAACATCTGCTATAGCACATCCTGAAGCTTTAATATGCCCACCACCATTAAATTGTTCCGCTATATTTCTAACATCAAAGTAATTTTTTGCTCTTAAGCTAACTTTAATTTTTTCTTCTGTCTCTTTTAGTAGAACCACAACTTCGACTGTATTTATTTGAGAAGCTAATGAAAGTACATCTGAAGTGTCTTCACCTTCTAAATTTAACTCCTTTAACATATCCATTGTTAATGTCATAATACATAATTTATCGTCATTTAAAAATTCTAAATTATTTATAACCTTACCATATAACTGTATTTTATTTTTAGATTTATTCTCAAATAATTCTCTTCTGATATTTGTAAAATCTATCCCAGTAGAAATTAACTCACCTGCAATTTCATGAGTAGTTTTACTTGTACCTGAATGTTTAAAACAACCTGTATCTGTTAACAGCGATGTATACAAACAACTTGCTATATCTTTATCTATATCTATATTCATATTTTTTATCAATTTATAAATTATTTCCGCCGTTGCTGCTGCACTTGTATCAACATAATTTATATCCCCAAATTTATCATTTGATAAATGATGATCTATATTTATAACAAAATATTTTTTATTTTCAAAATCAAAATCTCCTGAAAGCCTTTCAACGTTTCCACAATCAACTGTTATAAGACATTCTGTTTCATCTTTAACTTCTACAACTTCACCTTTTATGTCATTTTCAAAATTTAAATAAGCAAAATCCTTGCCTATAGTATCCTTAGAAACTATATATGGATTTTTTCCGTATTTTTTTAATGCCCTAAGAAGTGCTAACGCACTCCCTAGAGCATCTCCATCTGGTGAAGTGTGGTAAGTTATAGCTATATTTTTAAACTTGTTTATCGCTTTTACCACATTTTCCATATTTACTTATTCTCCTTTATTTTATTAATTAAAGACTCTATATGCATTCCATGTTCTATGGAATTATCTAGTTCTATAATTAATTCAGGCACATGTCTTAATTTAACTCTACTACCTAATTGTTTTCTTATGAATCCTTTAGAGCTTTTTAATATGTCAAGACAAGTTTCCTTCTCTTCTTCACTTCCAAAGATACTTACATATACTTTTGCATATTTTAAATCTTTGGTTACTTCAACTTGAGTTATGCTTATCATTGCTGTAAGTCTAGGATCCTTAACTTCACATCTTATGATTTGGCTTAACTCTTTTTTTACTTCTTCATTTATTCTTCCACTTCTATAATTAGCCAAAAGAATCTCTCCTTTTTAAAGCTTTTTAAAGCTCTTTTCGTTCAACTTCTTCCATAATGAAAGCTTCTACTATGTCGCCTTCTCTAAGATCGTTGAATTTTTCAATGCTTAATCCACACTCATATCCTGAGTTTACTTCTTTAGCATCATCTTTAAATCTCTTTAATGATGCAAGAGTTGATTCAAATATAACTATACCGTCTCTTACTACTCTTACACTACTGTTTCTTGTTACTTTTCCATTTAATACATAACATCCAGCAATTGTTCCAACGTTAGATATTTTATATATTTGTCTAACTTCTACACTACCAAGAACAACTTCTTTTAAGTCTGGATCTAGAAGACCTATCATAGCTGATTTAACATCTTCAATTGCATCATATATTATTCTGTAAGATTTTAAATCAACACCTTCTCTGTCTGCTACAACTGTTGCATTAGAATCAGGTCTAACATTAAATCCTATAACTATTGCATTAGATGCAGTTGCTAATGTTACATCTGTTTCTGTTATAGCTCCTACTCCGCCATGTATAACTCTAACCTTTATATCATCAGTTGATAATTTTTCAAGAGATGCTTTTATAGCTTCAACAGAACCTTGAACATCTGCTTTAACTATTATTGCAAGTTCTTTAACCTTACCTTCTTGAATTTGGCTGTATAGGTCTTCAAGAGATACTCTATTTGAACTTCTAAAGTGATCTTCTTTTATTTTATCTTTTCTTGTGTCAGCCATGTTTCTTGCTGTTTTCTCATCCTTAACAACATTGAATCTATCTCCAGCTGCTGGAACATCAGATAATCCTAATATTTCTACTGGTATAGATGGACCTGCTGATTTGATTCTATTTCCTTTATCATCTAACATAGCTCTTATTCTACCATATGTAGATCCTACTAATATAGAGTCTCCAACATTTAATGTTCCGTTTTGAACTAGTAAAGATGCAACTGGACCTCTACCTTTGTCAAGTTTAGCTTCTATAACAGTACCTTTAGCTTTTCTATTAGGATTAGCTATTAATTCTTCTATTTCAGCTGTTAATGCAATCATTTCAAGAAGAGTATCTATTCCTTCTTTGCTTCTTGCTGATACTGGAACACATATTGTTGATCCACCCCAATCTTCAGCTACTAAACCAAATTCAGTTAATTCTTGTTTAACTCTATCTGGGTTTGCACCCTCTTTATCCATTTTATTTATTGCAACTATCATTGGAACATTAGCTGCCTTACAGTGATTAATCGCTTCTTTAGTTTGAGGCATTATTCCATCATCTGCTGCTACAACTAATATAACTATATCTGTAACTTGAGCTCCACGTGCTCTCATAGCTGTGAAAGCTTCATGTCCTGGAGTATCTAAGAAAGTAACCTTTTCTCCCTTTACATCTACAGTATAAGCTCCAATATGTTGAGTTATACCACCTGCTTCTGTTGAAGTTACTTGAGCCTTTCTTATTGCATCAAGTAAAGAAGTTTTACCATGGTCAACGTGTCCCATAACTGTAACTATAGGAGGTCTCTTCTCATAGTTTTCTTCATCAACCAATTCTTCTTCATCTGATTCAAGTTTAACAGATTCTTCTTCATCTGGTTTTACTAATACAGCATTAAACTTTTCTCCAACCTTTTCTGCAGTTGCAAAATCTATTTCTTGATTTAAGTTTGCCATAACTCCAGCAAATATTAAAGCTTTAATAACTTCAGCTTGAGGTTGATTTAACTTCTCAACAAAATCTTTTACTAATATTGTTTCGCCCATTTCTATTTCTATAGGTTCTTCTTCTAAAGTTTCATCTTTTTGCTTATTTACAGTTTCTTTATTCTGATTCTTTTTAACTTTTTTAATCTTAACAGAATTAACCTCTTCGCAGATCATCTCTTCATATTCTTCTACGATGCCTTTTTTGTCACCTTCATTTTTCTTGTTTTCGATTACTAATTCTTTTATTAACTCCGCATCTTCTTCTTCAATTACGCTCATATGGTTTTTTACTTCTATACTGAATTCATCCATTAGAAGATTTATAAGGTCCTTACTTGAAACCTCTAATTCTTTTGCTAATTCATATACTCTTATTTTTGACATAATCTATTCACCCCCGGTAAATTTTATACGATGACCATAAGTTATAAAATAATTTTATTAACTTATATGTCCCTTAATCAAGCTTAAATTTATAATAATTAATTTTTTTATTATTATTTAGCTTGTTACGACCTATAGGCTTTTACTTAATTGCAGTAGTTTTTCAGCCATATTCTCATCTTTTACACAAATGATTTTAATTTCTGATTTCCCTATTGCATAGCCTAATTCTTCTTTATCCAGTCCATCTATAACTGGTATATTATTATTATCACAAAATCTCAAAAATTTTTCCCTGGAATTTTCTGCAAGATCTTTAGACATTATAAATAACTTAGGTATACTTCTTTTTATATACTCTTCACACTTATTATATCCATCGACTAAATTTCCAGATTTTTTAGTGAGACCTAGAAAACTAAAGAAACGTTTATCCATTTTTTATCTCATCCTTTAAAGAAGCATATATATCTTCGTCTATAGTAGTTTGAAGATTTCTATTTAATCTTTTTGTTTTAAATGCTTTCTCTAAACATTCTTCGCTTTTGCATATATAAGCCCCTCTTCCTGGCTTTTTACCTGTCAAATCTACAGAGACTATTCCTTCTGGGCTTCTAACTATTCTTATGAGTTCTTTTTTGGATTTCATCTCCATACATCCGTTACACATTCTTTGAGGTATTTTTCTAACCTTCATTAAACTTCACCTCTCTAAGGGAATTATTCTTCGACTTGAGACTTACTTTTTATATCTATTTTCCATCCAGTAAGCTTAGCCGCTAATCTAGCATTTTGACCTTCTTTACCTATAGCTAAAGATAATTGATTATTATCTACTATTACTCTAGCAGATTTATTTTCTTCATCTACAGTTACATCTAGCACTTTTGCTGGACTTAATGCATTTGCAATATACTCTTCTGGTAACTTGCTCCATTTTATTATATCAATCTTTTCATTTCTAAGTTCATTAACTATGTTTTGAACTCTTGATCCCTTTGGTCCAACACATGCTCCCATAGGGTCTATAGTTTCATCATTTGAATGAACTGATATCTTAGTTCTTGATCCAGCTTCTCTTGCAATACTATCAACTTCAACTATTCCCTCATATATTTCTGGAACTTCTAGCTCAAATAATCTCTTAACAAGACCTGGATGAGTTCTTGACACTATAACTTGAGCTCCTTTAGTTGTATTTTTAACCTCAACTATGTATAACTTAAGTTTATCATTAAAAGTGTATTCTTCTCCTGGTATTTGCTCATTTGGTCCCAGTGAAGCCTCTATTTTTCCAAGATCAATATATACATTGTTTTTATCTTTTCTGCTTATAATACCTGTTATTATATCATACTCTTTTTCTATAAACTCATTATATATTATATTTCTTTCAGCTTCCTTTATTCTTTGCACTACTACTTGTTTTGCAAGTTGTGCTGCAACTCTTCCAAAGTTTCTTGGAGTAACTTCTATTTCAACTATGTCGTTTAATTCATATCTTGGGCTTATTTTCTTTGCATCTTCTTCACTAATTTCTATAACATCGTCGTAAACTTCTTCTACAACTTCTTTTTGAGAAAATACTTTTATATCCCCAGTTTCTCTACACATACTTACTCTAACGTTTTGAGCTGCACTTTTAGAATAATTTTTCTTATATGCAGCTATAAGTGCATCCTCTAATGTAAGAAATATTAACTCTTCGCTTATTCCTTTTTCCTTAACTATTTCTCTCAATGCACCTATAAATTCCTCGTTCATTTTTGTTAACCTCCTTCTAAATCTCCCCTATTAAAATGCTTCTATATTTATAGACTTTATACTATCTCTATCAATATTTATCTCAGTATTATCTTCTAATTGTAGATTTACATGCATATCATCAAAAGATTTTAATATACCTTTATAAGTTTTCTTACTATTAAGGCTCTTATTTAGTTTAACTAATACTGTTTTTTCAATACTATTAGCTAAATGTTTTGATGTGTGTAAAAATCTATTTATTCCTGGTGATGAAATTTCCAAATAATATGCCTCTGTTATAGGATCTTTCTCGTCTAAAACATCACTTAAAGCTCTACTTGTTTTTTCACAATCACTAAGGCCTATACCTTCTTCTTTTTCTATATATACTCTTAAATAATAATCCCTATCTTCCTTTACATATTCTAAATGATAAAGTTCATATCCAAGTTCTTCTACAACAGGTTTTATTAACCCTTCTAATGAAGTTGATAATTCTTCTTTTTTCATCTTTATCCCTCCTTAAATATAGTGTTACACATTTAGAAGTAATTATATATAAATAGATTTAAATTTATAAGATAATTAACGAAAAACGCAACTTCTATTTAAGTTGCGTTTCTAACAAATAGAAAGAGCGGGTTTTAAGACCCACTCTTTTGTATGCCTCGTTTATTAGTATGTTACATATGTATTTTAACATACTAACTCCTATATTACAAGAGAATTTCAAAAATTAAAATAAGCTAAGCTGGTTAGTCTCAGACATTCCATTTAAGCATCCATGATTACTTAATGTCTCTATTACTGTTTTCGTTGCTCTTGCCCTAAGTCTTAAATCTTCTTTAGATATAAATTCTCCATTCTCTCTAACTTCCTCTATACTTTTAGCTGCGTTTACCCCAACTCCTTGCAAAGCACTTAGTGGAGGCCTTATTCCATCTTTTTCTATTAAAAATTTTGTTGCATTTGATTTATAAAGATCCACCTTTAAAAACTTTATTCCTCTTTTATACATCTCATAGGAAATTTCAAGAACTGTAAGTAATCCTTTATCTTTTTGTGTAATATCATTTCCCATAGCACTTATTTCTTCCATTTTTTGTTTCACAATTTCCTCGCCTTTTACTATTAAATCTGCATCAAAATCATCAGCTCTTACAGTAAAATACGTTGCATAATATGCTTCTGGATAATACACCTTGAAATAAGCTATTCTTACAGCCATCATAACGTAAGCAACAGCATGACCTTTAGGGAACATGTATTTTATTCTTCTACATGATTCTATGTACCAATCCGGCACATCATTTTCCTTCATTACTGCCACATCTTCATCCTTAAGTCCTTTACCTTTTCTTACTTTTTCCATTATTGTAAAGGCGGTTTTTGGTGGTACGCCCTTATATATCAAATAAACCATTATATCATCTCTAGTTGCAATACAATCTTTTAGTGTTGTATATCCCTCTTTTATAAAGTACTGAGCATTGTTAAGCCATACGTCAGTTCCATGTGATAATCCCGATATTCTAACAAGATCTGAAAAAGTTTTAGGTTGAGTATCTACAAGCATTTGCCTAACAAATTTAGTACCAAATTCAGGCAATCCATAAGTACCTACTTCACAATTTAGTTCTTCCCTGGTAACCCCTAATGCATCAGGTTTAATAAATAGACTTAATACCTTATCATCATTTAATGGTATTGTTTTAGGATCTAATCCTGTCAAGTCCTGGAGCATTCTTAACACTGTGGGATCATCATGCCCTAGTATATCTAATTTTAAAAGTCTACCACTTATAGAGTGATAATCAAAATGTGTAGTTACAATATCTGTAGTATTATCATCTGCTGGATGCTGTATTGGACAAAAATTAAATATTTCATTATCTCTAGGTACAACCATTATTCCCCCTGGATGTTGTCCTGTAGTTCTTTTTATTCCCGTACAACCTAGAGTAAGTCTTTCTATTTCAGCTTGAGGAACTATTTTTCCTCTTTCATCTAAGTATTTTTTTACAAATCCATATGCAGTTTTCTCTGCCACAGTACCAATTGTTCCTGCTTTAAATACAAATCCTTTTCCGAATAAAACTTCTGTATATTTATGAACAACGGCTTGATATTCTCCTGAAAAATTAAGATCTATATCTGGCTCTTTATCCCCTTCAAATCCTAAGAAAGTTTCAAATGGTATATCATGACCATCTCTTTTATAATCCTCTCCGCAATTAGGACATTGTTTACTTGGAAGATCTGCACCTGAGCTTACAGAACCATCTAATATAAATTCACTAGTTTTGCATTTTTCACAAACATAGTGTGGTGGCAATCCATTAACTTCTGTTATATCAGTCATAGTTGCAACTAATGAAGATCCAACTGATCCTCTTGATCCAACTAAATATCCATCCTCAAGTGATTTTGCTACTAGTTTGTGTGCTATAAGATAAAGTACCGCATATCCATTGTTTATAATAGAATTAAGTTCCTTATCTACTCTCTTTTGAACAACCTCTGGAAGAGGATCTCCATACATTGAATAAGCTTTTGCCATTGTCATATCTCTTATATCCTCTTCAGCTCCATCAATTTTTGGTGGAAATGTCTCATCGGGTATAGGCTTTACTGGCTCCATCATATCTGCAATCGCGTTGGTATTTGTTATTACTACCTCTTTTGCTATATCTTCCCCTAAATAAGAAAATTCTTTAAGCATTTCATTTGTTGTTCTTAAATATAATGGTGGCTGATTATCTGCATCACTAAACCCCTGTCCAGCCATTATAATTCTTCTAAAAATTTCATCTCTCTCTTCTAAAAAATGAACATCACATGTTGCTACAACCTTTTTATCATACTTTCTTCCTAATTCATATATTCTTTTATTAATATTTTGTAATTCCTTTGTATCCTTAACCTTTTGTTCTCTAACTAAAAACATATTATTATCTATAGGCTGAATTTCTAAATAATCATAGAATTCAACTATCTTTTCAATGTCTTCGTCCTCTACATTTTCTAAAATAGCTTTATACAACTCTCCACTTTCACATGCAGACCCAATTATAAGTCCTTCCCTATATTTTTCAATAAGAGTTTTAGGGAATCGTGGTTTTTTAAAAAAATTATCCAGGTGAGCTTCCGATATTAATTTATATAGATTTTTAATACCTGTTTGATTTTTAGCTAAAATAATAATATGATATAAAGGCAATTTTTTCACATCAATATTTCTCAGGAAATATTCATTTAGAGTAGTCAAATCATGAATATCTTTATCATCCTTAAGTATATTGAAAGAATGAAGTAGAATACCTGCAGTAGCCTCAGCATCATCCACTGCTCTATGATGATTTTCTAATGATATTCCTAAATATTTAGCTATTGTATTTAATTTAAATCTCTTTAGCTCCGGATATAAAAACCTAGCAAGAGGTAACGTATCCATAACTGAATTATTAAATTCTAAATTTAAATCTTTACAATTTTTTCTTATAAATGATGTATCAAAAGCTGCATTATGTGCAACCACTACACTATCACCTGTAAAATCCAAAAACTCTTTAAGTACAATATCAATAGTTTCTTCATTTTCAACCATTGAATCTGTAATACTAGTAAGCTCAACAATCTTAGCTGGTATAGGTCTTTGTGGATTTACAAACTTACTAAATCTATCTATTATCTTTCCTTCTTGTATTTTAACGGCACCTATTTCTATAATATTATCATTTTGATTAGAAAATCCCGTTGTCTCTATATCAAAAACCACATAAGTATCATCTAATTTTTGTCCTTTATCCTTTAATACTATAGGTGTTCCATTATTAGCTAGATACCCTTCCACTCCATATATAATATTTATTCCATGCTTTTTACCTGCATCCATAGCCTCTGGATATGCCTGAACAACTCCATGATCTGTTATTGCTATAGCTTTATGACCCCATTTAGCTGCTCTTTCTATTAGTTTTGAAGCTGGTGTTACCGCATCCATACTGCTCATGGTAGTATGCAAATGAAGCTCTACTCTCTTTTCATCACTTATATCCATCTTTTCAATTTTTTCTACTTTAACTATATTTCTAGCTTTTATAGTTATTTCTCTAGAATACATGTCATAAGAGCATTCCCCTTTAACCTTAACCCTTGTTCCCTTTTTTATATTATTTATAAGTTCATCTAAATCCTTTTTAGGGAAAAATTTAACCGTTATTGAACTCTTATAATCAGTTATACTAAACGAAAATATAACTGT
The DNA here is from genome assembly GCF_900111985.1 of Clostridium frigidicarnis. Lineage (GTDB taxonomy): Bacteria > Bacillota > Clostridia > Clostridiales > Clostridiaceae > Clostridium_Z > Clostridium_Z frigidicarnis. The sequence continues at coordinate 188,283 of NZ_FOKI01000005.1, forward strand.
TCCATTCTTAGTTTCTATTACATCTGTTTTAAATATATCACCACATATAGTAGCTATTCCTGAAGAATCATCTAATGTACTAATATCTAAAACTTCATCAGTTATTTGTCTATTTCCATATAGAATATTTTCATCTTTAGGCTTAGAATCATCTTTTTCTCTAATATATTGAGACTTATTTCCACCCTTGTTAAATTTATTTTCTTCTCTATTAGATTTTAAATTGCTTGTTTTCGGCGTAGGATTATTTTTTATATTGTCTATAACTTGTTTAACTAACTCATTATTTTCCTTTAGTTTTTCTTGTGCATAATCTTCACATTTTAAACTTTCCTCATACTTAACCAATGTTTTACAAGACACTCCGAACATATCTTGTATATTTTCGCTTAATATTTTATCAAGGTTTTTATTTTTTAACATCTTGCACATAAAGTCATTGCCATATTTTATTATTATTTTATTTTCATCTACTTCTCTTATGCCCTTAGTTAACACTTCTTTAGCTATAGGTAATTTTTCAACTATTGTACTTATTGATTCCATCCAATACTTTTTACATATATCCTCAATAGACACGTTCTTTAATTCCTTAAAATATACAATATCTAAATTAGTAAATTTCCCTATATTTTTCTCTACGCTACCTCTTATTGCCTTATCCAAAGTTTCTTCTACTTCAATTTTACATTTAAGAACAATTCTTAAGGTATCACTATTCTTAAAGTATTGTATTCTATTTACCTTAATATTTTCTTTTAAGGAATCGTTGCTTTTTATTATTGGTGCTAATATATCTATACTCACAAAAATTCCTCCTATACAACTAAAAATATGTAGGCAACTGCCTACATATTTTCTATTTCTTTCATAAGTTCTTCTACCAACTTATCTTCTTTTACTTTTTTTATTATAACGCCTTTTTTGAAAATTAGCCCTTCTCCTTTTCCACCTGCAATACCAATGTCAGCCTCCTTAGCTTCCCCTGGTCCATTTACAACGCATCCCATAACTGCAACCTTTATATTTTTATTACAAGAGGCTAATTTTTTTTCTACTTCAGTTGCTATTCCTATTAAATCTATTTCAGTTCTTCCACAAGTAGGACAAGATACAAAATCTATTCCACCTTTTAAATATCCACAAGATTTTAAAATTTCTTTTCCGACTTTAATTTCTTCTAATGGATCACCCGTTAAAGATATTCTTATTGTATCACCTATTCCTTGACAAAGTAAAGTTCCAATTCCTACACTTGACTTTATAGTTCCTCTCCAAACTGTACCCGATTCTGTAACACCTAAATGAAGAGGATACTTAGTTTTAATAGATGCTAACTTATAACTTTCTACCATAGTCATTACATCTGATGACTTTATTGAAATAACTATATCATCAAAATCAAATTGGTTTAGTATTTCTACATTTCTTAATGCGCTTTCCACTAAAGCTTCTGGTGTAGGTTTACCATATTTTGATAATATATCTTTTTCTAACGATCCACTATTAACTCCAATTCTTATAGGTATTCTTCTTTCTTTTGCAGCTTTTGCCACTGCCTCTATTCTATCTCTACTACCTATGTTTCCTGGATTTATTCTTAAGGCTGATACTCCATTTTTTATGGATTCTAATGCTAACCTATAATCAAAGTGTATATCTGCCACCAATGGTATATTTATTTGCTTCACTATGTTTTTTATCGCATCAGCTGCTTCCATGTCTGGAACTGCACATCTTATTATGTCACATCCCATACTCTCTAAATCTTTTATTTGACTTACCGTAGAAATTACATCTCTTGTATCTGTATTTGTCATAGATTGCACACTAACTGGTGCATCTCCCCCTAAATATATGTTACCTATTTTTACTTTTTTAGTTTCTGCTCTTTTCATAAATTTCACCCCTATAATTTTATAGGAAACAATATATCTTTAATTGTAACCAAAAACATTAAAAGAAGTAATATTGAAAATCCTATATAATTTAATGTTCCAACTATTTTATCATTAACCTTTTTTCCTGAAATAAGTTCTATTAATAATAATAGTGTCCATCCACCGTCTAAAGCTGGGAAGGGGATAAGATTAAATATAGCAAGTTGAATACTTATATATGCAACTAATGTTAACAAAGTAACTATTCCAGCCTTAGCAGCTGCACCTGATATTCTAATCATAGATACCGGTCCTCCAACATCAGTTTTAAAGGACGCTTTTCCTGTTACCAAAGTTTTTAGTGCAGTAAATGTCTGTTTTATAATTGATTTTGTTTCTTCTAATCCATATACTATACTTTGACCAAATGATGGTTTATTAATCCTAGCAGGCTCTATACCTATCATATATCTATTTTCTTCCGCATTTAGTTCTGGAGTAAGTTTTATTTCTTTAACTGAATCATTTCTCTTTACTTCCAGTTTTAATGTTGAATCCTTAGATGTATATATTTCAGTGGATAAATCTTCCCACGTACTTACCTTTTTATCATTTATTTTAGTTATTTTATCTCCTGATAGTATTTTAGCAGTTTCTGCTGGACTATCAGGTATAGTTGCTTTTATTTCTGTTGTTGAATATCCATAACTCAATGCAATTATTGTGTATATAATAATCGGAAGTATTAAATTCATTATAGGCCCTGCTAAAATTATACTTATTCTTTGTAGTGGGCTTTTCTTTGAAAAACTTCCCTCATCATTTGCTTCTTCACTTTCACCATGCATTTTTACGTATCCACCAATAGGAAGAATTCTTATTGTATACTGAGTTTTCCCACCATTTATAGCAAAAAGTTTTGGACCCATGCCTATAGAGAATTCTTCTACTGTTACACCATTTACCTTAGCCATTATAAAATGACCTAGCTCATGTATTATTATAAGAACCCCCAATGCTAACAACGCTATTACAAAATACAATTTATAACACCCTCCTTATTTATAGCTTTTATATATGTAGTCTCGAACTTCTTTATCAAGTCTAATTATATTTTCTAAAGTTAATTCTTGGTCATAATCAAATCTATTCATAGCTTCTTCTATTATATCTCCAATTTGTAAAAATCCTATACTTTTATTTAAGAACAAATCAACACATGCTTCATTAGCCCCATTTAAGATTGTAGGCATTAACTTACCAATTTCCCCTGCTTTAAAGGCTAATTTTAGACATTTGAACGTTTCTATATCTGGTTCTTCAAAGTTTAGTTGACCCATTTTATAAAAATCTAGTGATTCTGCTATTTGATCCTCTCTATTAGGGTAATTCAATGCATACTGTATTGGTAATCTCATATCTGGTGTACCCATTTGAGCTATAACACTTCCGTCAACATATTCAACTCCTGAATGAACTACACTTTGCGGATGTACAACAACCTTTACTTGGTTATAATCAACATCAAACAGCCACTTAGCTTCTATAACCTCTAACCCCTTATTCATAAGAGTTGCTGAATCTATAGATATTTTCTTCCCCATAGACCAATTAGGATGCTTTAAAGCTTCATTAGGTGTTATACCCGTTAATTCATTTATTTTTTTACCTCTAAAAGGTCCACCTGAGGCAGTTAAAATTATATTTTTAATTGATTTTAATTGGTTTCCTTGAATACTTTGAAATATAGCGCTATGTTCGGAGTCTACTGGAAGTATTTTAACTCCATTTTTTTTTGCAGCTTCCATAACAAGTTCTCCTGCTACCACTAATGTTTCTTTATTGGCAAGAGCTATATCTTTTTTTGCTTCTATTGCCTTCATTGTTGGTGTTAAACCTATCATTCCAACAACAGATGTAACTACAATTTCTACTTCGTCTAACTGTGCTATCTTTTCCATTCCTTCTATACCATAAAGCAATGTTATTTTTTTATTATTTGAAACAATATAGTCCTCTATTATATTAAATGCATTTTTTTCACTCATTACAACGTATTTAGGATTAAATTCCTCTATTATTTCTATTACTTTATTGTAATTAGAATTAGCTGATATTGCTATGAGGTTAAATTTCCCCTTTTCTCTTCTAAGTACATCCATAGTTTGCGTTCCAACTGATCCTGTTGCCCCTATTATACATATGTTTTTCATATTGTATCCTCCATATCTCTGGTTAGTATTTCCTTGGAAAGAACCACATATACAATTCCTGTAAAAACTCCTATGACCCCAAAAACTTTTATTCCTATATATATGGATAGTAATATTGCTAAAGGATGTATCTCTAGTTTATTACTTATAAATTTCGTCTCTAATATTTGTCTAACCATTTCTACTATTATATATAAACTAACTAACCCCACTGCAACGAAATAGTTTTTCATAATTATACTATATATTACAAGAGGTATAAAAATAAGTATGGTACCTACAAAAGGTAATATATCTAATATACCACAAATAATACCCAGCATAAATCCATTAGGTATTCTTAATATAAAAAATCCTATAAGTATCTGCAATGTAGAAAATAAAATAAGTATTATTTCTATAATCATAACCTGTTTCAAGTTATATATTTTTTTTGAAACACTATAGTACATTTTATCTCCTATTAATAGTTTTACAAAATTTAATATAGCATATTTATCACTTAATATAAAGTACACCGCTATATTTGCTATAAAATATGCCAAAGCGCCATCTGTTGTATACACAGCACCTTTTGTTAATATGTCCTTATTTAAAATCCCACTTTTCCCTACATCTAAACTACCTATTTTACTTCCTAAAGTAGCATATACATTATCCATAAATAACTTTGCTGCATTAATAAACTTCCCTTGTTCTTTTATAAAATTGTCATTTATAAAATTGTATAAATTATTGCCTAAAGAATATATAAATAAAAACATTCCAATATTTATTATTATTATTATTATTATTGCTTTAATTTTTTCATTTGAAATATTTATTCTATCCAAAAGCTTTTTAATTGGTGATGATATAATAATTAAAAATATTATTATAAGAAATGGTTTAAAATACTTTTGTACAAACAAGGTGGATATTGATAATATTAAAAATAACAATAACAATTTTATTAATTTACTATTTTTGTTCACTTCACTCCTCCCTTGCATATTATTGATCCATATAACTACAATATTAAAACAACTTAAAATTTATGTTGAATTTATTATTTATTTTCAAAAAAATAAAAACCTGAAAAATAACTTATTACAAGTCATTATATTTTCAGATTTTCATTTCCTATAAACATATATAATTTTATAAATTTAATACTAGAGAAAGATAGAAAAAAACTACTACTGAGGAAAATAGTATACTATCAAACCTATCTAATATCCCACCATGACCTGGTATTAAGTTACTATAATCTTTAACTCCAACATACCTTTTTATTGATGATGCTACCAAATCACCAAATTGACTGAATACTCCACATACTGCCCCAATTATAATATAATGATACAATGGAATATTTACTCCATATTTTGCTATTACAAACCCATAAACACCGCATCCAATGGCACCACCTAGAAGACCACCTATTGATCCTTCTACAGTCTTTTTAGGACTTACTTTAGGGCATAGTTTTGTTTTCCCAAAAGCTCTTCCTGTATAATAAGCTACAGTATCACATAGCCATGAGGCTATAAATATTAGCCAAATCAAATACTCTCCATGCTCCATTGAATTAACCCTTGGAATAAAGCTAAAAAATACTCCTACATATATAAATCCTAGTATAGTTATTGCACTATCTATAAATGTGTATTTTAAATTTATTACCGGCATAATCAAAGATATAAAAGTAAGTGGAATTAGTATATATACTAGTTTATTCACATCATTATCTAATAAAAAATACCCAATAATACTCACATATCCTAATATAGAAAATGCATGTATATCTTTTTCCTTAACTACTTTATATAACTCATATACTCCTGATAAAGCTAAAATTAGCATTAATATTTTTAAGTATATTCCACCTAAAAACAAAAATATTATAAAGGGTGCCATTACTAATGCACCTAAATATCTTTTATTAAAACTCACTTTATTGCCCTCCTTATTTTATGCCACCAAACCTTCTATCTCTACATTGATAGTCATATATGGCTTTATGTAAATTTTTTTTCTTAAAATCAGGCCAATTTATGTCTGAATACCAAAATTCTGAATAAGCACATTGCCAAAGCAAAAAATTACTTAGTCTTTGCTCTCCACTAGGTCTTATTATTATGTCGGGATCTGGCATTCCTTTTGTATATAGATGTTTTTCTATATCTTCCTCAGTAATACTATATTTTATAACGCCATTATTTTTAGCCTCATTTAAAGCACTATTTATAGCATCTATAATTTCACGTCTTCCGCCATAATTAAGAGCTAGATTTAATATTAATCCTGTATTGTTCTTTGTTTTTTCATATGCATCTTTAAGCTCATTTTCACATTTTTTAGGAAGCATTGTTATATCACCTATATTATTTATAACCACATTATTTTTATTGAGTTCATTAAATTCTTGTCTTAAGTATGTTACTAATAAGTTCATTAGAGCATCAATCTCATCCTTAGGTCTTTTCCAATTTTCAGTTGAAAATGCATATAATGTTAAGTATTTTACTCCTAACGCATTACATTCCTTTACAATTTCTCTTATTGTTTCAACTCCTGCTTTGTGACCCATAGTCCTTGGTAATCCCTTACTTTTAGCCCATCTTCCGTTTCCATCCATTATGATAGCTATATGTTTGGGGATTCTTTTTTTATCTAAGTTTATAGTATCTTCTTGAATTTTGTTTTTTTTATTAAAAAAGAACAATCCTATACCTCCTAATAAAATGACTTTAGGCACATGAAAGAAAATAATAAGCTAAAGATGCCCTGTATATTTTGTGTCACACAAGGAAGTGATATTAGTTCATAGCATAGGCTATGGGCTAATATCGCTAACGCAGTATGGCACAAAATAGATTAGCATACTGACTTGTTATTTTTTCGAATGTGCCTTATAAATAAAACCTGCCAAAAGCAGGTTTCATTTTATACAGACATTATTTCTTTTTCTTTTTCAGCAATTATAGAATCTACTTCTTTTATATATGCATCAGTTTTCTTTTGCATCTCATCTTCTGATTTCTTTATTTCATCTTCAGAATAATCTCCATCTTTTTTTAATGCCTTTATTTTATCATTACCATCTCTTCTTACAGATCTTATGGCAACTTTAGCATCCTCACCTGTTTTCTTAACTTTTTTAACTAAAATTTTTCTCGTTTCCTCAGTTAATTCTGGTACTACCAGTCTTATAATATTTCCATCACTAGATGGTGTTATTCCTAAGTCTGATTTTAGTATAGCCTTTTCTACATCTTTTAGTATAGTTTTTTCCCAAGGTTGTATTACTAATATTCTTGGCTCTGGAGCTGATATATTAGCTACTTGGCTTAGAGGACACATACTTCCATAATATTCAACTTCTATTCTATCTAGCATAGTTGGATTGGCTCTTCCAGCTTTCATTGTTGATAAATCTGATTTAAAAACACTAATGGTTTTTTTCATCTTTTCTTCTGCTTTAGATATAATTTCTTTCATAATTACTATCCTCCATATTTACTAACTATTTACTTTTTATTTACTTACTAAAGTTCCAATATTTTCACCTGTTATAGCTCTTTTTATATTTCCTGGTTCATCTAATGCAAATACAAGAATTGGTATGTTGTTGTCCATACATAAAGATGCTGCAGTTGAATCCATTACTTGTAATCCTTGTTCAAGTACGTTTATATAACTTAGTTTATCATATTTTATAGCATCATCATACTTTTTAGGGTCTTTATTATATACTCCATCTACTTTTTTAGCTAGAAGTATTACATCTGCTTCTATTTCAGCAGCTCTTAATGCAGCAGTAGTATCTGTTGAAAAATAAGGATTTCCTGTTCCAGCTGCAAATATTACAACTCTTCCTTTTTCCAAATGTCTCATAGCTCTTCTTCTTATGAATGGTTCAGCTACTTCTTTCATTTCTATGGCAGTTTGTACTCTTGTTTTTACTCCAATTGATTCTAATGAATCTTGTAAAGCTAATGCATTTATACAGGTAGCAAGCATTCCCATATAGTCTGCTGTTGTTCTATCCATGCTACCTTCGCCGTTTCTACCTCTCCATATATTTCCAGCACCAACAACTGCTCCTACTTCTATACCCATTTCAACAAGTTCTTTTATTTCTGTAGATATTCTTTGAGCAACGTCAAAATCTATTCCAAAACCATTTTCACCTGATAATGCCTCTCCTGATAGTTTAAGCATTACTCTTTTATATTTGCAACAATCCATATATAAACCTCCAATTTGCATCGTGTTGTATTTTAAAAAAAGAGAACACTTAGTGTTCTCTTTTGTTGTTTTACTTACCTTGTTGCATTTGCTTAGCAACTTCTTCAGCGAAGTTTTCTTCTTTCTTTTCGATACCTTCACCTTTTTCAAATCTTACAAAGCTAGTAACTTTCATATCAGCTCCAACTTCTTTAGATTTTTCTTGAAGTAATTTAGTTATAGTATAATCTCCATTTTTAACCCAAACTTGATCTACTAAACATATTTCTTTTAAGTATTTCTTAACTCTTCCAAGTACCATTTTATCTACTATATTTTCTGGTTTACCTTCGTTTAGAGCTTGAACTCTGTAGATTTCTTTTTCTTTTTCTATAGCTTCTTGGTCAACAGAAGTATCATCTAAGTATAATGGGTTTGCAGCAGCCACTTGCATTGCTAAATCTTTAGCTACAGTTTGAACTACTTCTGATTGCTTATCACACTCAACTTTTGTAAGAACACCTATTCTTCCACCACCATGGATGTAGCTAGCTATTGTTCCATTTTCAACATTGAACTTAGAAAATCTTCTTACGTTCATGTTTTCACCAATTTTAGCTATTAACTCAGTTAAGTATTCTTTAACTGTTTTTTCTTCATTTGCTATGTATTTTTCTTCAACGAAAGCATCTATATTAGCACAAGTAGTTGTTGAAGCCATTTTTGCTAAGTTATTAGCAAAAACTATGAACTCTTCGTTTATAGCAACGAAATCTGTTTCACAGTTTACTTCAACTATACCAGCTGTCTTCTTATCCTCTGAAACATAAGTCGCTATTATTCCCTCAGCAGCAACTCTTCCAGCCTTCTTAGCAGCAGCTGCTAATCCTTTTTCTCTTAATAATTCTACAGCTTTTTCCATGTCACCGTTTGCTTCTGTAAGAGTTTTCTTACAATCCATCATCCCCGCGCCTGTTCTATCTCTTAATTCTTTAACCGCTTTTGCAGATATCATAATTATATCCTCCTTATAAAAACTAAACTTAATGTAAGAGGTAAATGAAAAATTTCACCTACCTCTAAACTTTTAATTATTCAGCTAATTCTTCACCTTGTCTTGCTTCGATGATAGCATCTCCCATTTTAGCAGTTATTAATTTAACCGCTCTTATAGCATCATCATTTCCTGGTATTACGTAATCAACTTCATCTGGATCACAGTTTGTATCAACTATAGCTACAACTGGTATTCCTAATATCTTAGCTTCAGATATAGCATTCTTTTCTTTTCTTGGGTCAACTACAAATAAAGCTCCGATATTATTAGAATCTAAATTCTTTATTCCACCTAAGTTCTTTTCTAGTTTTTCCATTTGAAGTTTAAGCTTTATTACTTCTTTCTTTGGAAGAACATCAAAAGTTCCATCTTGAGACATAGTTTCAAGCTCTTCTAATTTTTGTATTCTCTTCTTTATAGTAGTGAAGTTTGTTAACATTCCACCTAACCATCTGTTGTTTACAAAGTGCATTCCTGATCTTACTGCTTCTTCAGCTATAGCTTCTTGAGCTTGCTTCTTTGTACCAACAAATAATATGTCTTTTCCTTCTCCAGCTACTTCTTTGATGAAATCATAAGCCTCTTCAACCTTTTTAACAGTTTTTTGAAGGTCTATTATATATATTCCGTTTCTTTCTGTGAATATATAAGTAGCCATCTTAGGGTTCCATCTTCTAGTTTGATGTCCGAAATGAACACCTGCTTCTAATAATTGTTTCATTGAAATTACTGCCATTTTGTTACCTCCTGGTTTTTACCTCCACTATCCACTTATTCAAACTACCTCAACGGGCACCAGTTAAGTTAAGGATAGTGTGTGTATTTTTATTCCTAATGTAGTATATCATATGATATGCATACTATCAATATATTTTTTATATTTTTTATGCTTAATACTTATAATAAGTTATTATCTATTATTTTCTATTTATATTATAGTATATAATAATCTTAAAATTATTATATATTCTTAATTATAAAAAAGTGGCTACCCCACGTTCTAATTGACAATTGATAATTGAGAATTCACAATTATGGTTGAAAATTGAGAGTGGAAAGTTGAAAGTTTAGGCTGAAAATCACAGATTTTCTTTAATAAGATTTTTTTATTTTAGAAATCTTCTGCAATAAGATTTCATCCTTAACTTGCGGATTGCTCCCCCCTATCTGGACTAAAGTTACTCATTCTAAAGTTTTCTCAAAATTTCAAGCTAAGCTGAAATTTTATTTTTATAATATTCATGTGGGATACATATCCTATAGAGGAATGTATCCTTTCATGGTTATATCTATAAACATAATCATTTAAATCATTTTCTAACTCTTTTAAGCTCAAATACATTTCATTATTAAGGCACTCTTCTTGAAGATATCTGTGATATGACTCAATAAAAGCATTGTAATTAGGACTCCTTACTGGAATCCTTTCATGAACTACTTTTTCATCCATACATCCCTTTTCAAATACACCACTAATAAACTGACTACCATTATCGGTACGTAGTACCAAGCCACTGTCCAATCCTTTTAAAATTCGATTATATAAACC
>NZ_FOKI01000022.1 GCF_900111985.1 Clostridium frigidicarnis
TTCCACAATCATCTTCATGTTTTCCGCACTCATCTTCATGTTTTCCATATTCATCTTCAGTTCTGTCTTCATTTCCGTCAAATTTATTATAAAAACCATTATTACACATAGTTTATCTCTCCTTTGTTAATTTATAATATATCCCCATCTAATATAATAATATACATAGTTATAGGTTAATGTGACATTTTATTTTATTTTTCATTGTTATATTTATATATTAATTGTAATTCATTAAACTTTTTTAGTACTATAATTATTTTTCTACTTGTTTTTGTGTTAATATATATATATTTGTATAAATATCTATTTATTGTAATCAATATTTTGTATAAATTATATTTTATCTCCTTTTAAAATATAATTTATTTATTTGTCGAATAATTATTATTTACAAATAATAATTATTGTTATATACTTATATTATCAAATAATTTTTAATTTCTTATTTAATTTTCTATATACAACCTATTATGTAAATGAAGTTATTAAATTATTAGATATTATTTTAAAAATTTGTGGGTTGTTAATTAAAGTAATTCATAATTTTACATTAGTATAAGTTAAAAATAGTATGTAACTTTATTTAAATTTAAAATAAATTAATGGAGATGATTAAATGTCAATTTACGATTTCAAAGTTAAAAACATAGACGGTGAAGAAGTTTCTTTAGAGGAATTTAAAGGAAAAGTTATAATAATAGTGAATACAGCTAGCAAATGTGGATTTACTCCTCAATTTGCAGATTTAGAAAAACTTTACGAAAAATATAATGATAAAGGATTAGTAATTTTAGGATTCCCATCTAACCAATTTTTAGAGCAAGAACCTGGTTCCAACTCTGATGTTAAAAGTTTTTGTATGTTAAATTATGGGGTAAACTTCCCAATGTTTGAGAAAGTAGATGTCCGTGGTAAGAATGCTTTACCTTTGTTCAACTTCCTAACTGTTGCTAAAGGGTTTAAGGGGTTTGATTTAACTAAACCTCAAGAAAAATTATTACATTCAATAACAAGTGAAAACTATCCTGAGTATCTTGTTGATGATTCAATAAAATGGAACTTCACAAAATTCCTTATTGATAGATCTGGTAATATTGTTGAAAGATTTGAGTCTATTGTTGACCCTATGTCTATGGAAGAATCCATAAAATCTTTATTATCACTATAATAAAGATTTTCATCTAAACAGAAAAGAGAGGTGTAATCAACACAAACTTACACCTCTCTTTTCTTTATAGAATTCTTTATATTAGAAAATGTATTGTAGTTTAAAAAGTATAATATATAAACATGAAAATACAATTACAGCCACCCTCAACAATCAAAGTTCACATAATGTTGTAAAGCAAAAAAACTTGTGAATTTTCTAACCCACAAGTTTATATGATTAACTCACTTTTATATAAAGTTAAATATTTTTATCACATAAGAGGTGCAAATACCCTTAATATAGATCTTATAAACCTATTTGACCATTTAACATTTTTACATTCTTCTAAAGTTATGTTCTGGCTTAATTCTAATGTCTTTGAAAAATCTTCTTTAATTTCAAATACTGATTTTGTTTTGTACAACCAAACTCCGCATTCAAAATGTAAATATAAACTTCTATAATCCATGTTAATAGTTCCAACTACCCCTACTTCATCATCTGCTACAAAGGTTTTTGAATGCATAAATCCGGGAATATATTCATATATTTTCACTCCTGCTTCTATAAGTTGATAATAGTAAGCTCTCGTAACTATATGTGCATACCACTTATCCTCTATATGAGGTGTTATTATCCTTACATCCACACCACTTTTAGCGGCTAATATAAGAGCTGTTATTAGTTCATTATCTACTATCAAATAAGGTGTAGTTATGTACACATAATTTTTTGCTCTATTTATTATATTTAAATATACACTTTCACCAACCATTTCATTATCTAAGGGACTATCACCATAAGGTTGAACATATCCATCACCATGAAACTTCTCTGTACTGTGGATATGTGGTCTATATTTTTCGTAGTTTTCTCTTATTCCTTTATTAAAATCCCATGCCTGTAAAAACATCATTGTTAAGTTCCATACAGCTTCCCCTTTTATCATAATGGAGGCATCCTTCCAATGACCAAATCTTTCTATTTCATTTATATATTCATCTGCTAAATTTATTCCTCCAGTAAATGCTGTATGTCCATCTATAACAGTTATTTTCCTATGATCACGATTGTTCATTATTAATGAAAGAAATGGAACAAATTTATTGAATACTATACACTGAATACCTTTACTTTCTAGTATTTTATAATATTTATTTGGCAATGTTCTTAAACATCCCACATCATCATATATTATTCTTACATCTATCCCCTCTTTAACCTTGTCCTCCAGTATATCCAATATACTATTCCACATTAAACCTTCTTGCATTATAAAATATTCCATAAATATATAATGTCTAGCCTTTTTAAGCTCTTTTTTTAATTTATAAAAAAACACTTCTCCTGGAGATAAATATTCTGTTTCCGTATTTTTATGTATAGGATAAGTTGAAAATTTAGCTATATACTTTGATTGATTAGCTATGGATTTATCTTTTTTCTCAAGTTCATCTATAATACTTTTATCTTGTTGTAATAATGGTTCTGTATAATAAGAAACTCTAGCTATTTGTTTTTTTAATGTTTTACTTATTCTTTTTCCTCCGAATAAAAGATAAAATAGCCCCCCAAATACTGGTAATAACAAAACAGGTATTGTCCAAGCAAGCTTATATGATGGGTTGTCTGTTCTACTAATAATATATATAACAACAGCAACACTTATTATTATTAATAACACATATAAATATACAAATGTTTCAGATAATTTCCATATTGCAGTAATTAAAAATACTAGTTGAATACAAATAAGAAATCCTACTACAACCATTCTACTAAGTAACAAATCTAAAATTTTCCTCATATTATACCGCCTTAATTTTTACTATATCAGTTCTAAAATTCATAACATATTATAATTCATAACCTGAATATGCTACCCTTAAGTTAGAATTTTAGGATTATGTAGATCTTATTTTACTTAAGTTTACTGATTTTATAACACTTAAATCTATTTTAATACTTAATTTTATAAAATTATAGTATTTAACTTTAATTTCTAAACTTAAATACTCTTCTTCATTCCATATTATCTCAAGTGATTTCTAGGTTTAACCGAGGTTTGCTTATGAAAAAATATCTCTATCCACCTAGTCATCAGACTAAATAAAGAAGCTATAGATATGGTTTTTCACTTTATCTATAGCCCTAATCTGATACTATAAGAATTAAAACCTAAAATACTAAGGATAGTACTAATGCTCACCGTTATCAATCATTCTTTGTTTTGTTTTTGTTAAATTTAAGAGTTCCCCAACGATAAAAATAACTATTATAATATTAGCAATTAAAATTGTCATTTCTATCTTACTAACTCCTTCAAATGAATTAGCTATATACTCTTTTAATATACCATTATCAATAATAATTTTAAGAGTTATTCCTTCCATAACAAATACACTTAGTATAAGAGTAAATCTAAAATAATGTTTTCCTAGAAAGGTCATATACTTTTTTCTTTTATCATCATCATTAAAATTAATTCTATCCTTAAAGAAATTCAAATTAAATTCTGTAAACTTATTCTTCTTATCAAAATAATAATTAAAAGCAACAAATGTAAAATAAATTATTATAGAAATCATACTTACTATAAAAATTGTACCCTCCATAATTCACCTCCTCATATCCCACTTGAAAATTTCTACTTATATATATTTAATTCCATACTATAGAACAAATCTTCATTCAGTGTTTTTCTTAAAAAGCATTTCTTATTTCACAAAGTTATTCACAAGAAGATTTATCCGCAACTTGTCACTTGCCACTTGTAATTTTTCACTCATTAAAGTTTTCAACTAAAAAATCTATATATTTTAATAGTCATCAAAGTTATCCACAGATTTGAACTTTTATAGTATCCTATAAAGTAAAAAAATAGTATAATGCTATTTATATAATAACATTATACTATTTATGATGTTTTATGTTAATACTTACATATATATAATTCCATATTACTCTTTACCTCAATATAGCTTTTCTTCCCTTATCAGTAAGCTTCCATATTACTAAATCTATATTACTACTATCTCCACAACAACCACATTTTTTTGAGCATGTCCCACATCCTGAAGAACATGTATCCATAGTATCTTTTTCTATATAGTTTAAGTTTTTAAGTTGTTCAATCATTTGTTCAACTAAAGATTCATCTACACCTAATTCCTTAGCAACTAGTTTATTTGAATATATTCCGCCCTCAGCTAATCTTTTTAGTATTTTAATCAACACCTCTTAATCATTCCCTTCTATTAATTATTTTTACTTATCTTATCTTTTATCTCATATATTTTCTCAACAGTATTTAATACATCAAATGACATCTCTGTAACCCTATCAGAAGAACCATTAATTGTTGTTGATACATGATTTACAACTTTAGTTAATCCCTCTATCGATGTGCTTATCTCTTCTGTAGAAGAACTTATTTCATTCATAACACTATGAATTTTTTCTGTATTCTCATCATATCTTTCGCATGTATGTATAATATTGTCGTAATCCTTATTTACAACTTCTGATAAATATTCAACTACTTCTTGTGAACACCTATTTAGTTTATTAAATGAAGAACTTACATTATTTATTATTGTGTCTATATTTTTTACAACTTTACTTGATTCCTCTGCAAGCTTTCTTACCTCACCTGCAACCACTGCAAATCCCTTGCCTGCTTCTCCAGCTCTTGCAGCTTCAATTGATGCATTAAGAGCTAAAAGGTTAGTTTGTTTTGCTATATCCATAATAGCATGAGAAAATCCATATATTTTTTCTACTTCCTTTGATCCTTCTATTGCTTCATTTAGTTCTAACTCTATTTTTCCTAACATTTTTTTAGAGTTATTTATTGATTCTACCATTTTATCTTTAATACCATTGGATCTCTTACTAAATACTTCAGTTTCTTTAAAGCTTTCTAGAGTCCTTTCCGCTATAATACCTGTAGAACTCTGTATCTCCTTTATTGAAAGATACATTTCTTTTCCTTTGTCAGATATGCTTTCCATTTCCTCCATTAACTTTTCAGATACATTTAAATTGTTATTAGCCGATACCTGAACTTCATCAATTAATTCTTCTATATCATTAAAATTCTTTTCAATATGTTTTTCTTCTTCCTCAGTATTGTTTAGATTTTCTTCTATATTATATTCATAAAGATTAATGCTTTTTTTATCATCATACTCTTTACATCTATCTTTAATAAACAAAGATCTTATTCTTCTTCCAATACCATTACTCTTAAGTAACATTTAAAAATTCCCCCGATAACATGTAATGTTGTACATTAATGAATTATTTATTTGTGTTCTAATTTTTTATAGATATTAATTCTCTCATAAATTGCAAATTATCTTGTATATACTCAACTATAACTGGATCAAACATTAGTCCCTTATTTAATAATACTTCTTTTATACATTCCTCAAAGCTCATGGCATCTCTATATGGTCTATTTGATGTCATAGCATCTATAGAATCACATACAGCAATTATTCTAGAACCTAAAGGTATACTAGTTGATGCTATCCCACTTGGATATCCCTTACCATCCCAACGTTCATGGTGATAATATACAATCCTACTTATACTTTTCAATTTTTTTGATTTACTCAAAATATCAAAACCTATTTTAGGATGCATTTTTATATATTCCCACTCATGTGGTAAAAGTTCATCTTTTTTATTTAAAATTATATCTGGTACGCCTATTTTACCTATATCATGTAAATGAGCTGCTATATGAATGTTCTCCAATTCTCTTCCCTTAATACCTAGTTCTTTTGATATTTCATGACTCATAAATGCAACTCTTTCAGAATGCCCTTTTGTGTAAAAATCCTTTGCCTCTAAAGCTGTTATCAAGCTTTCTATTATGTCATGATACATCTCTTTTTCTATAGATCTAAATAGTAATTCCCTTATTGACATTTATTTTTTCAATTGCTCCTCTACATATCTTTTAACAGGCTCTTCCATACAAGACCAACATCTTTTAGAGAAAACAACTTTTTTATCACACTTCTTTGATTCTTCTTTTATAAGTTCAACCACTCTGTGACCTACATAATCAGTCAAAACTAATACTAAATCAGTTTTATAAGGTATCTTAACCTTTTTATCACTTTTCTTTCTTCCACTAACATGTTCTATTATGTCAAAACCACTTTCCCTTAATTTGTCTTTTATGTTTTGAATTCTATCTCCACCTATGACTAAAACACTCATAAAAATTCTCCTTTTTGATTTAATTTTCTAATTATTATTAATGTAATTTTAGCTGAAGCCTAAATTTCTTTATTAACTTCAGCTAAAACAACTTCAAAGAAATCAATAATCATTATCAATTAAAATTCATAATTATCCTTAATTAAATCCCATTAATCTTCCTACTTGATAAACTATAACTGCTGCTCCCCAACCAATTAAACATGTGTATCCAACTGTTATGGCTGCCCATTTTCTTGAATTTGTTTCTCTTCTTATAGCTCCTATAGTTGCTGCACATGGACAATATAGAAGTGTCATTACCATAAATGAAAGAGCTGATAATGGTGTAAATATTTGTTGTATAGCACCAGTTAAATCTGGACCCTCTGCTACTCCGTATACTGTTGCCAATGTTCCTACAACAGCCTCTTTAGCTCCAAGACCAGTTATAAGTGCTACTGATGATTGCCAATTATCAAATCCTGCCCATGTAAATATTGGTGCTATAGATGATCCAATTATCCCAATTAAACTTTCTGAGCTTCCTGGTTCAACTCCACCTGGTAAGTTTGAAAGAACCCAAACAACAACAACTGTTCCTAATATAATAGTACCTGCTTTCTTTAAGAACGCTTCTGATTTTTCCCACATATGAATTATAATACTCTTAACTGTTGGTATACGATAAGGTGGTAATTCCATTATGAAATAAGACTCTTCCCCTTTAAATACCCTCTTACTAAAGAATTTTCCCATTAATATAGCTACTACTATTCCTAATACATAAAGCGAAAATACAACTATTCCACTTGCATCAAAAATACCTATTCTTCTTCCTTCAAAGAATGCCCCTGCAAACAAAGCATATACTGGTAGCCTTGCTCCACATGAAACAAATGGATTTATAAGTATAGCTATCATTCTATCTTTCTTACTATCTAAAGTTCTAGTTGACATTATTCCCGCAACATTACAACCACTAGATATTATAAGTGATACAGCTGTTTTTCCATGAAGTCCTATGTAATTCATAAACTTATCCATTACATATGCTGCTCTAGCCATATAACCAGTATCTTCAAGTATAGATATAAGAATATACATAACAAACAACATTGGAACAAATACCATTACTGCTCCTAATCCACCAATTAATCCGTCAACAATAAAGGATGTTAGTAACTCTGATGTTCCTATAGTTTCTAGCAACGGCTCTACCCATTCACCTAATGCTGTAAAGGCATCACCTACATATCCACCTAAAAATTCATTACCAAAAGTCATTGTTACTTGATATATTAAAAACATTATTATTGCAAATATAGGAATTCCAAACCACTTATGAGTAACAACTTTATCAATTTTATCAGATGTACTTTCTTTTCTAACAACTTGTTTCTTTACACTCTTTTGAATTATTTCACTGATTAATTCATATCTTTTATCTATTATAAATGTATCTGGTTCATACCCTATTATGTCCGTTAAATTATTTATACTTTTTTCTATTTTGTTATTAACACTTTTATCTTGATTATATTCTTCCATAAGTTTCTTTATATATTCATCATTTTCTAAAAGTTTTATTGCTGTCCATTTAGGCGGATATTCTAATGATGCACAACTCTGTGCCAGTGTTTCTTCTAGTATATCTACCTCTCTTTCAATATCATCACCATAATTTATATTAAAAGATTTAACTTGTTTCTTATCCCCTAGCCTTATAGCTTCATCTATAAGTTCCTCCATACCTTGTCCCTTTGTTGCTACTGTAGTAATAACAGGAATATTTAAAAGCTGTGCTAATTTCTTTGTATTTATCTCAATGTTTTTGTTTTTAGCTTCATCCATCATATTAAGAGCTAAAACAACATTAGCACCAGTTTCTAGAATTTGCATTGTTAAATATAGATTTCTTTCTATATTGCTAGAATCAATTACATTTATAACTACATCAGGATTATCTTTTAAGATAAAGTTTCTTGCAACTACTTCATCCTCTGAATATGCTCCTAAACTATAAGTTCCTGGTAAATCCACTACAGTTATTTCTTTGCCTCCAGCCTTTAATTTACCTTCTTTTTTCTCAACTGTAACACCTGGCCAGTTCCCAACATGTTGCTTTGAACCTGTTAATGCATTAAATATTGTTGTTTTTCCACAATTGGGATTACCCGCTAGTGCTATTACTAAATTCTTATTCATTTTACCCCTCCAAATTAAACTTCCCTAACCATTACTTTTTGTGCCATACCTCTTCCTAACACAAGTCTTGTTTCTCCTACTTTAATAATTAAAGGACCTGCATCATTTCTTATTATTTCTAGTATGGCTCCTTTGTTTACGCCCATTTCCATAAGCTTTTTTCCCATAAGTTCGCCACCATCTAAATTGTTTACTTCTGCATATTTACCAATTCCAATAGCGTTTAAAGGCATACAACTACAGGTCATAATCTCATCCTCCCTTTTCTGATCGAAAACTATAGCAAAAAGTGGCTATGCCACGTTATAATTGAGAATTAACAGTTGTTGTTGAAAATCACAGATTTTCTTTAATAATATTTTTTTATTTCAGAAATCTTCTCAACAAGATTTCAACCAACATTGTCACTTATCAGTTTTCAATCGTCAATTAACATAAGCTTTTAACTATTTCAATTGTCAATTTTTCTAAATGACCTCTACAAGAACATGTTGAGCTTCACTTTTTCTAAGGCTTAGGTTGTAACCTCTAACTGATATCTCTATAGGATCACCCATTGGTGCCTTTCCTTCTACTATTATCTCCGTACCTTTTGTTATACCCATGTCCATAATTCTTCTTCTGACTTTACTTTCATGAGCTATTTCCGAAACTTTAGCTTTTGATTTAACAGCCACTTCATTTAACCCTATTAATTTAGTCATAATTACACTTCCTTATTTAATATTGATACTCATTATCACCATTACACTAAAAAAATAAGCCCACATAATATAGACTTAAAATTCAATTGATAATGACTTTCATTTATATTGTAACTTATAATTCCTTATCTGTAAATAGACTATTAGTTTTTTATACAAATTTATTTTATTTATCCTTTATTTTCCTATGATTTTCTTTATTTTACATATAAATGATACTACATAAATAAATAGAATAAAATCTAAATAATACACATCCATAATAAAAGTTCCAAGTTTACTTGACAAATAAAAGTCAGAACAACATGATTTTAAAAAAATAAGTACCACTGAATTTTCTATGAGTGCCCCAAGGAAAATGCCTATTGCTAAGTGGTATTTTCCAATTGTTTGTAATTCTGTTTTACTTATAGCTCCTTTAGATTTCTTACTCCAAAATAAATCGTATTTTAAAATTTCTTTTTTATTATTGAAATAACATTTGTACCCTAGTATAAACTCATAAGCTACCAGTACCATTACAAAAACTGTAAGACCAATTAGCCATGAATAGTTCATAAAATTCCACACCTCATTCTTTATTAATACTTTAAAGTACGGTTTAGCTTTAAACCACAACTTATATACCTATTTATCCATTCTCTAACATACTTAACCAACATATTAGTATTTACATATGATAGACCTTAAATGAAAACCAAGTACTAATTTATACTTATGATTAATTATATGCAATTATGAGCACTTCTGTGTATTTAGGTGTATCTCCACAATATTATTCATCTTATGGATATGCCACACTTTAATTAAAAATTGAGAGTGGAAAGTTATAGTAATAAAATGTACTCTATAGCGTAGCCATTAAAAAAGACTACCTTATAGAGTACATTTTAATTATAAAACCTCTTTTTATTTAAATTCATTGCAATTGTTTATTAAAATCATAAATTTCTTTTAAAAAGCTTGTGCCATTTTCTGGTAAACCAACATTAAAAAATTCTGCAACTGTTGCACCGACATCTGAAAGAGTGTCTCTCTCACCAATATTAATACCACTTTTTACTTTCTTTCCTTTAATCATTAAAGGAACCATTTCCCTTGTATGCTTACTGTGTCCAATAGTTGGATCATTACCATGGTCAGCCATTACAATAAGTATATCTTCTTCATTTAATATACTTATAAGCTTTCCAATTAATTCATCTGCAATCTTTAACTTTTGCCCATATCTTTCTACATTTTCACTATGTCCTGCTAAATCTGTTTCTTGAACATTGCAGCAGATAAAGCCATTTTCTGTTTCTTTTGCAACTTCAATAGTTTTTTCTAAAACACCTTTTGTATCAACCATAGGTATACTTACACCTTTTTCATTTATAACTACATCTGCAACCTTACCTAAAAGATATACTGGAATTCCTTCAGTTGATAAAATTGTTGTTACTTGAGTATCTGGATTAACACCATAGCCTAAATGTATACATTCATATCCCTTATCATACACACCTGACTTTGGAGCATTTATTCCTATAAAACTTCCATCTTTTTCTTCTACTGCATCTAATATATTATCAAGGGTTATATCCTTACCACCAAAAGTTATAACTCTTGGTACCTTAGCTATCTTTCTTGTTATATTACCTATTTCTAAAGCTTTTGAAAAAGGTATAATATCTAATGCAGCTGTAATATTAAAAGCTTGTCCTAAATCGCATTCTATATTATCTGCTATAGTTAATGCTTCTTCAACAATAAGGAACCTTTCTTTATATCCTTCTGAATACCTTACCTGGTATCCTTTATTTATCAATGCTTCATATATATCTTCAATCTTATTTTTAATAGGCTCTGTAAAAGGTTTTTTAGGCTTTGTTCCCATTATTTCTTGATGTCCAAAAAATGTATCTGCTCCAAAATGGGTTAATTTACCCTTACCCCAGGTTGCTTTCTCATTAAATTTCATGCCATTTACTTCTTTTGATAATATATTCATAAGCCCCATAGACTCTAAATTTTTTAACACTAAATTTTTTTCTTTATCTAGTATATGCAAGCAAGTATTTGAACCTATATCTTTTGGTCTACAGTATTTAGCATCATCCATTTCACCAATACCAAATCCATCTAATACAACAACAATAAATTTTTTCATTTTTTCACTTCCTACATTAGTTTATTTTCATACCTAAAGAATTATATAAACCAACAACCTCAGGAGTATTTGATGATATTCCTTTAACTACTGCTACATTGCTTCTCGTAACAAAAATTTGGGCTCTAAAAGCCATTACAACTGTATCACCAACATTGCAGTTATCCTTCAACTCAATGTGATAATCTATACTTTCATCAGTAGGTGGAACTACCTTTACCAACTTAGAATTCTCCATATTTTTACCCACTATAGCATTATCCATATGAGATCTTCTATAATGTCCTCCACCATAGCAATAAGAATTTTCATTTAAATTATGTGAAACTTCTGATACATAAACTATTGATGGTATTTCAACAGCATCATTGTATTTATGATAAGGTGTTGTCCCTATTAATCCATGTCCTGGTTCACCATGAGTCCCACCATTTTCACTTATTAGCTTAATTGATTCTGTGCAAGTTGCCGATGGCATATTTAATTGTTCAATCTTTATAGAAAACTTTTCTTCAATAATATCTTTAGCTTTTTTTATAGTAGAAATATTGTTTGTAGGTTCTATTTTATTAGTTTCTTCTTTATATAAGAAACAAGGAAAAGATGCTACACCTGCAATTACTAAATAATCTAGTTTAATTAATTCAGCTACCTTTTCTTCAAGTTCTTCAATAAAGAACCCACCATATTGTCCTGAATAAAGATTATCATTATTATCTAATACTCTTAACATTATTTTTTGTTTAATTCCCAATTCTTTACATGCATCATTTATTTCTTTTGCCTTTTCTATAGAATAAACAGTTATATAATCTGGTTTACTGCTTACCACTTTTTTTACTAATTTGCTTGGAATTTGAACAAGATGTCCAACGTGTCCTATCTTTATTCCGTTATCAATCATAATTTCTGCTTCTTTGAAGTCTACTACTACTGCTCCTTCATAGCCAAGTTTCATAATTTCTTTGCAAATAAGAGGGTTTCTTCCAAACTGCTTTGACATAAAATATAGCTTTATTCCATATTTATCTGCTTCTTTTTTTATATTTCTTGAGTTTTCTATTGTTTTATCTAAATCTATAACATATGTGTCTGGCTCTATTATTCCTTTTTCATGTAGACTAAAAGCAGTATTAATTAATCCTTTATTCTTCTCAATTGTCTTCTCTAAAAACACTTTACCACCTCATCTTATTGCTACTTTTTTGCATCATTTATTGCATTTTTTAGTATTCTAATTATCGTATCCGCTCCACTTCTCATTGGATTTATTCTAATCATTCTCTTTTCTAACGTTGGATCTGATGCCCTAAATGTCCCTGATACTCTATACATCATTGGTGCAAATTCATATTTTGATTCAGATCCAACTGGATGAGCTGCTGCTCCATAATTAGGTGTTATTTCTAATACTTTTTCTGCAATATTTTCTGTTAGCTCTACAATCAAAACCTTGGATTGTGCATTTACTAGAAAAGCATCTTTTATTTCTGGTATCTCACCATTTTTCAATCTTTTCACAAGTTCTTCATTAACTTGTGATTGTATAGCTAATGATACTGGAGCATAGATTAATCCTCTTAAAGCTTCCATAGCCTCAAAACCTTGAACTTGACTTCCACCTGAATAATTTAAAGAATATACTTTATCAATAAGTTCCTTTTTACCAATAAGTATTCCTACACCTTCTGGACCTAAAATTTTAAAACAAGAAAAACTACTTAACTCTGCTCCACATTGATTTCCAATCTTTTCAACCTTTAATGCTGCATAATTATCATCTGTAATAATATTTATATTTGGGTTTTCCTTTTTTATTGTTTGAATTACTTCTTCTAAATCATAACAATCCTCTAGTTGTTGTCTTGTATTTTGAACTAGTGAACCTTTTATATCTGGATTTTCAGAAACAATCTTTTTTATGCTTTCTAAATCATTGAAATTTACTTTTACCACCTTAAGCCCCATTGTTTCAATGGTTACCTTTGATGTTGGGTAAATTGGTGCATCATGGACTAATATTTTATCTCCGCAATTCATGAAACTTATTAATCCCCATCTTATAGCACCTGTGCCTGCCCCTCTAACTAAAATAGCAGATTCTGCATTAAAAACATCTGCAAACACTTTTTCTACTTTTTGAGTATAAGTTGGTTTATTTAATCCCTTTACCACACCTAAATCTCCAAGTGAAAGGACTTCTATGCCATTAAAATATTTTGTAACTGTATCTATAATTTTAAATTGCAAATTCATCGCTTCTTGCAATGAAATTGAATGTAAAGGAAATGTCTTCATATGTGTCCCTCCCAAATTATAATTTATAAATCCTTTTTATATTATTAACTATCATATTTTCAACATGTTCATCTTTGATCTCTGTCTTATATAACATTGGTAGGAATTTATCAATTAAATATGAATATCCTAGTCCTCCATTTTCTTTAAAATGAGACTTTCTAGTTATATCCATTGACATAACTATTTGATCCGAATATCCTAAAGAACATAATTCCTTTAACCATTCCACTCTATTTTCATCTGACTGATAGTTATTTTTACCTACTGTGTCAAAAGCAATATTGATCCCTTTATCCAAGAGTGATTTCATATATTCTATATCTCCACTTAGATCTATATGACTTAAGATAACTTTGCTTAAATCAATATTAAATTTATTGAAAGTTTTTATTTGCTCATGTCCTAACTTTCCTAAAGTTGTATGTGTAACTATTGGTACTCCTGTTTCAATTTGAGCTTTACATCCGGCTTGTAAAACTTTTTCTTCCATAGGCTCAATTTTCTTTAAACTAGTTCCAATTTCTCCAATTACAGAAGCTTTTATTCCTGTATCTTCAACACCATAGATTATGTCTGCTACCATTATTTTTGCAAGTTCATTTTCATCTAATTCATAAACTTCTTTAGGTAGAAAAGGTTCTTTATAATATCCTGTTGCATTTAAAATCTTCACTCCGCTTTTTTCACTTACTTCATTTACGTACTGAACATTTCTAGCTATACCTCTATTTGTCATATCTATAATAGTTGATACACCTTTAGATAAGAGCTCTTTAAACTCCTCAATAGTTTGATCTTTATTATTTAAGTTACAATCACTATCTTTTTTAACTCCAGATAAATCTATAGTAGTATGTTCATGAGCATATATAATTTCTTTTATATCTTTCATATAGGACCTCCATTATTGAAATTGAGTTATCTATAGAAGCAATCTTTATTTAGGTGAGCTTAACACCCATTATCCATCATCTCTTGTAAGAGAATGAAGTGTTACAGGTGGTAGCCATCATATATACTTATAGAAATTCAACAATTTAAACTATCCTGGTATATTCATCAAATTTAACATTACTAATATATTAGAGATTATCCCTACTAATATTGCTCCAACAGGTCCAATTGCAAGACTAACTATCTTCTTCTTAAATGTATTATTTAACACATATAACCCAACTACAAACATTGCTCCCCAAGTTGGTGCAATTGCAGCAGCAGCTGTGATACCACCAACTAATAATGCTACTTCAAGAACTTTAGTTATAGCTGTACGTATTTGATCTCCACAATCCTTAACCCCTGGGAACTTATCTAATACTTTTGCAAATGAATCAAGTAAGAATACTTCCATAGTCATCCAACATGCTCCAAAGATTAAAGCTAATATTGGATTTCCAGCTAATGCTGATAAAGATCCAATAACAAATACCATCTTTACTCCTGCTGGTGAATATACTCCAGTTGCTATACCTGTTGTAACTACTAAAGGAATAAAACCTATAACACGAGCTATCTCAGTAATTGCTGCTGAATTAAAGTCTCCTGATTGATATAAAGGTGCGGACATTGGTGATTCAGCTGTTATAATTAATGCTGATGATAATGCTATTAAACCACCTGAAAGTGCAAATAAATACCAGTTTTTCTTTATATGTTTTATTCTTTCAGCGAAAAGTGATACTAAAGTTGCCTGGGTATTGGTAGCTTCCCTCTTATCTCTTATAGCGAAGAAGATCATTACAACCATTCCTGCAAATAGTGCCATTGCATTAGCATTTATAACTATTTTTTGACCATTATTCAGTGTAAATATACCAAACTGCGAAACTAAAATTTGGGCTAAAATTGTAATACCAAATGTTGTAACACCTTTTTTCCATCCATACTGTAGTGATACAACTAAACATGGGAATACAGCAAAAGCTACTAATATTACGCTTGAAACTTGTCCAAGTTGTGTTAAAAAGTTGTATGGTAACATATCAAATAACTTTTCAATTACTGGGATACCAAAGGCCATAACAACTCCATATGCAGCACCTGCAACTAATGAAATTGGTGTTTGATATTTATTTTCTGGTATGTATGCTCCTATAATATCTGTTCCAAGTAAAACAACATGAATTATAATTACTCCTGTTGCAATTGATTGTGGAATAAATCCTAATATATATCCAATCCCAAAAGCAAATGCAGAAGTACCAAGCGCTGAACGAGTTAATCTTTTTTCTCTATGTTCTAACACCATAGGACGAGTTGCATCATTAAATACAGCTATACCTTTTGATGCCATAAGAGTAGTTACTGCACATAACGCCATCATTACAAACATTGGCAAAAAATTATTCATTATAATTCCTCCTCATATGTGATTAAAATTTATTTAAATAGCTCATTAATTATGATAGGAAGTACTACATCAGCATCATTTGGTATCAATCCAAAAGCAATCTTTCCTAAATTTATTTCACTAATAATCTCTTCCTTTGATTTAATATTACCTGGCATAGAAACTGTACAACATTTATCTGCACCTGCTAATGCTATAGCAAGGGCTAGTGCACCGCCACCACCAGTATTACAAGCTCCAAAGTAGTAGTCTGCTTCTCCACTCTTTATTGCCATTGCAGCATCAATATCACCTTTTATTACTACAGTTGCTTTGTCTCCTACTAATTCTGTAACCATATCAGCTATCATTTGTTTTTCAATTTGTCCACCTATAACTATTTTTTTCATTTCAATTCCTCCTAATAATTAATTATTTGTTTAATAGAGTGCATATGTGCATCTCAATAAAGTCTCTTTCTTCTCTTGGTAACTTTCCTATTGTTTCTTCCATGTCATCTGTAATTTCTACAACTTTTTTATAGTTTATGTCTTTTTTAATTTCTTCAAATATTATTTCCTCAATGCTGTTCACTAACTCATTTTTTTCAATTCTTGCCAGTGCAGAAGATAAATGTGTTATTAACATAGCCCCATTTTCTTCCGTTAATTCAATATTTCTTTTTTCTTTAAAGTACCTAATTACTTTTAATAATTGGTTATACGTTTTCTCTGATACTTGACCTGCATCTCTTAAAATGTTTAATCTCACTATTAAATCCATCTTTACACCTCAATGTACAAAATTTTGTATATTAATCTATAAACATGCCTTAATAATTTGGCATGATTATTCCTTCTAAAACTTCCTTTTGGAACCTTAATACTTTTCCTCTATCTAAGTTCTTAGAGAACAACTTAGGTAAAATTGTGTTCTTATTTGCAGTTATTATTACTGCTTCAGTATCAGATATACCAATATGCTTTTTACTTATATCTATGGTTTTTATTTCATTACCATCAATATCATCTTTATTCCATATAGCTGCATCCACTTTTCTTGTTTTTATTGCAGTTTTAAATGAACTATATGACATATCAATATATTCTACTTCGTAATTCTTAAAATACGAAAGTGTTAACAATGCTTGGTCTATAGAAGATCTATCTATACCAACCTTCATTCCCTTATTAATTTGCCCATTATATTCTTCTCTTACTACAAGAACGTGCTCATTAACATATGAGAAATCTCCAAAACCTACTACTATTTCTATAGGCTCATGATTTTTTATATAATAATCAGCTGTAAGTCTTGAAGTAACAGCAAAATCATATCTTCCATCTAATAAGGCCTTTAATCTATGGTTAGAGCCTCTCATAAAAGCTAGATTAACTGCTAGACCTCTATGATTTAATGTATTGAATATTCCTGTAGCTAACCCTTCATATCTTTTTGAATATGGAAGTGGCATAACACCTACAAGTGACTTTATTCCTGCAATTTCTAATAACTTTAGGTAGTCTATATAAGTTATAAACGTACCTAAATGACCTCTAGATTCTAATTTTATAGCATTATAGTCTTGAAGTAATTTTAAAGCACTTTGAACTGTACCCCTAGCTGTCTGATATTTTTCTGATAGTAATGCAACTGTTGGAATTCTATCGTCTACATCAAGTTGAATAAATTCTGTTGAAAGATTTGCTGACATAATACCAATTTTTTGCATTAACTTACTTTTTATATCCATACTTTAGCCCCTTCAATGTACAATATTTTGTATATTCATAATAACATATTGTGTTTTCGTTTTCAACTATTTATTTTTAATTTTGAAAAAATTTTTAAAGAAATAAATGGAAGAATCAATATACCAAAGGTAAAACCCTATTCAATCTACACACTGAATAGGGTTTTGCCTTTAAACTTATACTAAAAACTCAACTTAAAAACACTTAGTTTTTTAAGCCAAACATAACTAACGCTCAATAACCTAATAATAAAAAATTCAATAAATAAATTAAAATTTATTATCTTTAACTGAAATATTATTAATTAGTGAGATCCAACGTTACATTTTAATCCTATATCTTCTACTATCTTTTTAAGTTCTAACATAACATCTTCACTTGGTGTTTTAATATTATCATTTACATTATACTTTCTTCCTAAACATTCATATTTGTTTAATCCAAACTTATGATATGGCAATAAATGAATTTCTTTTACATTACCTAATGCTTTTGTAAACTCAGCTATATTATAAATACTTTCTTTATCACAATTAAATTCAGGAATAACTGGTACTCTAACAATAGTGTTTATTCCTAAGTCTGAGATTCTTTTTGCATTTTCTAAAATTCTTTTATTACTTGCACCTATATATTTCAAATGTTTCTCTTCATCCATTGTCTTAATATCTAAAAGTACTAAATCAACCCAAGGCACTATTTCCTCTACTATTTTTCTATTTATATATCCAGTAGTTTCTATAGTAGTATGAAATCCCATGGTTTTACATCCTTTTAACAGTTCTAAAGCAAATTCTTCTTGCAGTAGTGGTTCTCCTCCTGAAAGAGTAACTCCCCCATTTGAATGTCTAAATTGAACAGAATCCTTGTTTAATTCATCTAAAATTTCTTTAACACTCATTTCTTCTCCTGAAATAACAAGTGCTCCTGGATAACAGCTTTCTACACACTCTCCACAATTAACACACTTGTCTTTATCTATTCTATTATCAAGGTTGAAATTAATGGCATCCATTTTACACATAGTTTCACATTTATGACATGCTGTACAATTTTTAACATTGAAAAGCAATTCTTTATTTCTATTTTGAGATTCTGGATTGCTACACCAACTGCAAGATAATGGACATCCTTTTAGAAACACTATAGTACGTATACCAGGACCATCGTTTACTGAAAATCTTTGAATGTTAAAGACAGTTCCTTTTTTTTTAAAATCCACTTGGTTTTTTAGCATAGCTTTTTCCTTTCATTTTAAAGAGTATTTATTTCATATCTTAGTTCTGTTTTAAAGAAAATAATAAATTAAATATACTAGCATACTGACTAGTTATTTTTTTGAATATGACTAATTCTATTAAAACAGAACCTTACTATGATCTAGCTATTATAAACTTTGTTCTGTTCTCTTAATAATATCTTCTTGAACACCCTTGTCTAAACAAATAAATTGTGCACTGTATCCTGCAACACGCACTATTAAATCTCTGTATTGTTCTGGATGTTTTTGAGCTTCAATAAGAATCTTCCTATCTACTACATTAAATTGTATGTGCATACCCTTTTTATCAAAATAACTTCTTATTAAAGAACCTAGATTTTTTAATCCATTATCTCCTTGTAAAGAACTTGGATTAAATTTTTGATTAAATAAAGTACCACTTGGTGCAGAAAAATGATCTAACTTTGCTACGGAATTTGCAGCAGCGGTTGGTCCTTTAATATCTGCTCCTCTAGTTGGAGATACCCCATCTGCTAAAGGTTCATATGCATTTCTACCATCTGGAGTTGCTCCAACTAAGCTTCCTAAATGCACATTATTTGAAACTGGATACAATCCTGGAATAAATTTTCCACCACGTTGATTTGTGTATTTTTCAACTTCTTTACAATAAATAAGTGCTCCTTCACATGTAAATTCATCAACCTCATCTATATCATTACCAAACTTAGGTGCTCTGTGAAGGATTAATTGTTTTATATCTTCATATTCAGATTTTTTACTTAAATCATTTTCCTCTTCTCCAAAATTACTGTTAATAGCTTCTTTTAGCTTATCTAAAGTAATTTTATGTTCATCAAATATAAGCTTTTTAATAGCCATAAATGAATCCCCTACATTTGCAATTCCAACCCCTAAAGGTCCTGAGAAACGATAATGTCCGCCACCCTCTTGAATTGATTTACCTTTACTTATACAATCATCAAGCATACAAGATAAGAATGGAAGAGGTGCTCTTTCAGCATGCGCAATATCAACACAATTGTCAGCTGCAACCATTTGAGATACAAAATATTCAGTTTGTTTTTTATATGCTTCTATAAATTCATCTATATTAGTAAATGAATTAAAGTCACCTGTCTTAGGACCAATTTGATTTCCATAAGCCTTACCATTATTTATGCATAGTTCTAAAATTTTTGCTAAATTAAAGAATGCTGCATCATACCATCCATCGGTTTTTCCTGGTTTTTGTGGCTCAACACATCCTACAATTGCATAGTCTCTTGCATCTTCTAATGTTAATCCTTGATTAACTAACATAGGGATAACAACTTCATCATTATAAAATGCTGGAAGCCCTGTTCCTAAACGAGTTAATTCACAGGTTCTAATTAAAAATTCCTCTGGGGTCTTACTCCATATTCTAACTGAAAGTGAAGGTTGAGGTAACTTTAAGCTTCCAGTAGCTTCGAGACACATATAAGATAGTTCATTAGTAGCATCTCTTCCCTCTGGCGTTTGACCACCTACAATTAAATTTTGAAACATTGAATATCCACTAAAAGCTTTTGTTGTTGTTTCATCACGAACCTTAGTAAGGTCATTAAACTTAACCCATAAACAATGAAGTATTTCTCTGTTTACTTCTTTATTTTCCATTTTAGTGTCTATATCATTTTTATAATAAGGATACATATATTGATCAAAACGTGCTGGAGATATAGCATGTCCATTAGATTCTAAACTAATAATTATTTGTACAAACCAAAATGACTGACATGCTTCATGAAATGTCTGTGCTGGATTTTCTGGAACATTATCACATACTCTAGCAATATTTAACAATTCATTTTTTCTAGTATTATCTGTTGTTTTTTCTGCCAATTCCCTAGCTAATTTGGCATATCTTTTAGCATAGTTTATTGCAGCATTACAAGAAATGATTATTGAATCCCAGAATATTTTCTTTTTAACATACTCCGGATTAGTTGTATCTGCATTTTTTATAGCTTCTTCAGTTTCTTTAATAATTCCTCTAAAACCCTTTTCTAATACTTTAGAGTAATCTACTGAAACATGTCCTAAACCATTAAAATGATAATTTGCAACTGTAAATACTTTTGCTCCCATGGCATTAATAGTTTCATCTGACATATAAGATGAAGCTAATTCGCTTACAGTTTTACCTTTCCAATATTTAAAAACTTCTTTAAGTTTAGATTTTGTATCTTCTGAGATCTTAAATAAATCTGATGTTCTTTTTTCAAGTGTATCAAACTCATCTACCAACCATTGATTTGAAAATTCAGGGAACACTTGAGATGATCTAGGATTTTTAGTTAAACTACCCACTATAAGTTCATCATCTCTAATTATTATAGGTAACTCATTTAACATCTTTTCAAGTGCTTTAGCCTTACGGATAATAACAGGTTGATTTTCAGTTTCCTTAAATGATTCAGTTAATATTATGGCTCTATCTGCCTCAATACACGGAACTGCTGAAAGTATTTCATCTTTTAGTTTCCTTACTCTTTTACTAGGTTCCATAAATCCTTTTGCTAATATATCCATTTTTATCCCCCTTGTCTTATAATATATTTTTATAATTAGGCACATGAAAGAAAATAACAAGTATATTTTTTTGAATGTGCCTTAAACAAGCATCTAGGCTATATTAGGAATACGTTTACCAGTTTCCAATAGTCTTATCTACTTCTTATATATTATAATACAGGTTAATTTGCATATTTTTTTAATACTTATCTGTCCACTTCTGTTATATTATTTTTCCAAATACTATAATAATTAATATTTTTCATGATTATTATAGTAAATTTTTAATCTTCGACTATACTTTTATGCCAAATTTCTCTCTATACTCTGAAGGAGTAATTCCCTCCATTTTCTTAAATACTTTACAAAAATAGTTTGGTTCATTATATCCCATATCAAATGCTAAATCATTTATACTAATACTAGTTTTTTCTAGCAATCTTTTTGCTTCCTTTATCCTTATTTCTGTTATATATTTATTAAAATTAACCCCTACATATTTTTTAAAACTTTTACTGAAATATGTGTTGCTAAAATTCATATAGTCAGCTACATCCTTCAATGTTATATTGTTTTTAAAGTTTTTTTCTATATACCTTACTGCATGTTTTAACTTATCTTCATTAGATAAATCTTTTCTTAAAAAATATTCTTCATTACTTTTAATATACTCATCTAATATTTCTATTACTTTCTCTGGTTTAATTGGTTTTAACAAATAGTCATCAACCTTTATTTTTAATGCCCTTTGTAAAAATTCAAAATTATCATAAATACTCATCAATATTATTTTTTTATCTTTATCTTGTTTCTTTATAATTTTGGCTGCTTCGAATCCATCTATGCCAGGCATTATTGCATCCATAAAAATTATATCTGGATTTAAAGTATCATTCATTTTAATAACTTCATCACCATTATGTGCTACTCCAACAACACTAACATTCTTAATTTTTTTATCTATAATCATTTTTAAAGCTTCAAGTTCTAACTCTTCATCATCAGCAATTATAACCTTACACATATCTTGCCCCCCTATTTACATTAATTAAATAAAAATCAAACTTGTCACTTGCAATATATCACTACTATAAACTTATATCTCTAATATAAAGTGATTCTTAGGTTCAGATATAGTTTAAGAACTTATCCTTAGATGTGGTTACTGTTCATCAGCACCTAAACATCAGATAAAGGAATTTTTAAAATAATTGTAGTTCCTACATTAATCTCACTTGTTATTTGAGCTTTATAATTTTCCCCATAATAATCAATTAATAGTTTATTAGAATTATATATTCCTGCTTCTAAAGAACCTCTTTTACATTTTCCATTTAATATTAAAAATAATTCATCTTTAGATATTCCTATTCCATTATCTTCAATGGAAATAAAGGCATTATTTTCATTACAATATCCTTTAATCTTAATAGTTCCGCCTTCTCTTTTAGGGCATAAACCATTTAATACAGCATATTCTATAAATGGTAGTAAAACCATAGTAGGTATTTTAAGTTTATTTAGTGTATCATCTATGTTAATCTCATAGTGTATTCTTTCTCCAAATCTTGTTGATTGTATCTTTAAATACACACTAATGTTTTCTATAACTTTTTCTAGAGAAACTAAATTCTCTATATTTTTAGAGTTATATCTAAATAATTCTGATAATAAACAAATCATTTCTTGGGTTTTAGGTGCATCTTCTATTAATGCAAGACTAGATATTACGTTTAATGTATTAAGTACAAAATCATCATTTATAGGAGTTTGTAAAGAATTTAATTCGGAAACTTTAAGCTGTTGTTCCAATTTTGTTTTTTCTTCTTTTTCTCTAAGCAATTTAAGATTATTAAAACTTAACTCCTCTTGTATTGAACTTAATTCTGACTTTTCAACTAATAGTTTTACTACTATATCAACTAAAGAATAAATAGATTTAATTTTAGAATAATCAACATACTTAGTTTCGTTAAAATCATTCAATAATTCAGGATTTATTTTGCACATCTTAGAATAATAATTTGATTTTTTAATAGGTTCAAGGTTATTTTTATTGGTTCTAACCTGACCAAAAAAAACAGCACCAAGGTAGTTATTATTAACGATAATAGGAGTCGCAACATCTACTAATCCTGCTGGACACTTAAAAACATATGGTTCTTGCCTTATGGCGGCTTCTAGCCCTGCATGGGCATTTGCGTCATAACATATTTTCATTCCCTCTGGAGTGCTTCTCATTTTATTACAAAAACTACAAAAGTTTGAATAGCTATTAATAGGATTACCTTTAAAATCAACTATATTATAAGCAAGACCTGTAATTTCTGCCAGCCTATCTTGTATACACTGTAACAATTTAACATCTATTATTTCATTTAAATTTTTACTATTAACCACTATAAATCAACTACTTTCTATAAAGTATAATTATTATTCTAACATACTATACAACAAAAAAATTGACTTTTAGAGAGCTTTAAAAATCCTCTAAAAGTCAACTTTCATTGTGTTATTTATAAAAATTTTCTATAACATTATACCAGTGGCAATTATAGCACCTACTTACCAAGTTTTTACCACCATCTCCACCCCTCCATCTTGTAATGTTAGGGTTATCACATCCACATATAGGTAATGCTAATGTTTTCACCGGTTTCATAAAAGTGCACATTCCTAATGCTAAAGCTACTACTATTAAAACAGTTGATACTCTTTTAGTTATTTTTTTCATAACTTCGCCTCCTTAATATTTATCCATATTTAACTATATAAGTAATTATATTTCAAAATAATTAAGTTTATGTACATTTTAAAGATTATTCACCTAAAAATTCCATTAATTTGTTATATAAATTTTTAGCATCATCATATCCTTGTTCATAAGCATTATTTAATTTTTCTGTATTTCTTTCAAGTCTACCTATATTTAACGGTTCACTTGGTCTTATTATAAAACACTTTCCTTCTTTCTCTAATTCATCTAAAAGTTCCAATGTTTCATTATAAACCTCATGTCTTTTCTCTAAAGCTTCTATAAGTTTTGGGAACCTCTTATATTTTCTTCTTATAAAGGATAATGCTTTATTTTTTCCTTTTGTATAGCCTTTATGTTGGGTAAGAACAATTACATGTTTTTCATTTCCATCCTCTATAGATTTTTTTATTGGGATAGGATCTGTTATACCACCATCTAATAATTTTTTACCTTCATATTCCACAATAGGAGCTACTAAAGGTAATGATATTGTAGCTCTTAATGCATCGAAGCCATTATCTAAATCATTTAAGTTATAATATTCTGGCCTTCCTGTTTCACAATTTGTTACTCCTACAACTAAAGTTGCATCATGTTCTTTAAACTCTTTATAATCAAATGGATCTAGCTTATTTGGTATAATATCAAATAACATATCCATGCCAAAAATAGATCCCGTTTTCATTAAATTTCTAAAACTCAAATATCTCTTATCTCTTATATAATCTATATTTACTCTATAATTTCTTTTATACTGCTTAGACAGATATGAAACTGTTTGGGTTGCTCCTGCTGAAACCCCTATACAATATTTCATATCAATATCCTTCTCTAAAAACAGATCTAATACTCCTGCTGTATAAACTCCTCTCATTCCCCCACCTTCAAGGACAAGTGCTTTTTTATCCATACCTATTCCTCCATTTTATTCCTCTTTTATCTATATAATTATATCACTTAGGCATCTTAATACAAAATCACTAAACCCTATATAGCCATATCTTTTACTAAACAAAACAAGCTCACTCTAAAACGAAAGAATAAGCTTGTTTCAATTTTTTAATATATATAAATGACTACGCCATTCTTTAACCCTATCTTTATATACGAAAAAAACCTATAAGAGAAACCCTTATAGGTTTGAAGTTACAAATATTATCTATCGTATCTTCTGTTGTTGTTTTGTTGTTTTCTTGCTCTTCTGCAATCAACACATCTAGTTGGCTCGTTATCGAATCCTTTTTCTTTGTAAAACTCTTGTTCTCCTTCAGTGAATACGAACTCTTTTCCACAATCTCTACATACTAAAGTTTTATCTGTCATATTAAATTCCTCCAATTAAAGACTTATTTATATTAACCAATCCTTAAATGGAGAGAGTTAGTATCAATTAAATCTTTATTTCTTATTTTTTTTTTGTATTGCTACCCACTTAGTATATCACAGGCCCAAATTATGTGCAAGAATATTTTACAATAATTTTGATTAAAATTATTGAGTATCCATAGGTACTTCAAAAACCTCTAAAACGAATATAAATAGCGGTATTCCAAATAATAATCCCCATACCCCTGCAAAGTGTTCTGAAATTATAAGAACCACAAAAGTATAAAATACAGGCAGTTTTGTTTTAGATGCCATAAGTTTTGGATTTAATACATAACTTTCAAATGCATGTACTATGATTATCATAATAAACACATATGCCACGTACACAAACCCTCCAAAATTAAATGCAACCAAAGATAAAGGAACTAAGGATATCATTACCCCTGCAACAGGTATAAGCCCTAGAATCATTATCATTATCCCAAAACCCAGTAAATTAGGGAATCCTATAATACTTAGAAATATAGTAGATATTATCCCATTAACGAGTGCTATTATTACCTGGACCTCTATAACCTTTCCAAAAGAAGATAGAAATTTAACACCGAAAAATTCAACTTCTTTATATAAAGGATACATTTTGCTTTGCTTCATTCTTAAAGTAAACCTAATCACTGTATCTTTTCCCAACAAGAAAAATAAAGTTAAAATCAATGACAATATAAAGTCTACTCCAAATTTACTTATATATGTAATAGATGTTGTAATATAATTCAAGCCTTGAGCTGAGAATATAGATTCATATGCATTATCTATTATCTTTTGAAAATACTTGATAATTGCACTGCTACTTCCACTTACATACAGCCCATTTATCTCTTCTACTATTTGTTTAGTTTGTTCAATAATCAGTGGTAAAAAATCCACCATTATAAAAACAATAGTAGCCACAAAGAAAATAAATATTAGTATAATCTTAATCTTTGAATTTATTCTTATATTTTTCCGTTCTAAGAAGTTTGTTAAAATATTTTCACATCTATTTATAAAATATATAAACACAAATGTCATAAGTATTAGGTTTAACATACCTTTCATTAAAAACAGTAATATAATAACTCCCAATAACACTAAAAGTCTGTTAAAACTTTGTTTTTTAAAGAATTGAACAATACTATTCAACCTAGTCATCTCCCTATGTAAAAAATTACTTTATAACTTTAAATATACAAATTTTTTATAGTATTAGCAATTCAAATTTCAAATTTAATGATTTATATTTAATTAATTCATAAATTTCTCTCTTTTTTAAAATAAATCTTTATAAATACTTAATTATTTTTAAGTTTAATGTTAGAATGTACTTGTACATAGAACTTATTGAATGTTACAACAATTTTAAAATTTAGTTGTATAATGTATATGTACTTATTTCATATATTTTTAGGAGGGTTTTATTGATGAGTAAAAATGTTAATATCGATTGGGGTAATCTTGGTTTTAATTACATTAAAACAGACCTACGTTATGTTTCAACTTGGAAAGACGGAAACTGGGATAATGGAAATCTTGTAGAAGATAATAAGCTTGCTATTAGCGAAGCTTCAACTGCACTACATTATGGACAACAATGCTTTGAAGGCTTAAAAGCTTATAGAACTAAAGAAAATAAAATCCAATTATTTAGACCAGATCAAAACTCAAAAAGATTAAACAACAGCTGTAAACGTTTATTAATGCCTGAAGTTCCTGAAGAAAAATTCATAGATGCTTGTAAACAAGTTGTTAAAGCAAATGAACACTTTGTACCACCTTATGGAACTGGTGCTACACTATACTTAAGACCAATGGTTATAGGTGTAGGGGATAACATGGGTGTTAAACCTGCTCCAGAATATATATTCTGTGTATTCTGTGTGCCTGTTGGACCATACTTCAAAGGAAAAATGGCACCTGTAAACTTTATGATAGCTGATTACGATAGAGCTGCTCCTCAAGGAACTGGAGCTCAAAAAGTTGGTGGAAACTACGCTGCAAGTCTTTACCCTCACTTATTAGCAGTTAAAAGAGGATTTGCTGATTGTATTTACTTAGATCCAGCTACTCATACAAAAATAGAAGAAGTAGGAGCTGCAAACTTCTTTGGAATAACTAAAGACAATAAATTTATTACTCCAAAATCACCTTCTATACTTCCAAGTATAACTAAGTATTCATTATTATATATTGCTAAAGAATACTTAAAAATGGATGTTGAAGAAAGAGATGTTTTAATCGATAATATCTCTGAATTCAAAGAAGCTGGTGCTTGTGGTACTGCTGCTGTTATAACTGCAATAGGAGGAATTGAATATAAAGAAAACCTTCATGTGTTCCATAGTGAAACAGAAGTTGGCCCTATAACTAAGAAACTTTATGATACACTTTGTGGTATTCAAATTGGGGAAGTTGAAGCTCCAGAAGGATGGATATACGAGGTATAAATTTAATATACATTAATAAGAAATGTGAAGCACTTAGGGTCTTCACATTTTTTTCTTATCATATAATTCTTTATATTGAAAAATCATGTAAACTTAAATTGCAAATTTTTTCACTAAGAATACTTACGGTTTATCTAATGGCTAGCACCTATAACCCTCTGTCCTCTTACAATGCGTGGGATAAACAATAAACTTATATGGCTTCAATACCTCAATGATGATAAAGAAATAATTATAACTAAAAATATCTTAATGCATGGTACAATTCCATTTGTATACACTAAATTTAAGAATTATAAGATAAATATGGCTATATTTATTTAGTATTAATCATAATGAAGAACTATTAATTAAGTTTTAGTACAACCTATTTACATTCAATTACATATTTAATACAATTTATATAGAGGAATGCATATATGATAGTTGTATCCTTTTATACAAAATTGTAACAGGAGTTGGTTTTATGAAAAGTTTTATAAATGGAGATAAGGTGGTTT
This sequence comes from Clostridium frigidicarnis, assembly GCF_900111985.1. GTDB lineage: Bacteria > Bacillota > Clostridia > Clostridiales > Clostridiaceae > Clostridium_Z > Clostridium_Z frigidicarnis. The sequence goes on from NZ_FOKI01000022.1 coordinate 28,667, forward strand.
ATTACTTAAATTAAATTTACAGGTATTAATCCACCTTTATTTCTATAAGTAATTTTTTATATTGAAAGGTGGAAAATAAGATGAATTTAAAAAATATACACACAAATAGGTTAATATTAATACCTATAACATTGGAAATAACTAAATCTTTAATAAATGGAAGTAGTAAAGAAATTGAGAAACTTGGAATTAAATGTGATAAAAAATGGCCTACAAAAGATACAATGGATATTTTACCCATCATAAATAATTCATTAGAAAAGAGTAAAATATCAACTGGATTTGAAACTTGGATGATAGTAGACAAAAATAATAAGAGAATAATTGGAGATATAGGTTTTCATGGAAGACCTAATGAAAATGGCGAAGTTGAGGTTGGATTTGGATTAGTAGAGCATGAAAGAGGAAAAGGTTTTGGTTCTGAATCCTTAAATGCCATTATGGATTGGTTAAACTTTCAAGAAAGTGTTAAAGTTATTAATGCTGAGTGTTTGATTAGCAACAAGCCTTCTGCTCGAATATTAAAAAAGGCTGGATTGAAAGAAGTTAATAGAGATAATGAATTAATTTACTGGGAATTTATTAAATCAGTATGCTAATAACCTGATTTAATAAAATTTTTGAGTATACGAACAAATAGATAATCCGTTTTCGGATTACCTATTTTAAATGCGTAAATCAACAATTTAGTCTAACAGAGCCCAAAATTAAAAGTGAGGCACAAGCTTTAATCGGTTTTATTTTCCAAGTATTTCTTCAGCAATTATTTTCTCAAGTTTATCAAATTCCATATAACCTTGAGAAATTAATGTATATTTATCATCTTTATCTACCACTACGCTTGGAAAACTTTGAACACCTAGTTGGCTTATAAATTTAAAGTAGTTCTTAGTTATGGTTTCTATTTTTTGTGAGTTAAAATGTTCTTTAAAAGTTTCTTTATCAATTCCAAAACTATTAGCTATATCTGAAACTAAGTCTAAATCATCGAGACTTTTTCCATAAACATATACTTGTTCTTGTAATTTTTTTACAAACTGAAACAAAACATCTTTATTTATATTTTGTACAACAGCAATTGCTTTTTAACCAGGCATGCTATCTAAAATAGCCTCTTCATTTTCTAAAATATTCTTTTCAAAACCTTCTCCAAAATGTTTATTAGTTAAACTTTCAATTTGCTTATTATGAGATTTAATATAAGAAGCTAACTCACTATTCATCTTTTTAACATTTTCATCACGCCACATTCCACCAGGTAAAATAGTAAATTCAAAATCTTCCTTATACCTATCATTTATTTTTGTAATAACATCACTAAAACCGTAGCACCATCCACACATTGGATCCATAATATAATATATTTTATTTTTCATTTAATTTTCCTCCTTGTATCTATCAGACAAACCATTAAAAATTTAACCTATACTTATATATTCTCTAATACTCAATATTAATTATTATTTAATATTTAATAAACTTACTTTATGTAAGTATAATACTATAAGTAAGTTATATCGTCAAGCTGTTTTTTATCTCCTGCTAATCTTTCAATTGTTAATATATGATAGTTATATACTTATATGTTTCTCCTAATATCTTTACAAATGGTATATATTCAGATAAAATATAATTGCAAACGTTTGCACTACTTTTGATTTAATAATTAAATACAAAAATAAATTTATTATAACTATAAAACTATCTTATTAAATATTAACGAAATTTAAAGGGGGGCAATCTATGAATACTAAAAGAAAATCTTTAAAAACATATGGAAAGGTTATTTTATGTTTTCTACTCTCAATTTCTTTAAACTTATCATTTAGTTCTAAAACATACGCATCATCTATTAATTCTGATTATAATTCTTTTGTAATGGCACCACTTGAAAAAATAAAGGATTGGAATGAATTTAAGAATCAATTAACAACACTTAAAAATAATGGAGTGTATGCTCTTACTACAGATATATGGTGGGGTGATGTTGAAGGCAATGGTGATAATGAATTTGATTGGAGCTATTATAAAAAATATGCAGATACTGTCCGTGATTCTGGTTTAAAATGGGTACCTATTCTTTCTACTCATAAATGTGGTGAAAACGTAGGTGATCCTGCTAATATACCATTACCATCTTGGTTATGGTCAAAAGATACTACCGAGAACATGCAATTTAAAGATGAATCAGGAAATTTCAATAATGAATCTCTTAGTCCATGGTGGTCTGGTACTACTAAACAATATGATGAGCTTTATGCATCTTTTGCTTCAAATTTTAGTAATTATAAAGATATAATTGTTAAAATTTATCTTTCTGGAGGAGCAGCAGGTGAATTAAGATTTCCTTCATATAACTCAAAAACTTATCCTAAAAGAGGAAAATTACAATGCTATAGTCAAGCAGCCGAAAAAGATTTTCAAAATGAAATGAAACATAAATACAGTACTATTGCTCTACTTAATAATGCCTGGGGTACAACCCTACCTAGTTTTGATGAAATTACCCCCCCAACAGATGGAGATAATTTCTTTATAAATGGTTATAAATCAAAATATGGTGAAGACTTTTTGACTTGGTATCAAGGTGTGCTTTCAAGACATTTAGGTAGTATAGCAGCTAAGGCACATAAAAATTTCGATTCAGTTTTCAATGTTAGAATAGGCGCAAAAATAGCAGGTATTCACTGGCTTATGAATAGTCCAACTATGCCACATGCAGCTGAATATAGTGCTGGTTACTACAACTATAGCACCCTACTAGATCAATTTAAAATATCAGATTTAGACTTAACCTTTACTTGTCTTGAAATGGATGATTCTAAAATAAATACTAATCCTTATTACTCTGCTCCAAAAAGCCTTGTAATAGAGGTTGCTACTTTAGCTTCATCAAAGGGCATAAAACACTACGGAGAAAATGGACTACCTATTTGTAACAATAATCAATCGTACCAAAATCTTGGTGAAATGCTGTTTAATTATAAATTTTCAGGATTCGCACTTTTAAGACTTTCAAATATCGTTGATTCAAATGGAAATGCTACACCTGAAATGAAACCATTTAAAGATACCTTAATAATGAAACCTGTACCTGTAAACTTTACAGTTAATGATGTTAATACCACCTCTAATGAAAATATGTATATAACTGGTGATAGATGGGAAATGTCTAATTGGACTACTGGATTATATCCATTACAACTTAAAAATAATAATGGCAAATTTGAAGGAACTACGTATCTTGGAGCAGGTACCACTTATCAATTTAAAGCCATCAAAAAAGATTCAACTGGAAATATAACCTGGGAAAGTGGGAACAACAAATCTTATACTGTTCCATATAGTGGAGGTTCCTATACTTGGAACTTAAATAATTAAATGTAAAGACCATATTATATAAAAAATAAGAAAGCAAGGCACATGAAATAAAATAACAAGTCAAATATACTAGCATACTGACTTGTTATTTTTTTGAATGTGCCTAAAACTACAAAATAATTTTACTTGCTTATTTATTAATTACTAATCCACAACTCCTTAAAGTTAAAATAACCTCTTAAAAACTTTTAACTTGTCATTATCATGAGTTTTGGATCTTGTTACTAAATTAATTTTATTATTTAATGTCTACAGTTCTTTCAAGAAGTACCTCCTGTCCAAGGTTATCATAATTTGTCTCAATTGATCCATCATGATGTTTAATAGTCTCTTTCTTAATTAATTTATCTCTATATATTATTATTTTTACGCTTTTAATATCTTTATCTAATGAGCTAAAATAACTTGTTTGATGATTATTGTCTATTTTACCACTATAATTCTTAAGTTCATTGTTTTTATCATCAACTATTATTATTCCGTAGCTTGAGTTAGTAGGGTTAGTAGTTTTTATTATTGTCTGAATAGGAGTAATTAACATAGAATCTAAAGAGAATCCATTATATTCATAGTTTAAATCTATATTTTTACTTATAGTCTTATCAACTTTAACTGGTACTTTAAATGCCCATGTACCTTTAAAATTCTGATCTTTTTCTCCTTCTTTTAAAGCACCTGTGCCTATAGACTTTAACTTAACTTGAAAATCAAATTCATCTGGTATATCGGTTTTAAGAGAATTTAAATAATATCTTTCCATTCCAATAAATGTTTTATCATCTATAAATCCACCTTCCAAACCAGCAAATCCCGTATTGTCTAGCTCCTTATCTGAAAAACTCACTTTATTGTACGCTTCTTTAGTTAAAAGTTGATTCATAGTTAATGGGGAGTCTCCCCATGATGTATATTTGAATGGCTTTTCACTTTCAACTATATAAGTAACGTAAAGACCTTCTCCATCACACAAAATATCTGACAATGTAATTTTTACATCTTTATCTGATACTGTCTCATTAACAGAAGTAGCATATTGGGAATAATCCCCTGGGAAAATAATGTTTTTTTCTATAGCTTCAAAGGCACTTCCTATAAAAGGAATACTTGAAGCTAATGCGGGATTTACAATTCCAAATGTTAATATCATTACTAGACATGCTACTATAGTTCCAATAATTATTTTCATTTTCTTATGTTTCTTTCTTTTAATTTCTCTTAAAGCTCTTTCTATTCCTTTATCTATAGAATCATCAATATTAAGTGGAATCTGTATATTTGAAAATTCATTTTTATTCATTTAGATAGCCCTCCTTTAAAATTTTACTAAGGATATCCCTTGCTCTTTTTAAGTAGGTCTTAACCGTATTTTCAGGTATGTCCATAACTTTTGATATATTTTCAATGGTCATATCATTAAAATACTTTAATATGATTACTGTTTTATAGTTATCTCTCAACAAATCATAGCATTATATAAATCTAATTTCTCCTCTAAATAAGCCTCTTCATAATTTGTTACGACTTCATCATTAAATTGCACTACCTTGCTATCTTTATTTATAAAATCTATAGAGCAATTTATAATTATCCTAGTTATCCAAGTCTTGAAATAATTAGAATTTTTTAATTTTCCTATATTAAGTAATGCCCTATAAGTGCATTCTTGTAATATCTCTAAGGCATAATCTTCATTTTTTACATAGCTATAAGCTGTTCTATATAAATAGCCTTTGTGCTTCTTAATTAATTCACTAAAAGATTGTTTATCTCCATAAATAGCCTTATTTATAAGATAATCTTCATCATTGCATTTAAAATTTAATATTTTTAACTTTATATTATTCACCCTATTCACAATGCCTTTCTACATATTAAAACTTTTAACATCGATGTTACACCTATTAGACTATTACTACCTGTATAAGGTTTCAAGTTTTTCAATTTTATTTACACCTAATTTTTTATATAAAACTAAGCCAGGACATACTTCATTGCCCTGACTCCTAATATATACATAATTAATGGTACTATATATATTATTAACACAGTGACAATGGCCATTCACATACCCAGAGAGCCAAATTTATTAACGTGCTTTCCAAAATCAGCTAAAGCCGATAATGAAATAGCTAAAGATCTTAACACATCTAGACAAGCTGTATATAAAATTAGAATTTTAGCTCTAAAAAATTTAAGAAATGAATTGTTAGATTTAAAAGGAGGAATTGCTTAATGAGAGACGAAATTTTAAGAATGGTTTCAACTGAAGGTGTTTGGGCTTTATTAAGTTTTTTACTTATTTATTATATTTTACAGATGCAAGGAAGGCGAGATTGTAAACAAGAGGAGAGAGAAGAACAGTATAGATCTTTGCTTTTGGAATTAACAGACAAATTTGAAAAACTACATTTAGATATAACAGAGATTAAAAACAAAATGAATTTTTAAATCTACTAAAAGTAATATCTGTATTCCTTTGATTTACAAGTCAACTTATTCTACAATTTATATTGAGCAAAAAAATTTACAATGCTTTTAAAGTTAAAATAAAAATTAAGGTTACAATATGAAAACCTCGCAATTAAATACGAGGTTTTCATAAAAATATTTTTTTAAATTCTCTGTTTTTATTATAATTTAGGAGAATTTTATTTGCTCTTAATACGATATTATAAAATATTAACTTATATTTATTTTGCTTTCATATCCGTATTTTAACTTTTACCTATTTGATTAACTTTCTTCACAAAATCATTATATGATAAATCTTTTGCATCTCCCCATAGCTTAGAGCTAAATGCTGGTAATGCATCAATAAAACGAGAAAATATATCATTATCAGTCATATGATTATCTTTTTTATCAATCATATCATTCCAAATAGCATAAGAAGAGCCTAACATCTGTTCATGCCCTGCCGGTATCATAGTATTTCCCATAACATTAGGTTGCCAACTATTGTATAAGAATTCTTTGTTTAAATAATCATAATAATAACCTGCTCCTGGAACAATATATAAAGTTCCATCAACCATATTAATTAAATCGAACCCATCTTCAAACATTTCCTTAGGATTTGAATATCCAGTGTTCCAAATATTCATTTGAACATTTTTAGAACGAACAGGTGTATTACCTGAATATACTGTTAAACCTCCCCAGAGACGTACTGTACGACCTTTTTCATTCTGCATAAAGCCTAACAAATCATCTGTATATTTTCTGAACTCTTCTTTATAACCACCATCATATTCATCTGTTCCTATATTTACAACTGTATCCTTATCAAATATTGGATTATCTCCATCTAAATATTCATTCCATAAATTTTTAACGAACTTTAATGTTTGAGAATTATTAATATTAAGGTGGTCAACTGAATTTCCTAGTTTTAAATCTGGACGCACTTTTATAAATGCTAAAGAGTGAGCTGGTGTATCAAATTCAGGAACTATATTTACACCTATATTTCTTGAATCTCTTATAAATTTATTAAACTGAGCTTTAGTATAAAAGGTATCTTTACTAGTTAAATCAGCTTTGTTTAATCCATTATTTCCACCTTTTTTAATATTTGATTCTAGACGGAATCCTGAATAAGCATTTATTGGATTTTCACCATTTTGAGTATAATCACCTAAGAAAATATAATTATCATTTAAGTGAATTTGAAAATCATTCATTTTATACCAGGCCATTGTTTTAGCTGTTTTATATAGATATTCTAATGAAAATGGTTTTCTACCAACATCTAACATAAATCCACGAACTTTATATTTAGGATAATCTCTTACTATACCTTGAGGAATAGTTGTTTTGTTTTGCTGTAATATTTGTAATATACTTCTAGTTGCCCAAAAAGCACCAATACTATCTTGAGCTTCTACCTTAACCAAATCAGTAATGGTCATTAGATGACCTTCTTTTCCTAATCCTTTATCATTTGTAGATAATGTAAAGTAAAGGTCACCTGGTGAAGGAGAAGTAGATTCTACAACGCTAATATCTCTATTAGTTATTTCTTTATAATCCTTAGCAAAGGTACTAGCCATCTTACTTAATTGATTCTTATAAGCTGGGTCGATTACTATTTTGCTAGAATCACTAATATAGAAATTATTTTTACTTCCAAACCACTCCCTAACTTCTGGTATTACTACTGGTTTTGAATTTGAACCACTTTGTTGCTTGTATTTTCCAGGAACTATAATTTCCATAGGATCGGTTAAAGCGTTCTTTCCATCTTTAGAAATTTCAAATGTAACAGAAATCTTGGTATCGACAATAGGTTTATGAATTGTTAGATCTTTATCAATTACCTGTTCATAATCCGCTCCAACAAATTTTATATTATATCCTTCTGCAACTTTTGGCATAGTTAACTTTTCGTCATCTGGACCTACTTTTGGTGGTGATATATTATCTAGAATATCTTCTACTGATGCTTTTAAATCACCAGAATATACTGAAAATTCTAATATAGAAACATTGTTCCAACTTATTCCACCAATTACTTGATCAGCTTGTGCATGAGATTTAATAAGTACTCTAATATATCTTCCTTCTACAGGCCTATCTAATACTATTTTATTACTTAAAGACTTAGGATAAGTATTTATCGTCTTAACGGTTGTCCAATTCCTATCATCATCAGATATCTGAATAGAATAATTAGTAGCATTTCTTCTTTCCCAATCAATAACCACTGTCTTAATTGTACTTCTTTTTTGTAAGTCTACTCTTAACCATTCTTCATTACTTCTTACTGCACTTGCCCAACGACTATCTTGATTTTTAACTCCATCAACAGCCTTTTCTGGAATCAAATTATTTGCCTCTTGACTTGATGCAGTTGCAGGTTTATTTAATGCTATATTTTCAGTTGAATATACAGTTCCACCAGTCTCTGTATCTAAATTACCACCATATACTTCAAATTCATATACTGAAACTGCATTCCAATTTACACTCACTTTACCTTGAGGAGATCCGCTTGCAACAAAATTAGCAATATATAATCTTACATACCTCGCCGAAACAGCTTGGTCTAAGATGATTTTTTGGGTATAATCTACTGGATAATTTTTGTAAGATTTAACTTCAGTCCAGTTTTCCCCATCATTTGATGTTTCTATACTATAATCAGTTGCATTTTTACGTTCCCATTCAATTACAAGCGTTTGGAATTTTTTAGCTTGACCAAAATCTAAAGCTAAATATTTAGGCGATATTCCTAAATCACTTGACCATCTAGATTGTTTGTTATTTGTAGTTTCTCCTCTGTTAACTATTCCATCAATAGCTTTATTCGGTCCAAAAATTGATGGGTCTTCGCTTCCACTTGCACTTACCTTAGCACTTTTTGCTAAATTAATATTTTCTGAATCTGTATTTGTTACCGTACCAATAACCTCAAATTCATATAATGATATCGATTTCCAATTTATATCTCCACCATCATACTCAGTTACAGATAACTTTACGTATCTACCTGAAACAGCTGAATCTAATTTAATATTAGTTCTTAACTCAGTAATATTTAATTTATTAGGTTTTGAATATACTTCAGTATAATTTATATTATCATTAGATACTTTAATATTGAAACTTTTAATATTAGTTCTTTCCCATTCAATATTAAACTCATCAAATATTCTTTCTTTTTTTAAATCTACAGTTAAAACTCTTTCCTCATTCCCTACATCGGTAGACCACCTTGATTGTTTACTCTTCCCTCCTTCATTTCGATTAGTAATACCGTCTATTGCTTTATCAGGTCCCCATATATTTTCCTGTCCTGATTCAATATTACTTGCAGTAGCAATGCCTTCTAAAGCAAAATTTACACGTTGATCTTCTGAATTAACTTTTGTTTGTGCTCTACTTAATACTGGAATATTGAAAAAAATAAAAGTAACTATCATAAACAAAGTTAATAATGATTTGGTTTTTTTCCTCATATGTATACTCCCCTACTATAATTATTTGTAAAAAACAGGTATAATTCACCCCTTAACAGTATAATTTTCTATTTTTACATAAACTATAAAAGTCAAATATTTGGTATCTTATAGATTATATAAGTTGATTATTTGTTAAAATAATAACAAATAAAAGAGAAACATAACAACAATTAATTTTATATACAAATATTAAGACCGAATTTATATAATAAACAATAAATTATACTGCTATGACTTTATTATTTATAATATCAAAGTAGTACAAGCTATGCAATGTTTTAGCAATAATTATTTACCTAAATTGACTTAGGACAGTTCTTCTCTCATAAATTTAGACAATACTAATTTAAGCTATCTTAAGATAAAAATAATTTCTATTTTAAGATAGCTTAGTGAAACTTAGTATATATTTGATTTTTCTATATTTTACTTTCTAATTTTAATAATTTCATTAATTTTTGAATACTTTAGTTTATTTAATTTTGATTACATTTAGTTAAATTGCATCTGCTTTTTTAAAGCCCATTAATTTTCTTAATCTATACCAAATAATTATTGAATTTTAATTCTATAATCTAGCTATTCTAACTCATTTATATTTAGCTTTAAATAAATTATTAGATACTAACTCTTTAACTAAATCTTGATTTCATTATTATAATTAAAACTATAGCTATTGCTATTAGAATAGAAGTCCTAAGCACAAATTATAAAGCTTTTTCGCCTTTGGTAGATAGTCTTTTTGTTCAACGTTATATTTAAATCTTTCTACTATATCATCTATTGATTCTTCCATATGCTCCTCTATAAATATTGCATATTCATCTCCTTCCTTAGGTGTTACTTTAATATTTTTCTTTTATCAGTTTTAAAATAAGTTACTCTTTTAATTTCCTCATTATAAAATATTTTTACTGGCTTATTTATCACTTACTAATCTCCTACTTGTCATTAAGCTAGGCTTGTCACCTTTGAAGCCTTTAACCTTTTACTCATATAAACCTTTGATAATTTTAAAACAGCATAAGACCCAAATATTATTGTATAAGTACTTAACTTTAGCCAGTCCATGCTTTTACCATTTAATAATATTAGTAAAACATGGATATATGCTAAAAAATAAAAAAGATATGACCATCTCTGCAACTTTTTCCATTGTGTTGCTTTCATTTTTCGTCTTACTTTTTTAAATGACGTAATAAATAATGGTATCATTAAAATAAAAGCTATAATTCCAATTACTATAAAGCTTAAATATGTTATCGGAAAAGGTTTTTGTGCAAAGGCCTTTGGAATAGAATAAATTATAAAACGAACTAAATATATAATGCCATGTGGCAACATAAGTATTGATGCTATAATAGCTAATTCAGCTCTTATATTTAGTAATTTTCTTGTTATCGACCACTTTGTGTTTAACGCTCCAGCAAACATTACTAAAACAAAAAATGCAATTGAAAATATGCCCTTTATTGATGCTTTTTCAAAATAAGAAATAAGCCCATACAACTTCATATCTGAAGTCATCCTTAAAATTTCATATCCTATTGTACTAATAGCTATTATTGTAGCTATAGAATAATAAATATGGTTGTTTTTTTTAATACTTTTTGTAAAGACTAAAGCTAGTCCTATTACAAAGATTAATGAGTAAATTAAATTCATATTAACTCTCCTTTAATATCTATTGATAACGAATATCAATATCATTTTACTTGAATATTTTTACAAAGTCAACAAAAAAATATCTTCATCAAATCTTCATAACTTTAATAATAAAGTCTTCATAACCAACAGGTAGAATTTTCTATATAAGATAATTTTATTTTATACAATGGCATTATTAATAATGATTTAATTGGAGGTAATTTTATAATGGAGATCTTAAAAGCTAAAAATATTTGTAAACGATATGGGGCTAAAGACACTAACGTTACTGCACTTGATAATGTTAGTATTTCAATTTCTAAAGGAGAATTTGTTTGTATTTTAGGGGAAAGTGGTTCTGGTAAAAGTACCCTCTTAAATATATTAGGTTCATTGGATACACCTACATCTGGAAGTATTTTTGTAGATGGTGTAGAACTTCTAAATGAATCTGAAGAGAATCTCTCTATATTTCGAAGAAGAAAAATAGGATTTATATTTCAATCTTATAATTTAATACCGGTTTTAAATGTTGAAGAAAATATATGCCTTCCCGTATTGTTAGATAATAAAAAAGTTGATACTGGCTATATCTATGATATTATTGTAACCTTAGGTCTTAAAGACAGAAAAAAACATCTTCCATCTGAGCTTTCTGGTGGACAAAAGCAACGCGTTGCTATAGCTAGAGCTCTTGCTAACAAACCATCTATACTCTTAGCTGATGAACCTACTGGTAATCTAGATAGCAAAAACTCTAAAGAAGTATTAAAACTGCTTAAATTATCAATAAAAAAATATAATCAAACCTTATTGATGATTACGCACAACTTAGAAATAGCAAAAGAAGCTGATAGAATTATAACTTTATCCGATGGAAAGATAATAAGAAATGAGGTGAATTGCTAGTGAATAATTACAAAACTCTTTCTATTAAATATCTGTTAAATCAAAAGAAACAAAGCTTGTTAACAATATCCTCAATAGTATTATCTATCACCTTGATAACTTCTCTTTTAACAGGTTTTTTAACATTTAATAATATGCAAAAAGAAAATGCAATTAATACTTCTGGCTTATATCATACTAAAATCCTTGATTTAACTAGTGATGAGTCAAATTCTTTAAAGACTAATGATAAAGTGTCTAATGTTGGTAATGAAACCTTTATAGACAAAGTCCAATTAAGTGATAAAACATTTTTAGATGTTTTTGCTTATGATTCTAATCTTTTTACTATGAAAGAAAAAACCTTAGAATCAGGACGAATGCCTATTAATTCTAATGAAATAGCCTTAGAACACTGGGTTTTAAATTTAATTAATAAGAATTTACAATTAAATGATACTGTAACACTAGATATAGCTGGTGTTAAAAAGAACTTTACTTTTGTAGGTTTAATTCGTACCAATTCTTCATCAACACTCTATGACCGTACTGGAACCGCCATTATTAATGACTCTAATATAAAAGATTTTACTCACTTAGATAATCCTAATTATAATAGTTATATTTTAATTAAGGATGACTTAAAAATTCAAAAAAGTATTGAGAATGTTATAGCTAACTCTAATTTATCTAGTAAAACTTTAGAAGATAATAACAAGCTTTTAAATATTTTATTTGAAAATAAAGATAGTGATACTTTCATGACACTTATAGCTATTATTTTTATTTGTCTTCTTATTATATTTGCATCAATTGCAGTTATTCATAACGCTTTTAGTATATCGGTATTAGAAAGAATCAAAGAATTGGGAGCATTACGTTCTATTGGATGTACAAAAAAACAAATTAAAAGAATGCTTAAATACGAAGCTTTACTTTTAGGATTAGTTGCTATACCTATTGGATTATGTATTGGGCTTTTAATAATGACAATATTAGTTGTTATTATTAATCATACATACTCTGGAAATACTTCATTAATAATAAATCCTTGCGTTTTATTATTTATATCCTTACTTGGACTTGTTTCCGTTTTAATATCATCCAGGTCACCTTTGTCTATTGCATCAAAATTATCTCCAATTGAAGCTATGAATAATTCTAGTACTACAATAAAAGAAAATATAAACAAAAAGCATAGTTTTCTCTATAATAGGTCATCTATTATTGGAAAAATATCTTTAAAAAATATGAAAAGAAATAAGAAACGTTTCAGATCTACTGTGTTTTCAATAAGCCTTAGTATTATTCTTTTTATATCTTTCTACTCTATTATTAATTATTCTTTTACCATGGTAAATCTACTATCTAATAATGGTGATTTTCAAAGCGATTTAAGAATATCTCATGAAAGTATTGTTGGAAGTGAAAGTAAGAATAATTCATCCTTTGTAGCTGAAGAAGGATTTACTAATGATTTTTATAATAAGCTTAAAAATATAGATGGTGTGGACAATGTTTATAAAAGAAATTTTAGACACGTAGTTTCTTTTTTTGATTTTGGTAAATTAGATAATGAATATATAAATTTCTTAAAAGATACTAAATCATTACCTAACACATTTAAAAACAAAGAATATTTTCTCACTACTAGCAGTGGTTTTTATGGTTATGAAGATGACCAATTAAAAGATTGTAATCAATACTTAAAGAATGGATCAATAGATATTGATGAAATGAACTCTAATAATGGAGTATTGATTATACAAAATAGTTTAATTCTTAATTCAAATAATAATAAAATTAAAAACATAAATCTATGTAATCTTAAAGTTGGGGATGAAATTTTTCTAGATTTTGACCTGTCTAGTGATGTTGATGGATATACTGAAATGATAAATAGTTCTGAGGATCATAATATAAATAAGTTTCAAAAAGTTAAGGTTGTTGGAATATTAAACAATGTACCTTATGATAGAAAATGTCCTTCTGGAGGATTAGGACTTATATCCACAAGTAAAGTTTATAAAAATCTTTCTAGACGTGATACTTCTGAAGGATTTGATGTGAAAATCAATTCTAAATCTGATAAAAATTATGTTAGTAAAACTGTAGAAGATATTTGTAATGATACCCCTAACTCAATATTTGAGGACTTCAATAAAACAAATGCTACACAAAAACAATATTATATAAAAATTTCTATATTCTTATATGGAATTGTTGCTATTATAGTTTTAATTAGTATATTAAATATTGCTAACACTATAAATACTAATATTTTCTTAAAAACCAAAGAGTTTGCAACCTTAAAATCCATAGGAATAACACCAAAACAATTAAAGAAAATGATTGTTTTGGAATCCACATCTTATGGAATTTTGGGTTCTATTTATGGATGCATAATTGGCTTTTTAATATCTATTGCAGCTTACCAATTACTTTTTTCTATTATCAAAGGATTCTTTATTCATGGCAATATAATGGATTTTAGTTTTAATTTTCCTTGGCTAGCTATACTAATATCCTTTTCTACAGCTATAATTATATGTTTACTTTCAACTATTTCTCCACTTAGGAAAATGCTTAAAATTAATATTATTGAAAACTTAAGAACAAACTAGCAATAAAATTTATACAAACCGAAAAATGAGGTCTAAGCACCGTAAACTAGCTAACTGCTTAGACCTCACTTTTCTTTAGATAACACTTTATATTTTGAAAATAAACCTAAAATTTTTAACAGACTCAACACTTTTTCACTAAAAATACTTACATTTTATCTGCTGATTATCACCTAAATGAAGATTTGTTCTATCCGATAGTTTACTAATGCTTATCATTCCATTTCCATTATATAATTTTACTATTTGATTTAACTTCCACTTTTATTTTCAATATTTCTTTTAAATGTATAATAAGTTGCTACAAAATAACATATATAAATAGTTAAAATTAATCCTAATGATATAACAACATTAAATATAAATGCTTTATCTCCTATATAGATGTTTATTTCATTTTTAAATATTTTTGTGTAATTGTATAAGAATATTAAAAATCCTATAACTGCTATGGCTATTGGCATTATAAAGTATAATGATATTTGTTTTAATATTAATCTGTTAATTTCTTTATTGTCTATTCCTAATTTTTTTAGAGTTTTAAATCTCTCTTTATGCTCAATTGAGTCTGATAATTGTTGGAGAGCAAGAACTGTTAAACTAATCATTAATAAAACAGTACCTAGATATATTCCAAGTATCCTCATAGCTAGTGAACCATTTAATATTTCACTGGTTTCTCCTACTTTTATTCTAATAGAACCAGGATATATGCTTTCATTTCTACTAGATATATCATCACCATATTTAGTACATACCTCTCTATAATTTTTTTCAAACCAGTTTGGCACATACTCTTTTCTTAACTTTACTGCTTCATCACAACTCATTTTGATTTTAGTGTTACCAAAAAAATCAGTTTCAGCTAATACCAATGTTTTACATACATCATCTGGTAAAATTATAAGTGTTCCTGTACCCATATTATAAATATATTCACCAATAGTTTCTTTATAATATGGATTTGAACTAATGTTTAACTTAGTTCCATTTACATCAATCGTAGAATTATTATTTATATTATCATTAATATAAATATCATCATCTATTTTTTCCCACTGAGTTGTAAATTCATTGTCCCCTAATGTTATTTCATTATATCCTAGCATTCTTCTTAAATTGTTATAATCACTTAATCCTATTGCTAATGCTGGCATACTCTTACTTTCATATGGATTTTCCTTATTCCTACCCTTGTAGAAATCAGTATCCTTAATAAAATATTTTTCCACCTGGCAATAATCTTTTAATCCATATTTCTCATTACTAAAATAACTAGCAAGGTCACTATAATCTATTTTGGGTATATCTTTTATTTCAGTTATATGAATATATGAATTTGATATATTTATATCAAATGGAAGTCTATAATCTAAAAATCCTACACCCCACTGTGCCATTAAAAGTGTTAAAGTAAAGCTTAATGCAGCTCCTAGAAAAGTTAATGAAATTGTAGCCATTAAAATAGGTGCTGTCTTTATTTTAGAAACTATGGAACCTATTAAAAATAGATTTGTATATTCATATTTGAAACTTGTCCACTTTTCCTTAATTACAACAATTATATATGCCAATGAGTAAAACAATGCATAAGTACCTATAACAAATGTTATTATTGCCACTAATGCACAACTTACTTTTGTGCCTCTTATAATGGTTATATCACTCATTGCTTGCAAGATTTTGTATGAGCAATAACCACAGATTACATAGAACAAAATAGACATGATAAATATAATAATATATACAATATTGCTTCTCTTAAATTGAAATTCAGTTTTCTTTTCATCATTTATCATGTCAATTATTTTAATTTTTGTTAGTGATCTTATATTAAAAACCCCTATTATGCAGAACATAGCTATAAAAAATATAAAAGTTATAATTACAGTGTCTACATATATCTTAAAAGAAAATATTATCTCTTGTTTTGCAGTAATAAGAACTAAGGCAGTAACCAATTGTGAAAATAAAGTACCTATAAAAATCCCTATAAAAATAGAAATAATACCCACCACTAACATTTCAATAAAGAACATAAATGCCACTGTTTTTTGTGGAGCTCCTAATAATATATAGGTTGCAAATTCTCTTTTACGTCTTTTTATCATGTATTTATTTACATATCCTATAAGAATCACCAATAAAGATGTTACTATATAAGTTGAATATTTCAGTATTTGCTTTAACATTTCAAAATTATAAGAGTCCTCTGTTATTAATTTATAATCTGAACTTGATAATGATGTAAATCCATAAAACAAACTTACACATAAAATTAATGTGACAAAGTATATTAAATAATCTTTAATAGAACGTTTTGCATTATTAATAGCTATTTTAGCGTACATCTCTAATATCCCCCCCTAAAAGTGCAACCACATCGAGGATTTGATTGAAAAATTGTTTACGTGTATTTTCACCTTTTACTAACTCTGTGAAAATTTCACCATCTTTAATAAATAAAATTCTATTACAATAACTTGCTGTAAATGAATCATGAGTTACCATTAAAATAGTTGCTCCTAACTCTTTATTTAAATGTGAAATCATTTCTATTAACATTTGAGCTGATCTTGAATCCAGTGCTCCTGTTGGTTCATCTGCTAAAATAAGTTTAGGATTTGTTACTAAAGCTCTCGCACAAGCACAACGTTGTTTTTGCCCTCCTGAAACTTCATAAGGATACTTTGAAAGTATATCTTCTATGCCTAAATCACTAGCCACTTTAATTACCTTCTCATCTATTTCTATCTTTTTAAATCTATTAATTGTTAATGCTAAAGCTATATTTTCCTTAATAGTCAAAGTATCCAATAAATTAAAATCTTGAAATACAAATCCTAAGTTTTCTCTTCTAAATTTTGCAATATCCTTTTGGCTAACCTCTGTTAAATCCTTATCATCTATATAAATATGCCCTGAACTAACATCATCAATAGTAGCTATAATGTTTAATAATGTAGTCTTTCCAGAGCCAGAAGGTCCCATAACGCCAACAAACTCTCCTCTAAAAACATCAAAATTTATATCATCAATTGCCTTTACTATATTCCCTTTGTTCCCATAATATTTTTCCACATTTTTTACACTTAATATTTTATCCATTATTATCACCTCAATGATATTTTACATGAATTCCCCTATTCTCAATTCGATTTAACATTACTTTTACGTTACAGAGTTGTCACAATTACTCAAGTGATAAAAAAGGCTGCGCCCTTTTTTAATTGACGCTTGAGAATTGACAATTGACAATTCTGGTTGAAAGTCACAGACTTTCTGAAAAAGCATTAATATATACTCAAATCTTTTCAAGAAGATTTCTTCCTTCATTCTCAATCTTCAATTATCAATTTGAAAAATCACTCACTATTAGGTTTTACTAACCTTTAAGTCTCTGCAACATAATAATTTCTCTCCACAAAAAAAGAGCATTATACAGCTCCAATTTTACAGAAACTTCCCTTAGGAAATGTAATTACTATTTTGGTATATACTTTTTCCTTTGATTCTACAGTTATTAATAAACCTAACTTATTACATAATTTTTTACAAAGATATAGTCCTATTCCTGTAGATTGATGATTTATCCTACCTTTATTACCTGTAAAACCCTTTTCAAATACACGATTAATTTCATTATCTGGTATTCCTATACCATTATCCTCAATAATCAGTTGAACCCCATCTTTAATATCTTTAGTATATATTTTAACTATTGGGAAATCTTTTGTTCTATACTTCACTGAGTTAACTATTATTTGATTTATTATAAACTCCAACCATTTGCTATCGCAGTAAACATTTTTACATAAATCATTTATATCAATATCTATATTATTTGAAATAAATATTTGTTTATTTCTTATAATAACTTCATTCACACATTGCTCTAGAGAAATCTCTCTTATAAGATAATCCTTTTCAACTTCCTCACTTCTTGCATAAAATAATGCTTGTTCAACAAACCTATCTATGTTTTCCAATTCTTTCAATACTGATCTTGATGTATTTGTCTTATTATTTTCTTCTATTAACTTAATAGAGGATATTGGTGTTTTTACTTCATGAATCCATTGCTCAATATATTCTTTATAATCTTTACGCTGGGTCTTAATGTTATTTATTTCTTCAAGCATAGACTTACTAGCTTTCCTCATTAACATATAGTATGGAACCGCATCAATATAAGGTGGTAAATCTATAATTTCACTGATAAGATATTTTTTATCTAATCTTTCTACTGTTTTTAAAATATCACCAAAATATGCTTTTCTTTTTCTATATTCATATATTAAAAATATAATGAATACTACACTCCAAGTTATTGTAATAGTCATTATAGTATCAAATGTATTTCCTACACTAAAAAGAAATATGCTTAATATAATTAATAATATAACATTTAACAATATGATATTAGATTTTCCTCTTAAATAATCACTTAAACTCATATAATATACCCTTGTCCTCTTTTAGTCTTTATAAAATCTTTAACTCCAATATCTTCGCACTTATTTCTTATTCTAGTTATATTTACAGTAAGAGTATTATCATTTACAAATAAAGCACTATCCCATAAATATTCCATAATATCTACTCTAGATATTATCTTGCCCCTATTAATCAATAAATAATGAAGTATCTTAAGTTCATTTTTAGTAAGCTCAACATCTTTACCATCATACTCTATTTTGCTAGATAATGTATTTAACCTAACACCGTTGTATTCTATAATATCCATTGATTTTTCATTAGGATATGCTCTTTTCAAAAGTGCATTTATTCTAGCCAATAGAATTTGTGTGTTATAAGGTTTTGTGATAAAATCATCCCCACCTAAAGTTATACTCATAAGTTCATCAATATTAGTATTTCTACTTGTAACAAATATAATTGGTATTGATGAAGAACTACGTATTTCTGTACATATCTTAAATCCATCATCATAAGGCAAATTAATATCTAACAAAATCAAATGTGGATTATTCTCTTTAACCTGTTTAGGTATATTATTAAACTCACTAACTCTTATAATGTTATATCCATTATTAACCAAAAGATTCGATATCTCTTTTTGTAATTGTTCATTATCTTCAACTATCATTATATTAAACATATACTGTCTCCTTAATATATTACTTTTCAAAAGCCATTACATAATATATAAGGCTTACTTTTATTATAATAAATATACTAATAATATCAAACTATTCAATTTAAAGTAATAACTTTCATATCTTTTTCATTATCATCACCTTAATCAAAAGTTATAGGACTTTTGATTCTTTTTAAATAGGCTTCTAACCATTCTTCACTAGCAGGTTCATAAGTTGTTTTACCATTTTCATTTTCACACAAATATACTGTTGGCTTTTGCTCTTCTGTAATTACTGAAAATGTGAATCCTTCTATATTTGTAGCAACTCCAAATTTACCTTTATTATTTAAGCAAACTACTGATAAATCTCCTGATTTTCCTCTTCTCTTAGTTAATTTATCATTTAAATCACTTACTGCCTTGTCTGCTGCCTCTTGAGGGTGATATCCTTCCCTCATTAATCTAACAATTTCATAGGATATGCATCCCTTCATTAAATCTTCTCCAAGTCCTGTTGCAGAAGCCCCACCTACTTCACTATCAACATAAAATCCAGATCCTGAAACTGGTGAATCTCCAACTCTCCCTCTTCTCTTCATAAACAATCCACTAGTAGAAGTTCCTGCAACCATCTTTTTATTGCAATCTAGCGCTATCATTCCAACAGTATCATGCCCTGCATAAGGACTTAGACCCTTTTCTATAGTTTCTCTCTTACGCTTTTCGTAATATTGTTTTGCTCTATCTGTAAGCATATTTACTCTTTCAAATCCATTTTTACGAGCATAATCTTCAGCACCTGTCCCAACTAAAAAGCAATTAAATCTTTCTTCACTTAGTTTTTTTGCTATACTTATAGGGTTCTTAAAATCTCTTATTCCTCCTATAGCTCCAATGGAAAGCGTATCACCATCCATGTAAGCAGCATCTAACTCAACTTCACAATTTTCATTAGGAAGTCCTCCATATCCAACAGATTTATAAAATGGATAGTCTTCAACCATTTTAATTGCTGTTTCTACAGCTTCTCCTGCCCTTTTTCCTTCCTTTAATAATTGTGATCCCTCAGTTATTCCATCTATGGCCATTCTCCAAGTTGCTATCATTGCCCACTTCATATATCTTTTCCCCCAATCATTTACTCATCATTTATTAGATTTTTTCTTTTTCATATAGTTCATAAACTAATTTACATATGTGTTCTATGCCGCAAGCTAAAGCTCCTTCCACTTTTCAAAAGTTTGGATAACGAAATACTAGTATTTTCAAACACACAAACTCCTTAAAGGTCATGTTCTTAAAAAATTTTGGATATATTAAAGCATTTTGCTTTATAATAATGATGTGTTAGGCTTAATAATTATATGGCATAAATTGTATGGAGGTGTTCTACATGGATTATGGCAGACTAATATTACTCATAGGACTTTTAGTTTATTATTCTGTTAAATATATTAAAGAAAAAAAAGTAAGAAACTTAGCAATAAGTTTAATTTGTGCCCTGTCGCTTATTTCAGTTTTATTTATAATTAATCCTGATAAAAATATAGAATTCTATAATTTTCTTAATTCAGGTTACATAAAAATCCTAGATATAATATTACTGGTTTTAATATTTATTTTGCCATCTAGAAAAAAAATGAAAGAAAAATCATTTTAAAAAAGCATTACCACGGAATTTCTAATTATACATTAGAATTACCGTGGCAATGCTTTAAGTTTTAATTTAATTACTTATTTAAATATTCATCTATTGCTTTAGCAGCTTTTTTTCCTGCCCCCATTGCAAGTATTACTGTTGCTGCTCCAGTAACAGCATCTCCACCTGCATATACGCCTTCCTTAGTAGTTAATCCGGTTTCCTCTTCTGCAACTATACATTGTCTCTTATTGATTTCAAGACCTTTAGTTGTTGATGATATTAATGGATTTGGTGAAGTTCCAAGGGACATTATAACTGTATCTACATCTAATATAAATTCAGAATTTGGAACTTCAACTGGCTTTCTTCTTCCTGATGCATCTGGTTCACCAAGTTCCATCTTTACACATTTCATGCCCTTAACCCATCCATTTTCATCTGCTAATATCTCTACAGGATTAGTTAAAAGATCAAATACTACCCCTTCTTCCTTAGCATGGTGTACTTCTTCAACTCTTGCTGGAAGTTCTGATTCTGATCTTCTGTAAACTATGTGTGATTCAGAACCTAATCTTAAAGCTGTTCTTGCAGCATCCATAGCAACATTTCCTCCACCAACTACAGCAACCTTAGTTCCTACTTTAACCGGTGTAGAATAGCCATCTTTAAATGCTTTCATAAGGTTTGTCCTTGTTAAAAACTCATTAGCTGAAAATACTCCATTAGAATTTTCACCCTTTATTCCCATGAACTTTGGAAGTCCTGCACCAGATCCTATAAACGCAGCATGGAATCCCTCGTCCTCTAACAATGATTCTATTGTTACAGTTCTTCCTACTATAACATTTGTCTCTATTTTCACTCCTAATTTCTTTATGTTTTCTATTTCTGTTTTAACAACTGTATCCTTTGGGAGTCTAAATTCTGGTATTCCATATACTAAAACTCCACCTGGCTCATGTAATGCCTCAAATATAGTTACATCGTATCCTAGTCTTGCCAAATCTCCTGCACAAGTTAATCCAGCTGGACCACTTCCTATAACTGCAACCTTCTTTTCATTACATTCTTTCTTATCAGCTATAAATACTCCATTTTCTCTGCACCAATCTGCTACAAATCTTTCTAGCTTTCCTATGGCTACAGCCTCACCCTTTATACCAAGTACACATTGTCCCTCACATTGTGATTCCTGAGGACATACTCTTCCACATACCGCTGGAAGGGCTGAATAATTTGATATTACTCTTGCTGCCTCTTCTATATTTCCTTCTTTAACATGTGATACAAATTCTGGTATCATTATGTTTACTGGACATTTTGTTACACACTTTGGATTCTTACAGTTTAAACATCTTGATGCCTCTTCCATAGCCTCATTTATATCATATCCTAAGCAGACTTCCTTAAAATTGGTTGCTCTTACCTTTGGATTTTGTTCTCTTACTGGTACTTTTTTCATCTTAACCATTACTTATCACCTCCGCAATGTCCACATCCACCATGATGAGTATCCCCTTCTTTTTCCTTTAATACAGCTCTTCCCTCTTCTGTTTTATACATTGTTTGTCTTCTCATCGCTTCATTAAAGTTTATAAGGTGACCATCAAATTCCGGACCATCTACACAGGCAAATTTAACCTTATCCCCAACTGTTACTCTACAAGCTCCGCACATACCTGTTCCATCTACCATTATTGGGTTTAAACTTACTATTGTTTTTATATTTAATTCCCTTGTAAGAATAGTTACAAACTTCATCATAATCATTGGTCCTATAGCTATACATAAATCATATTCTTTGGTTTTATTTTCTACTAGGTCTTTTAAAACCTCTGTTACTAACCCTTTACTTCCATAAGAACCATCATCTGTTGCAATATATAGATTTCCAGAAACATTTTTCATTTCTTCTTCTAATATTAATGTATCTTTTGTCTTTGTTCCAACAATAACATCTGCATCTATTCCATTTTCATGTAACCACTTAACCTGTGGATATACAGGAGCTGTACCTACTCCCCCTGCAACGAAAACTATTTTCTTTTTCTTTAATTCTTCTAAAGATTCATCTATCATCTCTGAAGGTCTTCCAAGTGGTCCTACAAAGTCAGAAAAACTATCTCCCTCTTCATAAAACGCCATTTTTTGAGTTGAATCTCCTAAGGTCTGAAATACTATAGTTACACTACCTTTTTCTCTGTTATAATCACAAATAGTTAAAGGAATTCTCTCGCCCTTTTCATCCATTTTTATTATTGCAAACTGTCCTGGATAACAAGATTTTGCAACTCTTGGTGCTTCTATATCCATTAAATATATATTTTGTGCTAAAACTTTTTTGGTTAATATTTTATACATTCTTATTCCTCCAATTTCTTAAAGAAGAGATTTATCTGGTGTTACTAATATTTTTACATGTTTTTTCTTTTCTGGTCCTGTTAATGCTCCAAAACCTTCTTCTACAATATCATCTAAATGTATTCTTTTTGTTATATAACCTTCTGCCTTTATTCTTCCATCATTCATTTGTGCCATTGTTGCAGGAAATTCATGTCTATAAGCTAATGTTCCAACTATCTTCTTCTCCGTAAATACTAATACATTAGGATTAAAGTTTACATCTTTTTCCCATATACTTGTAATAACCATTGTTCCTTCAAACTTTAAGCTGTTAAGTCCTGTATCAAAACCTATTTTAGCTCCTGTTGTTTCAAAGGCTGCATCAACACCTAATCCATTAGTAAGTTTTTTAACTTCTTCTGCTATATCAACTTCATTTGGATCTAATACAAAATCAGCTCCTGCCCTTTTTGCATATTCTTGTCTTATAGATTTTCTTTGAAGTACAACAACTAGTTTTGCTCCTGCAGCTTTTAAACACTCTATAGTTGCTAATCCTATTGGACCTGACCCTAATACTATAGCTGTGTCTCCTATTTTGAAATTAGCCATTCTTATTGAATGTAATGCAACTGCCATTGGTTCTACTAAAGCTGCTTGCTCATAAGACATAGCGTCTGGTATCTTATGCACAAATTCCTCTGGGAATGTAGTATATTCTGCAAGTCCTCCGCCACTTCCACAAAGGCCATGGAATCCTAATGATGAACATAAATTATATTTACCTTCCAAACATGCTGGACATTTTCCACAGGCAACTATAGGTTCAACTATAACTCTATCGCCTACATTAAACTTTGAAACACCTTCTCCGATTTCCACTACTTCTCCTGAAAATTCATGACCTAAAACTACTGGTGCTGTTGTTCCACTTAAAGGATGAGGTTGTCCTACTGGTATAAATATTGGTCCTCCTAAATATTCATGTAAATCAGAGCCACATATTCCACACCACTTAACCTTTATTTTTACATTTCCGTTAGTAACCTTTGGTTCATTTATTTCTTCAACTCTTACATCGTTCTTTCCATACCATAATGCTGCTTTCATAATTTTCCCCTCCAAATTTTTCAAATAATTTTTAACTTTAAATAAAGTTTCTAAGTTTGATTACTTTAATAAAATTCCATATTTTATAAGGTTGCTTAATATTTCTGATACTAAACTCCCCTTATATCGACAAAAATTTAACGTTAATTAATTCACATTTAATTATATAAGCAATAACCATGCCATTTTTCAAAAACAAGGCTATTCGTCTATATTTTTTTGTCAAATACAACACTTTTGTTGAAAACAATAGACTTTAAAAACTTAATAAGCAGAGCTTTTAGTTAAAAATATGTCAATATATTTAAGTACCTAAACAAAAATGTATCAAAATGATACATAATCGAATTCTCATTTTGATACACTTATTATTGAATCTCATTTTGATACACATTTTAGTTGTTAATATTATACTTCTTAATCTTTCTATATAGAGTAGCTCTACCAATATTTAACAATTCAGCAGCTTTCACCATATTTCCATTACTTTTCTTTATTGCAGCTTCTATAGCTTGTTTTTCAAGTTTATCAAGAGATACTGTTTCTGTAAACTCTATGTTTGATTCATTGATTTTATCATTAATATCTAGCTTTATATTACTACCTTCTTCATGGATATAAATCATTTTATCTTCACTTAAATAATAGTCACGTTCAACTACATTTCTAAGTTCTCTGACATTACCCTGCCATTTACTTTTTTTTAATTGTTCTATGTAGTTTTTATCTATATCTTTTACAAATTTACCATCCTTTAATGATAAAGACTTAATAAACTGATTAACTAGAACCTCTATATCCTCTTTTCTTTCTCTTAAGGGTATGGTTTTAATATTCATAACACTTAATCTATAATAAAGATCTTCTCTAAAATTCCTCTTAAGTATCTCAGACTTTAACACCCTATTAGTAGCACCTATTACTCTTACATCTAATTGTTTTTCAAAAGTTCCACCAATCCTTATAAGTTTTCCATTATCAAGAACTCTTAAAAGCTTACTTTGTATATCAAGGGGTAGTTCTCCAATTTCATCTAAAAATATAGTCCCACCATCTGCTAATTCAAACTTACCTGGATGACCTTCCTTCGATGCCCCTGTAAATGCTCCTTTTTCATATCCAAAAAGTTCACTTTCCACCAATTCCCTAGGTATTGACGCACAGTTTACTGCCACAAAAGGCCCCTTTTTTCTATTACTAAAGTTATGTATAGATTGAGCTATTAATTCTTTTCCCGTACCACTTTCCCCTTCAATCAATATATTACAATCGCTTTTGGCTGCTTTTTTGCCAAAGAAAATTAAATCTTTCATTTTATCATTAATCGTAATTATGTCATCAAATGTATAGGACGCCTTATATCCTACAAGCTTATTAACCAACTTATGTACATGTTTTACTTCCCTAAAAGTTATAACTATACCTATGTTTTTTTCATTAACATTCATAGGAACAGCATTTATAAGGCATTTTATTCTAGAATTTTTTATATTAAAATCGCACTCTAAATTATTAACTATTTTAAACTTTTCATCTATCATGTTATTTAAATTTAAGCTTAATAATACTTTATTCATCTCTAAATTAATCGTCTCTTCTAATGTTATACCTAGTATTTCTAAACCTCTACCATTAACTCTTTTAACCTTTAATCTTTCATCAAGTACAATCATACCTTCTGATATTGAGTCAAATGTTATATTTAATAAATTGTAAGAGATAGTTAATGCCAATTGTTTTTGTATTGATTGAGCTGCAGCTGTAACAATCCCTAAAGTATGTGAATGAGCATCGTAATAATTTCCCGACATATTAATACATCCTATTATCTTTCCATCTTCATCATGTATTGGACATGCTGAACAAGTCCAAGAATGTTGATTAATACCAAAATGTTCTGCTCCTATTGTTTGTATAGGTTTATCTAAATATAGTGCTGTACCTACTGCATTGGTACCTACCGCTTCTTCTGTCCATAATTCACCTTTTAAAAAGTTAAGTTCATTAACTCTCTCCATTATAGACTCATCACCTATTACTTCTATTATGTATCCATCCTTATCAGACAAAATTATTGCAAATCCTGAACCTTTAACTATATTGTAAAGCCCCTCCATTATAGGCTTTGATACTGAAATAAGCTCTGAATTCCTTCCTATAAGTTTATCTATAAATGGATGCTTATTACTTCCTTTTCCATTCATAGGATTAACTCCATATTGCCTACATCTTATCCATGAATCTGCAATATCTTTTCTTACATTTTTATGTACATGTCCTGTGTTTATAAATGTTTCCCATGCTTCAGCTATAAAATTCATATATCCATCCACAATAACCTCTCCTATACCCAATATAATAACCTCATCACATAAAATTTACTAATTATAACATTATACCATGAAACCTTTTTAAGGCACATGAAAGAAAATAGACTAGCATAATGACTTGTTATTTTTTTGAATGTGCCTAAAGCAGTAAAAGCACTTATCCAAAGATTAGTGCTTTTTATATTTTAGGTATATTCAAAAAATCAGAAGTCAGTATGCTATCCTCTATTATTTTAATCCATCTCTTAAATTATGTACAAATTCTTTTGCATAATTTTGTTGCTCTATATAAAATTCCTGTGCCTCTGGTAAATAACAGCTTCCTTTATCTAATACGTTATCTTCCATATATTTAATTGTCTCTTCTAGGGTTTGTTTTTTAGAACAACCAATTATCAATGATTTAACAACTAAATATGTTTTTTCTCCTTCAGTCATATATGCATCATGTAATACTTTGCCTTCCAATGTAACTGGCACTTTATCCTTTTGTGCTTCCCATGCTGCGTTAATTATCTTACTTATTTTATCTTCTGCGACTTCTTGTGTTTTTAACCACTCAACTATATCTTTTTCGCTATTATAGATAAATCCGTGAAAATATGCCGCACATGTTACAATCTCCATATCTACATTATATTCACCGTGTTCTAGTAACTTTTCAACAGACTTTAATATTCTACCTATATGGCATAAATTGTGCATTATATCCTTTTTTGCATAATATGGTTGAGCAAATTCTTTAAGATTTTCTATGTTTATCATATTCTCCCCCCGTAAAGTTCACACGATCTGTTAAGTTATATGAACATTGATCTTCTCAACCTAAGGAAATACAATAAGTTTGCGAAACAAAATAATACCCCCTTAAAAGGAGAGAAGAACAATGAACAAAGCTAATATAAAATGTCCTCGCTGCCATTCTAATAAATTGTATAAGTTTGGTTTGAATAAGCAGGCTAATCAAAAGTATCAGTGTACACAATGTAAGCGTCAATTCGCCTTAGGCGATGGCGACGGATTACCTAAATTAAATTATCCTAAATGTCCTATGTGTGGTAAGGGTACATACTTACATCATTCTTATAAATATTACAATCGTTATAAATGTAATAATAAAAAATGT
>NZ_FOKI01000002.1 GCF_900111985.1 Clostridium frigidicarnis
ATGGAAAAATAAAAAGATAAGGATGTGAAAAAATGTCAGGATTATTCAGTACTTTTAATGTGGCAAAGAGAGGAATATCTGTTCAACAAAGATGTATAGATGTTACTTCTCATAATATTGCCAATGCAAACACACCAGGTTATAGTAGACAAAGGGCAAATATAACAACAACAAGACCTTTTGGAATGCCATCTATGCAGGGGGCTTTTGAACCTGGACAACTTGGAACAGGGGCAGAAGTTTCGTCAATAAGTAGAATAAGAGATACATTTTTAGACTATCAGTTTAGAAGTGAGAGTAGCACTTATGGGAAGTATGAACAAAGATATAAATTTTTAACTGAGGTTGAAGGGATTTTTAATGAGCCTTCAGACTCAGGAATATCAGATTTGATGGGAAAATTTTTTGATGCATGGCAAGAAGTTTCGAAAAATCCAAGTATTTCAAGAAATGTTCTTGTAGAACAAAGTAAAGCATTATCAAATGCTTTAAATCATGCAAGTAATCAGCTTGATAAGGTAAGTAAAAATGCTGAAGGATTAATAAAAGATAGTGTATTTGAAATAAATAATATATTTAATCAGGTTAATCAATTAAATAAAGAGATAAGAGCAGTAACAGTATCGGGGAAGACTCCAAATGATTTAATGGATAGAAGAGATTCACTGTTGGACGAGCTTAGTAAAAAGTTCAATATAGATATAGATAGAGAGCAACTTAATACAGTAACAGTGGGAGCTAATGATTCAGAGTATGGTGATTTTACATTTATCCAAGATACAGATGATAAAGATTTTAATAGATTATCATATGTTAATTCTATAGAGCCTAATCTCAAGCCTGATGGTACACCAGATGGAACATACAATGTAACTTATTATGAATTAGGTGATTCTAGTAAACCCAAAACTATAAATATGAAGATGTCTAAGGATGATGCTAAAAAATTAGGTGATTCTAGAATACTTATGGCAGATAAGGATGGAAATCCAGTGGACAAGGATGGAAATCTTATTAAAGATGGTGGAGAGCCCGTGATTTTTGCTCCTACTAGTGGAGACTTAAAGGGACTAGCATCTATAAAAGATGATGTTAAGGTATACAGAGATCAGTTAGATAATTTGGCAAAAGCATTAGCTATGGCAATAAACTCAGTTCATAGTGGAACAAATAAATCTTCAGAAGATGAACTTCCTTATTTTGTGAGTAAAGAATTTAATGAAAAATTGAAAAAGATAAAAAATGATAATAGTTTAGATGAGGATGAGAAAAAAAAGGCAATAAAAGAATTAACTAAGACAGAAAATGAAAATATGGAGAAAAATATAACTTCGGGAAACTTAGAGCTGAATTGTGAAATTTCTGATGATCCAATGAAAATAAAAGTAGGAAAAGATGGGGCTGGAGAAAGCGACGGAAGCAAAGCATTGCTTATTGCTCAAATAAGAGATGCAATGTTACTAATACAAGATATGGATAAGGACATGACAAGAGATAAGTTTATAACGTTAACTTCAGAAGGTGGAATAGAATCAAATACTAAAGGAATGAAACTTGATGGGTATTTTAAAGACACAGTAAATAAACTTGGAGTTCAATGTCAAGAAGCTAAAAGAACAACAAAAAATCAATTAGATCTTTTGGCAGGATATGATGAGTCAAGACTATCAGTTTCAGGGGTTTCACTTGATGAGGAAATGGCAAACTTAATACAATTTCAACATGCCTATAGTGCAAATGCAAAAGTAATTTCAACAGTAGATGAACTTTTAGACGTTGTAATAAACGGACTAAAAAAATAGGAGGTATAGATTATGAGAGTTACTAACAGCATGCTTTCAAGCAATTTTTTAAGAGATATGAGAAATAACCTTGAAACAATGCAAACACTTGAAAATCAGCTTACATCAGGTAAAGAGATAAGAAGACCATCTGATAATCCATTTAAGGTTGCGAGAAGTATGCAGCTTCACGGGGATATACTAGCCAATAAGCAATACAATGAAAATATAAAAGACACAATAAACTGGCTTGATACAACTGATACAGCATTAAATCAAACAACAAACACTCTTCAAAGAATAAGAGAGCTTATGGTTTCAGCTGGTAATGGTGGATATGGAACAGATGAAAGAAAAGCTATATGTGATGAAATTAATGAGAAAATTGGGGAGCTTGGTCAAGTTTTAAACACAAATTTTGATGGGAAATATGTGTTTGGAGGCACTAAAGGAACCTCGAAACCTATGGCTGCAGTTGAGGATACAGATGGACGTAATCATATTGTATACGCTACGAAGGATGGAAATTATTTGAATAGTGAAGGTAAACTATTAAAGAAGACATCAGAGGGCAAGTTAGAAATATCAGGAGGGGAACCAGAGGTTGTAGAGCCTCCTAATGATCCAGATAAGTATAAAGAAGAATATATGCATATATCTCAGGATCTAGCTACAGAGATATCTCAAGGAGTTACAATAGAGTATAATGTTACGTCAAGGGACATATTTGAGTTTAAAGATAGCAAAGGAACTAATAGTAATTTAATGGATTTGCTTAATGATATAACTAAGAATTTGAATGACCCTGATGGGGTATCTAAGCTTACTGGCGAAAATTTAGATGATATAACAAAAGCTATGGATAATGTTTTGAAAATTAGATCAGAGGTGGGAGCAAAACAAAATAGAATGGATGCAGCAAAGGAACAAAATACAGAAGAAAACTTTAATTTAACTGATATATTATCTAAAACTGAAGATATAGATTTTGTAGAAAAACAAATGGAGTTTGCAACAATGCAGACAGTTTACGTTGCATCACTTCAAACTTCAGCTAGAGTTCTTCAACCATCTCTTATGGATTATTTAAGGTAGGGGTGGAGTAAAATGATATTAGAAAGTAAAATACATGGAACTATAGAATATGAAGAAAATGATATCATAGTATTTAAAAAATCCATTCTTGGGTTTAGTGATTTAAATAAATTTATTTTATTTGATTTAAAGGATAATGCCGCGTTTAAGGTGCTTCATTCAATAGAAGACACTTCAATAGGATTTATAGTAATAAATCCATTTGATTTTTTTAAAGAATATGAATTTAAACTTAATAATAAGGTTATAAAAAATGTAAAAATAGAAGATACAAATGAAGTTATGGTATTAAATACAATAACTATTAATAATGAAGTTAAGAAAATAACCACAAACTTAAGAGCACCTATAATAATAAATATAAATAAGTCCTTAGGGGAACAAATAGTATTAGAGAGTGAAAAATATAAAATAAAGGAACCCCTAGTTAAGGAGTGATAAAATGCTAGTTATTTCAAGAAAAAAAGGTGAAAGCATTCGTATAGGTGATGATATAGAGATTACTGTGGTTAAGGCAGAGGATGGTACTGTAAAACTTGCTATAGATGCACCAAGAAACATACAAATATTAAGAAAAGAATTATTAAGAGCCATAGAAGAAGAAAATAAAAAAGCTAGTAATATGGATTTATCCCTGCTAAAACATATCTAAAAATCTTTTAATAAGAGGTGTTTAACATGGAAGTTACAAAACTTGGTCAAGGAAGACAAGAAATGTCAAACAATGTTGAGAAAGTAGTAAGTTACTCAAACACTAAGGATGATAATGAAGCATTAGGATTAAAAGATAATGAATTAAAAAAAGAAGATCTAGATAAAGCAATGAATAAGCTAAATAAGTTTTGGGATGATGAAAATATAAAGGTTGAATATAATACTCATGAGAAGTTTAGAAATTCTATAATTATAAAAATAACTAATAAAGAAACTCATGAGGTTCTTATGGAAGTACCTCCAAAAAAAATCTTAGACATGGTAGCAAAGATGTGTGAAATGGTGGGGGTACTCATTGATAAAAAGGCATAATAATTGGAGGGTTTATAGAAAATGATGTATGGAAATAAAGGTTTCAATGCATATAAGAATAATAGTGTAAATTATGCATCAAAAGATCAACTTCTTTTAATGCTCGTCGATGGAGCAGTTAAGTTTGCTAAAATAAGCAGACAAGCCATAGCTGATAAAGATATAAAGAAAGCTCATGAAAGCATAATTAGAACTCAAGATATATTTATAGAACTCATGGCTACACTAGATAGAAGTAATGGGCAATGGTCAGAGCAAATATTTAGAGTTTATGAATTCATAAATTCTAGACTTGTTGAGGCAAATCTTAAAAAAAGTGTTGAGATAATGGATGAAGTATTACCTCTTATAGAGGATGTAAGAGATACTTGGAATGAAGCATATAAACTTTCTAAAAAATAAATAGGAGGATAGGTATATGAGAATAAATGGATTTAGTGGAATAGATGTAGATACTATGGTTAAAGATATGATGAAACCATATAATGTAAAGGTAGACAAGCAAAAGCAACAAAGGGATTTAATAAAGTGGAAACAGGATTTATATAGAGATGTAACAAAAGATATGAGGGGGATGTACAATAAGTACTTTGATGTTTTATCAAAGGATTATTTGCTTTCAACAAGCAATTTATCTTCTACAAAGGCGGAGTCAAAGGATTCAAGTATTTTAAATGTATCAGGATTATCGGGAGCTAAATCTGGAACGTATAAAGTTAATATAGATAAATTAGCTACCACTGCAAGTGTTAAGTCAGAGATTAATTTAAAAGATGGAATTAATACTAAATTAGACTTAGATTCAGATGTAACACTAACATTTAATATTAATGGAAAAGATAAAGAAGTAGTTATAAAACAAGGTTCTACTGTGGAAGAGATGATGAATACAATAAATGGATCTTTAAAGGATTCAGATATAAAAGCAAGCTATAGTGAATTTACTGGAGGATTAACTATAGAAAACACCAAAACAGGGAATAATAGCAGTTTGCAAGTAAAAGGATTAGATAATATAAAAATAGATGGGAAAGCTGTTTTTGGAATTGGTGGGACTACTCTTACAAAAGGTGATTTAGACTTTACTGAAATATTAGCTAAAAATAAAGAGTTGAGTTTATCTTCATTAAAAGGAAATACTATAAAGTTTAAGGGTAAAGATACTGATGGAAACGAAGTTGAAAAAGAGGTTGTTATCGAAGAAGAGGATACAATTGAAAGCCTTGAAAAAAAATTAACAGATGAAGGAGCAACTGTTAACTTTGAAGATGGTAAACTTAAGGTAAATGACGAAGAAAAGTTAGATGCAAGAAATGCTATAACAAAAGATACATCGTTAAAGCCACTTTTTGGTAAAGAACTTCAAATAGGTGATGAAAAAATAACTATACAAGATACTGACACACTAGAATCACTAGCTTTAAAAATCAATAAAACAACTGAAAGATCCGTATCACTTGCTGGTGGAAAAATAGCTCTTGAAGTTCAAGGAGATAAGGCAATATCTTTTAGTGATTCTGGAGTAAAAGTAGAGAGTCAAAAATTTAATGAAATAAATGGACATGATGCTGAGTTTGAAATTATCTTACCTGGAAGTAACAAACCAATTAAGCAAACAAGTGAAAAAAATATATTCACAAAAGATAATATAACCTTTAATTTTAATGATATTGGGGAAACAACCTTTACAGTTAAAAATGATGTTTCGGGTGCAGTAGATAAAATAACAGGATTTATTGATGATTATAATAAACTTGTTAGTGATATGTATTCAAAAGTTACAACAAAAAAGAATAAAATGGGAGAGTATCTTCCTCTTACAGATGAACAAAAAAAAGATATGTCTGAAGATGAAATTAAGAGATGGGAAGAAAAGGGAAAAACTGGATTGCTAAAAGGAGATATGCTTCTAAATTCTATATTGGGAGATATGAGAGGTGTATTTGATTCATATACTGGAATGGGTAAAGAATTAAACAAAATAGGCATAAGTTTAAGTGAAGATACTACTAAGCCAAATTGCCTAGACATAGATAAAGATAAATTAGCTAAGGCTCTTGAAAATGATGGTGAAGATGTTATCAATATGCTTATTTCAACAGAACAAATTCAAGCAACAAAACATAATGGAGAACCTATAGTAGATAGTAAAGGTAAGCCAGTTATGGTTTCTAAGGGAGTATTTGCTAAACTAAAAGATAAAACTCGGGATGCTTGTATGAAATATCAATCTACACTTTCTGAAAAAGCAGGTGTTTATGGAGCAACTGGTGATGATGAGCTAAGCAAAGCTATTACTAAAAGGAATGATAAAATAAAAGAAATGGAAAAAGATTTACAAGTAAGAGAACAAGCCTTTTATGTAAAATTTTCAAGGTTAGAACAAGCTATGAATAAATTTAATTCACAGCAATCAGCACTTTCTCAACAATTTGGAGGCATGTAATGTCAAATCCAAAGATCCTTTTAAATATATATAAAGAAGAAACAGAAAAAATATTAGAAGCAGTAGAAGAAGAAAATCTTGATGTTATAGATGAAATGTTTAACAAAAGGCAAGAAATAATAGAAGAGTTAAAGAAATATGATTTGAAAGTATATAAAAAAGAATTCAGCGATAATATAGTTCCACTAGAAAAAAAGCTTAAGATTGTAATGGAAGAAAAAAAACAATATTTTAAAGAAGAACTTTTTAAAATAAGAAAACAAAAAACAGCAAATAAAGCATATAATAATGGTAATTTTAATAGTATATTCAATAAAAAAGTTTAAATTTTTACTAAAGAATACTTTTGTTTATACGATAAAATTATTGTTGGCTATCTTAATAGTATTTTATTATAAAAAAATATAAAAACTATAAAGTATAAGACTTTTAACACGATAAAATAATTAGTTGATTAAAAATTTTATAAAAATATAAAGTTACTATATTTTTATATGATATTAACATTAGATAATCAACAAAAAATAAAAAATATACCACAAGGATGTGGAGAAAAACTCAAGGAGGATTTTTATTATGATAATTAATCACAATATGAACGCAATGAACGCTCATAGAAATATGGGTATGAACGTAGGAAATGCAGGAAAATCAATGGAGAAATTATCTTCAGGATTAAGAATCAACAGAGCTGGAGATGATGCTGCAGGTCTTGCTATATCTGAAAAGATGAGAGGTCAAATAAGAGGATTAGATCAAGCATCAAGAAACTCTCAAGATGGTATATCAATGATACAAACAGCAGAAGGTGGATTAAACGAAACTCATTCAATTCTTCAAAGAATGAGAGAATTAGCAGTTCAAGCATCAAATGATACAAACAATACTGCAGATAGGGGCCAAATCCAAAAGGAAATGGACCAATTAAGAAACGAAATTGATAGAATAGGAAACACTACAGAATTTAATACTAAGAAATTATTAAATGGTGATTCTGATGTTAAAGCTACATTAGGAGATACTCTTAAAGATGTAATTAAAATTACTGGAAGTTCTGATAAAACTAAAGTTGGTACAGAATTAGAAATAACTGATGTTACAAAAGCTACAGAATCTAAGTCAGCTGAATTTGGAACAGCTCTTGGAACTAACCAAGTTGCTGCAGCTGATAATGGTAAAGAATTAGAGATAAATGGTGTAAAAATAAAATTAGCAACAGGTGATACAGTAGATGATTTAAATAAGAAGCTTAAAGAAGCTGGATCAGATGTTACATTATCAGAAGATGGAACATCTAAGAAGTTAGTTGCAACTTCTAAAGCTGTAGGTTCAGATGCTAAATTATCTATAAAATTTGATGGTGCAGATGTAGCAGCAACCGCAGGTAAAGATGCTACAGTTAAGACTAAAGATGGCACAGTTTATACAGGAAAAGGTAATACTGTAACTTTAGGTTCTCAAGCAGGAGATGCTGAAGGATTGAAGATAGAAGTTGAGAAGGATGCTGCTGGATTAGCAGCTAAAAATACTGTGAAAGTTGATAATGTTGGAGCAAACCTACAAATAGGTGCTAATGAAGGACAAAACATAGCATTATCAATAGGAGATATGAGAGCGGAAGCTTTAGGAGTTAATGCTATAGATGTAAGCGATGCTAAAAAAGCTGATGCAACAGTTACAACTATACAAAGTGCTATAGATAAAGTATCAACTGAAAGATCAAAGCTTGGTGCTTATCAAAATAGATTAGAGCATACTATAAACAACTTAAGCACATCATCAGAAAACTTACAAGCAGCAGAATCAAGAGTAAGAGACGTTGATATGGCAAAAGAAATGATGAGTTTCTCAAAGAATAACATACTTCAACAAGCTGCACAAGCAATGCTTTCTCAAGCTAATCAACAACCACAAGGAGTACTTCAATTATTAAGATAGTAAATTAGATTATATAGAAGTCGGGGATATATCTCTCCGGCTTTTTCTTATATTACAAAATTTAAATAAATGCTTTAGATAAGGATAATATTTAATACAACAATATATGCTATTCTTAAATATTCATTTAATGAATGCATTTTAAATTGTTGTAGGGGACGGAAGATACAAATAGAAAATGAAAAAGGATTTCTAGATTTTAGAGGTCCTTTTTATGTTAAGAAAATCTTAAAACCTACGAAGAATATATATAGGTGTATTTAAAATCTATTAAGTAGTTATGAAAAACAGTTCAACTATTCTTAGAGATTTATATGAGCTTAAATGTTTTAATAATCTATTTTAACTTATTATATTTTCTAAGGAGCGGAAGAGTAATATTCATATAATTTAATGGATGGAAAAGGAGTGTGATGAAATGAGATTATATCATAATATGGCATCAATGAATGCATATAAAACATATACTAATAGCTTAAATAAGCAATCGTTAGTGATGAATAGAATAAATACAGGGTCTAGAATTAATAAAGCTAAAGATAACCCTAATGCAATGGCAAAATCTGAAACTATGCAGATACAAATAAGAGGACTTCAAATGGCTCAAAAAAATGTCCAAGATGGTGTTTCTATGATGCAAAGTGTAGATGGGTCATTATCAAGCATGAATGAGTATTTAAATAGAATTAGAGAGTTAACTGTACAAGCAGGAGGAGCTACTGGTAAAGAAGAATTAGGAGCAATACAAAATGAAATTAATCAAATGGTTGATGGAATGAAAGATATAATTAAAGGTAGCGATTTTAATGGGGTTCAACTTATAGGAAATGATGAGGTTACAGATAATTCTAGACCTAAGATTACTGAAATGTTAGCAGGAGCTAATAGTGGTGATGTTATAAAACTTCCAGCATATAATCTTGATCCAGCAAACTTAAAAAATGGTACAGGGGAGAGTCTTGAAAGCATAGATATAACAAATAAAGATATAGATAAAGCACTTAGTATAGTAAATTCTTCAATAAAAACTGTTACAGATGTAAGAACAAAGTATGGTGCAGTATGTAATAGATTAGAAACTGCATATGATATAACGGGGGAAATGGGAGTTACTTTGGAAGGTGCTCAAAGTTCTGTTGCAGATGCAGATGTAGCATTAGAAATGATGGATTTAGCTAAATACAATATATTAGTAGATTCAAGTCTTTCTATAATGCGTCAAACAAATAACTTTCCTCAAGATGTTCTCAGAATATTAGAAAATCTTAAATAAGAAAAAAACTCAAAAGTAAGAATACTTTTGAGTTTTTTGTTTAAAATACAATTATTTCATATTATGGTATAATAGTGATTGAGTTTTGAGTAAAAACACAAAATATAAAGAAGTATATGAATTTATATAAAATTATGTAGAATAAGTGATTACATAAAGAGATAAATAAGTTTATATAAGATTATTAATAGTAAGATATTAAGCAATATTATAGCCTATACTTAATTAAATAAAAAGTATTTAAAGTAAAATTATTCAATTATTATTTAGCAAGTTTAATTCATATTAAACTTATTAATGAAAAAAAATAAAATGTTAACATATAAAA
This sequence comes from Clostridium frigidicarnis, assembly GCF_900111985.1. Lineage (GTDB taxonomy): Bacteria > Bacillota > Clostridia > Clostridiales > Clostridiaceae > Clostridium_Z > Clostridium_Z frigidicarnis. The sequence goes on from NZ_FOKI01000002.1 coordinate 9,888, forward strand.
ATAAAATGTTAATAAAATTAATTTAATGTTAATTATAACTTAAGTAAACCTTAAATAAATATTAAATTAATCTTAAATAAAAAAATAAGGTTGATTTTTAATTTTGTATAATAATATGTATTATATTTAAAATAGAAATATAGTACATATATATGTAATTTATTTACTTATACATTAAAAAATTGTTAAAACGAAGGTTAAAATCACAATGTTAATGAAATATGTATTAATATAGATATAGTTGAGCTTTGAAATTACGACAAAATTCCAAAAAAAAATTATTTCTAAAGTATGTAATTAGGTGAAAACAAGGGTTTAGAGGGTTTTAATGAAAAGTTAAATGTAAATGTAATTAATATTTAAAAAATACTAGAAAAAACATGTCAATTACTTTATAATGGTATTTAAATTAGTAAATATTATCTAATCAGGAGTTTTAGTTGTATATTTGAACATAAACTTTAATATATTAACATGAGTTTCAATAAAATTAACATAAAAATCTACACATTTTTGATGTTTTCAACATATTAATACAAGGAGTTGATGGTGTGAGGGTAGATGGAAATTCATCAATAGATCAAAAAGTATATGATCTTTTAAAACAAGATTTAAATGCTGCATCTGTAAGAGGAAAAATTATTTCAAATAATATATCAAATGTTAATACTAAGGAATATAAAAGATTTGATGTTGTTTTTGAAGAAACTTTAAAAGATGAAGATAAAGACTTATCACTAAAGAAAACAAATAATAAACATTTAGATGGTGGAGATTTTCAAGATGGAGTAAAAGTTCAACAAGATAATTCATCAAGCATGAGAAGTGATGGAAACAATGTTGACATAGATATGGAAAAGGTTAATCAAGCAGCAAATACTTTGTTGTATAACACCTTAATAACAAGTTATAACAACAGGTTAAACTCATCAAGGTACGTAGTAACTGGAGGAGGTAGATAATATGGATGCTTTTAGGGCTATGAGAATAAGTGCAAGCGGTCTTTCAGCTGAAAGATTAAGAATGGACACAATAACATCTAACATGGTTAATGCTGAAACTACTAGAGGAGAAGATGGCAAACCTTATGTAAGAAAAATTGCTGTGTTTCAAGAAAACTTGGACAAGGCTCTAGGTAATGATAAAAAGTTAGGTGAAGATTTACTAGGGGTAAAGGCAGTTAAGATAGAAGAAGATAAATCACCATTAAGAACTGTTTATAATCCTTCTCATCCAGATGCTAATGAAGAAGGATATGTTACCATGCCAAATGTAAATTTATTAAATGAAATGGCTGATATGATAGCAGCAACTAGGTCATACGAAGCAAATGTAGATGCTTTAAATGCAATGAAGGGCATGTATTCTAAAGCACTAGAAATAGGTAGATAGGAGGATGAAAATGAAGATAAACGGATTTGTACCCAATAATGAAATTTTTACAAAAATGTCTGTTGGACAAGAGAATAAAATTGAAACATCTTCAAATAATACCTTTGGAAATGTTTTGAAGGGTGAATTAGATAAAGTTAATGAAAGTCAAATAGCTTCAGAAGATATTACTGAAAGATTCATAAAAGGCGAAGATATAGATGTACATAATGTAATGGTAGCTGGTGAGGAAGCAAAACTTTCCCTACAGTTAGCTGTTCAAGTGAGAAATAAACTTGTTGAAGCATATCAAGAAATAAGTAGAATGCAGTTATAGAATAGGAGTGCTTTAGATGGAAAAGCTTAAAGAGGGCTTTAGAAAAATTAAAGAAAAATTCCTTTCTCTCTCTAAATTGATGAGGATAGGAATTATTGTTTTGATAGCAGGGATAATACTTGCATTAATATTTCTAGGTGTATACTTACAAAACAACAAGTATGGTGTGCTTTTCTCGAATTTAGATCCTAATGATGCAAAGGTTGTTACAGAAAAGCTAAGTGATAAAAAAGTTGAGACTAAAGTAAAAGGTAGTTCTATATATGTTCCTAAAGAAAAAGTAGACGAGCTTAGATTAGAGCTTGCTACAGATATTACTAGCGGAAGTAAGGGATATGAACTTATGGATAGTGGTAGTTCTTTTGGAATGACAGATGATGAGTTCAAGGTTAAAAAGCAAAGAGTACTTCAGGGGGAGATAGAGAGAACTATAAAAAGTTTCCCTCAAGTAGAAAATACAAGAGTGCATTTAACCCCAGCAGAAGAATCAGCTTTTGTAAAGGAAAGTAAACCAGGAAAAGCATCAGTGTATTTACAATTAAAACCAGGAACTAATCTTGAAAAAGAACAGGTTAAATCAATAGTTTCACTTGTTTCGGGAGCGACATCAAATACACCAAAAGAAAGTATAGAAGTAATAGATGATAAGATGAATCTTTTAAGTAGAGATTTATTTGATGATAAGGATGAATTTTCATCGTCATCATTAGAAAAACAAAAGAATTTTGAAACGGATTTCGATTCAAAATTGGAAAAGGCTGTTTTAGAAATGTTAGAGCCTGTTCTAGGTAAGGATAAGGTTAAAGTAAAAATAAAATCAGATTTAGATTTTGATGCTAAAGAAAAAACTGATGTTATTGTAGATCCTAATACTGCAGTGGTAAGTGAATCTACATCAAAAGAAACATCTAATGAAAATGGCGGAAATGCAGCCCAAAGTCCAGTAGATAATAATATGACAAATAGCATTGATAACAATAATAAAGGAAATGCAACTTCTACAAAAGAAGATAAGAAAACAAATTATGAAGTTGGAAAATCAGAAACAAAAGTAATAAGTGCGCCAGGAGCAATTAAAAGAATATCAGCTTCAGTTATAGTGGATGGAAACTTAGATTCTAGATCAGAAGATAATGTAAAGAATGCAGTTTCAGCTGCAATAGGGTTCAATGAACAAAGAGGAGATCAAATAAGTGTTATAGGGATGACATTTGATCCAGCTCAAAAGGATGCAGCAAATAAAGCTATAGACGAAATGGAAAAAGCTAAAGCTCAAGAAGAAAAGACCAGTCTTTATAAGAAAATAGGATTAGGTACGGTAGCTGCTATTTTAGTTATAGGTGGAATAGTATTATTTATAATTAAACGTAGAAGAGATGAAGAAGATGAGGATGATGAGGAGGAAGAAGACTTTGAGGGAAACAACTTAAATGTTGTTATAGGTGATAATGTGAATCCTAAAGAAGAAGTTAAGTTAAGTCCAATAGATTTTGAGGGAAATAATGAGAAAAACCATGTTGAAAATGAACTTAAGCGATATGCTAAGGAAAAACCAGAACAGTTGGCAGAAGTAGTTAAAGCATGGCTTGCAGAGGATGAGAGGTGATGGAAATGTCTAAGGAATCAGAAAAGTTGACAGGAGTTCAAAAATCAGCGATTTTATTTATAACATTAGGACCAGAAGTATCTGCTAATATTATAAAAAAACTTCCTGAGGCAGAAATTCAAAAGATAACTTATGAAATAGCCAATATGACTCATGTAAGCCAACAACAAAGACAAGAAGTTTTGGAAGAGTTCATAGAGATGAATAAAGCTAAAGACTACCTAATGGAAGGTGGAATGGATTATGCTAAGAGTCTTTTAGGAAAAGCCCTTGGACCTCAAAGAGCTAAGGAAATCTTAGATAAGATAGTTGAAGTAACTCAACAGTATAGACCATTTGCTATAGCCAGAAAAGCAGATGCTCATCAGCTTATGAATGTAATTGCCAATGAGCATCCTCAAACAATAGCATTAATATTATGTTATTTACAAGCAGATAAAGCGGGACAGGTATTGTCATCATTACCAGAGGAACTTCAAAGTGATGTAGCTTTTAGAGTTGCAAGTATGAAAAACACTTCCCCTATGGTTGTGAAAGAAATAGAAAAGGTACTTGATTCTAAGTTATCTTCTGTTATTAGATCTGATGTTACAGTTATTGGTGGAGTTGATACTTTAGTAGGTATATTAAACCAAGTAGACAGAACAACAGAAAAGAATATAACAGAAGGACTAGAAAGAGAAGATATGGAATTGGCAGAAAGAATAAAGGAGTCTATGTTCGTATTCGAGGATATAGTAACTTTAGACAGTATGTCAATCCAAAGAGTTTTAAGAGAAATAGATCCGAAGGATTTAGCACTTGCTTTAAAAGGTTGCTCAGAAGAAGTTGCCAATACTATATTCAAGAACCAATCTAAGAGAGGTGCTGCTGCATTGAAAGAAGATATGGAATTCTTAGGACCAGTTAGACTTGTTGATGTTGAAAAAGCTCAGCAAAAAATTGTTGGTGTAATAAGAAGATTAGAAGATGCAGGAGAAATAGTACTTTCAAGAGGTGGAGAAGATGCCATCGTTTTATAGTAATATCATAAAAGATAGTAGTGCTGAAAAATCTGGAAGAAAAATAATAACTACAACTTATGAGGTTAAACCTAAAAAAATAGAGACATTAGAGGATGAAAAAGAAAAAGAGGATACTATTGATGACCCTTTAAGATTTGATCCTCTAGGTCAAATAATTATAGAAAAAGCTAAAAGAGATAGAGATGAATTGTTAAGAAAAACATATGAAGAAGTGGAAACTATAAGAAGTGATGCTTATAACGAAGCTTATAATATGGGGTATGAAGAAGGCAAAACAAGCGGATATGATGATGGATATAAAGAAGCATATGATAAGAATATAGAAAAAGCTAAAGAGGAAGCAGGTTCTATTATAGAGAATGCAAATAACATTTTATTAAGTGCAAAAGCACAATATGAAAATTACCTTAAAGAAAAGAAAGAGGAAATACTTGATTTAAGTTTATATATTGCACAATTAGCTCTTAATAAGGAAATCCTTAGAGATGATGCTATGGATGAAGTTATATTTAATGCACTTGAGGAATCAGCTAAGGCTAAAACTTATATTATTAAGTGCTCGGAGGAATATATAGACCATATAAATGAGAATGTTATTTTGTGGAAAGAAAAGCTTGCCTTAAATAATTGTGAGGTATTTATTATAAAAGATAATTCTTTAGAAAAAGGAAATGCTGTAATAGAGAAAAATAACGGTAAAATTAAGGTTGGAATAGATGTAGCCTTAGAGAATATAAAAAAGGAGTTATTCTAAATGATGGAAATAGATTTTCAAAAAATTAGAGATAGAGTTGGAAAATCTATAGTAGCTTACAATGAGGGCAAGGTTGAAAAAGTTATAGGTCTTACAGTTGAAGTTGAAGGTATAAAGTCCTTTGTTGGAGAGTTGTGTATAGTTTACAACAATAAAAACACTAAAATAATGTGTGAAACAGTTGGATTTAAAGAGAGCAGTGTTATCTTAATGCCTCTTGGAGAGCTTATAGGTATTGCTCCAGGCTGTAGAGTTGTTCCCCAAGGAAGGGCTTTGAATGTTCAATGTAGTGATGAGCTTTTAGGTCAAGTTTTAGATGGCTTAGGAAATCCCTTAGAGGATGGAGTAGAAAAAGTATTAGGGGAGGTATACAACTTAGATAGTAACCCCCCTGATCCTTTAAAAAGAAGAAGAATTAATGATGTACTTCCTACAGGGGTAAGAGCCATTGATGGCTTTCTAACCTGTGGAGAAGGGCAAAGAATTGGTATATTTGCAGGTAGTGGAGTTGGTAAGAGTACAACCCTTGGTATGATTGCAAAATATGCTGAGGCAGATATAAATATTATATGTCTAATAGGAGAAAGAGGTAGAGAAGTACGTGACTTTATTGAAAGAGACTTAGGTGAAGAAGGGCTTAAAAGATCTGTAGTAGTTTGTGCCACATCAGATAGGCCAGCACTGGTAAGAATAAAAGGAGCATTTACGGCTACTGCCATAGCAGAATATTTTAGAGATCAGGGAAAAAAAGTTATCCTTATGATGGATTCAGTTACAAGATTTGCTATGGCTCAAAGAGAGGTAGGACTAGCAATAGGAGAACCTCCAGCAACCAAAGGATATACACCATCAGTTTTTGCTATGCTACCAAGACTATTAGAAAGATCAGGAATGTCTGATAAAGGTTCCATAACAGCATTTTATACAGTATTGGTTGATGGCGATGATTTTAATGAACCAATAGCAGATGCGGTTAGAGGTATATTAGATGGACATATAGTTCTTTCAAGAGCTTTAGCACACAAAAATCATTATCCAGCTATAGATATTTTAAATAGCGTATCTAGACTTATGCCTGAAATAGCAGAAGAAGAGCATAAGAAATTAACATCCTTTGCTAGAGATTTACTTGCAACTTATAAGGACTCAGAGGATCTTATAAATCTTGGAGCTTATACAAAAGGCACAAATAATAAGATAGATATGGCAATCAACTATATAGATAGTATAAATGGATTTTTAAAGCAAGGGGTAACAGAACATACATCCTTTGAGGAAACTGTATTTAAATTAAAGTCCATATTTAATTAAAGGAGATGCAAGGTTTGAAAGGCTTTAAGTTTAAACTGCAAAAACTGTTAGACATTAGAATGGATAAGGAAGAGCAATGTAAAGTTGTTTTTCAGACTGCTCAAAATGAAAAAAAGTTAACAGAAGATACTTTAAATAATTTTAAAAATCAATATGTTAAATATAGAGAGCCTAAGCGTGAAGACTCAATCATAGAGAAAAAAATTAAAAACAACTATCTAAATATACTTAATATAAGAATAAGAGATACGGAAGTTGAACTTAAAGAAAAAGAAGAGGTAGTTGAAGAAAGACGTATTGAGCTTATTACTACCCAAGTTGAGAGAAAGACAGTTGAAATTTTAAAAGATAAAAGAAAAGATGAGTTTATAAAAATGCAAGATAAATTAGAACAAAATTTTATTGATGAACTTGCATTATATAGTTACATAAGAAAACTTGAAAGGAGGTGAGAAAGAGTATGGTGGCAACAATAGATATGATAAATAAACTTTCCAATGTGGATACTAAAACCAATAATGCTACTAAAAAATCTTCTACAGATACAAGTGGAAAATCAGCATTTAAGTCAAGCTTTGAGGATGAATTAAATAAATTTAATAAACCAGAAGAAAAAAGTAGTTATAAAGCTAATAATGATAATAGAACTTCAACTATGAATAAATCTATAAAAACAGATAATAGTAAGTCTAAAAACGTAAAAGATACAAAAGATTTAGATACTACAAATGTTAAAGAAAATAATAATGTTGATTTGGAATCTGGTGAGGATTGTAAAGAGAAAGATATTAATAAGGAATTGATTGAATTATTACAATCTTTATTAAACAATTCTAAGTTAAATAATGAAAAGCCTATAAAAGCTGAAGATGTAAATAAATTAAATGAGATGGTTGAAGAACTTACAAAAGGTAATAGTATTGATTTATCAAAACTTAAAGAAATACTAATAAGTAATAAATTAATACCATCTAATGTTGAAGAAAATAATTTAGTAGGCAAGGGTTTTAATTCACAATTACAAGATTTGTTAAATCTTATGAAGGAAAATAAAGATGGAACTTTAATTGATGATAAGGTAAAAGAATTAATAGAAAAAGTTTTAAATAAAGTTGATACATTACCTAAAACATCAAAAGTAGAAGATTTAGGCTTTCATAAAAAGAACTTAGAACAACTTAAAGATATGTTAAAAACCAACACTGATAACATGTCTAAAGATTTAGAAAATACTAGTGATAAAAACACTTCTTCTACTTTAAATAATGAATTATTAAACAAAGATGAAAAGTTTCTTAATGGATTATTAGGAGAAGATAGTTCTTACAAGAATACAAAAGCTATGATGTTTGGAACTATGAATTCTGAAAAATCTGAAGAAAAAGCACCTACAGCATTATCTAATATTGCAATTGGAGATGTTAAGAATTTTTCTTTATCAGAGGCACAGGTAACAGAGAATATTTCAGCGCCAACAATGATTAATAAGAATACTATGGCTGAGGATGTAGTTAAAAACATAAAATTTATGGAAATAGCTAATCTTAAGGAGCTAACAGTCAAAATTAATCCTAAAGATTTAGGAGAAATAGTAATAAGATTATCTCTAGAAAATAATGAAATGAAAGCTAAAATTCTAGCAGGAAATAAAGACACTTATGGTCTTTTAAATTCAAATTTAAATGAGATAAAAAACAATTTATTAGCACAAGAATTTAGAGTTCAAGAAATTTCAGTAAATATTTATTTCCAAGATTCAACTACTTATGGTGAATTTAAAGAAGGACAAGGATATGAGGAAAGAAATAAAAAAAATTCATACAATAATGGAGAGAATTCTTCGGAAAATGGAGAAGAACTATTAATTGATGATGCTGAAGATATTTATAGAGATAACAATGTTAATATGTTAGCTTAGGAGGGGATTCAATGTATACACTTAATTCAGTTAATCCTTATAAAAATGCAGTAATAGATAACAGTGATAATAAAACCGATGAAGAAAAACAAAAACAACAGATAAAAAAAGCAGCAGATGAAGGTAGAGCTACTGACAGAGGTACAAAAATAGTTAAGCAAGGTGGAGATTTAGATAAAAATGCATTTTTAAGAATCTTAGCAGCTCAAATGAGGAATCAAGATCCAACAGGTCAAAATAGTGATCCGTCAGCATATGTTGCACAACTTGCTCAGTTTGCAACAATGGAACAAATGCAAAATTTAAATAAATCAGCTACAACTCTTGCTGGTACATCTATGATAGGAAAAGGTGTAAGTTTAAAATATGGAGATGCAAATGGAAATCCAATAACAGGGATAGTTAGATTATCAGAGGAACAAAATGGAGAGATTGTATTAGGTATTGAGGTATACGATGAAAAGGGAAATGCTCAAATTATGCCTGCAATGATGTCTGATGTAGCTACTATTATAGATAATCCAGATTATAATATGGATAATATAAATGTAAATACAGCTCTTATGCAAGCAACTTCCATGATAGGTAAAAATGTTGTGTTAGAAATCCCCGATGAAGAAGAAAAGCCTGGAGAGGGTGGAGAAACAGGTGGCACTGAAGAAACTAATAAAACTGATGAGACAGAAGATCCTAAAGATCCAGAGAAACCAGAAGAACCAAAACCACCAATAACAGTTAAGGGAAAAGTTGTTAGTGTTGTTAAGGAAAGTGGTGGAATATTTATAAATGTAAAATTAGAAAGTGGTGAAATCAAAAAGTATCCATATAATTCAGTTGTAAAGATTGAGGAATAATTGTGGTTAGATTTATAAATGGAAAACCATATTCTGTAGGTCAGTTTCCAGAAAGTAATTATTCTAATAAGGATAATGTAAATAGACCTAAGAGTACGACATCTTTTAAAGATGTACTTAATGACAAAATTAATGACAATGGATTTAAGGTTTCTGCACATGCATCCCAAAGAATGAGGGATTTAAACTTAACAAAAGAGGACAATAAAAAATTAACAGAAGCATTTGATAAAGCAAAAGAAAAAGGATGTAAGAATTCGGTATTTTTATATAAAGACGTTGCCTTTATAGCTAGTGTTGAAAATAGAACAATAATCACTGCTGTTGAAAGAGAACGTGCAAAGGAAAATGTGTTTACAAACATAGATAGTGTAGTAGTTTTATAGGCTGGACCTGAAAAGGAAGCCGGAGCTCTGTGGAACGATGGAAACAGAGTATGAAAATAAATTTTAGGAGGACACATATTATGTTAAGATCAATGTACGCTGGTATTAGTGGAATGAAGGTTAATCAAACAAAAATGGACGTTATAGGTAATAATATTGCTAATGTTGGAACAACTGCATTTAAATCTCAAAGAACAAGATTTCAAGATGTTTTAAGCCAAAGTGAAGGTAGAGCTTTAGGACCAAGTGTTAATCTTGGAGGAGTTAACCCAAGACAAATAGGTCTTGGAGTTAAGCTTGCAGGAATAGATACTTTAGTAACTCAAGGTATGATGCAACCAACATCAAGACCTTATGATGTTGCTGTGGATGGAGAAGGATACTTTATGGTAGCGAGAGGTCCTGAAGCTTATGGGGATAAAAATAAAATAATTATAGGTGATCATGAAGTAAAAGATGCTTCAAGTCATGAAATATATTATTCAAGAGATGGGGCTTTTGGAGTTGATCATGAGGGAAACCTTGTAACATCTGATGGATATAGAGTGCTTGGATATATTATGAAAGATGGAGGAAAATCAAGCATGAATGCAGATGGGACAATAAACTATATGGATGCTGATTCTAAAACTTTAGAGGCCGATGAAAGTCAATTGGGAACACTTAAAATACCTGAAAAAATAAAGGCACCAAAATTAGATAAGGATGGAAAACCATTAGACCCAGAACAGATTGTAGATGTTAGAATAATATCTTTCTCAATAGAAAAAAATGGAGTAATTAAGGGGGTTCGTGAGGATGGTAATGTAGCAGTTCTTGGACAAGTTGCTATGGCATCTTTTAGTAATCCAGCAGGTATGGAAAAATGTGGTGGAAACCTTTATCAAACATCACCAAACTCAGGTACACCTGTTATAAGGAGTGGATTAAATTCTAAAACAGATAACTCAAAAGGATATGGAGCTGTGCTTCAAGGTATGCTTGAAATGTCAAACGTTGATCTTTCAGAACAGTTTACAGATATGATAGTTACTACAAGAGCATTCCAAGCTAGTGGTAAGATGATATCTACTGGAGATGAAATACTTCAAGAAATAATAAACTTAAAGAGATAATTTAAAGAGAAATTAGAGTCTTAAAAATCATTGTACAAATGAGGATGGATAGGTTAAACTTATCCATTCTCTTAAATAATATAAGGTGGGATTTATAATGATTAATTTGAAGGCCATGAATGGTAAGGAATTTATATTGAATGCAGAACATATTGAAAAAATAGAAAATGTTCCTGAAACCTTAATAACTTTAGTAAATGGTAAAAAATATATAGTCATTGAAGAATCTGAAGAAGTTATAAGAAGAATTATAGAATATAAAAATAAAATTTTTTACTTTAAAGGCTAAGGAGGGGGCTAAACTTTTATGAAAAAATTAGATATAGCAACAACAGTAGGGCTAGTTGCAGGTGTTGCTGTTGTAATTGGAGGTATACTTACAGGAGGAACTTTAAAAAGTTTCATAGACATTGGATCAGTGCTTATAACAATATTAGGATCCTTTGCAGCAGTTATGATTAACTTTCCAATGAAAGAATTTAAAAATATAGGAAAGGTTATAGTTCAGTGTTTTCTTGAAATTAATGTTTCTAAAAGTGACCTTATTTCAAAATTTTCACAGTTATCAAGAAAAGCAAGAAGAGAAGGTTTATTATCTCTTGAAGATGAAATTAGCCAAATTGAAGATGAATTCTTTAAAAAAGGACTTCAAATGGTTATAGATGGTGTTGAACCAGAAAATATAAGAGAAATATTAGAACTTGAAATATCAGAAATGGAAAACAGACATGATGTTGGATCTGGAATGATTAAGGCTTGGGGTGGATATGCACCAGGTTTTGGTATGATAGGTACCTTAATAGGACTTATAAATATGCTTGTTGACATGGATGATCAATCAAAAATTGCCTCAGGTATGGCAGTAGCACTTATAACTACTTTCTATGGAGCCTTTCTTGCAAACTTAGTTCTAAATCCTATGGGAGAAAAACTAAAGGTTAAAAGTGAAAAAGAGCTTGCTATAAAAGACATGATTGTTGAGGGGGTACTTTCTATACAGTCTGGAGTTAATCCAAGAATTGTTGAAGAAAAACTTGTTTGTTATCTTGCTCCAGGTGAAAAGAAAGCTCACTACAAATCACTTGGAAAGGAAGAAGGTGTAAGCATAGATGGCTAGAAAAAGAAAGAAAAAAGATAATGGTGGACTTTCAGGAGATGAATGGCTAACGACCTATTCAGATACAGTAACACTTTTATTAACTTTCTTTATACTGCTATATACAACTTCAATAGTAGATACTCAAAAACTTAAAGGCATAGCAAAAGAGTTTCAAAGCATGTTTTCAAGTAGTTCAGGAAATGCAGTTTTTCAGGTTACAGAGAATGCACAACTTCCTACTGATGGAGATTCTGAAGGACAAGGAAGTAAAGATGTATTTGATGTATATGAGCAGGTAAAGGAATTTATTGAAGAGAAAGATCTTAACGCGGAACTTCAAATAAAGGAAGATGAAAGAGGGGTTATCCTTCAAATAAAAGATAGCATATTATTTGAGTCTGGAAAAGCGGAGCTTAAGGACAATAGTTTACCTATGTTATCAACTATAAGTGAACTAATGGGAACCTTACCTAATAACATAATAGTAGAGGGACATACAGATAATGTTCCTATAAATAATTACATATTTAAAAGTAACTGGGAACTTTCAACTACAAGAGCAGTTAATGTTGTAAAGTTCTTTATAGAAAACAAAGGACAAAATCCTGTAAGATTTACAGCAGCAGGATATGGAGAATTTAAACCTATAGTTGCCAATGATTCAGATGAGAATAAAGCAAAAAATAGAAGAGTTAATATTTTATTAGTTGTGCCAGAGAAGGAGGACAAAAAATAATGAGTGCTAAGAAGGCAAAAAAAGCAAGTAAACCAGCAGCTGAAGTTACCGAAACTACTCAAGTTAAAAAAAGTAAAACAGGAACAATTATAATAATTCTATTAGTAATGATAATAGCGATTGGTGGTGTCGGAGGATATTTTTATATACAAAATATGAAAAGTAGTGCACCACAGCAAAAACAAATAAAACAAGCTATGGTTCCACTAAATGAAATGGTTGTTAATTTAGCTGATGAGGGTGGAAAAAGATATGTTAAGGCAAACCCTAGTATAGGATATAATTCAGAAAACAAAAGGTTAACAGAAGAATTAACAAATAATGCTCCAGTATTAAGAGATGTTACTATTTCAACATTGAGGAGTAAACAGTCTAAAGAACTAGACACAAAAGGCATTGAAGCGTTAAAAAAAGAAATAATGGAGAATATAAACTCCACACTAAATGAAGGAAGAATTACTAATATTTATTTTACAGATTTCGTTATACAGTAAGCAGGTGTAGAGTATGAATTTATTCCTAGAAATTATTAAAGTTATACTTTCTCTAAGTTTTGTAATATTTCTCTTAGTATTAGTATTAAGACTTGGAGAAGGTAAACTTAAAACAATTCAAAATAAAAAATATGTAAAAATATTAGATAAGACATCATTATCAAAAGAATCATCTATAGTAGTAACAAAGATGGGAGAAAAGGCATATGTTTTATCTGTTACACCTAATAATATAAGTATTTTAAAAGAGTTAAGTAATGAGGAACTTTTAAATATTGAAAATACTAAATTGGATAAAGAAAAAAGTAACAGTGAAAATTATGATAAGCTCATTAAGATATTTAAGGATAAATTAAAAATAAAAGGAAGATAAAAATAATGAGTAAAAAGAAGAAAATGCTATTAATAATAGCTTTAGTAGCTGTGTTTTCATGTGGATTAACCTTTATAGCACAAGCAGCTCCAGATAATATAGATATTCCAAAGGTTAATATAACAATAGACGGAAAATCACAGAGTTCACCAACAGAGTATGTAGGTAATATAAAATTACTTATAATGTTAACAATGTTAACACTGCTTCCTTCATTTATTATAATGATGACGAGTTTCACAAGAATAGCTGTTGTTTTATCATTTTTAAAGGGTGCTTTAGGGGTTCAACAATCCATTCCTAACCAGATACTTGTTGGATTAGCATTATTCTTAACAATATTTATAATGCATCCAGTATATACACAAATAAATAATAATGCTTTAAAGCCATATATGGAAGGAACAGTTTCACAAGAAAATGCTATAGAGGAAGGGTCTAAACCCTTAAGAGAGTTTATGTTAAAGCAAACAAGACAAAAAGATCTTAAGCTGTTTTTAGAAGCAGCAGGTATGGACAAGGATGAAAATATTACAATGGACAATGTACCATTAAGGGTGGTAGTTCCATCATTTGTAATAAGTGAATTAAAAACAGCATTCCAAATAGGATTTTTGCTATACATACCATTTATGTTAATAGACTTAGTTGTGGCAAGTATTTTACTTTCAATGGGTATGATGATGCTTCCACCAGTTATGATATCTTTACCGTTTAAGCTTTTGCTATTTGTAATGGTAGATGGATGGTATTTATTGGTTAAATCAATGATATTAAGCTTTATGTGATAGGAGAAAAACTATGAGTGAACATATGGTAATGGGAGTTTTAAAGGATGCTATATCAACAGGGATGTTAGTTGCTGCACCGATATTAGTAGCAGCAATTGTAGTAGGTCTCATAATAAGTATATTTCAAGCTACAACACAAATTCAGGAGCAAACACTTACATTTGTTCCTAAAATTATAACAGTTGCATTAGTAGGCTTATTAACAGGAGGGTGGATGTTAAACAATTTAGTAGCATTCACTGAAAGAATATTTACATTAATATCTAATATAGTTCAGTAGGAGGGAAAATCTTGGCATTATATTTATTAGCTATATTTTTTATAAGCATAAGATTAGGAGTTTTTTTCTTAACAGTGCCAGCTTTCTTTCCAACAGGAACACCTAAACCTTTAAAGGTAGGTTTTTCATTAATACTTGCTTATATGGTAGTGCCAACTATAGATTATTCAATCTTAAATGACTTAGCCAATTGGTATAATGTTATTATAATTGTAATAAATGAAACCATGGCGGGACTTTTTTTAGCAGTATCTACAATATTTGCATTTGAGATAATACAAATGGCGGGAGCTTTTATGGATTTCCAAATAGGACTATCTATGTTATCAGCTTATGATCCAAATACAAAGAAATCATCTACATTATTGGAAAGAATAATGTTTTGGGTAGGGATTATGATTTTTTTTATAATAGATGGTCACCACATACTTATAAGAGCTTTAATAGAAAGTTTTAATGTGGTAAAGCTGGGGAATTCCATAGTATTTCAAGATACCATAATGGCAGTTATAGAGAATTTTATAAAGTATTTTAGTATAGGATTGAAAATAGCAATACCAATCGTATTGATAATTATAATAGCAGACTTAGTTTTAGGATTAGTTTCTAGAACAGTACCGCAACTTAATGTAATGATTTTAGGGTTACCTGTAAAAATATTAGTAGGTCTTACAGCTTTTACATTTGCATTACCTATGATAATAAATGCTATTCAATATGTTATTGAAAGTTTTCCAGACCTAATTAAGAATATATACAAGGTATTACCACTAATAATTATATTTTCAAATGATAAAACAGAAGAAGCAACACCAAAGAAGCTTAGTGATGCACGAAAAAAAGGTCAGGTACCTAGAAGTAAAGAAATTTCAGTTGCATTTACATTAGGAGCAATAACATTAATTTTAATGTCTTTAAATTCATACATAATACAAGAATCATTGACATCACTACAATTTTCATTAAGTAATATACTTAATGATGAGATTAATTATTTGAACTTACAAAAAATACTATTAAAGTTTATAGTTGATTTTGCAAAAGTTTATTTACCAATAGCTATACCTATTATGGTTGTAGGTGTTTTTTCTAGTGTTGCACAGACAGGTTTAATGCTAACTACAGAACCATTAAAACCATCATTTTCAAAAATAAATCCTATAAACGGGTTTAAAAAAATGTTTTCAGTGAAAAGTGTTATGGATTTAGCAAAAAACTTGGTTGTAATTACTATAGTCGGATATATTGGTTATAGCTTTATACTAAGTAACTATATTAATATAATGGATACCATTAATATTAATATTAATTCTGTTTTGCCAAAGGCTATGGATTTAGTAGTTTCTATATTTTTTAAAGTAACTTTAGTACTTGTAGTTATAGCGATTATAGATTTTGTATTCCAAATAAGGCAGTTTAAGAAAGAAATGAGAATGTCCAAACAAGAGATAAAAGAAGAATTTAAACAAGCAGAAGGAGATCCACAAGTAAAATCTAAAATAAGACAAAAACAAAGAGAAATGGTAACTAAAAGAATGATGCAGGCGGTTCCAGAAGCTACAGTTATTATAACAAACCCAACCCATCTTGCAATAGCATTGAAATATGAAGAAGGAGGTAATGAAGCACCTAAAGTTATAGCAAAGGGTGCTGATCATGTAGCCTTAAGAATAAAAGAAAAAGCAAAAGAACATGAAATACCTATAATAGAAAACAAACCACTAGCAAGGCTTATATATGAGAAGGTTGATTTGGATAGAGAGGTGCCAGAAGATATGTATGTTGCAGTGGCAGAAGTTCTAGCTGTGGTTTATAAGATGAAAAAGAAAAAAAGCTAAAGGGTGATAATATTGTCAGAAGGAAAAATAAGTAAAATAAATTTAAAAGGTAGATATGATATATTAGTAGCATTTTTAGTAATTGCTATTGTTTTAATGATTATAATACCTATGCCTCCTATGATTCTAGATATACTTCTAGCTGTAAATATAACAATATCTGTAGTTATTATATTACTTACTATGTTTACAACAGAAGTATTGCAGTTTTCAGTGTTTCCAACACTATTACTTATAACAACATTATTTAGATTGGCCCTTAATGTTTCTTCCACAAGACTTATATTATCAGAAAGATATGCGGGAGACATAATAGAAGCCTTTGGTAGTTTCGTTGTAGGAAACAACTATGTTGTAGGTATAATAATCTTCTTAATTATAGTAATTATTCAATTTGTAGTTATTACTAATGGTGCTGGTAGGGTATCTGAGGTATCAGCAAGATTTACATTAGATGCTATGCCGGGTAAACAAATGAGTATAGATGCAGATTTAAATGCAGGTCTTATAGATGAAATGCAAGCTAAAGAAAGAAGAACGAATCTTCAAAAAGAAGCTGACTTTTATGGAGCGATGGATGGTGCGTCTAAGTTTGTAAAAGGAGACGCTATAGCAGGAATTATTGTAACAATAATAAACATACTAGGTGGAATAATTATTGGTGTTGCTATGTTTAAAATGGATATAGGACAGGCCGCAACAACATATGTAAGACTTACAGTTGGAGATGGACTTGTAGGCCAAATACCTGCACTTTTGATATCAACAGCTTCAGGTATACTGGTAACTAGATCAGGAAACAACGATAATTTAGGAACAGCCTTAACAGGTCAATTATCAGCGTTTCCAATAGTTTTTGCGTTAGGTTCAGTAGTATTATTTTCATTAGCAATAATACCAGGACTTCCAACAGTACCGTTTTTAATTTTATCAGCTGCAATGGCATTCTTTGCATATACATTATTCAAAGAAGAACAAGAAAAAGCTAGTATGGAAATTGAAAGAGAAGAAGCTGAAATTATAGAAACAGAAACTAGGGAACCAGAAAATGTGATGAATTTAATACATGTAGAACCTATGGAAGTTGAAATAGGCTATGGACTTATACCTCTAGCTGATGATAGTAGCGGGGGAGATTTATTACAAAGAATTGCATCAGTTAGAAGACAATGTGCAATTGAAATGGGAATAGTTGTACAGCCTATAAGAATAAGAGACAATTTGCAAATAAAAAACAATGATTATGTAATAAAGATAAGAGGAACAATGGTTGCAAAGGGAGACCTTATGCCTAATATGCTACTTTGTATGGATCCTTCAAATGAAGAAGCTCAAATGCAGGGTATAAAAACTGTAGAGCCTACGTTTAATCTTCCAGCTCTTTGGATAAATCATGATCAAAGGGAAGATGCTGAAATTAAAGGATATACAGTTGTAGATCCAACAACGGTAATGGTTACTCATTTAACAGAAACAATAAAAGTACACTGTTATGAGCTTCTTGGAAGACAAGAGGTTAAGACAATAATAGATTCGGTAAAAGAAAAATATGGAGCTGTAGTAGAAGAACTTATACCAGACCTTATGACTATAGGCGAGGTTCAAAAGGTATTACAGAACTTGTTAAAAGAAAAAGTTCCAATAAAAGATATGGTTACAATACTAGAATCTTTAGCGGATAATTCAAGAAATACAAAGGATGTAGAACTGCTTACTGAATATGTAAGGTTCTCATTAGCAAGGACTATATGCAATAACTTAGTTAATGAAGAAAATGCAATAGTAGTAGCTACTTTAGATGGGTATATAGAGGATATTGTAGGAAATAATCTTCAAAAATCTCCTCATGGAACATTCCCAGCAGTTGATCCAGACACCACAGGAAGAATTTTAAATGGAATTAGAAATGTTTTAGAAACAGTGTATTTTAATGATAATACACCAGTGCTTCTTGTTTCACCTAAGATAAGGCCAGCATTTAAAAAACTTATAGAAATGGTATATCCTCATGTAGTGGTTTTATCATTAAATGAGATACCAAATGATGTAGAAATAAGAACTGAAGGAGTTGTTTCAATATAAAATGGTTATTAAGAAGTTTATAGTCGGAAACATGAATGAAGCCATGATTAAAATGAAACAGGAACTAGGAAAAGATGCAGTTATTTTAAGCCAAAGAAAAATAAGAAGACCTGGATTTAAAGGCTTATTTGCTAAGAAGGTATTTGAAGTAACAGCTTGTGTTGACAATGAAGCTCCTAAAGAAGAACCTTCATCTAAAAGTTTTGAAGCTTTAAAAAGAGCAATGGAATTTGCAAAAAGCAATATTGAGAGAAATGAAAAAGTGGAAGAAAGTTCTAAGCAATTTGTAAAAAATGAGAATATTAAGTACAAAAGGGATAATTTTAATGATGGCGAATACATACTAAAGGAAGTTAAAGAAATGAAAGATTTAGTAACATCTTTAGCTACCAATATATCTAAGAATGAGCCAAGTGAAGAAAAAATTAAACTTCAGGAGTTTAAAGAATATTTAATGGATTTAGACATAGATAAAAGTGTCATGGAAAAAATATTAGAAGAGATTAAAGAGGGGGAGGATAGAGAACTTAAATTAAAAGAAATATTAAGAGAAATGTTAAATGTAGATGTTCCATCAAATAATGGAGTTATGGTTTTAGTAGGACCAACAGGAGTTGGGAAAACTACGACTATAGCAAAACTTGCAGGAAAGCTTTCTCTTGTTGATAAAAAGAAAGTAGGGCTTATAACTATAGATACTTATAGAATAGGAGCTGTAGAGCAACTTAAGACCTATGGGGAAATTATAAATATTCCTTTTAAGGTAGTTATGACACCAAAAGAAATGGATGATGCATTAAAATCCATGAGTAATTGTGATGTTATTTTGGTTGATACTACAGGAAGAAGTAGTAAAAATATTATGCAAATCTCGGAGCTTAGATCATTTATAGATAAGATAGAAGAAAAACATGTATTTTTAGTAATCAGTTCTATTACTAAGAGTAAAGATATAGAAGCTATATTAAATGGATATAGCTCTTTAAATTATTCAAGTTTAATAATAACTAAACTTGATGAGACTTCAAGCTATGGCTCGATACTTAGTATAACGAACAAAAGCAATAAGAATATATCTTATATAACAACAGGTCAAAGTGTACCAGATGACATAAAAAATCCTGATCAGGAAGAGTTAGTAAGGCTTATTCTAGGAGAAGAGAGTGTATGTTAGATCAAGCGGAAAATTTAAGGAAATTGGCACAAGGCATTGAAGAAAAACCAAAGCCTAAAATGATCACTGTTACCTCTGGAAAAGGTGGAGTTGGTAAGAGTAATTTAGTTGTTAACTTAGCAATATGCCTTCAGAATATGGGGAAGAGAGTAATGATTTTTGATGCTGATATAGGTATGGGAAATGATGATATATTAATGGGGATAGTAAGTGATTACAATGTGTTTGATGTTATATTAAATGGAATGTCAATAAATGATGTAATAAAAGATGGCTTATATGGAGTGAAGCTTTTAGCTGGAGGGACAGGACTCAATAGAGTTGAGGATTTGGATGAAAGCAAAAGGAAATATTTTCTGAAAAAGCTAGAGGAAATCAATGATGTAGATTATATATTAATGGATACAGGGGCCGGTATAAATAGAAGTGTTCTAGCTTTTATAGCAGCAGCAGATGAAACAATAGTTATAACAACACCTGAGCCAACATCCATGACTGATGCATATAGTTTAGTTAAGGCAATAAGTCATTTTAATTTAAAATCAAGAATAAGTTTAGTGGTTAATAGAGTAATGGATGAGAATGAGGGTAATCTTACATTTAATAAATTTAAATCAGCAGTAACAAGGTTTTTAAAAGTCGATATAGATCTTATAGGGCTAATATGGGAAGATAGAAAAGTTACAATGTCTGTTAGAGAACAAAAACCTTTTGTAGTAGGATATCCTAATTGTCATGCAAGTATAGACATAAAATATATTGCAAAAAAAATAATTGGAAATACTAAAAATAATAATACTGGAAGTGGCTTTAAAGAAGTATTTAAGAAAATTTTTAATATATTTTCATAAAACATTTGAGGGGTGTAAGACTTGATGAGAATTGATATGGATGTAAATGGGAAGTTGGATTTGTACTGGAATGATGAGATTTTTAAAACAGATGTACAAGATGTTACAGAGGAGTATATAGCAATAGGAATACCAATGCATAATGGATCATATTTAGCTTTAGCTAAGGGAGATTTAATAGAATTAGTATATTATGATGATCTTTCTCTTTATGGTTTTACAAGTGAAGTAATAGGTAGAAGTAGAGAGGGAATGGTTCACCAAATATTTATTAAGCATCCAGAAAGCTGGAGAAAAATACAAAGAAGAAACTTTGTAAGGGTTGGAATTATTCAATATATAAATTATGAAGTTTTAAAAGACGGAGACTATAGTGAAAAGAAAAATGGAATAATAATTGACTTAAGTGGGGGCGGACTAAGATTAAAAACAGCAGAGAAATTAGGTCAAGGTGATATTATTAGAGTTTTTATAAAAAATGAAGAAGTTAACATAGTTGGTAATGGTAAAATTGTAAGAATCGAAAAAGATACAGATGGAAGATTTTTATATGGAGTGAGCTTTGAGGAAATAGATGGATTAAGCAGAGAAAGAGTAATACAATATGTATTTAATATTATGAGAAAACAAAGGAAATTAGCTTTGAAGGAGGAGTAACGTTGGCTACTGTTAGTGCTTTAGATTTAAGAGAACAAGTAATAAAGAAGTATATACCCCTAGTTAAGTATATAGCTTCTAGAGTTATAATTGGGAAAACTAAATATATAGAATTTGATGATCTTGTGGGATATGGCATGCTAGGGCTTATGGATGCACTAAGTAAGTTTGATGAAGAGAAGGGAATGAAATTTTCAACTTATGCATCTATAAGAATTAGAGGGTCTATGATTGATGAAATAAGAAGAATAAGTCCTATTTCAAAGGGAGCAATGGATAAATTAAACAGATATAATGAGGCTGTAGAAGGTCTACAAAAGTCCTTAATGAGAGAACCCAATAATGAGGAAATCGCTAAAGCACTAGGAGTATCACTAGGAGATGTTACAGAAGTAGAAAAGTATATAAACTATATATCTGTAGCTTCACTAGAAGACTTAATATTCTCAAATGATGAGGATATGACATTGATAACAACTATTGAGGATAGAAATAGTCCTAGCCCCGAAAAGGCTATGGAGGAAAAAGAAGAACTAGAGATTCTAGTAAAGGCAATAGACCTGTTAAATGAAAAAGATAAGTTGGTAGTAAGCTTATATTACTATGAGGAACTTACGTTAAAAGAAATAGGTAAAATACTTGAAGTTTCAGAATCAAGGGTTTGTCAAATACATTCAAGAGCTATAATTAATTTGAAGAAAGCTATTAAAAAGCTTAAATATGATTAGGAGCGGGAAAAACATGCCTATTTTATTACTTGGAATAGGGGTTGCATTAATAATACTTAATGTAAAATCTATAAAAAATGAAAAAAATAAAAATTTGAATTTTAGTGAAGTGTTAAAAGAGAAGGAAAATAATATATCTGATGTGGAAGTCAAGGTAATAGAGCTAAGAAGAGAGATTGCAGAAACTATACTTGAGCTTCAAAAAGATATTGAAGATATTAAAGAGTTAGTTAAAGTGGACGAATATAAAACTATAAAGCCTACCCAAGTTAATGTTGAGAATACAAAAGATGATATTACCATGAATGAAATTAAGGGTGATAAAAGTAGACAAGTAATGGAACTTTTACATAATGGATTAAGTGATGATGACGTATGTAAGGAACTTAACATAGGAAAGGGTGAGCTTTTATTAATAAGAAAATTATTGGAAAATTAAAACAAAGCCTAAAAGTATTTATGGATAGAAAAGTTTTATTTGGAATAGGTATAGGAATTATTATAGGAACATTATTTATGATTAGCTATAAATTTTCAATGACATTAAACCAAGAGGAAATTGAAAATAAAGCGAGAAATTTAGGAATGGATTATCCTTCAGAATTTAAGGTTATAAACAAGGATAAAAAGGAGGTGAATGGAAATGATTAGATCACTATATACAGCTGTATCAGGCCTTATAACCCAAGAAGCTAAACAGGATATAATAACTAGTAACTTAGCTAATGCCAATACCACAGGATATAAATCAGAGAATTTAGCAGTAAAGAAATTTGAAGATGTACTTCTATCAAACTATGATAAAAAGGTGTTAAATAAGAATCAAAAAAATACTTTGGGTACAATAAGCTTAGGGTCAAAAATAGATGAGACTTTAAGCTATTTTACTCAAGGAACTTTAGTAGATACTAATAGTGCTACTGATTTTGGTTTATATGGTAGAGGATTCTTTACAGTTCAAGGTCAAAATGGCTCTACATACTATACAAGAGATGGAGGATTTCATGTAGATCTTCAAGGATATCTTACAAGTAAAGATGGTTATAGAGTCTTAGGAATTGGAGCTAATGGCCAACAACAGCCTATATATGTTGGGGATGGTAAATTAAGTGTAGATAAGAGTGGAAATATAGCTATAAATGGTAATAATACATATAAATTTGCTATTTCAGACTTTGAAAACTATGATAGTTTAAAGAAAGTTGGAGATAACCTTTATTCAGGACAAAATGCTACACTAAGCCAAAATTTTATGGTTAATCAAAATTCATTAGAAGCTTCTAATGTAAATACTGTAAGTGAAATGGTTAATATGATGACTACAATGAGACAGTTTGAAACAAATCAAAAGATGGTCCAGATGATAGATGAATCTTTAGGTAAAGCTGTTAATGAAGTTGGAGTAGTAAGATAGATTAAAGGAGTAAAATTATGCTAAGAATTCTTTGGAATAGTACAAGTGGAATGGTTGCAAATCAAGATAAGTTAGATGCTATATCTAATAATTTAGCTAATATGCAAACAGATGGATATAAAAGGGTTGATGTTTCGTTTAAATCGCTAATGAGTGAAACTTTAAATAGAACAGGTTATCCAATTACTAATAATCCATCAAGGGCTCAAGATCCTTATACGGGAACTGGAGTAAGGGCAGATTCATGGTATAGAGATAATAGCCAGGGTGTTCTATTGGATACTAAGAACCCATCAGACTTAGCTATAGAGGGAAATGGTTATTATAGAGTTACAACTCCAGATGGACAATATGCTTATACAAGAAGTGGAGCATTTATAATAGATGTTAATGGTACTATAGTAGATAGTAGAGGTAATAAGCTTGATATACAGTTTGATCAAGGTTTCTCAGAAGATAATGTGAAATTTACTAAGGAAAATTTACTGGTTGATAAAACAGGAAATGTATTCACAAATCAAAATGGTGAGACTGTTAAAGTAGGGAAGATACCTTTATTTGATAGTATAGGCTCTAATGCTATGTTATCAGTTGGAGAAAGTTTATATATGCCAGTAGATGGTGCACAGGTTCATCAGGTTGAAAATTCACTTATACATCAAGGTCTTTTAGAAGGATCAAATGTTGATGCAAGTAAAGAATTTAGTGATTTAATAATGACACAAAGAGCATTTCAATTAAGCTCAAAAGGAATTAAAACAGCTGATGAAATGTGGGGAATGGTAAATAATCTAAGAGGTAAATAATTTAATATTTAGAGTATTAAAAGTGGTTGAGTACTTTCATGGTGCTTAATCACTTTTTTGCTTTATAGGATATTATAAAATTTCAAATCTGTGGATAACTTTGATAACTATTAAAATATATAGATTTTTAGTTGAGAATTGAAGGTTGAGAGTTGAGAGTGAAGGATAAATCTTCTTAGGAAGATTTTAAAAATAAAAAAATATAATTAAAGAAAATCTGTGATTTTCAACATCAATTTGTCACTTGTCACTTTTAACTTGTCACTAAAAAAGGGCATAGCCTCTTTTCATATTAAATTATAGAGTTTTAATCAGTGACAGGTTAAGTAATTTCATATTCACTTGTTCATAAAAGCTAATAAGTGAATATGTAATTTCAAAATAATGATAAAATCAGGGATAAAAAAATTTAAATTTTACAATGAAAGATGAAATCTTTTTAAGAAAACCTATGGTTTTTAACTTTAACTTGCAAAGTGTAACTATAAACTTGTCACTAAAAAACTATCTTTTTAATATAAATATCTTTCTAAGCATATAATTTAACAATAGCACATTATGGATAAGGGGGAATGTTAAGTTATGGGTGAAGGATATTTGTTTGGATGCTTGTTGAGTCTTTTGTTATGGAAGTTTGATAGGAAAAGGGTGTTTGAAGCTATTGACAACACACTAACAAAGATTATATCAAGTTATTTTATAAGAGAAAGTATTTATTTAGGAATTATAATATTATTATACTTTCCTTTTTTATATAAAACCAAATATAATGAAATTATTAATTTATTAGTGGCATTTTTAATAGTAGATATAAGTAATAGCGAACGAAAAACATTAAAATTAAAAGAAAAAATAAAATTTTATGAATCACTAGCATTAATGACTAAGGGTTTACTTTGTGGATTTGTTACACCTTTTTTACTAATATTAGTTTTCAAAAGTAATTATGCTGGAATAGCATACTTTCTTATTTATAATATTAATGAAGTTTCAAATTATAAACTTATTAATATTATCTTTAAAATAGTTACAACAGTACCTTCACTTATGGTTCAAATTCTATATTATTTAATATATATTTTTAGAAATAAGAAGTTTAAATTAAGCTTTAAAGGGAACTATTTAAGCAATTTAATAGAAGATCCATGTTTAAATTTAAATATAATAGGATCATATATTGAGAGTGTTAATTATTATTACTATTTTAAATTTCATGGTACAAGTTATATAAAAAGTTATGGAAATTACAACAATAGGATAGATGAGGCTTGCGTAAAAGATTATTTATCTATTAGTTATGGAACTGCATTTTTATTATTTGGAATTTTTATTGTATGTAATTATTATAGATAAACTTGAGTCAGTGACAAATTAAATATCTGGCGAACAACTAGTATTGTTGGTATAAAAGACTTATCTAGCATTAAGAATTGCAATTATATGAATAAAGTGAGTTGCTGGAATTTAGCAATAAATACATTTTTATAACTTAGAATGATAAGCGTTAGTAAGCCAATTCAATTAGTGACAAGTTGTGAATGTCAAGTGACAAATTAAGTGTGGTGTGGGATTGTAATTTAAGAGGTTATAATAATTGAAAATTGGCGATTGATATTTTTCTTAACGTTGTTCAGAATAACTTGTAATTTTTTTAAAATAAAGAAAAAAGAGGTCTAAGCGTTAGCAAAATATCTGACGAACAACTAGTATTGTTGGTATAAAAAATTTATATGGCATTAAGGATTGCAATTATATGAATAGAGTGAGTTACTGGAATTTAGCCATAAATATATTTTTATAACTTAGAATAATATGTGCAGTGAACTAGTTTGTGTTACTTATGTCTATACACTTTTATATGAATTTATATTTTGAAGTATAGATTCTTATAACAATAAAATTATGTAATGAAAATAGAATGATAAGCATTAGTAAACTATCAGATAAACCGTAAGTATTCTTAGTGAAAAAAGCATTACTTCCGTTAAAAATTTCAATTGTTTGAACGTAGTGAGTTATTGAAATTTAGGAAGTAATGCTTTTTTTACTTTAGAATACTAGGTGAAAGCTGCTTGTTTACGGTGCTTATCATTCTATTTTCGTTTATATGGATATTTTAATGTATAAATATAAACTCTATTTAGATATTGCAGCTGTAATTGGAGGAATAACTTGTTTCTTTCTTGAAAGTACTCCTGGTAAGTATACAGAATCATTCTCTAAAGGTTTATCATAAGTTCTAGAAATTACCTCTTTATCTGGTCCAGCTGCATACATTAAAGATGCTTCAGCTAGTATATCAGTTAACATGAATGCAATAAGGTTAAAGTTTTCCCTTTTAACTTTGTCATTCATAAGTTCTAACATTTCATCTTTTCTTGAACTAAAACTTTCAAGATCCATAGTATTTACTTGAGCAACTCCAATTTTCATTCCATTTATATTGAAGACTTTAAAATCTTGATGTAAAATTTGCTCAGCAGTTCTATCATCTAAAGAAGTTCCAGCTTTAAACATTTCTTTAGCAAATTTTTCAAGATCTATTTTTGCTATTTGTGATAGTCTGTTAGCTATCATTTTATCTACTTCAGTACAAGTAGGTGATCTAAATAATAGAGTATCAGAAATTATAGCTGAACATAAAGCACCAGCAGCCTTTTTAGATGGTCTTATGCCATTTTCAAAGAACATAGATGCAACTATAGTAGATGTACTTCCTACAGGCTCATTTCTAAAGTATATAGGATTTCCAGTTTGTATGTCTGCTAATCTATGATGATCTATTATTTCAAGAATTTCAGCATCATCAAGACCGTGAACAGATTGACCTTTTTCATTATGATCAAGAAGTATAACTTTCTTCTTGTTTTTAGAGATTAAATGGTACCTAGAAATACATCCGATGACCTTATTACTAGAATCTACAACTGGATAACTTCCATATCTAGTTTCAAGCATTATATCTTTTATATCATCTACAAAATCATCAGAAGAAAAATAAACTAAGTTTTCTGTAGTCATAACATAACTTACAGGTATACTTTGAGTTATAAGTCTTGCTGTTGTAAATGAATCATGTGGTGTAGAAATCATAGAACAATTATTTTCTTTAGCAAGAGCTACAATTTCTTCATTTATTGGATGATTTCCTGTTATCACAAGTAAAGATATACCTGATTTGATTAACATTTCTTGAGAATCTTCTCTATCTCCACAGATTGCAATATCGCCTTTTTCAACTATTTGCTTTATGCTTTCAGGTTGCATAGCAGACACTATAATTTTACCATTAAGGTTAACTTCAGAGGCAGTGCAAACAGCCTTGCCACAAAGTGTTTCTATTACATTTTCAAGACTTGTGTTACTTTTTGATAGAATATCATTATCCCAAACATCCATATAGTTAGATGTTAAATTGGATACAGATACTATACCCATTAGACACTCATTTTCATCAACTATAGGTAAAGTTTTTACGTTATTTTTTTTCATTATGCTCCAAGCCTTTTTTAATGATATATCTTGGGCAATTGGAGATATATTATCTATTGCAAGATCTGCAACCTGCAATTTAACAGTTTCTAAAAAAGTAGGCTCTTCTATACCAAAATAGTCTAGTATAAATCTAGTTTCTTTGCTAATATCTCCTAATCTTACCGGCATAGCACCAGTATGTCCTAATTTATTTTTTAATTCTGAGTATCCAATTGCTGCACAAATGGAGTCAGAGTCAGGATTTTTATGTCCTGTAACATATATTATGTTCTTCAATTTATTACCTCCTCATTTGAAATATACAATAAAATGTATAAAAATTCCAAAAATTCTAAATCAATGTTAAAAATATTATTACTTTATATTTTTACTTTATACCATAATTTATACTGTGTAGGCAAGGTATATAGAAAAAAATCTTTAATATTCAAGCAATGTAGTGAATATATTTAAATAGAAAAGCAATTAAAGTATTAAGAGAGGTGAATTTAATTGGTTGAAGAAAAGGAATTAAAATTAGGGCTGGATAGTGATGAAGCTGAAAAACGATTAGAAACATATGGTCCTAATATATTAAAACAAAAGAAAAAAGTATCTCCAGTATTTATATTTTTCTCACAATTTAATGATTTTATGGTTTGGGTGCTTTTGGGAGCTACATTAATATCTGCTTTTATGGGGGAAATAGCAGATGCAATAACCATAATAATAATAGTAGTAGTAAATGCCATATTAGGATTTATACAAGAATTTAAAACAGAAAAATCTTTGGAGGCATTAAAAAATTTAGCGGCGCCTACTACTAAAGTAATAAGAAATAAAAAAATACAAGTTATTAATGCAGAATTTTTAACTCTAGGGGATTTAGTTGTTTTAGAGGCTGGAGATAGAATACCAGCAGATGGAATAATTGTTCAAGGAACAGGAGTTATAGATGAATCCTTACTTACGGGTGAATCTGTTGGAGTAAGTAAAAGTACATTAAATAAAGAAAATAAAATTTATATGGGTACAATATTGTTAAAGGGAAAGGTATTAGCTAGAGTTACAGAAGTAGGTATGAGTACAGAAATGGGAAAAATAGCACATATGCTTTCTTCTATTGAAGATGAGAAATCTCCACTTAAAGAAAAATTAGAAGGGCTAGGAAGAATTTTAGTAATTGTTTGTATTGCTATTTGTATAATAGTAACATTTGTAGGTATATCAAGAGGACAAAAGGCATCTGAAATGTTCTTATTGGGCGTTTCATTGGCTGTAGCAGCTATTCCAGAAGGATTACCAGCTATAGTTACTGTTTGTTTGGCTATAGGCGTATCAAGGATGTTAAATAGAAATGCTTTGGTTAGAAAATTACCAGCTGTTGAAACATTAGGATGCACATCTGTTATTTGTAGTGATAAAACAGGAACATTAACTGAAAATAAAATGACTGTTAAGGCTTTATACTTTAACAATACTCTATACAATATAGATGATAATAAAACTCCAGATAATTTACTGCTAAAAAAGGCTTTCGTTTATTGTAACGATTGTAATTATGATTATTCTCAAAAAGATATAGAAAAAGGATTGTTAGGAGATCCTACAGAAACATCCTTAATAAAAACTTATTTTAAGGGAATGAAGGACATTAAGGAATTTAATGGAGATATTAGAAGAGTATATGATATACCTTTTGATTCCACAAGAAAAATGATGTCTGTTGTTATTGAAGAAAACAATAGAGAATGTTGTTATGTAAAAGGTGCTCCAGAGAGACTATTAAGCAGATGTAATCAAATACTTATAAATGGACAGGTTGTGGCATTCACATATACATTAAAGGAAAAGGTAGCAAAATCTATTGAAGATATGTCATCTAAGGCCCTAAGATGTATAGCAGCTGCCTACAAGTATAAAAACATAGCTAAAAATAACTCATTAGAAAATGATTTAATATTTTTAGGTCTTGCTGGCATTATTGATCCACCAAGGAAAGAAGTAAAAGACGCTGTTTTAGAATGTAGAATGGCAGGAATAAAACCAATAATGATTACAGGAGATCATCAAAATACAGCATTTGCCATAGGAAAGGAAGTAGGTATTTGTAATTCTATTAATGAAGTATTAACAGGAGATGAAATAGAAAAGTTAACTGAAAAAGAATTAGATTCTAAGATAGATAAAACTAAGGTTTTTGCAAGGGTTAGTCCAAATCACAAGTTAAGAATAGTAAGGGCGTTTAAAAGAAAAAATAATATAGTAGCAATGACTGGCGATGGAGTAAATGATGCTCCTGCAATTAAGGAAGCTGATATAGGTATTGCTATGGGTATATCAGGAACTGATGTATCTAAAGAAGCTTCTTCTATGATTTTAATGGACGATAATTTTACTACTATAGTTGCAGCAGTTGAAGAAGGAAGGGTTATATATAATAATATAAGAAAATTTATAAGATATCTTCTTTCTTGTAATTTAGGAGAAGTTTTAACTATGTTCTTAGCATCATTGTTTTATTTGCCAAATCCATTAAGTCCAATACAAATATTATTTGTAAATTTAGCCACTGATGGATTACCAGCATTAGCATTAGGAGTTGATCCACCAGATAAGGATATAATGGATGATAAGCCAAGGGGAAAAAATGAAAGTATATTTTCTCATGGGTTAATGGAAAAAATATTAGTTAGAGGAACACTGATAGGAATATGCACTATATTTGCATTTATAGGTGGAAAGTATTTTGGATATGATTTAGCTGCATGTAGAACTATGGCATTGTCTACACTAGTATTATCTCAATTAATACATGTATTTGAATGTAGATCAGAGAAACATTCTATATTTAAAATAAATCCCTTTACAAATATATATCTTATAGGTGCTGTTTTAGTATCTGTAATAATGTTAATTGCAGTTATTTATCTTCCGTTTTTAGAGGGAATATTCCATACTTCCTCAATGAATGGTATACAATGGATGGTTGTTATTTTCTGTTCAGGAATAATAGCATTAATAAATAGTATATATTTAATGATTAAGGAAAGACATAAATAATTAAAAAAAGCCATATAGAAAGGATTCTAAACAATAAAAAATCCTTCTATATATGGCTTTTTTTCTTTAACAAATATATTATCTTCTTTGAACAGTTCTAACTTGTTTTATTTGAGATTCATCCATAGGAACTAAATCTTTCTTTGTTGAAAGATTTCTGATGTTCATAATATCAATTGTCTCCCTATGTTCTTTACCCTTTTTACCCTTTAAACCTTGTATAAGAACTGAATTACCTTGAGATACAGCTATGAAAGGCGGTTTTTTAAACCATTTTTTCTTTGCATATACGCATTTAGTAATAGTTTTACTACCAACGGGTCTAACTATTATTGTAGCGGTTATTCTATGAAGAATCCAAAGGGTAGTCTTTGTTTCTACCTTTACAGATATTACATTTCCTTGAACTTGAGCAAGTCTATCTCCATATTTCTTTAAGTAAGATTGGGTATAATGTTTAGATAATTTTTCTTTCCATCCCATAATAATGACTCCTTTACATATATTAAACTAAGAATAGTGTTCTACTATATATATTATAATTCCTCAGATAAATTGTATTATAACATAGTATATTTTTTTATAAAATACTTAAAATCAATTTTAGAGATTTTTATTGTGTAATGTATCCCAATAATATAGAATGAAAATGATGTACATAATGAAAAGGATTTATATTTAGGAGGAGATAAATATGGAAAAAAGAGATATAGCTAAGATTATAGATCATACAATCTTAAAACCTGAAGCATCAGTAAAGGCTGTAGAAAAAATATGTAAAGAAGCCTTAGAGCATAAATTTGCATCGGTTTGTATAAACCCATGTCATGTTGCTTTATGCTCAAAACTTTTAAAAGATAGTAGTGTTAAGGTATGTACAGTAATAGGTTTTCCTTTAGGCGCTACAACTAAAGAAGTAAAAGTTTTTGAAACAAAAAATGCAATAGATAACGGTGCCGAGGAAGTTGACATGGTTATTAATATAGGAGCATTAAAAGATAAAAATTATGATTATGTAAAAGAAGATATAAAAGCAGTAGTTGAAGCTGCAAGAGGCAAGGCATTAAGCAAAGTTATAATAGAAACATGTCTTCTAACTGATGATGAAAAAATAATAGCATGTAAATTATCAAAAGAAGCAGGGGCAGACTTTGTAAAAACATCAACAGGTTTCTCAACAGGTGGAGCTACTAAAGACGATGTGAAGATTATGAGAGATACTGTAGGCTTAGATATGGGAGTTAAGGCTTCAGGTGGTGTTAGAAGTACTGAAGATGCTTTAAATGTTATAGAAGCAGGTGCAAGTAGAATAGGTGCATCAGCATCAATATCTATATGCGAAGGAACTAAGTCAAACTCAACATATTAATATTTTGATTATAAATAAAAGTAAGGCATAAATCCATAATGGATTTATGCCTTATTTTACTTTATAGGATATTATAAAATTTCGAATCTGTGGATAACTTTGATAACTATTAAAATACATAGATTTTTTAGTTGATAATTGAAGGTTGAGAGTTGAGAGTGAAGTAAACACTTTGTTTATAAAAAATAGTAACAAAAATACAGAGGGTTTAATAAGATGTATAACAATCGATATATTTTATTTGCAAAATCTTTACTTATGCTTAAATTAAAGCAGATTTAAAGAGGGTAATTAAAAATTAATATATTTTTTTTACTTTCTTTTAAAAATTGTTACTAATTTCTATATATGAGAATATTATTATAATAGTAATCTTTTGAAGGGAGGACTTCTCTTAGGGCTTTTGGCATCTTTGAGAAAAGATATTGATATGATGAGAATTTTAAAACCTACTGAAGTTATATACGATTTTTCATTAGACGATATAGACACGAATCAAAAAGGAGGTAATGTTTGCGAGTATGATAATATATATACAAAGATAAAAGATGTTTTATCAATAAATAGAGATAATTTTAATATATATTTAACAGATGATTATTCAAAAGATAAGGTCGAATATTTAAGGAAATATATAGAGGATATATACAAAGAAAAGGCAGCTCCGAAAGATATATGTTATGTTGTTTATGATGATAGAACTCCAAAGGTATTAATAGTTGGAAATGGTATAGGAAGTAAATTAAAAAGTTCCCTTGAAAAAATTCAAAACAATATTAATGAGGCAGTATATAAATTTTATAATAGTACAGTATTTGAGGATAAGGAAGATATATTAGATGAACTTCATAAAAGGAGAGCAGTCTTAATTGAAGGATTAATGGAAAAAGCTAAAGAAGAAGGTTTTGATATAAAAGCAACTACTCATGGATTTGCATTTTTACCTCTTAAAGTAGAGGGGGAAAGCATGAGTACTAAAGAGTATGATGATTTGGATCTTTTAATAAAGGAAGATATATTAGAAAAAGTTAGTAAATTGAAGCTTATGGCAGAAGAAGTTCTAGATGAACTTAAGGGGATGGAAGTAAAATCTATAGAGGAAATAAAAAAGATCTTAATAGACTTTCTTACTGGCATAATAGAAGAACAAAAGGGAATATTTTATGAAAAACTTCAAGGGGAGAATGAAGCAATAGAATATCTAGATACTGTATGCAAACACATGCTTAAGGATTTAGTTGATGATTTTACTGGAGTATATGAGGATGATGAAGAAAAAATTAATATTAATATATTAAAATATAATATTAATGTTTTAGTAGATAATAAAGGTATGGAACATCCTAGCGTATTTTATGAAGAAAATCCAACTGTATTTAATTTAATTGGAGAAATAGAATACGAAAACCATAATGGCACATATATAACAGATGTTACAATGATAAAGGCAGGAACCTTGTTAAAGTGTAATGAGGGAGTAATTATTATAAGATTAGGCGATCTCTTAAACAATGGAGGTGCTTATTATTATTTAAGGAAAGCATTGCTTACAGGAAAATTGAATTTTAATTATCATAAAAGTTATTTAGAAATTCTTTCTCTAAATGGGCTTAATACTTCAGATATAGATATAGATGTAAAAGTTATTGTTATAGGTGATATGGAAAGCTACGATATACTTTATAATTATGATGAAGATTTTAAAAGAGTATTCAAAATTAGAGTTGAAAGCGATCCATTAATAGATATAAGTGATTCAGGAAAAGAAAAATTTATTAATAGAATAAAATTCATAATAGATAAAAATAAACTATTTAGTGTAAGCTCAAGTGGAGTAAAAGAAGTTGCTAAATATCTATCAAGAAAAGCTGAAAATAATAAGAAAATTATTATAGATGAATTAGAAATTACAAGGATTCTTAACTTGGCTAATGTAAGAGCCCTAAAGGATAATAAGTCTTTAATTGAAGGAAAGCATATTGTTGATGTTGCTTATGAAAAAGATTTATTAGAAAAAGATTTTACAAGAATGTATGAGGATGGTCATATTCTTATTAATGTGAAAGATAGAATAGTTGGGTCAATAAACGCTCTTTCAGTAATAGGGACTGAATATTACTCATTTGGAAGGCCTATGAGAGTTACTTGTGTATGTTATAAGGGAAATGGAAGTATTATAGATGTTCATAGAGAAAGTAAGTTAAGTGGAAGTATACATGAAAAATCTATAAATATATTAAGAGCCTATTTAAATCAAATAACTGACCCCTATAAAAAGCTACCTATTGATTTTCATTTAAGCTTTGAACAGGTATATGGGAAAATAGACGGAGATAGTGCATCTGTTGCAGAAACAGTATGTATGCTGTCCGCTCTAAGTAAAATTCCAATAAGGCAAAATATAGCGGTAACAGGCTCCATAAATCAATTTGGCAATGTTCAGCCTATTGGTGGAGTAAATGAAAAGATAGAAGGGTTCTTCAGCGTTTGTAAGATGCTAGATACAATGGAAGGAAAAGGAGTATTAATTCCAGAAACTAATGTTAATAGTTTGATATTAAGCGAAGAAGTTGAAAAAGCTATTGAAGAAGGTAAATTTAAAATATATACAATGACATCTATAAGAGATGCAGTTGAAGTTTTAATGTCAGATGAAGAAGAAAATGTTGGTTATATTTTTAATGAAATAAACAAAGAAATTCAAAAATACTATGGCAAGGATGAGGAAGAAAGCTAGGAAATAGACTGATAAGATTAACATGACAAGTTATGAGTTTAGGAAAGTGGGAATTGGGAAACTTGTAACTATAAACTTGTAACTTTCAAAAGTATCACTGACAAATTCTAATAATCATTAGAATTGTATAAGTCAGTGATATTTTTTTATAAATTAAAAAAATTAAGAAATACAGCCATAAATATAGAGAAATATAGTAAATAGAAAAAAAGCTGTGGAAAAAGAAGGAAACAGGTGACGGGTGTAGAATACTTATATATGTAAATTTATGTAAGGAGGTGTGCTGCTCTTAAACAAAGTTTGGAGTGGAAAGAAGTATGTATATAAAATTTGATAGAGTTGATGACAAATTAATAGCCACCCTTATAGGAGAACTTGATCATCATAGTTCTCAAGAAGTAAGAAATAAAATTGACAATAATTTAGATAATGAGGATGTGAAAAAATTAATACTTAATTTTTCAGGAGTAACATTTATGGACAGTTCAGGAATTGGAGTTGTTATAGGGCGATATAAGAAACTTCAAAGCAAAGGTGGAACTGTTTGTGTGACAGATGTAACTAATAGGGTTAAGAAAGTTTTTGAGCTTTCTGGCATTTATAAGATAATCAATGAATTTGATACTGTAGATAAAGCTATCAGCAGCATTTAGGTGGAGGTATGGAAATGGTGGATAATAGCATGAAAATAGAATTTTTAAGTAAATCAGAGAATACAGGTTTTGCAAGAGTAGCTGTTGCAGCATTTGTATCTCAATTGGACCCTACTATAGAAGAGTTATCTGATTTAAAAACTGCTGTTTCAGAAGCTATAACAAATTCAATAATTCATGGATATGAAAATAAAAATGATAAATTTGTAAAAGTGGAAGCAAGTATAGAAAAGGGATCAGTTACTGTAATAGTAGAAGATAGTGGAGTAGGTATAGAAAATATACCTAAAGCTATGGAGCCTTTATACACATCAAGACCTGATTTAGAAAGATCAGGAATGGGATTTACAGTCATGGAAAGCTTTATGGATGGTTTAAGAGTTGAGAGTGAAAAGGGAAAGGGAACTAAGGTTATAATGAAGAAAACTTTTTATAGTTTAAGTTAGGTGGAGATTATATGGATGATGCTATTTTAAAGAAAGAACCCTATGATTATAACCAAAATGAAGCTCTCCTAATAAAAGCTAAAGGTGGAGATCAAGAAGCGTTAAATAGACTAATAGAAACAAATCTTCCTTTAGTTTCTTCCATAAGTAAAAAATTTTTAAACAGAGGATATGAATACGAAGATATATATCAAATAGGTTCTATGGGGCTTGTAAAAGCAATAAATAATTTTGATACAACCTATAATGTTAAGTTTTCTACGTATGCAGTACCGATGATTATGGGTGAAATAAAAAGATTTTTAAGAGATGATGGTATGATAAAAGTTAGCAGAGGTACTAAGACAACAGCAAAAAAACTTCACTATGACAAAGAAAAGTTAATGGCAAAATTAGATAGAGAACCAACCATAGATGAGCTAGCTGAATTTTCTGGAATAGATAAAGAAGAAATAGTTTTTGCATTAGAATCTATGAACAATATAAATTACTTATATGATACCATCCATCATGATGAAGGATCACCAGTTTTACTTATAGATAAACTAAGTGAGAAGTCTAATGACGACTGCTCTCTTGTTGATAGAATAGCATTAAAAGAAGCGATAAGTGGCTTGGATACTAGAGCTAGGCAAGTAATATTGCTTAGGTATTTTAAAGATAAGACACAAATTCAAGTTGCTAAAATGTTGGGGATAAGTCAAGTTCAAGTATCGCGTATAGAAAAGAAGGTATTAAAAGAGATGAAAAATATGCTTGAGGAATAGAGTAACAAACTCTATTCTTTTTTTACTTTATAGGATATTATAAAATTTCAAATCTGTGGATAACTTTGATAACTATTAAAATATATATTTTTTTAGTTGAAAACTTTAATGAGTGAAAAATTACAAGTGGCAAGTTGCGGATAAATCTTCTCAGGAAGATTTTAAAAATAAAAAAATATAATTAAAGAAAATCTGTGATTTTCAACATCAATTTGTCACTTGTCACTTTTAACTTGTCACTAAAAAGGGCATAGCCTTTTTCATGTAATTAATTAAAAGATTATATTTATTGTATATTATGTTTGAAATTATGGGAAAATAACTTTTAAAGAAGGAGGAGGAAATATGAAAAAAGGAAATATGAAAAGCGATGAAAAAAATATAAAGAAGAAATTTATTGATCTTTCGGCTAAGTTGGAACCTAAAAATCATCTTTTAAGGAATTGTTTTTTTGCATTTGTAATAGGTGGTTTAATTTGTGATATAGGTCAATTTTTTACTAATACATTTACGGCAATGGGATTAGAAGAAGAGGTTGTGTCAGCAAGTGTAGCTATATGTATGGTATTTATAGGAGCTAGTCTTACAGGTATTGGAGTTTATGATAAAATAGCTAACTTTGCAGGAGCAGGAACTGTTGTGCCTATAACTGGGTTTGCTAATTCAATTGTTGCTCCGGCTATAGAATTTAAAGAAGAAGGATTTATTTTTGGAGTAGGAGCTAAAATGTTTACTATTGCTGGTCCTGTTTTAGTTTATGGAATAAGCACATCTGTAATAGTTGGGTTAATACATTATTTGGTTGAGTATATTTTTTAAAAAAACAGTGACAAGTTAATGAAGAAATCTTTTAAGGAAGGTTTTTGAAGTAAAAATATATTATTAAAGAAAATCTGAGATTTCCAACCACAACTTGTCACTAAAAAATGGTATAGTGATTTTTAAATTGTTGGTTTAAGAAAGGAAGTTAATACATATATGGATAAAAGAATTGGTCTTCAAACTGTAAAATTAGAGCATAGCCCTAAGATAATGGCAACTACAAGTATAGTAGGACCTAAGGAAGGGAATGGACCTTTAAGTGAGTATTTCGATATAATCTTAAAAGATGATAAGAATGGTATGGATAGTTATGAACAAGCAGAAAGTTCACTTATGTATCATGCAATAAAGGAAACCATAAGAAAGGCTAAACTAGAGGAAAAAGATATAAATTATTTATTTGCAGGGGACTTGTTAAATCAACTAACATCATCAAGCTTTGTAGCAAGAGAATTAGATATACCATTTGTTGGTTTATATGGTGCTTGCTCAACAATGGCAGAATCATTAAGTATGGCATCAATGATAGTAGATGGTGGATTTGCAAAGTATGCAATAGCAACTACATCATCACATTTTAGTGCTGCCGAAAGGCAATTTAGATTTCCTTTAGAGTTTGGAAGTCAACGTTCAGAAACAAGTCAATGGACAGTTACAGGTTCTGGATCAATGCTTATAGGATTAAAGGGTAATTTTCCAGAAATAACTTATATAACAACAG
This sequence comes from Clostridium frigidicarnis, assembly GCF_900111985.1. GTDB lineage: Bacteria > Bacillota > Clostridia > Clostridiales > Clostridiaceae > Clostridium_Z > Clostridium_Z frigidicarnis. Next base: position 47,940 of record NZ_FOKI01000002.1, read on the forward strand.
GAAAAGTAAAAGATTATGGTATAAAAGATGCTAACAATATGGGAGCAGCTATGGCGCCAGCAGCAGTTGATACCATATATAGACATTTTGAGGATACAGGGTTTAAACCAAGTGATTATGATTTAATTGCTACAGGTGATTTAGGTAGAGTTGGAAGAGAATTAACAGAAAAGTTATTGTTGGAATACGGATATGATATTAAAGGAGTATACATGGATTGTGGAGAGGAAATATTTGATAATCAGGTTCAAAAAACATCTTCAGGTGGAAGTGGATGTGGATGTTCAGCCGTAGTATCATGTGGATACATATATAAAAATATGATTCAAGGAAAATTTAAAAGAGTACTTTTAGTTTCTACTGGTGCATTAATGAGTCCAACATCTTCATTTCAAGGTGAAACAATACCAGGTATAGCACATGGTATAACCATTGAATATAATTTAGGTGGTGAAAAAAAATGATGAGTTATGTAAATGCATTTTTATTTGGTGGAACTATGTGTGTAATAGCTCAAATACTAATGGATAGAACAAAGCTTACTCCAGCTAGAATTTTGGTAGCGTTTGTTACGTTAGGAACTATACTTGGAGGCCTTGGTCTTTATGATAAACTTATAGTAATTGGTAAAGCAGGAGCTACAGTGCCATTACCTGGCTTTGGTAATGCATTGGCAAAGTCAGCTATAAAGGAAGTAGATAAGATAGGAATTGTAGGTGCTTTTACTGGAGGAATTAAAGGAACAGCAGCAGGAATAACAGCAGCTATATTTTTTGGGTATATAATGGCTATAGTATCTAATCCTAAGACTAAAAATTAGTATTTTTATAATTGAACTCAACATTTTATTAAAAGAGCCCTAAATATATGCAAAGTTATGGACGATTATGGTATTATAGTTTTAAGGCTATGTAAAGGAGAACTATAATGGATAAATGGTATAACAGAGCATGGCTCCATGTATTAGAGGAGTTACAAGTAAATCAGGAAAAAGGGTTAGATGAAAGTGAAATAGATTCTAGGAAAAATGAATTTGGTAATAATATTATTTTTGTAGAGACAAAAGAAAGTGTACTTAAGGTTTTGCTAAGACAAATTATAAACCCATTTGTAATTTACATATTAATATCAATAATATTTAGTTTTTATTTAAAATCATATTTTTTAGCTATAATTAATATTATATTTATCTTTGGATTTGTTACCATATTTTATATGGATTATAAGAAGACATATGGTTTTATAGATGAATTAGATGTTTTAAATAATATAAATGTAAAAGTTATGAGGAATTATACAACAAGAATAGTTAAGTCCTCTGAACTAGCTGTTGGAGATATTGTGCAATTGTCAAGAGATTCAATAGTTCCAGCAGATATAAGAATTTTAGAATGTAAAAGATTAAAGGTAGATGAGTATTTAGTTACAGGGGAACGAGAGCCATCATCAAAATATAGTACAAAAATCGAAGAAAAAGACATTCCGTTAAGTATAGTTAGCAACATGGCTTTTATGGGAAGTAGAGTTATAAGTGGAGAAGCAGTAGGTGTAGTTGTAGAGGTTGGAGAAAAAACTCAAATTGGGAAAATAATAAGTTTTGTAAGAGTAAATAACTCTGGAGAAGAAGTTCTTAAAAATACTATAATAAAGTACTTAAATAAAGTAGTTGTATACATATTAATATCTTTAATAGCAGGTAGTGGATTACATTATTTATATTATAGAGATTTAAATCTTACAAATGATGTATTTATGAACTCATTTATGGTAAGTTATCCTATATGGGCTTTTGTAGTGCTTTTTTTTGTGGCTTATTATGAATTAAAATCTTTACAAAAAAAAGGTATTCACATTAACTCACTAGAAACTTTAAGCAAAATATCTCATATTCACGGAATCTTTATGAATAAACTAGGTGCATTAAGTAAAGAAGAATGTGAGGTAAGAAGGATTTATGCTGATGGTAATTATATAAATTTATATGATGTAGAAGCGTTTAAAGAAATAAGTGCTTCAAGATTAATTAATATAGCATATTTAGCCTCAGCATCTAACATAAATAGTATAGATAAGGCTATTAATCATTTTATTGAACAAAATGGGATTATAGATACTTTGGAGGAAGAGCCAAGATTAAAAATTTTTGATATACCATATGACAATAGTAAACGTCTTAAGACTAGTGTAAACAAGGTTGATAGTTTTTATAGAGCTCATGTGATTGGTGACGTAGATGCTATTTTAGATAGTTGTATACACATAATGAAAGACGGGTTCGAAGTAGAATTAACAAGAGAAGAAATTGATGATATAAAAAATGCTCATATAGAAATGAGTAATATCGGATTAAGGGTAGTGGCTCTTGCTTATAGAAATTTTAGTTATGAGCCATCACCTAAAGAAAATATAGAAAGTAATTTAGTACTTGTGGGACTAATAGCTATAAAAAATGAAATGAATATAAATGCAAAAGAGGATATAGGATATTGTAAGGATACTGGGATATTACCAATAATTTTTACAGATGATGACAAATTATCTTGTTTATATGGGCTAAAGACGTTAGAAATAAAGGGTGGACTAGATAAGATTCAAAGTGGAATAGAAATAGATTATACAAATCATGAAGAATTTATTAGAAATATTCATAAATATAGGATGTTTTCACGTATAAATTCTTATCATAAATATATAATTTTAAAACAACTTAAAGAACGTGGGACAAACATGATGATTTTTTTAGATAATATGACACATATACCTCTTATGAGTTTATCATGCTTAGAGGTAGGGGTAGGCAAAAATCTAACTAATATGATAAAAAAACTATGTCATATTTATATAGAAGATGACTATCTTCACAATATGCTTCTAGTTATAAAAAGATGTAAGTTTATAGATAAAGGTAAAGGTTATATGGAAAAATTCCTATTATCAATAACACCATTAACTACACTTATGGCATTTGCATATATAGTATATTTTAATGGTGAAAATTTAGTTTTAGCATATGCAGTATATTCTATAATTCCAGCCATACTTGCTTTAAAAATGTTTTATGGTGGAATTAAAATATTCAACATCTGGTCATATGTTATATTAATGTTTATATTTATAGGAATAATTGCTTTAATATATTTTACTAATATGGACTTAAGTTTTTTAATATTTTTTATAGTATATATTGCAATAAATATGCACTTATACAGAACCATAATTAAATAATAGTAATTAAATCACCTATTTTGGTTAAGAATACAAAAGAGGTGATTTTTTTATGTTTATGAACATATATGAAATAAATAATTTCCAAGGAAATGTAATGGAGTTAGTTGTAGATAGTAACTATTATTTTAGCTGTTGTGATGATTTAAGTAGTGTAGAGGCAGAAAAAGTAGTAAAGGCTTATTTATATGATTCATATGATAAAATGAACATACCATCTATAATATCCGTATATATGGATTATTCAACAAATCAAATAAGAATAGCGTTAAAAAGTAACTAGTATATATGAATAAGCAAGTAGTTTATCTTACAATATCATTTATATTTGGAAATATTGTAGGGTATTTATGTTTTAATAATTTTAATATAGCCATAGCATTTTCTATAATTATAATTTTAATTATGTTTTTTACGTTAGATATAAAAAATTTTATGCTATGGATAGGATTTTTTTTTGTAGGCATTGCAAGTTTTTATATGTTCTTTAATATTAAATTTAATAATGAAAGTATAGAACTTAGGGTTAAAGATGTAAATGGATTTTATGTTAAGTCGTCATATAAGGGCCGTAATTTTATAATGAAGGATTATACAAAGAAAATAGTTCCTGGAGATAGGATTACAATTAAGGGCACTCTGAAAAGAGATACTAATTATAGTACAGGAGTAATAGGAAGTTTTGAGAATTATAAAATATTAAGTTCTAGAAGAGATTTTATATCCAAAATATATGATTTAAGAATTAAAATAAAAGATAAATTTCAAAATGAGCTCGGAGAAAGTAGAGGGGCAATTGTAACAGGAGTATGTTTTGGTGATTTAAGGGGAGCAACTGAAGAACAAAAGGAAGAGTTTAAACAACTTGGAATTATTCATAGTGTATCAGTTTCAGGGTTTCACTTGAATTTGATATATAGTTTTTTAGAGGGAATATTAGGAACTAGTTTTGGGATTTTAATAACAGGAATATATGTGGTTTTCACAGGGGCTAAGGCTTCAAGTTTAAGGGCTTTTATTATGATAATCTTTTTAAGATTATCAACCAAGGTATACAAAACATATAGACCTTTACCAATATTAACATTTACGGCTTTGGTATTAGGATTTTATAGACCATATTATATATTTAATGCTGGATTTCATTTATCTTTTTTAAGCACTCTTGGAATCATACTATATAATAAAAAGTTAGATAAAATTTTATATAAAATTCCTAATTGTATAAGAAGTACAGTAGCCTTAACTTTCAGTTCTCAAATATTCACATTTCCCTATATAATTATAGCTTTCAATTATTTTTCTTTTGGATTCCTTTTAGGAAATCTATTAATTATGCCATTTATATCAATTTTAGTTATACTAGGGAACGTAGGATTAATCTTTAGTAATTTTGATTTTATATTTAACATTATAGTAAAAATAATTTATTTTATTTTGGTAATAATGGAAAACATAAGTGATGTTTTAAAAATTATATCTCCTAAAATAAGCTTTATGGATTATAAATATAGCGTCATATATTGTTTGATTATAATGTCATTTTATTTATACAGTAAAGGCTATAAAAGTCTAAAGTTTTTTCCAGTTGCAGTAATATTATCAGGATCCCTTTGGATATATAATACCTTTCCTACTATAAATTTTTATAAGGTAGATAATTGCTATATATATGATATAGGTTATAAATGGGAAAGAGTGGTTTTAACTAAAGGAGATATGAAGGACTTTTACACTAAAGAAAAACTGAAATATTGCAATATTATAGAAGAAGATGATAATAAATATAAAGTGAATTTAAATAAAAAGTATGATATTATATTAAATAATGAAAATTTATATTTGTATTCAAAAGGATGTTTTGAAAATAAAATTAGTTTAAAAGATGGAGTAACTGTAAAGATACTTCCTAATAGGATTTTAAGCATAGGGGAAGAGGAAAGAAATGAATTTAGATGACTTAGAGAAGAGTTTGAAAGACAAACAAATATATAATGCATATATATTTTATGGTATGGATGAGGGTCAGATTAAAGAAACCATAGAAGAAATGGTAGATATAATAGTGGATCCTAATTTTAAGGATTTAAACTATATGAGACTAGATGGAATGAACTTTGAAATGACACAGTTTATAAATGCTTGTGAAACACTACCTTTTATGGCGGAAAAAAGGGTTGTGGAAGCTTTTAGACTAGAACATTTACGAAGCAAACCAAAAGAAAAAACATCAAAGGAATTAAAAGATCTTATAGCATATGTAAAAAATATGCCGGAATACACGGTTTTTATAGGATATTATATACTAAAAGATAAACGAGAAAAAAACAGAGAGTTAGATAGATTAAAAGGTAACATAGCTGTTATAAAAGTAGAAGATTTAAAGGGAGATAGGTTATACAAAAAAGTTCAAAAAATCTTTTATAATAAAAATGTAGAAATAGGAAAAAATGAATTAAGATATTTTGTTGATAGAGTAGACAAAGATTTAAACATAATAAATATGGAAATAGAAAAACTCATATCATATACGTATGGGAGAACTATAAAAAAAGAAGATATAAATATGTTGTTACCAATAACAAAAGACGAAGATGTCTTTGATTTGGTGGATGCAATAAGCACTAACAGGACACAGAGAGCATTAATGTTATGTAATGACCTCATATTTAAGGGAAATAAAGAAACAGCCATATTAGCAATGATAGAAAGGCAATTTGATCTTTTATTGAAAGCTAGGGCAAAGGTGAAAAATAGACAAAGTCCTGATGAATTTTCTAAAGAGTTTGGACTACATCCATATGTTGCTAAAAACTTAATGGAACAAAGTAAGAAATTTAATGAAAAGCAATTAAAGAATTGTTTAGAGGTATGTTTAAGAGGAGAAAGTAGAATGAAATCCTCAGGTTCAAACAATAAAATAGAAATAGAAATGGTACTTGTAGATTGTGCCAGGACAAAAAAATAAATAACCGGTAATAAATTACCGGTTTATTTATTATGCTGATAATCCATTTAACTTCGCTGATAATCTAGATTTCTTTCTAGCAACCATGTTCTTATGAACTATTCCTTTAGAAGCAGCCATATCTAAAGCTTTAACTGCATTAGTGAAAGTAGCTTGAGCTTCCTCAACGTTTTTAGCAGCTATTGCAGCTTCGAATTTCTTTATTGTTGTCTTAAGAGCAGACTTTATCATCTTATTTCTAAGAGTCTTAACTTCAGTTACTCTTATTCTTTTTTTAGCTGATTTTATGTTTGCCATATGTTTTCACCCCCTTCAATTTAATAGGGCCTCTGCAGTTTGGGGAAATCTGCGTACGAGTCTTCTTTTAACAAAGGTTATTATAGCATTAAAAAATCAATACTTCAAGGGTAATTTTAAACTTTCACAAAAATACTACATTAGTAGTTATATAAAAGATATAAATTACAAAAGATATAAATATATCTTTTATAAGGAGGATTTATAATATGTTTGATGTCAGAACAGATTTAGCTTTAGAAGCTAGGGAAATGTATGTTAAAAGCAATAAACGAGAATGTGATGGGGTGGAGATTGAAGAAAGGGAGGAAGATGATATAAAAATCTCTATAGTGAAAGTTTTAAATGAGAAAGGAGAAAAAAATATAGGAAAACCTAAGGGTACATATGTAACTATGGATATGCCTAAGTTAACATTATATGATGGAGGACTTATGGATAATGTTAGTAAAGCTCTAGGAAAAGTTTTATTAGAAATGGTCAAAGTAGATGAGAAAACAACAACTTTAGTGGTAGGACTTGGTAATTGGAATGTAACGCCAGATGCTCTTGGACCAAAGGTTGTATCTAAACTCATGGTAACAAGACATTTAAAGAAATTAATGCCTAATGATATAGATGAATCAATAACTCCAGTTTGTGCTATAGCGCCAGGAGTATTAGGATTAACAGGAATAGAGACAGGAGAAGTTATAAAGTCATTAGCAGATAAAATAAAGCCAGACTATATAGTGTGTATAGATGCATTGGCATCAAGAAGACTAGAGAGAGTTAATACAACAATACAAATAGGCAATACTGGAATAGCACCAGGAGCTGGGGTTGGAAATCATAGGATGGAGATAAACGAAGAAACACTAGGAGTTCCTGTAATTGCCATAGGTGTTCCAACAGTAGTCTACGCTTCAACAATAGCAAATGATACTATAGATTTAGTTATAAATGAGATGGTAAAACAATCTACAAAAGAAAGTAAAGTTTATGAAATGTTAAATTCAATAGATAAATCTGAAAGAAGTGGACTTATAAAGGAGATATTAAATCCTTATGTAGGAGATCTTGTAGTTACACCTAAAGAAGTAGATTCAGTAATAGATTCAGTATCAAAAATAATTTCTATGGGTATAAATATAGCTCTTCAGCCAGGATTAGATATGGAGGATATAAATAAGTTTTTGAATTAAGCTAGGTAAATGCTTGCTTTTTAAATGTTTAAGTAATATTCACTATCCCTCTATACATATATTTAAGATATGTGGGAGGGAGGTGAACTGTTGCAAAACATTTAATAAAATCCTTTTAATAATATGTGGATGGTGGGATTTTATTTGATTTTAGCAATGGGATATAGATGAATAACAATGAAATAATAAATATTAGAAACATAAAACTAAAAATAGCGCTATTTTTATTAGTTACTTTAGCGCTGTTTATTGGAATTGTTAATTGTTTAAAACACAATATGACAAGTGGAGTAAATGGGAGTGCTATATATACAAAATTATTAAATTATTCAATGCCAATAGTATCTCAATATGGACAAGACGGGGAAGAACATAGTGGTCAATTTAAAAATTTAATAATGGATGCCCTTGGAATAAACATATATAACCCGATTTCTATACTTGAAAAAGAATTGCCTTTAATATCTATGGAAAATAGGGGGTTAAATAAAGAAAATGGATCTATTGAAAGCCTGAATCCATTTAAACTAAATGATAATAGCATATCTAAAAATAATAACAAGGCAAATCCTACAGAAAATGATTTGAAACTTTCAAATAAGGTTGTTCCATTAGAAGATAACACCTTAAAGAAAAAACTAGATGCAAATAAACCTGATATATTAATATATCATACACATAACAATGAAGATTTTGCACCAGGAGGGCCTAATAACACAGTAGTTACTGTTGGGGATGAGCTTCAAAAAATATTGCAGGAAACATATGGTATATCAGTTATACATGATAAGACAGTTCACAGTGACAATTATGCAACTTGCTACAATAAATCTGGGCAAACTGTAGACAAATATTTAAATCAATATAAAGATTTTAAACTTATAATAGATATTCATAGAGATTCTGGTCCAAGTAGAGAAACTATAACTACAAGGATGAATGATGAAAATATTGCTAAAATAATGTTTGTAGTCTCTAAAAACAGAAAAAATATAAATGAAAATATGAAACTGCTTAATGGTTTAATAGGAATTAGTGATAAATTATATCCTGGATATTGTAGAGGTATATTCTCTTATAATCATGGTATAGGAAGTTTTAATCAAGATAAAAGCAGTAATTCAATACTTGTAGAAGTTGGTTCTGATACAACAAAGATAGAAGAGGCAACAGCAACTGCAAAATATTTAGCAAGAATAATAGCTGAGCAATTAAATAGAAAATAACTTTTAATATAAAGAAACCATGTAAGAAAATATAAACTTATGTGGTTTCTTTATTTTTGTACGGGAAATTATAGAAATTTTTAGTCGGTGACAAGTTGTAAGTGATAAGAGTTAAGGGAATTTTTATTCACAGTGTTCATAAAAGCCAATAATTTAATTTTAGAAGGTTAATAAAATTTAGGAGGAAAGAGATTTTCAACATCAACTTGTCACTTGTAACTATTAACTTGTCACTAAAAATATGGAAGAGCCACTTTTTTAAATCAAGGTTGTTTAACTTTACAAATACATGGCAAATATTATAATTAAGTGGATTTTTTAGTCAGAAGTTAAAAAGGGAGAATTGAGTGTTAAGGTTTTAAAGAAAACATGCTGTTTTCAACCTCAATTTGTTACTTTTAACTTATCACTTAAAAATTACTTAGCCATTTTGGGGTTTGTAAAAAAACCAACAATAACTTTCAATTCGTAATAGTAGAGGTGGTAAAATGAAGTTTTCTAATAGATTTAAGTATTGTATTGTGTTTATAACAAGTTTTTTTATTTTTATATATGGTTTCATAAGTATAAATACATTGTGTACAGAGAAATTTAATTTAGGAGAAAATAAGAATAACAATAGATATTTGGGTGAAACTAAAAGCAGTATAATTAAAATAGAAGAAGATAAAGCACCCATAAAGATTTCAACAAATTCTGGTGAAGGATTCAAAATATCATTAAAAGAATATGATATAGTGTTTTCAAGAAAGGCATTCGTAGATTTTAAGGATAAACTTGTGAAAAAGGGAGAAAACTTGCTTGATTTTTCCAAAAACGATGACTAAAGCTTAATATTGACAGTTGCACAGTACAGTGTGGTATAATTTACATTGATTCAGTATGACATGGGGGTGAATTCTGTTCAAAGGAACAGGTTATTATATGAGTGGTATTAAACAAGAGAATATAAGAAATTTTTCTATAGTAGCGCATATCGACCACGGTAAGTCAACCCTTGCCGACAGATTAATCGAAAAAACAGGAACTTTAACAAAAAGAGAAATGCAAGAACAAATTCTTGATAATATGGAACTTGAAAAAGAAAGAGGAATAACTATAAAGTCTCAGGCAGTAAGATTAATATACAACAGACCAAGCAATGGTAAAGAGTACATATTAAACCTTATAGATACTCCTGGACATGTAGACTTTCACTACGAAGTATCAAGAAGCCTTGCTGCATGTGAAGGTGCCATACTTGTAGTTGATGCAACTCAAGGAATTCAGGCGCAAACTTTAGCAAACTGTTATTTAGCACTAGATAATGAGTTGGAAATAGTGCCGGTTATAAATAAAATAGATCTTCCTTCTGCAAGACCTGATGAAATAAAAAATGAAATAGAAGATGTTATTGGAATAGAAGCTCAAGGTGCTCCTTTAGTATCTGCAAAATCAGGACTTAACATAGAAGATGTATTAGAAGCTATAGTTGATAAAGTACCAGCACCAAATGGTGATGCTGAGGCTCCTTTAAAAGCTTTAATTTTTGACTCTTATTATGATAGCTATAAAGGTGTTGTAAGTTATGTAAGAGTAATGGATGGAGCTATAAAAAGAGGAACAAAAATAAAACTTATGGCTACTAATAAATTTTATGAAGTTAATGAAGTAGGTGTGTTCGCACCAGGATTTATACCAGTAGAAGAGTTAAAGGCTGGAGAAGTTGGCTATGTGTCAGCAGCAATAAAAAATGTTGCAGATGCAAGAGTTGGAGATACTATAACAGAGGCAAATAGAAGTACAGAAAAGGCACTACCAGGATATAGACCAGCAATTCCTATGGTATATAGTGGTATATATCCAGTTGATGGGGCTAAGTACGAAGAATTAAAAGAAGCATTAGAAAAATTGCAAATAAATGATGCGGCTCTTCAGTTCGAACCTGAGACTTCACTAGCTTTAGGATTTGGATTTAGATGTGGATTCCTTGGACTATTACATATGGAGATAATTCAAGAGAGAGTTGAAAGAGAATTTAATTTAGATATAATAACAACTGCACCATCTGTTATATATAAAATAGTTAAAACTGATGGAGAGGTACTAGATATAACAAATCCTACAAACCTTCCAGAAATGAGTGAAATAGAACATATGGAAGAACCAGTTGTTAAGGCCTCAATTATAACACCAACAGACTATGTAGGGCCTGTAATGGACCTTTGTCAAAATAAGAGAGGTACATTTATAGATATGCAATATCTTGAAACAACAAGAGTAATGCTTAACTATGATATACCACTAAATGAAATAATTTATGATTTCTTTGATGCTTTAAAATCTAGGACAAAGGGTTATGCATCTTTAGATTATGAATTAAAAGGATATACAACAACTAAACTTGTAAAGTTAGATATTCTTTTAAATGGAGAAGTTGTAGATGCATTATCTATGATAGTTCCAGAAGAAAGAGCATATCATAGAGGCAGAGGAATAGCTGAAAAGCTTAAGGAAATTATACCAAGACAAATGTTCGAGGTTCCTATACAAGCAGCTGTAGGGGCTAAGATAATAGCTAGAGAGACAGTTAAAGCTATGAGAAAAGACGTATTAGCTAAGTGTTACGGTGGAGATATATCAAGAAAGAAAAAACTATTAGAAAAACAAAAAGAAGGAAAGAAAAGAATGAGACAAGTAGGTTCTGTAGAAGTTCCTCAAGAAGCATTCATGTCTATTCTTAAAGTAGATTAGGTAAATGAAAGAAAATAATAAGTCAAATATACTATCATACTGACTTGGTATTTTTTTGAATATGCCTTAATAATAAAGTTCACAGTCAATATTGCCTGTGAACTTTGTCATATCCAAGAGGAAGGAAGTTTATCATGAAAGAAATAGGTTTATACATTCATATACCGTTTTGTAAGCAAAAATGTTGGTATTGTGATTTTCCATCTTTTCCTTGTAAAGAATATTTAATGGAAGAGTATATAGAAGCGTTAATTAAAGAAGTAAATTATAGAATTGGCAATAATATAAATATAAACACTATATTTATAGGAGGAGGAACTCCAACTTATTTATCATCTGAACAATTGTTAAAATTAGGAGATAAAATAAATGAATTAAATTTAAATAAGAATATAGAATTTTCAGTAGAGGCTAACCCAGGTACGTTAAGCGAAGAAAAATTAAAAGCATTAAAGGCTATTGGGGTAAATAGATTATCTATGGGATTGCAAGCTGTTCAAGATTATCATTTAAAAGCTATAGGAAGAATTCATACATTTAAGGAATTTAAAGAAAACTTTAAAATGGCAAGAAAAATAGGGTTTGATAATATAAACATAGATTTGATGTTTGGTTTGCCAAATCAAAATTTAGAAGAGTGGATAGACACATTAAATACCATATGTGATCTAAATCCAGAACATATATCTGCCTATGGTTTGATTTTGGAAGAAGGCACAGCATTTTATAAGTTATATGAAAATAACAAATTACATATGCCTGATGAAAAAATAGAGAGAAAAATGTATAAATCAACTCTTGAAATATTAAATAGAAATGGATATGAACAATATGAAATATCCAACTTTTCAAAAAAAGATAAAGAATGTAAACATAATTTAATCTATTGGAATCTTGATGAATATATTGGAGTTGGTTCAGGTTCAAGTTCTTATTTAGATAATTTAAGAACTTCTAATGAAAGTAATATAGAAAAATATATAGAGTCTATAGATAAAGGTGATTGTGGAGTAAAGGAACGGTTTGAAAATTCTATAAATGATAACATGGAAGAGTTCATGTTTATGGGACTTAGAAAAATAAAGGGTATAAGTATAAAAAAGTTCCATGAAAAATTTAATAAGAATATTTATCAGGTATATGGAGAAATAATAAATAAGCACAAAAAATTAAATCTTTTAGAAGAGAAGGATGGAAACTTAGCTTTAACATCTAAAGGAATAGAGATATCTAACTTTGTAATGAGTGATTTTATAATAGACTGAGACGAGTTATAAGTAACAAGTTTTCAAAACTTGTGCTATTTCAAAATTCACAGTTGAGAGTGAAGGATATTTTTTAAATTTTAATTATAGATTTTTATAGACAAATCAAGCATAACTTTCAATTTTCAATTCTCAATATAACTTGTCAACTGGGACTTTTAAATTTAAAAAAGCATATGTGTAAATTAAACATAATAGATTTTAAGAGAAAATAAAAGATATTTAAAGAAAAGATAGGGTAATATACATAATAAAAAGATATATAAACCTAATTAGACGCTATTAGTATTGACAAAAAAATCGTAAAATGTTATTTTAAATTCGTAGTCGTTAGCACTCAGCTGATGTGAGTGCTAATAAATGAGGTGTTGCCATGAGTGATATAGATGAAAGAAAAATCAGAATCCTTCAAGCGATAATAAGTGATTATATAACTACAGCAGAGCCTGTTGGGTCAAGAACTATAGCAAAAAAATATGATTTGGGTATAAGCTCAGCGACTATAAGAAACGAGATGGCAGATTTAGAGGATATGGGGTATTTAGAACAACCTCATAGTTCAGCTGGAAGAAAACCTTCGGATAAAGGATATAGACTTTATGTAGATAAGCTAATGCCTGATGAAGCTTTAAGTTTAGAAGACGAATTAAGAATAAAAGGGTATTTAGTAGATGAGGCTTTATATGAAGTTGATAAGATGCTTAAACAGGCAACTTATATTCTTTCAGAATTAACAAAGCTTACTTGCATACTAAAAGCACCTTCAGTTAACAAAAGCCATATAAAATCTATTCAATTATTAGCAATAGATGTAAATAGCATATTGGTTGTTATGGTAACAGATGGTGGAATAATAAAAAATAGTTTAATAAGAGTTGAAAAAGCTCCGAACCAAGATGTGTTATTAAAAATATCAAATGCACTGGCTAATAGAATCAGAAATCTAACTTTAGAGCAGATAAATTTAGAGGTTATAAATAATTTAAAAAGTGATTTAAGTGGATATGATGATATATTTAATGCCATAATCCCAGCTATATATGATACTTTAAATCACAAAGGTTCCTCGGAGGTTTATACTGAAGGTACAGCTAATATTTTTAATTACCCAGAGTTTAATGATATTGAAAAGGCTAGAGATTTCCTATCACTTATAGGGAATAGAGAACTTGTAAATAGTCTTATTAATACAGATGGAGTTTTAACTATTAAAATAGGTGAGGAAAACTATGTTAAGGAAGCAAAAGACTGTAGCGTAATAACCGCTTCTTATAGTCTTGGAAATGTTCCGGTTGGAACTATAGGGCTTATAGGACCTACCAGAATTCCTTATTCTAAAATAATGACAATTGTTGGCAAAGTTATGAAAGAGCTTAATGAAAGCTTGAGACAATATAGCGATTATTAGAGAAGAGGTGTTAAACATGAAAAAGAAAGAAAAGAAGGTGGATAACCTGGAGGAAATGGATACTAAGAAGTGTTCATGCGAAGACACTATAAACAATGACCAGGTAGAAGAAATTAATGAAATTGACAAAGAGGAAAATAATTGTAATGATGAAAAAGAACAATTAAAATCTTCATTACTAAAGACAAAAGATGAGAATCAGAAACTTCAAAATGAAATAGAAGCATTAAAAGATAGATTGCTAAGAACTAGTTCAGAATATGAAAATTATAGAAGAAGAACAGCTAAAGAAAAAGAAGGAATATATACTGATGCATGCGAAGATGTGCTTAAGGATATACTTCCTGTTATAGATAATTTAGAAAGAGCAGTATCAATTGAAGGTAGTGCTGATGATATAAAAATAGGTGTTGAAATGACTTTAAAGTCTTTTGAAACAGCTTTTGAAAAATTAAATGTTGAAGAAATAAATACAAATTGCGAATTTGATCCAAATTATCATAATGCTGTTATGCATGTAAATGATGACTCCCTTGGAAACAACTCTATAGTTGAAGTTCTCCAAAAAGGATATAAAAAGGGAGACAAAGTTTTAAGATATAGCATGGTTAAAGTAGCAAACTAACAAGGAATTTTAGGAGGTAAATATTATGGGAAAAGTAATAGGAATCGATTTAGGAACAACTAACTCTTGTGTGGCAGTTATGGAAGGTGGAGAACCAGTAGTTATAACAAACTCAGAAGGAGCAAGAACTACTCCATCAGTAGTATCTTTCCAAGCTAATGGAGAGAGACTAGTAGGTCAAGTTGCAAAAAGACAATCAATAACTAATCCAGATAAAACTATAATTTCTATAAAAAGACATATGGGAACTGGATATAAGGTTGATATAGATGGTAAGGATTATACTCCACAAGAAATATCAGCAATGGTACTTCAAAAAATAAAAGCAGATGCTGAGGCTTATCTTGGAGAAACTGTAACTCAAGCTGTTATAACAGTACCAGCTTATTTCAATGATAGCCAAAGACAAGCAACTAAAGATGCAGGAAAAATAGCTGGCTTAGAAGTTTTAAGAATAATAAATGAGCCAACAGCAGCTTCTTTAGCATACGGAATGGATAAGGGTGAAGAATCAGCTCATAAAATCCTAGTATATGACCTAGGTGGCGGTACTTTCGACGTATCTATATTAGAATTAGGTGACGGAGTATTTGAAGTTAAATCTACAAATGGAGATACAGCTCTAGGTGGAGATGACTTTGATAACAATGTTATGAACTATATTGCTGAAACTTTCAAATCTGAGAATGGAATAGATTTAAGAAATGATAAGATGGCTCTTCAAAGATTAAAAGAAGCAGCAGAAAAAGCTAAGATAGAATTATCTTCATCAACTCAAACTAATATAAATCTACCATTTATAACTGCAGATGCAACAGGTCCAAAGCATATAGATATGAATTTAACAAGAGCTAAATTCAATGAACTTACTCATGATTTAGTTCAAAGAACCATAGAACCAATGAAAAAGGCTTTAAGTGATGCTGGAGTTTCTATGAATGAAATAGATAAGATAGTATTAGTTGGTGGATCAACAAGAATACCAGCTGTTCAAGAAGCTGTTAAGAACTTTACTGGAAAAGAACCTTCAAAGGGAGTTAATCCAGATGAATGTGTTGCAATGGGAGCTGCTATCCAAGCAGGAGTATTAACTGGAGATGTTAAGGATGTATTATTACTAGATGTTACACCTTTAACTTTAGGAATAGAAACTTTAGGTGGAGTTGCAACACACTTAATAGAAAGAAATACAACTATACCAACAAGAAAGAGTCAAGTATTCTCTACAGCAGCAGATGGTCAAACATCAGTTGAAATACACGTAGTTCAAGGGGAAAGACAACTGGCTGCAGATAATAAAACTCTTGGAAGATTTACACTTTCAGGAATAGCACCAGCACCAAGAGGAATTCCTCAAATAGAAGTTACTTTTGATATAGATGCTAATGGTATAGTAAATGTATCTGCTAAAGATAAAGGAACAGGTAAAGAAGCTAACATAACAATCACAGCTTCAACTAACCTTTCAGATAATGAAATAGATAGTGCTGTTAAAGAAGCAGAGAAATTTGCAGAAGAAGACAAAAAGAGAAAAGAATCTATAGAAATTAAAAACAATGCAGATCAATTAGTATATCAAACTGAGAAAACTTTAGGAGAGCTAGGAGATAAGGTTTCTGCTGAAGATAAATCTAAGGTTGAAGCTAAGCTTGAAGAATTAAAGAAAATTAAAGATGGAGAAGACTTAGAGGCTATAAAGAAAGCTTCAGAAGAGTTAACTCAAGAATTTTATGCTATATCTTCTAAAATGTATCAACAAGCAGGTGGAGCAGAAGGAGCAGAGGGATTTGATCCGAACAACATGGGTGGAGCAGGAAATGCTGGAGCAGAAGCACCTCATGATGATAATGTTGTAGATGCTGATTTTAAAGTTGATGACAAATAATTGAATTTATAATATATTAAATAGGGGAAGGCAAAAGTCTTCCCCTAATTTTAAGTAATAGGTGGTGGCTATATGGCTAAAAAAGATTTTTATGAAGTATTAGGACTACAAAAAGGTGCAAGTGATGATGAAATAAAAAAAGCATTCAGGAAATTAGCTATTAAATACCATCCAGATAAAAATGCAGGAAACAAAGAAGCAGAAGAAAAATTTAAAGAAATAAATGAGGCATATCAAGTTTTAAGTGATCCAGAAAAGAAAGCTAGATATGATCAGTTTGGTACTGCTGACTTTGAAGGTTCTGGATTTGGTGGATCTGGATTTGGTGGAATGGATTTTGATCTTGGAGATATATTTGGTGATATATTTGGTGGCTTCGGTGGAGGTTCAAGAAGAAGAAGAGGTGGACCAGAAAAAGGTTTAGATCTTGAGTATAGATTGAACTTGAAATTTGAAGAAGCTGTATTTGGAGTTAAAAAAGATGTAAAGATAACAAGAAGTGAATCTTGTGAAGTTTGTAATGGAACAGGAGCTAAGAATGGAACCTCTCCTACTACATGTGACAAATGTGGTGGAAGTGGACAAATGAGAGTGCAAAGACAAACTCCATTAGGAACTTTTGCAAGTGTCTCTACATGTGATAAATGCGGGGGACGCGGAAAAATAATATTAAATCCATGTAATTCATGTCATGGTGCAGGAAAGAAGAAAAAACAAGTATCTATTTCGGTTAATATACCAGCAGGTGTAGATACTGGAAATGTAATTCCACTTAGAGGACAAGGTGAGCATGGAAGTCATGGTGGACCAGCAGGAGATTTATATATAAGTTTATATGTTGAACCACATAACTTCTTTAAGAGAAATGGCTTTGACATATATGTAGATACACATATACCAATGACAAAAGCAGCACTAGGAACAGAGATTAAGGTTAAAACAGTTGATGGAGATGTAAGTTATGATATACCAGAAGGTACTCAACCAGGAACTGTTTTTAGATTAAAGGGGAAAGGTGTTCCAAGAGTCAATTCTTCAGGTCGTGGAGATCAATATGTAAATGTGATTGTTGATGTACCTAAGAATTTAAATGAGGGTCAAAAGGAAGCGTTAAATGCATTTATTGAGGCTTCAGGAGAAGAGTCAGAAAAAAAGAAGAAAAAAGGTTTTTTTCACAAATAATAAAAAACAAAAAATATTTTAAAAGAGCTTAGTCTTTTGATACAATAAGACTAAGCTTTAGTCTATGTAGACATAATTATATATAGAGGGTAAAATATAGTACATAATAGATAATTGAGAATGTAGGATTTAAATTAGTATTTTGGGAAGGAATTGATAATATGAACGGTACTTGGATAGAAGTAAAGATTATAACGAAATCAGAAGCACTAGAGCCTGTTCAAGGTATATTTTATGGATTAGATGTTAAAGGGGTAGCCATAGAAGACCCAAATGATATATTAGGAAGAGAACAGGGACCATTGACTTGGGATTTTGCAGATTTAAATGTATTAGAGCATAAAGGAAATGCTGCAGTGGTAAAAGGCTATTTCTCTTTAGAAGACAATATAGAAGAAGTTATTAAGTACATAAAAGGAAAACTAAATGAGCTTAAGGAAATGGGAATAGACATCGGAGAAGGTAAAGTTGAGTATGAAGAAGTTAAAGAAGAAGATTGGGCTAATAATTGGAAAAAGTATTACAAACCGACTAAAATAGGTGAAAAAATAGTTGTTAAGCCAATTTGGGAAGAGTACAATGTGGATCAGGAAGAATTGATTATAGAGATAGATCCAGGTATGGCATTTGGAACAGGAACTCATGAAACAACAAGAATGTGTGTAGCTTCACTAGAAAAGTATATAAAAGAAAATACTGTTGTGTTTGATATAGGAACAGGATCAGGAATACTTGCAATAGCTGCTGCAAGGCTTGGAGCAAAGCATGCAATTGGAGTTGATTTAGATCCTGTAGCAGTAGAGTCAGCTAAAGAAAATGTTGGATATAATAAATTAAATAACATTGAAATTTTAGAGGGAAATCTTCTTGATGTAGTAGAAGGAAAAGCAGATTTAGTTGTAGCTAATATAATAGCGGAAGTAATATGTATATTAGTAGATGATGTTAAGAAAGTATTAAATAAAAATGGATTGTTTATAACATCAGGAATAATTCATGAGAGAGTAGAAATGGTAACTGATAAGCTTGAAAGTTCAGGCTTTGAAGTTGTTGAGATAAACAAAGACGGAGAATGGAATTGTATAGTAGCTAAAATAAAGTAATTTTAGAGGAGAATTTTATATGCATAAGTTTTTTGCAAATTGTGAAATGGTAAATGACAGTTATGCCACTATTACAGGAGATGATGTAAAACACATCTATAAAGTATTAAGGCTTAATTGTGGTGATGAAGTAGTAATAAACAATGAGCAAGGAAAAGAATATCTTGGTGAAATAGAAGAAATAACTAAACAATATGTTAAAGTGAAAATAATAGAAGAGATTGAAATAAATAGCGAAAGCAATTTAAATATAACTCTTTTTCAGGGGCTACCTAAATCAACGAAAATGGACTTAGTTGTACAAAAGTGTACTGAATTAGGGGTAAACACATTTGTACCAATAATAACTTCAAGAGTTGATGTTAAACTTAAGGGAGAATTCAAAAAGCTTGATAGGCTTCAAAGAATTGCTCTTGAAGCTTGCAAGCAATGTAAAAGAGCGAAAGTTCCAAAAGTTTTAGAGCCAATTGATTTTAAGGAAATGATAAAGTCATTAGAAGATATGAATTTAGTTGTAGTTCCCTATGAAAATGCAACAGGTAACGGCATTAGAACCATGAAAAACTTAATTAAAAAAAATGCTTTAAAGAATGTTGCTATAATAGTAGGACCAGAAGGTGGTTTTGAAGAAGAAGAAATAGAAGCTTTAGAAGAGAAAAAAGCTTACATTGTTACATTAGGACCAAGAATATTAAGAACAGAAACGGCAGGATTTGTTTGTGTTTCTTTAATTCAATACGAGTTAGGAGACTTAGGAGGAAATATTTAATGAAAGTAGCATTTTCAACACTAGGATGCAGAGTAAATGTTTATGAGTCAGAGGCCATGGCTGAAAAATTCATAAGAGAAGGATATGAAGTTGTTGATTTTACAAAAGTTGCTGATGTGTATGTAATAAACACTTGTACAGTTACTAATATGGGAGATAAAAAATCAAGACAAATTATAGGTAGAGCTAGAAGATTAAATAATGATGCTGTAATAGCAGTAGTAGGATGCTATTCACAAATAGCTCCAAATGAGATAAGTGCCATAGAGGGTGTAGATGTAGTTTTAGGAACAAGAAACAAGGGAGAGATTGTCTATTGGGTTAATAGAGCTATAGATGAGCAAACTCAAATTATTCAAGTTGCAGATAATATAATAAAAAATAATGTTTTTGAGGATTTAAATATAGAGGAATATCAAGATAAAACAAGAGCATTTTTAAAGATACAAGATGGATGTAATAGATTTTGTTCCTACTGTCTAATACCTTATGCAAGGGGTGGAGTATGCAGTAAAAAACCAGAAAGGATAGTTGAAGAAATTACAAAACTTGCTCAACATGGATTTAAGGAAATAATTCTTTCAGGTATACATACAGCATCTTATGGAGTAGATTTAGAGGATAATATAACATTAGTGGATATTTTAGAGAAGATAGAAGATATAGATGGAATAGAAAGAGTAAGAATAGGTTCAATAGATCCAACCTTTTTTACAGAAGATGTTAGGAATAGAA
Source organism: Clostridium frigidicarnis (assembly GCF_900111985.1). GTDB lineage: Bacteria > Bacillota > Clostridia > Clostridiales > Clostridiaceae > Clostridium_Z > Clostridium_Z frigidicarnis. The sequence continues at coordinate 68,545 of NZ_FOKI01000002.1, forward strand.
TAATTAAGCTTAAAAAATTATGTCCTCATTTTCATTTATCTCTTCAAAGTGGATGCGATGAAACTTTAAAAAGAATGAATAGAAGATACACATCAAAGGAATATGAAGATATAGTAATAATGTTACAAGAGGCTTTCGAGAATGTTTCTATAACTACAGATGTCATAGTTGGATTTCCTGGAGAAACCGAGGATGAATTTAATAAAACATTTGAATTTTTAAGTAAAATTAAGTTGTCGAAAATGCATATATTTAAATTTAGTCCGAGAAAAGGAACAAAAGCAGCATCTATGGAAAATCAGATAGATGGAAGTGTAAAGGAACAAAGAAGCAAAGTGTTAATAAATTTAAATAATAAGAATGAAAATGACTTTATGAAGAAATTCGAAAAGACAACAACATCTGTATTGTTTGAAGAAGAAATAGAGGGTAAAGAAGGGTTATATCAAGGATATACTCCTAATTATGTGAAAGTAGTTGCTAAAAGTAGCAGTTCCTCAATAATAGGTGAAATTTTAGATACAAAGATACTAAATATCAAAAATGATGTATTAGAGGGTGAAATTTTATCTGATAGACACTGTAGGTAAAACTAAGGAATGAAGATTCATTCTATAAAAGGAGGTGATACAATGGATGATTGTATATTCTGCAAGATAGTAAATAAAGAAATACCATCTACAAAAGTATATGAGGATGATAAAGTTTTGGCATTTAAGGATATTAGTCCGGAAGCTCCTGTTCACATAGTTATAGTACCTAAGGAGCATATTAGGAGTACTAATGAATTAAATGAGAACAATGCATCAATAGTAGCACATATATTTATTATTATTAATAAGATAGCAGAAGAACAAGGTATAAAGGATAGTGGATATAGGATTATAAACAATTGTGGAGAACATGGTGGTCAAACAGTAAATCATATTCATTTTCATCTTTTAGGAGGAAGAAATTTATCATGGCCTCCAGGTTAAAAAAAATTAACTAAATTCTTGACATGATATAAAATACTGTTATATAATTAGATGTGTGCTATTGAGAGCCCACAAGCTGCAATTTTTATATCTATAAGAATTGAGCTAGCGGAGGGAGGGATAGTAAATGTCAGAAATCAAAGTTGGAGAAAACGAGACACTAGAGAGTGCATTAAGAAGATTTAAGAAAAAGTGCGCTAGAGCTGGAGTTCTTTCAGAGGTCAGGAAGAGAGAACACTACGAGAAGCCAAGCGTAAAGAGAAAGAAAAAATCAGAAGCTGCTAGAAAGAGAAAGTTCAAATAAAACTTTCTTTAAAGAAGGTAAATAATATGCCGCAAACAGGAAATTTACAAACTTACCTTCCGCAGCAAATAATGAACAAAAAACTTATATCCACAATTAGTAGAAAAGCAGCTGAAAGTGGGTGCAAATAGCATCAGGATATGGGAATGTTTAGTTGGGAATTAATTTTTTTAACTAGCTGTATAAGTTCATGAAAAATTAATATTAAAATAAAAATAAAAGAACTCACTTTTGTGAGTTCTTTTTTCTTGGAAAAATTAAAAAAATAGATAGTATAAATAATAGTAAACGGGTATTAAAGGTATTAAATAGTTTCAATACATATAAAATAGTCATTAAAAGAGCAATCTTCTCATAAATTTAGTATGAAAATATTTTTAGGGGTGAGAAGATGGAAAGTAAGTTTAGAAAAGCAAAGGAACATTTTGCAGAAACATTAGATATTCCTACAGATATAGTGTTAGACCTTCCAAGAATAATTATAAAGGCTAATGAGGAAATAACTATAGAAAACCACAAGGGTATAATAAGTTTTGATGATGAAAGAGTAAGATTAGATTCTAAAATGGGTGTAATTTTAGTGGAGGGTGAAAATTTCCAAATAGTTTTTATGGGGGGAAGTACTTTAATTTTGAAGGGTAAATTTAAGGGTGTAAAATATGAATAAAAATATAAAAGAATTTCTTAAAAGAGGATGTTTTGTAATTGAAATTCAAAACTTACACCCAGAAAAAATAATTAATACTTTATGGAAAAGTGGAATAAATGTTAGAAATATTAGAAGAGAATCTATTGTTAAATGGATTATAGAAGTAGATTCTCAAGACTACTCAAAAGTAAGAGAATTAGTTAAAGAGAATAATGGAAAATTAAAAATAATAAAGACCAAAGGACTTTTAAGTTATTTTATAAAAGTAAAAAGTCATGGGTTTTTATATGTTGGAATATTAGTTTTTTTTATGCTTATATATGGTTATTCATGTTATATATGGGACATATCTATAAATACAGACAAATACTTATCGCCTTTTGAAGTGAGAAAGTACTTATTGGAAGAAGGTATAAAACCAGGTACTAGAAAAAATTCAATAAATGTATATGATACAGAAAAAAGATTAATGGAAAAAGACTCGAGAATCATGTGGGCTAGAGCTAGGTTTGAAGGATCTAGATTTAAAGTAGACATAGAAGAAAGACAAAATCCTCCCAAGATAGTTGAACAAGATAATAAAGATGATATTGTAGCAAAAATGGATGCTGAAATAATAAGGGTTTATACTACAAAAGGAACTTCATTGGTGAAAAAGGGTGATATGGTAAAGGCTGGGGATGTTTTAATAAAGGGTGTACAAGGAAAAGAAGAATCACTTTATGAAACACCAGCAGAAGGAGATGTTATTGCAAAAACTTTTTATGAAGATAAGGAACAGGTACCTATAAAAGGAGTACGCAGAGAACAAACTGGTAATATGCATAAAAGTATATATATAGAAATAATGGGTAAAAAACTTTATCTTAAAAAATGTGAGGATAAATTTGAAAAATATGATAAAATAGAAGAAAGTGGGTTAATTTTTAAGAAAACAGATTACTATGAAGTTAAGGAAAACGAATTTCAATTAGATAAGGATGAAACTATTAATGAATTATCTAGCAAAATGAAGGAAAATATGAAAAAAAATTTAGATAAAAGTTCTAAAATTCTAGATACTATTGTTAAGGATGAAATAGATGGAGATAATCTCATAGTAAGAGTTGTGTTTGTAGTTGAGCAAAATATAGCTGATAAGCCTGCTAATTAATATAAAGAGGGTGATAAGCTTGAGGATAAGAGAGAGGTTTAAGGAATATAAGATATGCAATAGAGTGCTGATTTTTATATTTACTTTTATTGTTTCATACGTTATTATAATGACCTCTTTATTTACCAAGAAGTATACATTAACTCCAGGTGAAATTGCTAAAGTTAATATAAAGGCAACAAAGGAAGTTATTGATAATAAATCTACTCAAATGAAAATTAAACAGGTGATGGATGATGTGCCAAACCAATATACTCAAAAGCCAGAAGTTAAAAAAACTGCTACAGATTATTTAAATAGTTTTTTTAGTAAATTAAATGCTCAAAGGGCTGCTACATCAGAGGAAAAAGATAAAATTAATAATATTAGAAATGATGATAGTGTGTATATTTCAGCAGAGGATATACAAACTATGTTGAGAATTCCTAATGATCAAATAACGGAGTATGAAGCACTAATTTTAGACATTACAAATCAAATTTATGATGGCACAATAACTGAGGGAAATAAAGAAGATGTGAGTAAAGCTGTAGATTTGGCAAGCACCAAACTTTCTAAAAGTAAATTTACTAAGAGCTCTAGGGATGCAGCATTAAATCTTATAAAAGGGCAGATAAAACCTAACTTTTTATATGATAAAGAAAAAACAGAGGAATTAAAAAAACAAGCTACTAAAAATGTTCAGCCTGTTATGATTCAAAAAAATCAGATTGTTGTTAAAGAAGGAGAACCTATAACTGAAACACAAATAGATATACTTAATGATTTGGGGCTTTTAAATGATAGTGGTTTTGATTGGTATATATATATTGCATTAGGAGCCTTTGTAGGGTTAGTACAGTTTTTACAGTGGTTATTCTTGAAAAGATATTTTATTGAAATGTTTAATGATGCAAGTAAAATTTTATTGATAAGTATAATAAATATATCAACATTAGTTCTTGCAAGATGTTTAAGTGTAGCAACACCCTATTTAATACCACTTGCATGTGCGCCAATGCTATTAACATTATTATTAAATTATAAGGTTTCACTAACCTTAAGTATTTTAAATGTTATACTCATAAGCAGTATTGTTGATTTTAATGTTGAAATAACATTAATAGCTATTTTAAATGCAATAATAGGATCAACTATAATAAAGAAGATGCAACAGAGAAATGATATATTATATTCGGCTATATATATAGTGCTTTTTAATGTTATGCTATCATTTACTATGGGATTATTATTATCAAGTAATATATTAGATGTTGTTAAAAAAGCTGGACTTATAGGAGTAGCAGGTATGTTATCGGCGGTACTCACAATAGGATTTCTACCGTTTTTTGAAAGTACATTTGATATAGTTACAGTAATAAAATTATTGGAGTTATCTAACCCAAATCATCCTTTAATGAAGAAAATTTTAATGGAGACTCCAGGAACATATCATCATAGTGTTCTAGTTGCTAATTTAGCTGAAGTTGCAGCCGAGGAAGTTGGAGGGAATTCAGTTCTTGCAAGAATATCAGCTTATTATCATGATGTTGGAAAAACAAAAAGACCTTATTTCTTTAAAGAAAATCAAATAGGTAAAGAAAATCCCCATGATAAGATAAGTCCTAACTTAAGTACATTGATAATAACGTCTCATGTAAAAGATGGACTTGAAATGGCAAAAGAACACAATATGCCAAAGGTTATACAAGATATAATAGTTCAACATCATGGAACTACTTTGGTTAAATACTTTTATTATACTGCAAAAAAAAATGCAGAAAATCCTGATGATATAAATGAAGAGGATTTTAGGTATCCAGGACCTATACCTCAAAGTAAAGAGGCTGGAATAATTATGCTTGCAGATGGAGTTGAAGCAGCTGTAAGGTCAATTCCAGAACCAACTCAGGGTAAGATAGAAGAAATGGTTAATAATATCATTAAAGATAAGTTGAATACTGGTCAATTAGATCATTGTGATTTGACTTTAAAAGATGTAGATAGAATAAGAAAATCATTTTTAAATACATTAAATGGTATTTATCACAAAAGAATTGAATATCCTTCAGATGATAAAAAGCATATAAAGGGAGTATAAGCAGCAATGATATATTTAGAAAATGAACAAGAAATATTAGAAGTAACGAAAGACTTTGAAAATAAGCTTAAAGAAGTTATAGATTTTGCATTAAGAGAGGAAAAAGTTCATATACCTTATGAGGTTTCTGTTTTGCTTGTAGATAATGAAAAAATTAGGGGTATAAATAGTGAGCATAGAGGAATTGATAAAGCAACGGATGTTTTATCTTTTCCGCAACTTAATTACCCTAAAGGATATGTTTTTAAGGATGTTTATATAGAACATAAATTTTCACCATGTGAATTAGATGGTGAAGACTTAGTATTAGGAGATATAGTTTTATCTCTTGAAAGAGCAAATGAGCAGAGTGTAGAGTATGGACATAGTTTTCTAAGAGAATGTTGTTACCTTGTAGTACACTCGGTTTTACATCTTTTGGGGTATGACCATATGGAAGAAGAAGAAAAAGATCTTATGAGAAAAAGAGAAGAAGAGATTCTTTGCAAACTAAATATAACTAGGTAATAAAAAATTAGAAATTCAGCTTATTGCTGAATTTCTTATTTGATTATATGAAGATAAAAATAATAATAAATATGGATAATAGACGAAATATTTGCGAAACTTATACAGTATGGGGTGATTTTATGAAACTTAGAAAACTTGTAGATTCCTTTAATTATGCTATAGAAGGTATTATATATGCAATAAGAACTCAAAGAAATATGAAAATACATATGATAGCTACATTATTAGTACTAACAATATGTTTCTTTTATGATCTATCTAAAATAGAACTTTTGATAATTGGAATAACTATCACTATGGTTATAGCAGCTGAATTAGTAAATACAGCAATAGAGGCTGCTGTAGATGCAACAACAAATTTTTATCATCCTTTAGCTAAGATAGCAAAAAATGTTGCAGCTGGAGCAGTACTAGTTACAGCTATTAATTCGTTATTTGTTGGATATATAATATTCTGGGATAAGATAACAGAAATAGTATTTACAACAGCAAATAAAATAAAACAATCAGAACCCTATATGATATTTATAATTTTAGCTATTGTATGTGTTGCAACTCTTGTTGTAAAAGCCATATATGGGGAGGGAACTCCGTTAAAGGGAGGAATGCCAAGTGGGCATAGTGCTATATCTTTTTCATTAGCAACAATAATGGCATTAATAACAGAAGAACCATTAGTTGTAATGATAGGTTATATACTAGCTCTCATAGTGGCACAAAGCAGGGTAGATTCGGAAGTCCATTCCATATTAGAAGTTATATGTGGAGGAGTATTTGGGACTTTGCTAACTCTACTTATTTTCAAATTACTATCTTAATTTTTAATAATATGAGGATGTAATGCATTAATATTGAAATAGATATAAATAGTGTTATAATTTATATACAAGAAGTTCTATCAAAGGAGGTATATACTATGTTAGACTATAATGTATTAATAGAAAAGGCAATAAATGCAAGAGAGATGGCTTATGCACCATATTCAAATTTTAAGGTGGGAGCTGCAGTATTAACTGACGATGGAAGTATATATACTGGATGTAATATCGAAAATGCCTCCTATGGAGCAACAAATTGTGCAGAAAGAACTGCCATATTTAAAGCAGTATCTGAAGGTTATACAACAATTAAAGCTATTGCTGTAATTGGAGACGTAAATAGCTACACATATCCATGTGGGATATGTAGGCAAGTAATGGTAGAGTTTGCAGAGAGTTCAGATATGCCTATATTTATAGTGAAAAATAAAAATGAGTATATTAAAACAACTTTAGAAGAAATATTACCAGGAAGTTTTGGAAAAAAAGATTTAGAGAAAGCTTAGGAGGAAATTAATGTTTAAATCAGGATTTGTAACAATTATAGGAAGACCTAATGTAGGAAAATCAACATTACTTAATCATATTATGGGAGAAAAGTTATCAATAGTATCATCAAAACCTCAAACTACTAGAAATAATATTCAAACAGTATTAACTAGTGAAGAGTATCAAATGGTATTTGTTGATACTCCAGGTATTCATAAACCAAGACATAAGCTAGGTGAGTACATGGTAAAAGTAGCAAAAGATGCATTGAAGGAAGTTGATGTAGTTCTTTTTTTAACTAATCCTAGTGATGAAATAGGAAAAGGAGATTCAATGATTCTGGAGCAGCTAAGAGAAATAGATGTACCAGTATATCTTGTTTTAAATAAAATTGATGAAAATACTCAAGAAAGAGTTGCGAAAACATTAAAAGCTTATAGTGATTTCTTTCCGTTTAAAGAGATAATCCCAATATCAGCTTTAAAGGGTAAAAACGTAGAGACTTTATTAGATCTTATGAAAAAGGAATTACCAGAAGGACCTCAATATTATCCTGCCGAAATGATAACAGATGTTCAAGAAAGATTCATAGTTTCAGAGACTGTAAGAGAAAAAGCTCTAAGGCTTTTATCAGAAGAAGTTCCACATGGTATAGCCGTAGATATAATCCAAATGAAGAAAAATGAAATAGGAACATACCATATAGAAGTTGATTTACTATGTGAAAAGGCATCCCATAAGGGAATAATCATAGGCAAGAACGGTCAGACCTTAAAGAAAATAGGAGAATATGCAAGAAAAGATTTAGAGAAATTTTTAAATTGTAAAGTAAACTTAAAAATATGGGTTAAGGTAAGAAAAGAATGGAGAGATAATCCTATGCTTCTTAAGGAATTAGGATATAAGAATAAAAAGTAAAGGGGAGAGAAACGCTGGCACTAGTTAAGACTAATGGAATAGTAATAAAAGATCAGGATTATAAAGAGAATGATAAGCTTTTATGGATATTCAGTGAAAAACTAGGCAAAATCACAGTGGTAGCTAAGGGAGCGAAGAAAAATAACAATAAACTTTTTTCTTCAGCTCTACCTTTATGTTTTGGAGAATATATTCTATTTAAAGGTAAGGGAATTCCTAACATAAGCGAGGCAAGGGTTATAAACTCTTTTAGAGGATGTCTAGAGGATTTAGAAAAGCTTACATATACAACATATTTATGTGAACTTATTGACATATCTATGGTAGAAGAAGAACCAAATTATGAATTATTCAAGGAATTTATAACATCATTATATTTACTAAGCTCAGGAGCACTAGACCATGAGCTTTTGGTTAGATCATTTGAACTAAAACTCCTAAAATCAACTGGGTATGGATTAGATTTAAACAAGTGCTGTGTATGCAAAAGAAACATAGCATACTGTGATTATATAAGTCTATCTCAAGGTGGAGGAGTTTGTTTTAATTGTGAAAAAAAGTATGGAATAGAGGTTTCATCCGAAACTTATAATATTTTAAGGTATTTAAATCAATACCCGGTACAAAGTATATATAAACTTAGGTTAAATAAGGTTATAAAAAAGGAACTTCAAGATATTATGATAAATATAATTTACAATGTTTATCAAAGAAAACCAAAAAGCTTAGAAATGTTAAGATTAATAAAGGATGGTGAATAAAGTGAATGAGAGTTATTTAGAAAAACTTGATTTAATAAGAGAAAGAGTAGGGGTTTCTTATAAAGAAGCGAAGGAAGCTCTAGAAATATGTAGTGGAGATGTTGTTGAAGCTATAATTTATTTAGAAGATAAAAAAATAGAAAATCCTTCTCCAGTTTTTACAACTTTAGAAGGATTTAAAAAGTGGCTTATGGAATTAATAGGTAAGGGGAATATAAACAGAATAAAGATAAAAAAAGAAGATAAAGTTTTAGTAAATGTTCCAGTTAATGCTGGAGTAGCAGTAGGGTTTATAGCTGTAATTTGGACTCCAATTATGCTAGCATCAGTAGCTACAGCAGTTGTGGCAAGACTTACTATAGAAATTACAAAAGCAGATGGAAGTGTGGAAATTGTTAATACCGTAATAAAGAATTCAGTTCAAGATGTAGGTAATAAGTTAGGATATTTTGCTAATAACTTAAAAGATAAGGTTAAAAACAGAAATTCTAATGAAGAAATTATTATTGATGATGAACCTATATATAAATATTCTGTTACCTTCGATGATCTTAATGATAAAAAATAATATTAAAACCTTCAAAAAGTTCAATAAAGAGGTGTACAGATAAAAAGAAGCAGTGTATAATACTTGTATATAGTGTATCACATTTAACTAATAATATATGCTATATAACAGAGAGAAAGAGGTGAGGGCGTTGAAGTTAACACCAAGACAACAAGAAATTATTAGATTAGTAAAAGAAGGACAGCCGATAACTAGCGAATCACTAGCAAGAACCCTAGGGGTTACTAGAGCAGCATTAAGACCAGATTTAGCAATTTTAACTATGACAGGAATATTAGAGGCTAGACCAAAGGTAGGATATATATATTCTCAGAAGCCCTCTCACAGCATGGTATATGATTATATAATTCATATAAAGGTAAAAGATGTAATGTCATCACCAGTGGTTGTTAATGAAGAAACCACAGTATATGATGCAATAGTGCATTTATTCTTAAATGATGTTGGAACTTTATTTGTAGAAAATAAAGGCACATTAGTAGGTGCAGTTTCAAGAAAAGATTTTCTGAAAATAGCTATAGGAGGTACAGATATACACAAAGTACCAGTTGGAGTTATAATGACAAGAATGCCAAATATAGTATTTGTAGAAAAAGAAGATAGTGGATACTTAAGTGCTCAAAGAATTATAGAACATGAGGTAGATAGTCTACCTGTAGTGGAAAGAGTCTTTGAGGATGAAAAAGAAGTTTTAAAAATCGTGGGCAAGATTTCTAAAACTAATATTACAAAATTATTTGTTAACATGGGCAAAAATAAATAATTTGACTTTTAGGGGGAACTCTTCCCCTATTAGTATATATATTCTTAAAGAATTGTAAGGAGTGTTAATAATGGGCAAGAAGAAATATGTGTATTTATTTAATGAGGGAGAAGCATCAATGAAAAACCTTTTAGGAGGTAAGGGTGCAAACTTAGCTGAAATGACTAATTTAGGCATTCCAGTACCTAAGGGATTTACTGTTACAACTGAGGCATGTAACAAGTATTATGAAGATGGTGAAAAAATTTCACAAGAAATAATAGAGGAAATATATGAAAAGCTAGAAGTTCTTGAAAAAGAAACTGGAAAAGGATTTGGAAGCTTAGATAATCCACTACTTGTATCGGTAAGGTCAGGTGCAAGAGCATCTATGCCAGGAATGATGGATACAATTTTAAATCTTGGATTAAATGAAAATACAGTAAAAGTCATGGCTGAAAAAACAAATAATCCTAGATTTGCATATGATTCTTTCAGAAGATTCATACAAATGTTCTCAGATGTTGTTATGGGAATAGAAAAAAGAAATTTTGAAGACTTATTAGATAAAATGAAAGAAAAAAAAGGTGCTAAGTTCGATACAGATTTAAATTCTGAAGACTTAAAAGAACTAGTTAGGCAATTTAAAGAATTATATAGAAAAGAAATGGGAAATGAATTTCCAGAGGATCCAAAATCTCAATTAATAGAATCAGTTAAGGCTGTTTTTAGATCATGGAATAATCCAAGGGCTATTGTTTATAGAAGATTAAATGACATACCAGGAGAGTGGGGAACTGCTGTAAACGTTCAAGAGATGGTGTTTGGTAATAAGGGAAATACATCAGGAACAGGAGTTGCATTTTCAAGAAATCCATCTACTGGAGAAAAGAAAATATTTGCTGAGTACTTAATGAATGCTCAAGGAGAAGATGTTGTTGCAGGTATAAGAACACCAGAACCTATAGAAAAATTAAATCAGGACATGCCTAGCATATATGAGCAATTTATGGGGATCGTAAATACTTTGGAAAATCATTATAGGGACATGCAAGACATGGAGTTTACTATAGAAGAAGGCAAACTATATTTCTTGCAAACTAGAAATGGGAAGAGAACAGCTCAAGCTGCTTTAAAAATAGCTGTTGATTTAGTGGAAGAGAAGATGCTTTCTAAAGAAGAAGCAGTTTTAAAGGTTGAACCAAAACAATTAGACAGTTTATTACATCCAGCGTTTGATGAAAGGGTTCTTAAAGTATCAAATCCTATAGCTAAAGGACTTCCAGCATCACCAGGAGCAGCATGTGGTAAAATATCATTTACAGCAGAAGAAGCTAAGCAAAGAGCTGAAAAGGGAGAGAAGGTTGTACTTGTTAGATTAGAAACCTCTCCAGAAGATATAGAAGGTATGATAGCTGCAGAAGGTATTTTAACAGTTAGAGGTGGTATGACTTCTCATGCTGCGGTTGTTGCTAGAGGAATGGGAACTTGTTGTGTTGCAGGTTGCGGAGAATTAAGGGTAAATGAAGAAAAGAAAACCTTAGAAGTAGGCGGAAAAGTTTATACTTCTGAAGATTATATTTCTATAGATGGGTCAACAGGTAGTGTATATGGAAGTTCTATAGGGACAGTGGAACCGAAAATAAGTGGGCATTTTGAAATCTTTATGAAGTGGGCAGATGAAATAAGATCATTAAAAGTTAGAACAAATGCAGATACTCCAAGAGATGCTAAGCAAGCTGTTGAATTTGGAGCAGAAGGCATAGGGCTTTGTAGAACAGAGCATATGTTCTTTGCGGAAGATAGAATAATGGCAGTTAGAGAAATGATTGTTTCTAAAAATGAAGAACAAAGAAGAAAAGCATTAGAGAAAATTTTACCAATGCAAAGAGAAGATTTTGTTGGAATATATGAGGCTATGGAATTTAGACCATGTACAATAAGACTATTAGATCCACCTCTACATGAATTCTTACCTCATGATGAGGAAGATATCAAAGAGTTAGCTAAGGAACTTGATATAACTTTTGATGATTTAAAGTCAACAATTGATTCTCTACATGAGTTCAATCCAATGATGGGACATAGAGGTTGTAGACTAGCTGTTTCTTATCCAGAGATTGCAGAAATGCAAACAAGGGCTATAATAGAAGCTGCATGTAAGGTAAAGGAAGAAAAGGGATATGATATTGTTCCAGAAATAATGATTCCTTTAGTTGGAGAACTAAAAGAGCTTAAATTTGTAAAAGATATAGTTGTTAAAACAGCAGATTCTATATTGAAAGAGAAAAATATAGATATGAAATATATGGTTGGAACAATGATAGAAGTTCCAAGAGCAGCTGTTACAGCTGATGAAATAGCAAAGGAAGCTGAATTCTTCTCCTTTGGAACTAATGATTTAACTCAAATGACCTTTGGATTCTCAAGGGATGATGCAGGTAAATTTTTAAATGATTATTATAGCAGAAAAATATATGAATCAGATCCATTTGCTAGATTGGATCAAACAGGAGTAGGGGCTCTTGTTAAAATGGCTGCTGAAAAAGGTAGAGCAACTAGAAAAGGTATTAAATTAGGAATATGTGGAGAACATGGAGGAGACCCATCCTCAGTTGAGTTCTGTCATGATATAGGATTAAACTATGTATCATGCTCACCATTCAGAGTTCCCCTTGCTAGACTTGCGGCAGCGCAGGCTCAAGTGAAAAATAAAAGATAATATGGAAAAGCTCCATTGATTGTGGAGCTTTTTACTTTTGATATTATAATAACTTACAATTGAATTTAAGTTCTATATGTTCTACTAATTTTTTAGAAAATTCTAGTTGAGAGTTCGTTTTACGAGTAGTGTTTTTTAGAAGATTATAGAAAGATTTTTTGTTACAACATTTTATGTTGTTGTAGTAATCTCTAGATATTCTCCAAAATTTTTGTGGAAAAATCAAGTATGATAATAAAAATTTATATTCATCAAGGTTTAATGGATTTATAGACTCATAGTGATTTAGACATTTAAGGAATAAATCAAAATTCCAATTTGTAGAATCACGTTTTAAAAGTCTTCTAAAGAAATAAGATAAATCTTTGACACAAAAGTCAATTTTACATTTATCAAAATCAATCATGTGAATATTATTATCTTCACTAAAGATGAGGTTTTTATTTACATAATCATTATGACATAAAGATACAGTCAAATTATCTTTATTCATAGAATTTGCAACATTTACTGAGAATTTAGCTAAGGATAAATTTTCATCAAAATTTTGAAGGAATAATTTGGAGAAATTATCTTTATGTTTAAAAGCTAAATTTGAACAATTAAGGATTTGTTGAAAATGTTTATTATATGATACATATAGATCATCTAGACCTATGGGTAAAGAACTTCCATTAATAGGTTTAAAGTTTTTGCTGCCAATATGGACTTTAGCTAAGTTTGAACAGGAAATATATAGATGGGTTTTATTATCAAAATCACATTTGATACCATCTACCCAAGGTGTTAGTATAAAAAGCATGTTATTTTCTTCTACAAACCTAGAACCATCAATTGTAGGAAGTAGTATAGGTACGTTTAAGTTATTTTTGTGGAGCCATTGCATAGAAGAATAAACAAAAAGAAGATTTTGCTTATTTAAATATACTTTTTTTAAACAAAAACTCTTATTTTCAGTATCAATTTTGTAAACTGCTCTTTGTTTATCGGTATCTTTAAACTTTATTTCATTAACTGTGCAATTTAAAATATTATAGTGTGGTAAAATTGATTTTTTTATATTCTCCTTATTTATCCATGAATCACTAAGATTTTTAGCCTTTTGAGGCATAATTTATAACCTCCTTGAAACTCTGTTTTAAGAGTAAATAGTAAGTAAACTTTAATGTGTCAAAAACGTTTTACTAGGTTAGCAAAAAATTAAAGTATTACTTCATAATAAAGATATGATTTTAAATAAATATTTATGAATAAAATAATTATAAAATGTAATAAATATCTTATGAGAACATATTTATTACTTTAAAATTTAGCTAGATAAAATTCATAATTTAAAAGTAAAAATAGTTACAAAAGAACCATATGCTAAATTTCTAGAAAAAACAACTAAAGATTTGAGAAAATTAACAAAATTCGCAATAAAACATATTGTTTTGGAATAAAAACATATATTCTTTGGATAAACTAACATTTGAGAGGATTATTATAAAATTTCAAGTTTATTGAAGGAAATTAAGAAAATATAAAGAATATATATATTAAACAAAAGTATGTTTTAAATATAAAAAGACATAAATTTTTATCAAAAAAGAAGGAATACAGTAGTTTATGTCGAATATAATAAAACTTGTTGCAATAAATCCTCATTTGAAATGTATTCATTAAATGAGATGTATTTATAATTATTTTGTTTCGGGTGGGATTTTTATTGATACCAGATAATATAATTGAAAAAATTAAAGATCAAAATGACATTGTGGATGTCATATCAGAGGTTGTACGTTTAAAAAGAAGTGGAAGAAACTATGTTGGGCTTTGTCCGTTTCATAGTGAAAAGACTCCTTCTTTTAGTGTGTCAAGTGAAAAACAGATTTTTAAATGTTTTGGATGTGGTGAAGCTGGTAATGTTATTACGTTTGTAATGAAAAATAGAAACTTATCATATATTGAAGCGATAAAGTATTTAGCAGAAAAGGCTAATATAACAATAGAAGATAATCCAGGAGCTAAAGTTTATAGCGATAAAAAAGATAAGTTATATTTACTAAATAAAGAAGCAGCAAAATTCTTTTTTGGTAATCTTCAAAGAAAAAATAATATTGGGAAACCATATTTTCTAAACAGAGGGATTACAGAGGCAACTATACGACGATTCGGATTAGGATATTCTTTTGATAGTTGGAATTCTCTTATGAATTACTTGAAATCTAAAGGTTATAATGAACAAATGCTTATAGAAGCTGGTCTTATAATAAAAAGTGAAAAGGGTAATTGTTATGATAGATTTAGAAATAGAGTTATTTTTCCAGTCTTTGATTATAGAGGAAGAGTAATAGCATTCGGTGGAAGAGTTTTAGATGATTCAAAGCCTAAATATTTAAATTCGCCAGAGACACTAGCTTTTCATAAAGGAACTAACCTTTATGGATTAAATTTTGCTTTAAAGGATAATAATCATAATAGGACTTTTATAATAGTAGAAGGATATATGGATGTTATTGCACTTCATCAATATGGTATAACAAATGTTGTGGCATCCTTAGGAACAGCGCTTACAATAAATCAATCAAGATTGTTAAAAAGATATGCTGATAAGGTAATTATATCTTATGATGCTGATTTAGCAGGTCAAATGGCTACCTTGAGAGGGTTAGATATACTAAGAAGTACTGGATTCGATGTTAGAGTCTTATCAGTTCCAAATAGTAAAGATCCAGATGAATTTATAAGAGCAAATGGTAAAGTGGCTTTTTTGAAATTAGTAGAAAAAGCAGAACCTTTAGTAGACTATAGGCTTAATAAAGCAAAAGAAGGAATAAATTTTTCAGACAAAAAAGACATTATTAGGTACACTAGAAAAGCTTCTGAGATATTTGTAGACTTGGATAGTATAGAAAAAGATGTTTATATTAGAAAAATTGCAGAAGAAACAGGGATAAAAGAAGAGGCTATATATGATATGTTAAAGGAAGAATTAAAAAAGGCATCCTCAAAAAATGGAAATATGAATACTTCAGAGAATTTTAGACAAAAATTATATGTAGAGTCAGCTTATACAAAGGCTGCTAGGAGTATTTTAAAACTTCTTTTAGAGGATGAATATTTTGAGTTTATTTCTAATAACATAAATGAGGAAGATTTTATAAGTAATGCTCATAAAATTCTTTATAAGCTTATTATAGAAAGCCATAAAATAAGTCAATATAATGAGAGATTAAAATTTGTGGAAAGCAAGTGTAGTGATGTAGATACTACCAAGGAACTAATAAATTTAAATGAAATTACTCTCATGTGTGATGAAGGGCAACGAGAAAAGCTTATTAAAGATTATATATATGAAATAAGAGATTTCAAACTTGAAGAAAATATAAATTTAGTCCAGAAAAAAATTAAAGAGTTTGAGAAAAAAGGTATGATAGAAGAAACCTTAAAATATGTTCAGAAGCTTAAAGAATTACAAAAACAATCAGGAAGAGGTTAGTTAAGCTTATGACCGGAGGGAGGCAAGAACATGAAAGATAAAAATACAAAGATGGCTGTGGTTAAAAAACTTATAGATAAAGGTAAGAAAAGTGGTTCTTTGACTTACAAAGAAATAATGGATGAATTAGATGATGTTGAATTAAGCCCAGAGCAAATTGAAAAAATATATGAAGTGCTTGAGTCAATGGGTGTAGAGGTTATTGGTGAGGCAGGTGAGGAAGCTCATTCTGAGGAAGAGGATTTAGACTTATCAATTCCAGAAGGAATTGCAATAGATGACCCAGTAAGAATGTATCTAAAAGAAATAGGAAAAGTTCCATTGTTATCTTCAGATGAAGAAATAAGTCTTGCTCAAAGAATAGAAGAGGGAGATAATTATGCCAAGAAAAAGTTAGCTGAGGCCAATTTAAGATTGGTTGTAAGTATAGCAAAAAGGTATGTGGGTCGTGGTATGTTATTCCTTGACTTAATACAAGAGGGAAATTTAGGTCTTATTAAGGCTGTTGAAAAATTTGACTACAGAAAAGGATACAAATTTTCTACTTATGCAACTTGGTGGATAAGGCAGGCAATAACAAGAGCCATAGCAGACCAAGCAAGAACTATAAGAATACCTGTTCATATGGTTGAAACTATAAATAAGTTAATAAGAGTAGAAAGACAGCTTTTACAAGAATTGGGAAGACAACCACAACCAGAAGAAGTAGCTAAAATAATGGAAATGCCAGTAGATAAGGTTAGAGAGATAATGAAAATAGCCCAAGAGCCAGTATCACTAGAAACTCCAATAGGAGAAGAAGAGGATAGCCATCTTGGAGATTTTATACCGGATGATGATGCACTAGCTCCAGCTGAAGCAGCAGCATTTACTATGTTAAAGGAACAGTTAATAAATGTTCTTGATACATTAACTCCTAGAGAAGAAAAAGTATTAAGATTAAGATTTGGTCTTGATGATGGAAGAGCAAGAACTCTTGAAGAAGTTGGAAAAGAGTTCAACGTTACTAGAGAAAGAATAAGACAGATTGAAGCTAAAGCTTTAAGAAAACTTAGACATCCAAGTAGAAGTAAAAAATTAAAAGATTATTTAGATTAGCACCTTATCGGTGCTTTTTTCTTTGTAATTTAATAATTGAAAATGCATAAACAAAATTAAAAAACTTTTTGAATAATAATTTTTAAATTTAAGCATCAAGTGAAGAAAAACAATTATTTAATCCTATTTGCTAAATAGTTCACTTCTTAAGTGGGATATGTATGCTTGTGATAAGTACTGATGGGTGCTAGGGTGAACTTTACAAAGTCTAAGATGAAGAAGTTAAGTATTCTCTTAGTACACTCCATGTAAAGCTTAGAATCCACTTGGTACATATGCTATGATATAATACATATTAAAACCTAGCAATTAATAGGGTTAAAAAGAAAAGGAGATAGTTTCATGGACATTAGCGCAAGGTTAAAAACTATAGTTAATTTAATTGATAAATGTGAAAGTATTGCAGATATAGGTACGGATCATGGATATGTACCTCTTGATGTTATAAAGAATAATATATGTAATAATGCAATTGCATCTGATATAAATAAAGGTCCCGTTGAAAAGGCAAGGATAAATGTATCAATGGAAGGTATGAAAGATAAAATAGAATGCAGATTGGGACCTGGTCTTACAACCTTAAAAGTAGGGGAAGTGCAAGGCGTAGTTATTGCAGGAATGGGCGGAAATTTAATAAGAGATATAATTTTGCAAGGATACGATGTTTTTAAAAACTTAGATTTTGCAATTTTGCAGCCAACACAAAACCCAGAGGTATTAAGAAAATTTATTTTTGAAAAAGGACTAGAAATTATAAAAGAAGATTTATGTATAGATGAAGGAATATATTACGAGATAATGAAAGTAAAATGTCAAGAGTTTAAAAATCCTATAGAGAAAAATGAAATATACTATGAGATTAGTGAATATCTAGTTAAAACAAAGCATCCTATTATGAAGCAATATATATGTGATAAAATAAAAAGGTATAAACTTATAAATGATAAAATAAGAGATACAACTGAAAGTGCATTAAGAAGAAAGAAAGATATTGAATTTAAAATTAATAAGTTAGAGGGGATTAAAGAATGTCTTTGAAAATTAAAGAATTTATAAGATATATGAATTTATTAGCTCCAGAGGATTTAAAAGAAAGTTATGATAATGTAGGTTTTCAAATTGGGGATAGAGAGTGTGAAGTTAAGAAAGTTTTAATAGCTTTAGATGCAACTTTAGAGGTTATAAAAGAAGCTAAAGAAAAAGAGGTAAACTTACTTATAACTCACCATCCATTATTATTTAAAAAGCCATCCAGCATTACAAATGATACATTACAAGGAAAAAAAATATTAGAACTTATAAAGAATGATATAAATCTTTATTCGGCTCATACTAATTTAGATTCTGTAAATGGTGGTATGAATGACATAATAATGATGTTGTTAGGTTTGAAAGATAGCGAGATAATGGATAAAAATATAAATGATAACAGTAGCGGAATAGGAAGAATAGCAAACTTAGATAAAGAAAAGACTTTGAAGGAAATGTGTAGACTTGTAAAAATGAATTTAGGAGTTAGATTCATAAAGGTTGTAGGAGATATGAATAGGAGTATCAAAACTGTTGCAGTAATCAATGGAAGCGGAGAAAGTTTTTTTGAAAAAGCAAAAAGTATGGGAGCAGACCTTGTAATCACAGGAGATACTTCATATCATTTTGCAAGTGATTATAATGAAATGGGCATGGCTATAATGGACATAGGTCATTTTAGTTCAGAATGGCCATTATTTAAAGAAATATCAAAGAAGATACAGGCATACTTTAAAGAAAATGATGAAAGTATAGAAGTATTTATATCAGAAAAAAGTAAAGATCCATATAGTATTTATTAAAAAAATTTGCATTTAATTAATTTATATGATAATATAAATCTTGCGAGTAAGCCAGACAATCGCCGCTGAGTAATTTCAGGGGAGGAAAGTCCGAGCTTCGTAGGGCAGGGTGCTGGGTAACTCCCAGTGGAGGCAACTTTAAGGATAGTGCAACAGAGATATACCGCCAGAATGAAGTTTTTCTTCATGAGTTTAGCTTTTAGCTAACTGGTAAGGCTGGAAAGGGGAGGTAAGAGCTCACCAGCGCGTTGGTGACTTCGCGGCTATGTAAACCCCACCTGAAGCAAGACCGAATAGAGAGGCAAATGGGGCTGCCCGTCCCGTCTCCGGGTGTGTCGCTTGAGCTTATTGGTAACAATAGGCCTAGATAGATGATTGTCAAATACAGAACTCGGCTTATAGACTTATCTCGTACATGAAAAACACTAGGTTAATGCCTGGTGTTTTTCTTATTTATACGATGACTAGGTACAGTAACAACTCCCATATACTAAAAAATGGGAAATTGAAACAATAAAAATCAAGCAAACCATATGAGTGGGTTAAATATTGCAAATTAAGCTTCGTTAAATAGATGCAACTTTTTAGTTGCCTCATTTAATGAGGCTAATTTTTTTGGAAAAATATATTGGTAGAAATAAATGTTGTGAACTTAAAATGTGGTGTAATAGAATGTCTAAGCAAGAATTAACTAAAGAAACATGATAAAAATTTGCAACAAATAACATTACAATATAAAAAAATGGAATAAAATGTATTTTTATTAATATACTATAACAATAAAAACAAATTGGAATGGAGGTATTATATGCTAAAGTATATTGGGAAAAGGCTGTTAGCCAGTATTTTAACGATTTGGGTTATAATTAGCTTGACATTTTTCTTAATGAGGCTTATGCCTGGAGGTCCCTTTGATGGTGAAAAAATAACACCAGAAATTAGGGCGAACCTAGAGGTTAAATATGGTCTCGATAAATCACTAGGTAATCAGTATACATTGTATATGAAGAACTTGTTACATGGTGATTTAGGAACTTCTATGATTTTTAAGGGAAGAGATGTTGCAGATACTATTGCATACTCATTTCCAGCATCAGCAAAGATTGGGCTTATAGCAGTTCTCTGTTCATTAATAATAGGGGTACTTCTTGGGGTTGTAGCTGCATTAAACAGAGGTAGATGGCCAGATTCTTTATGCATGATAATAGCCACGTTAGGAATAACAATACCTAGCTTTGTAATAGCAGCGCTGCTGATTTATGTATTTACAGCTAAGCTAAAATTATTGCCAGCTACGGGATTTAATAGTTGGAAAAACTGTATAATGCCAGTGATAGCATTAGCAGGTAGTTCTATGGCATTTATAACTAGATTGACGAGGAGTAGGCTATTAGACGTATTAAAAGCTGATTACATTAGAACTGCAAGAGCAAAAGGTTTAAGTAATAAGGTAGTCATATTTAAACATGCTTTAAAAAATTCATTAATACCTATAGTTACTTATTTAGGACCACTAGTTGCAGGCGTTTTAACTGGAAGCTTTGTAGTGGAAAAAATATTTGCTATACCAGGACTAGGAAATGAATTTATACAATCTGTAACCAATAGAGATTATAGTATGTTATTGGGAGTTACTGTATTTTACTGTACATTGGTTATAGTATGTAATTTCTTGGTTGACATTATGTATGGATTTATAGATCCAAGAATTAAATTAGAAAATTCATAAGGATAGGAGGTGATGATGTGGACCAAAATTTTGATTATAAAATAGACATTAGCGAAGAATTATTTTCTCCATTATCAGCTGAAGAGAAGAAGGTTGAAAATATTGTACGACCTAGTATAGGGTATTGGAAAGATGCTTGGACAAGACTTAAAAGTAATAAAACAGCACTTATTTCTTTAATAATAATAACTATAACAGTAATACTATCAGTATTTGTACCAATGATTTCAGGTTTTAGATATGATGCTACAGATCTTAAAATGACAAACCTAAGTCCTTCTGGAACTAATTGGTTTGGAACAGATCAACTTGGTAGAGACATATTTGTTAGAGTTATGTATGGTGCCAGGTACTCTTTGATTATAGGTTTTTTAGCAGCAATAATAAATATTGGTATTGGAGTTTTATATGGTGGAATATCTGGATTTTTCGGTGGAAAAGTTGACAATGTAATGATGAGATTTGTAGATGTATTATACTCAATACCTTTAACGATATATGTAATTATACTTATGGCAATACTTAATAAACCAGGTGGAGGAAGTAGTGGACTTGGGACTATATTAATAGCCTTATCTATTTCTTACTGGATTGGTATGGCAAGAATAGTTAGGGGTGAAGTGCTTCAATTAAAGCAACAAGAATTTGTGCTTGCGGCAAAATCTCTTGGAGTATCCAATGCAAAGATTATCTTAAGGCATTTAATTCCAAATTGTGTTGGTTCAATAATAGTCACAATGACTTTATTAATTCCATCTGCTATATTTACAGAAGCTTTTTTAAGCTTTATAGGACTAGGATTAGTTCCGCCACTAGCATCATTAGGAACTTTGGCTAATGAAGCTATGCCAGCTATATATGTATTTCCATATCAATTATTTTTCCCATCTTTAATGATATGTATAATTATTTTGGCATTTAACTTATTTGGAGATGGATTGACTGAAGCATTAGATCCAAAGAATAAAAGGTAGGAGGGGAGAATATATGGAGAAATTGTTAGAAGTAAAGAATTTAAAAACTTCTTTTGAAACAAACGTTGGAGTGGTTCAGGCGGTTAGAGGAGTCTCCTTCTATCTAAATAAGGGCGAGGCTTTAGGAATAGTAGGAGAATCAGGATGTGGAAAAAGTGTAACAATGATGTCTATTATGAAATTGTTAGCTGAAAATGGAAGAGTTGATTATGGACAAATTATTTTTGATGGTAAAGATATTTCAAAAGCAAAGGACTTAGACATGGAACTTATAAGAGGAAATGATATAGGGATGATATTTCAAGACCCTATGACATCGCTAAATCCAGTATATACAATAGGAAATCAGTTAGTTGAACCTTTGATGAAACATAGAGGTCTTAATAGTAATGAAGCCAAGGATATAGCATTAAATATGCTGAAATTAGTTGGTATTCCTAGCCCGGAAAAAAGAATTAAGCAATATCCCCATGAATTTTCAGGTGGTATGAGACAGAGAGCAATGATTGCTATGAGCTTGGTATGTGAGCCAAAGCTTATAATAGCGGATGAACCAACAACAGCATTGGATGTTACAATTCAGGCTCAAATATTAGATTTAATGAAGGATTTAAAAGATAAACTGAATACAGCAATAATATTAATTACCCATGACCTTGGAGTTGTTGCGGATTTATGCTCAAGGATAAATGTAATGTATGGTGGAATAATTGTAGAAGCAGGAACAGTTGATGATATATTTTATAAGCCAAGACATCCTTACACTTGGGGGTTATTAAAGAGTGTTCCTAATCATAAAAGTGATGTTAGGGAAAAATTGAAACCTATAGATGGTCAGCCACCGGATCTGTTAAAACCACCAATAGGATGTCCATTTGCAGCAAGATGTAATTATGCCATGAAAATATGTATTCAAAAACAACCACCATTATTTCCAATTGATGAAGGACATAATGCAGCATGCTGGTTAAATCATGAAAAAGCACCAAAAGTAGAAGTACCAATTAAGGGGGAAGAATAATGAAAAAAAATAAAGAAATGATATTACAAATAAAGAATTTAAGTAAATACTTCCCTGCTGATAAAGGACTATTTGCTAAGAAAAGCTTTGTTAAGGCTGTGGATAATGTTTCATTTGAATTAAATAGGGGAGAAACATTAGGTTTAGTTGGAGAATCTGGATGTGGAAAAACAACTACAGGAAGAACTATTTTGAAATTATATGAACCTACTTCAGGGCAAATTATATTTAATAAAGAAGATATAACAAAAAAATCTAGTAAAGAAATGGTGCCACTAAGAAAAAATATGCAGATGATATTTCAGGATCCTTATGCATCTTTAGATCCAAGAATGACTGTTGGAGATATTATAGCTGAAGCTATAGATGTGCATAAGTTGTTTGTTGGAGCAGAAAAGACAAATAGAATAAGATTTCTTTTAGATAAAGTTGGACTAACAGGAGATCATATAAATAGATATGCCCATGAATTTTCAGGGGGGCAAAGACAAAGAATAGGAATAGCCAGGGCCTTAGCTGTTGAGCCTGATTTTATAGTTTGTGATGAACCTATATCTGCTTTAGATGTATCAATTCAAGCGCAAATAATAAATATGTTAGAAGCATTACAAGAAGATATGAATTTAACATATTTATTTATAGCACATGACCTATCTATGGTTAAGCATATATCTACTCATATAGGAGTAATGTATCTTGGAAGACTAGTTGAAAAAGGAAAAAGTAATGAACTATATAATAAACCACTACATCCATATACTAAATCTCTTATATCAGCAGTACCTATACCTGATCCTAAGCTAGCTAAAAAAAATAAGAGGATAATTCTTCAAGGGGATATTCCATCTCCAATAGATCCTCCGCCAGGATGTAGATTTAAGGGGAGATGTAGATATGCAAAACCTATTTGTAGTGAAATTGACCCAGAACTTAAAGAAGTAGAACCAGGAAGATTTGTTGCTTGTCATTTATTTGATTAATTCTTAGCTAAAGGTTTACTTTATATAAGTAAATTTTTATATATGAAATTACAATAAAGGAGGATAAACATGAAAAGAAGTAAATTAAAAAAGATATTTGCCATAGTTTTAATTGCAACAATGGGTATATCTGTTTTAGCAGGGTGTGGCGGATCAAAATCAGCAAGCTCTGATAAAAAGGATGATCAAGTTTTAACTTACAACTTAGGTGCAGATTCAAAGACGTTAGATCCGGCCTTAAATACATCTTCAGATGGAGGTATTGTACTTGCAAATACATTTGAAGGACTTTGCAGATTAGATAAAGACAACAAGGCTATTCCAGGTGGTGCTGAAAAATGGGAAATTACAGATGATGGACTTCAATATACTTTTCATCTAAGAAAGGATGCCAAGTGGTCTAATGGAGAACCAGTAACAGCTAATGACTATGAATTTGCATGGAAAAGAGCATTAAATCCTAAGACAGGAGCAGAGTATGCATATCAACTTTATTATATTAAAAATGGACATGAGTATAATACAGACAAAGACGGAAAAATAAGTCCTGATACATTAGGAATAAAGGCTTTAGATGATTACACATTGCAAGTTACATTAGAAAGCCCAACAAAGTATTTTCTAGAATTAACTGGATTTGCAACATATTATCCAGTTAATAAAAAAATAGTTGAGAATAACCCGGAATGGTCAACTAAAGTAGAAACTTTCATTTCAAATGGACCATTTAAAATGAGTGAATGGAAAATAAAGGACTCTTTAACTTTTATTAAAAATGAAAATTATTATGATAAAGGTAGAGTTAAACTAGATAAGCTTGTTATGTCTATGGTAACTGACTCTACATCTGCATGGGCTGGATATCAATCAGGTCAGTTTGATATGGTTGATGTAGTTCCAACTCCAGAAATACAAGGAGCATTGAAAAGTAATTTAGCAACAAAGTTTCAAAATACAGCCACTTATTTTTATTCTATAAATGTAAGTGATAAAGCTAAAGAAGTAAGTCCAGATGCTGCAAAAGCATTAAGTGATGCAAAGGTAAGAAAGGCTCTTAATCTTGCTATAAATAGAAAAGATATAGTTGAGAATGTAACTAAAGGAGAACAAATTCCAGCATTTGGTTATGTTCCAGTAGGAATGTTGAAGCAAGATGGTAAAGATTTTACTGACAAAGAATACTTTAAAGCAGAAGGCGATGTTGAGGGAGCTAAGAAATTGCTTTCAGAAGCTGGGTATACAGATGGCAAAGGATTCCCAACATTAGTTTTAATGTATAATACAGAAGGAGCTCATAAGGATGTGGCTCAAGCAGTTCAAAACATGTGGAAAGAAAATTTAGGAATTAATGTTGAACTTCAAAACCAAGAGTGGAAGGTTTTCCAAACCACTAGAACAAATAAGAACTACCTAATTGCTAGACATGGATGGACTGGTGATTACAATGATCCAATGACTTTCTTAGATATGTGGACAACTACTTCAGGATTAAATGATTGTGGATTTAGTAATCCGGAATATGATAAGTTAGTAGCTGATGCTAAGAAAGAAATAGATGTAGTTAAAAGAGAAAAATTAATGCGTCAAGCAGAAGATGTATTATTAGATCAAATGCCAATATTACCTCTTTATTACTATACTCAAATTAAGGGTATAAAGAGTTATGTAAAAGGTGTTAGAGTTGCAGCTTTGGGAAATATATACTTTGATGAAGCTTATATAGAGGGAAAGTAAAAGATTAGATAGTTAAGGAGTGTTTCAAAATACATTATTTTGAAACACTCCTTTTTTATGTACAAAAGTTATAAAATTCTTTAATCAGTTATGAGTTATAAGTGACAAGCTAAGGATGAAATCTTATTAAAAAGATTTCTAGGATAAAAAAATTTAGAAAGCCAGTGGTTTTTAACATCAACTTGTGATTTAAATAATTGAATAGCAGCTTTTGTTTAAAAAACTTAGAGACATGTTTAAAAATATAAAAAATGGTAATAAATTAAGAAGTAGTAATTAAATGGTGTTTGGAGGAGAATAAATGAATAATAAGAAAATGATATTTTTATGTGTAGTTATGTGTGTAAACTTTTTTACTACAAATATAGCTTATGCTTATGAAAACAATAATTGTCTGATAAATGGTATATCAATAAATAAGCAACTTATAAATATAAATTATACTAAAGGTGTTGAAATAAAACCTAAATATATAGTGATTCATGATACAGACAATAGGGCTAAGGGAGCAAATGCCCAGGCAAACAGAGATTTTTTTGCAAATCATAAAGATGCAAAAGTATCAGCTCATTATGTAGTGGATGATAGCAATATAGTACAAGTATTAGAAGACAATTGGTTAGGCTGGCATTCTGGAGAAGTTAGAAATAATAAAATGAATAACAAAAACTCTATTGCAATTGAGATGTGTGTTAATGAAGATAATGATTTTGGTAAGACATTTGAAAACACAGTAGAATTAACAAAACATCTTATGAAAAAATACCATATATCTAAAGAAAATGTAATAAGACATAATGATGTGACTGGAAAAACTTGTCCGAAAATGATGATCGTTGATAGACCAAACCTTTGGGGAGAATTTAAAGAACAAATAGGACAAGAAAATAAAACTGATGGTAATAAGTCAAGTGATGAAATCAGTGTAGAAGAAATAAAAAATAAAACAGAAATAAATGGGAAAATAAGAAACATTAGCACTTTGCTAAATATTAGAAGAGAAGCCAACACATCTAGAGAAGTCATAGATTGTGTTGAAAATGGACAAAACGTACAAGTAATACAGCATTTAGATAATTGGTATAAAATAAGATATATAAAAGACTCATTAGAAATTGAAGGATATGTAAGAGATAAATATGTTCTATGCACAGAGAATTATGATGTTAATTATTAATTAGCTAAATGGTATTTCAAAGGTACAATGATTGGTTATGTTAATGCTAAAAACATATTTTAAATTAGGAATTAAGGCACATTCAAAAAAATAATAAGTCAGTATGCTAGTCTATTTTGTGCCATACTGCGTCAGTGATATTAGCCCATAGCTTATACTATGAACTAATATCACCTCCTTGTCTGATACAAAATATACATGGCATCTTTGACTTGCTATTTTCTTTCATGTGCCTAAAGGTTTTGATATATAATGTATATTAGAAGTATAAATAAGGTGTCTTAGTAAAAGATACCTTAGGCACATTCAAAAAGTAACAAGTCAGTATGCTAGTCTATTTTGTGCCATACTTCGTCAGTAATATTAGCCCATAGCCTGTACTATTAACTAATATTACCTCCTTGTTTGACACGAAATATACATGGCATCTTTGACTTGTTATTTTCTTTCATGTGCTAAGGAGGGTGTTATGAAAACTATAGCAATAATAACAGACAGACAAAGTCAGCTTGTTGAGTTTCTTGAGCAAAACTTAAAAATGGTTTTAGGGAATAAAATAATTATGAATAAATATTTTCTAGATAATTTAAATGAATATGATGTAATAGATGATGATGTTGTCCTTGTAATGATTAGCGAGAGAGCTTATGAAGTGAAAAAACATGTAAGTAAAAAAAGTAAAATTGTAGTATTAAATAGAACATTTCAACAAAAAGATATACATAAAATATTATCTATTCCTGAAGGTACGCAAATATTGGTTGTTAATGATAATGATCAAACAACCTATGAAAGTTTAAGTTTATTTTATGAAATTGGAATTAATCATTTAGATTTTATAGCATTTAATGAAGGGATAGATTATTCTCATATAAAAATAGCGGTAACTCCAGGAGTCAAGGAAAGAGTTCCAGATTACATAGATACTATAATAGATTTAGGAAACAGATACATAGATATATCTACATTTATACAAATAATTAGTAGTTTAGGAATAGATAATATTGAGATAAGCAAAAAACTGGTTAAGTATTCTGAAAAAATTGTGAGTTTAGATGTGGGGATAAGAGATAAGTATAAAGAGCTGTTTTTAAAAATTGAAGAGTTGGATACAATTTTAAATTTATCAAAGGATGGAATTATATTTACTAATAATAAAGGTAAAATAAATGTATTAAATGAGAGTTTTAGAAAAATAATGGATATAAATTCTGAAATTAAAGATAAAAATATAAGTGATATAATTACAGAAGAACTTGAGGGTATTACAGAAAAAGAAGAAATTATTGATGAGGTATTTCAGTTTGAAAATAAATATATAAATATAAACAAAACTGGTATAGCAGGACTTGGATATTATTATAATGTACAAGAGATAACATACATAAAACAATTAGAGCAAAATTTTACAAAACAAATAAAAACAAAGGGTCAAATAGCTAGATATTATTTTCAAGATATAAAAACACAATGTGAATCTATGAAAAAATGTATTGATATTGCAAAAAAAATGTCAAAATCAGATTTAACTGTTCTAATAATAGGGGAAAGTGGAACAGGTAAAGAACTATTGGCTCAATCCATACATAATGAATCTAAAAGAACTAAACAGCCATTTGTTGCTGTAAATTGTGCGGCTATGCCAGAAAACCTCTTGGAGAGTGAATTGTTTGGATATGAAAAAGGCGCTTTTACTGGAGCTTTAAAAGAAGGGAAAAAAGGATTATTTGAGCTTGCTAACAATGGTACTATATTTTTAGATGAAATAGGAGACATGCCATTGTTATTGCAAACTAAGCTTCTTAGGGTGCTGCAAGAAAGGCAAGTTATGCCTATAGGATCTGAAAAAATTATTGACATAAATGTAAGGGTTATAGCAGCAACAAATAAGGATATATTAAGTATGATACATAAAGGTCAATTTAGAGAAGATCTATATTATAGATTAAATGTTTTACCATTAAGGGTTCCTCCTTTAAGAAATAGAGAGGGCGATATAATGGAACTGTTAAAAGAATTTATGAAAAAGGATATAAAATTTTCAATAGATGCTATTAAAAAACTATTAAATTATAATTGGCCAGGGAATATAAGAGAATTACAAAATGTAGCATCATATATATCTTTAATGTGTAATGATATTGCAATGTATGAAGACTTACCTTTTAATGTAGAGGAAGAACAGATAAATGAATATGATGAGTGTGTTTATATTTTAAAAAGTAAGTGTAATTTTGAAAGATGTGTAGATATAGTGAAAATAATTAATAAATTTAACTCAATAAATGAATCTGTAGGAAGAAACGCAATATTTGATATATTAACAGACAAAGGGATAGAGACATCTGAAGGGGAAATAAAAAAAATACTATCACTGCTAAAGGAGTTAGGATTTATAGATTCAACGGTTGGAAGAAAAGGAAGCAAACTGACAGAGCTTGGAAAAAATATTATAACTAATTAAGAAAATAATATAGAATAGGATAGAAAATAGGAACTTAAATAGGTAATATAAATGCCAATTTAAGTTCCTGTTTTAGTTTGTGGAATTTTATATATAATCTAACAATTTCAAATCTTAAATAAAAAGATTTGGTGAAAATGTTTGCACAGAAGGGGCATTCACCATTTAAGAAGGTGAAATTAACAGAAAATTATTGGATTGGCATGAAAGTTGCTTTATAAATAAGGAAAGCACAAGGTTGGAGTATAGAGGAGGACATAAAAATGAGTAAAAAACCGATTATAGGTATATCAGGAAGTTTAATTGTAGATGGGGATACAATGTTCCCAGGATATGAAAGAGCATATGTAAATGATGATTATGTTCAAGCCGTTGTAAATGCAGGTGGAATACCTTATATAATTCCTATGGTTTATGATGAAGAAGTTATAAAATCTCAATTAGAAACTATTGATGGGATAATAATGTCTGGAGGACATGATGTTAATCCATTATTATATGGGGAAGAACCTAATATGAAACTTGGAGGGATTTTACCTAAGAGAGATGAGTTTGATAGTAAATTAATAAAATTTGCTATGGATAGTAGACTTCCAATATTAGGTATTTGCAGAGGGCATCAAATATTGAATGTTGTTAATGGGGGAAATTTATATCAAGATTTATCATTGATGGATGGATGCTATATAAAACATAATCAAGGTGCACTATCTAATGTTCCAACTCATACAGTAAAAACAGTAACCGGATCAAAAATTAATGAAATACTAGGAGATGAAACTGAAATAAATAGTTTTCATCACCTTTGTATAAAAGATGTAGCAAAAGGATTTATAGCCTCAGCTTATGCTAAAGATGGTGCAATAGAAGCCATAGAGAAAATAGGAGACCATTTTATAATGGGAGTTCAATGGCATCCAGAAATGTTAGCAAAGAATTATGAAAAAATGCTTAATATATTTAAAAAGTTAGTTGAAGAAGCATCGAAAAAATAATTACATATCAAAGGAGGAATCATTAATGGGTGATGATAAGAAAAAACTTGGTTTTTGGAGTATTGTTTTATTAGGAATAAATGCAATCATAGGTTCAGGTATATTTTTGCTTCCAAACCAAGCAATGGAATTAATAGGTCCTGCAAGTTTAGCTGTAATTTTATTTGATACTATACTTGTTATTAGTATAGCTATGTGTTTTGCAGAGGTTGGAGGACTTTTTAAGAAAAATGGAGGACCTTATGTTTATGCAAAAGAAGCATTTGGAGATTTTATAGGGTTTGAAGTAGGCTTTATGAAATGGGCTATAGGAATAATAGCTTGGGCAGCTATGGCTGCAGCATTTACTACAGCATTATCAAAAGTATGGGCTCCAGCAGCAGATAAAACAGTAAGCAATATAATTATTGTCTGTATGTTAGTTGGGCTTGGAATTATAAATATAATAGGAGTAAATATATCAAAAGCTCTTAATAATATAATAACTGTTGGAAAATTGGTTCCATTAATAATATTTGTAGCTGTTGGTATATTCTTTATAAAGGGAAGTAATTTCACACCAGTATTTCTACATGGAGAGTATCAATCAGGTTCCTTTGGAGCAGCAGCTCTTTTAATATTTTATGCATTTACAGGATTTGAATCAATAGCTGTAGCGGCAGAAGATATGGATAATCCGGAAAAAAATGTACCTAAGGCAATTATAACAGTAATGGTAATAGTTTCTTTAATATATTTATTAATACAAGCTGTGTCAATAGGAATATTAGGTGAAGGTCTTGCAAAAACTGCAACTCCAGTTGCAGATGCCACATCTATATTTTTAGGACCAATGGGGGCAGCATTAGTTAGTGCAGGAACATTAATATCAATAGGTGGAATAAATATAGCAGCATCATTTATAACTCCAAGAAGTGGAATTGCCTTAGCAGATGATGGCTTATTGCCTAAAATCATAACTAAAAAAGGAAAAAGAGGAACTCCGTATGTTGCAATTATAATAACTGTAGCTTTAGCAATACCTATAGCATTATCAGGAAGCTTTAGTAAACTTGCAGCTATAAGTGTTGTTTCAAGATTTGCCCAATATGTTCCTACTTGTTTAGCGGTTATAGTGTTAAGAAAGAAAAAACCAGAATTAAAGAGTTCATTTAGAGTACCATTTGGACCAGTTATACCTATACTAGCTGTACTTGTAAGTGGATGGTTATTATTACAATCTTCAATGGAAAAAATTCTATGGGGATTAGGTGGATTAATTATAGGAATACCTGTGTATTTTTTAATGAAAGAGAATAATGATAATAAAGAAGAAACTATATAAAAATAACATAAGGCACATTGAAAAAAAATAACAAAGAGGGTGTAACTATATGAATAAAGAGGTGTATATTAACCTTTTAAAAAATGAAGTGGTTTTAGCTTTAGGATGTACAGAACCAATAGCAATAGCATATGCAACAGCTAAAGCTAAAGAGGTGTTAAAAGAAAAAGTAGAGTCCATAGAGCTGAATTTAAGTGCAAATATAATAAAAAATGCTTTAGGTGTAGGTATACCAGGGACGGATAACATCGGTATTGATATAGCAGCAGCTTTAGGAGCAATAGGTGGGGATGCTGATGCAGGACTTGAAGTTTTGAAAAATATAAGAAAAGATCATGTAAAAGATGCAAAATTAATGGTTGAGAGCAATAAAATAAAAACAAAAATTAAGGATATAAGTGATAAATTATATATAGAAGTTATATGCAAGAGTAAAAATCACATGGCAATGGTAATAATAAAATCATGTCATGATAATATAGTTAGAATAGAATTAGATGAGAAAATTTTATTTGATAAAATAAATGAGGAAAATAGTTGTAATGAAAATGATATGTCAAAAGAAATAACAATTGAGGGAATATATAACTTTGCAAAAACAATAGATTATGAGGATATAAAGTTTCTGTTACAGGGAGCAATTGTTAACAAAAAAGTTTCACAGGAAGGGTTAAGTGGTAATTATGGACTTTCTATAGGAAAGACTATTAATGAAGATAATGAATTATCATTAAGTAATTCCATTGAAACAAAGATGATATCAGGAACAGCAGCAGCATCAGATGCTAGAATGGCGGGATGTTCACTACCTATAATGGCTACGGCGGGAAGTGGTAATCAAGGTATAACAGCAACAATGCCTTCGGTAGTATTAGTTGAGGAATTGGGTAAGAGTGATGAGGAATTGGCTAGAGCTTTAGCAATAAGCAATCTTGTTACAATACATCTTAAATCATTTATAGGCAGGTTATCGCCATTGTGTGGAGCAGGAATTGCAGCAGCTACAGGTTCTAGTGCAGCTATCGCATATCTATTAGGGGGAAGTTTGGAAAATATAAAATGTTCTATACAAAATATGATTGGAAATGTTTCAGGGATGATATGTGATGGAGCCAATGGTACATGTGCTCTTAAAATAGCTACAGGTATTGGAGGAGCTATACAATGTGCAAAACTAGGTATGAATAAAATTACACCTAAGGTTACAGATGGAATAGTAAATGAAGATGTTGAAATCACCATAAAAAACTTAGGTGTTCTAGGAAATAAAGCTATGAATAATACAGATAATGTTATATTGGATATAATGTTAGCACAATAAGATATCTAAAAAGGGTAGCAACATATTAAAATTATGATGCTACCTTTTTTAATTTGTAGAATAGTATAGAAATTTTTAATCCTAAAATGCTTACAAAATCTAGGGTTAAAGAGATTTTTAGTCAGTGACAAGTTGCAAGTGATAAGTTAAGGGTGAAATCTTCTTAGGAAGCTTGGAATGAATTGACAATTGATGATTGAGAATTGACAATTGAAGGATAAATCTTCTTAGGAAGATTTTAAAACCTAAACTTTCAACTTTCCACTCTCAACCTTTAACTTTATATTTAGGAAGTCCGTGACTTTCAACAATAATCGTCAATCGTCAATTCTCAATTGTCAATTAAAAAAGGGTGTAGCCTTTTTTATACAGCAATGAATAAATTGCTACAATGATTTGTGGTAACACAACTTATTCACTAACTATATTGTGAAAAAATATAAAAATATAAAAAGGTTTTGTATAAAAACACAAAAATATTTGGTAAAAAATAAATTTTAACCGATTATATTGTAAATATTGGTTAAATGTGGCATTCTATATATTAGAATGATTTAATGGAGGAAATATATTTTGAATTTAAAAAGACTTAAAAGTTTAATGATATTTTTGATAAGTTTAATTGTTTTATTAAATGTTAAGGTGTATTATACAAAGGCATCAAATAATGAAATTAATTTTAATAGAATAACTATAGATGATGGTTTGTCACAAGGTTCAGTACAGGGAATAGTACAAGATAAACATGGATATATGTGGTTTGCCACAGGAGATGGGTTAAATAAATATAATGGAAAAGAATTTAAGGTATATAAGTACAATAAAAATGATATATACAGCTTAAGTGAAAGCTACATATCTAGCGTTGTAGAAGATTATGATGGACAACTTTGGGTAGGAACTATAAATGGAATTAATAGATTTAATCCTGAAACAGAAACCAATAAGAGATATAATTTACAAATGGATAGTGAACCTATGTATAACAATAATGTTACTAAAATACTTATGGATAATAATGGGGAAATTTTGATTGGAACTGAAAATGGATTAATTAAATATGATAGAGAAAGAGATAAGTTTAAAAAAATTAATATACCCGAAATGGAAAAGTCTATAGAAAGCAGTTTTGTAACTGATTTATGTGAAGATAAATTGGGACAAATTTGGATAGCTACTAAATCTGGAGTATTTGTTTATAACAAAGAAAGTGATAGTACAAGAGTATATATGGAGGATAAAAATGGACTAAGTTGTGATGAGGTATATAAAATACTTGAAGATAATCTTGGAAGAGTATGGATAGGAACTAGACATGGTGGGCTAAATCTGTATAATAAGGATACTAATGAGTTTAAGTGGTACAAGTATGACAATAATAATGCTAATAGTATAGCATCAAATATGGTTCAAAGTATATTTGAAGATTCTAATAATAAGATATGGATAGGTACTGCAGGAGGTCTGTGTTCTTATAATGAAATAGAAGATAACTTTAAAAGATATATAAACAATATGTGTTACGATAAAAGTATTATTGATAATAATATCAAAAGCATTTATCAGGATAAATCAGGAGCTATATGGGTAGGAACCGTAAAAGGGATAAGTGTTTTCAATCCAAAACCTTTATTTAATCATTATAGAAAAGTTAATGACAAAAGTAGCATAAGTGATAATTGTGTTACTGGCATATACAAGGATAAAGAAGGACTTTTGTGGATAGGAACTATAAATGATGGGTTAAATGTAATAAATAGAGATACTGGACAAGTTACAAATATTAAGTATGATGAAAATAATGAAAATAGTATAAGTGATAATAAGATACTTGAAATAGTAGGAGATAAAGATGATAATATTTGGATTGCCACAAATGATGGGTTAAACAAATACAATAAAAAAGATAAAAAATTTACTAGATTTAAAACTAATGATTCGGGTAATTCAATAATAAGTAATGAAATAAGATCATTGTTTGTTGATAATAACAATATTTTATGGATAGGAACACATAGAGGTATAGATTCACTAGATTTAACTAACGAGAAATTCACAAATTATAATAAAATATTAATAGATAATGGTGTAGATGATAAAAATATAGTGGCTGTCTATGGAGACAATAACAATAATATGTGGTTTGGTTCAGCTTATTATGGTGGACTTATAAGATTTAATAAAGAGGATAACTCTATAAAATCATTTAGGTCTGATGATATTGATGAAAAAACAATAAGCAATAATGGAATAAGGGATATAACTGAAGATAAAGAAGGAAATATGTGGATAGCTACAATGTATGGTCTTAATAAATTTGATCCTAAGACAGAAATTTTCACAAAATATACAGAAGATGAGGGATTAAGTAACAACTATACATATGGGGTTTTAATTGATGAATTTGATAATCCTTGGGTTAGCACTAATTATGGGTTATGTAGATTAGATAAAAAAGATAATATATTTTCTTTATATAGTGTATCTGATGGATTACAAGGTAATGAGTTTAATGGATCTTCGGCATATAAAAGCTATGATGATGAGTTGTTCTTCGGAGGGACAAATGGATTGAATAGCTTTTATGCAAAAGATATAGAGGAAAATACAAGTCAGGATAAGGTAATAATTGACGAATTTAAAGTTTATGATAAAAAAATAAACGTACAAGAGAAAATAGAACTAAAATACAATTCAAATTACTTTTCCATAGATTTTTTTGTGCCTAGTTATAATAATGTTAATAGTATCAAATATGCTTATATGCTTGAAGGAGTAGACAAGGAATGGATATATACAAATAATAGGCAGCATGTAACATATACTAATATAGATGGTGGTAATTATAAATTTAAAGTTAAAGCTAAAACTAATAGAGGAACCTGGAGTGATGAAACACAGTTAGATATAGAAATCAATAATCCACCATGGAAGTCGGTTTTTGCATATAATTTATATATAATATTAGCATTAATTATTGCATTTATTATATGGAATTATGTTAAAATACTAGAAAATTTGGTGAAGCAAAGAACTAAAGAGTTGAACAATAAGTTAGATGAGAATAAAATTTTATATTCAAAGCTTTTAAGTCAAGAAAAATATAAGAATGATTATTTTGTAAATTTATCTCATGAACTTAGAACTCCGTTAAATGTAATATTATCAACAGTTCAGCTTATAAATAATTTTAATAAGGGTGAAATTGGAATTTCTAAAGAACATGTAAAAAAATATATGAAAATAATAAATAAAAATTCTAATAGTCTTTTGAGGATAATAACAGATATTATAGATACATCGAAAATGGAAGCAGGAAGTTACAAAATAAACTGCAAAAATCAAGATATAGTTTATATTGTGGAAGAAATTTCACTTTCTATGAAATCATATATAGAGAGTAATGGGGTAGAACTTATAGTAGATCCTGAAATAGAGGAAAAAATAATTTGGTGTGATGGTGTTGAAATAGAAAGATGTGTTGTTAATTTAATTTCTAATGCAGTAAAGTTTACTCCAGATGGGGGAACAATTACTGTGAATATATATGACAATGAAAAATATATCGAAATACATGTTAAAGATACAGGAACAGGGATAAGTGATGAGGATCAAAAACTTATATTTGAACGATTTAAGCAAGCAAATAATCAGAAGGATAGTAGAAAAGGTGGTAGTGGAATAGGTCTGGCATTAGTGAAGTCTATTGTGGAATTACATGGAGGAAGTATATCAGTTGAGAGTAAATTAAATGAAGGTAGTGATTTTATAATAAAATTACCTATAAAAAATATTAAAGAGTAAGGCACATGAAATAAAATAAGGAGAAACTACATGCTTTTATGTGGTTTCTCCCTATTTCTATTTGGATTTTACTTTTAACCAAGCATCATCATATTTCTTTAAGTTTTCTCTTAAATCGGAGAAATATTCTAAATGATTTAAAGAAGAAGCATCAGGGTATGCTGATTTGTTGTTTTTAACATCATCTTCTAATAATTCATAAGCAGCTTTATTAGCTGTTGGATAACCTATATATTCTGCATTTTGTTTTCCTATTTCAGCTTCAAGTAAAAAGTCTATAAGTTGTTCAGCTTCAGCTTTGTGAGTAGAACCTTTTGGGACACACATAGCATCTATCCAAATATTGCTTTTATCAGGTATAACATATTTTAGATCACTGTTTCTTTCCATTGCAAGAATAGCCTCTCCAATCCAAGTAACGGATAAAGATCCCTCCTCGGCAGCCATTCTTTCTTTAGTCTCATCTACCATATATGCTCTAACAAGAGGTTTTTGTTTAATTAATTCTTCTTTTGCAGCAGCAATTTCATTATCATTTGTTGAATTTAAAGAGTAACCGAGTTTTTGTAGTGCTACACCTAAAGATTCTCTCATGGAATCAACCATAAATATTTCACCCTTATATTTAGGATTCCATAAAATATCCCAATCTTCAACTGGGTCAGTTACCATTTCAGAATTATACAAAATACCTAGAGTTCCCCACATATAAGGGGCAGTGTATTGGTTGTTAGGATCATGGGGAAGATTTTTAAATTTTGAATCTATATTATCTATATTTGGGATATTATTAAAATCAAGTTTTTCAAGCATATCATCTGATATAAGTCTTTGAATCATATATTCAGATGGGATAACAATATCATATTGGTTTACACCTGATTTTAACTTTTGATACATTTCTTCATTTGTACTAAAACTTTCATAATTTATTTTTATTCCTGTTTCCATTTGGAATTCTTCTAATAATTCTTCGTCTATATAGTCTCCTTGATTTAAAAAATTTAAAGTTATACCAGTAGAATTGTTAGAACAACCAGAAAATAATGAGGTAAATAGTAATGTAATCAAAACTAAAGAAGTTAATTTTTTGAATTTACTCAATAGCTTCACCTCCAATAATTGTATCTTTTCTATTCATGAAAAGTAATAAGATTAAAACTACAGCGAACATTAAAGTTGATAATGCATTTATTTCAGGCTTAATACCTCTTTTAGCCATAGAATAGATTTCTATAGATAAGTTAGTAACTCCTGAACCAGTTGTGAAAAAGCTTATTACAAAGTCATCAACAGACATAGTAAAGGCTATTAGAAATCCAGAAATTATGCCAGGCTTTATTTGTGGTAAAATTACTTTTCTTAATGCATAGCTAGGACTTGCACCTAAATCTAATGCAGCTTCTTCTAAGTTTTGAGGAAGTTGTTTTAATTTGGGTAGTACTGACAATATAACATAGGGAATGTTGAAAGTTATATGTGCAAGAAGCATAGTAACTAATCCAAACTGAACATCAAATATAGAACGAAAAACTATAAATAAACACATAAGAGATATACCAGTAACTATATCCGGATTTAAAACTGGTATATAGTTTATATTTAGCAGTATCTTTTTCTTAAAGCCTTTACTTTTGTGTATACCTATAGCGCTTATAGTTCCGATTATAGTAGCAATTATTGACGATGCTACTGCAATTCCTATTGTGTAATAAAGTGCGCGTAATATTCTTGTATTATTAAAAAGTTGATAATACCATTTTAAGGTGAAGCCATTCCATGTAGCCATTGATTTTGAGTCATTAAAGGAAAAAACAATTAAAACGGCTATAGGAGCATATAAAAATATAAATATTAGAATAAGGTATAGTTTTGAACTTATATTTTTAAATTTTTTTAGCATAATGGACCACCACCTTCTTTAGAATCTTTGTCATATTTAGACATTAGTGCCATGGAGATTAAGATTATTATCATCATGAATATTGATATAGAAGAACCAAAATTCCAATCATCCATTGCTGTAAATTGCTGTTCTATTAAGTTACCAACTAGCATATATTGGCCTCCACCAAGAAGTCGAGATATAACAAAAGTAGTGACTGCAGGCATAAATACCATTGTAATACCAGAAACAACTCCAGGAATAGACAGTGGGAAAATAACTTTTTTAAATACTTGCCATTTTGTTGCTCCTAAATCTTCAGCAGCATCTATTAGGTCATTATCTATTTTTATAAGTACTGTGTATATTGGTAAAATCATAAATGGTAAGAAATTATATACCATACCTAGAAGGACAGCACCATTTGTATATAACATGTTAATTTTTTCAAATCCCAATTTCATAATAAGAGAATTAATAATACCTTTATTACCAAGTATGGACATCCATGAATAGGTTCTTAGTAGAAAATTCATCCACATAGGTAGAATAAGTAATGTTATTATTAAATTTCTTTTCTTAACATGAAGTTTAGAAACTATATAAGCTACAGGATAGCCTATTAAAAGGCATAAAATTGTGCATACAATAGCAAGGGAAAATGAAAGTCCGAAAACTTTGGCATATATTGGATCAATTAATTTTGTGTAATTGGATAAAGAAAATACATAGGACTGTTCATCTTTAATAGTAAAACTAAAGAATAATACTATTAATAACGGAAATACAATAAAAATACTACTCCATATAAGATATGGATAAGAAGAAAGATTTTTTGATCTTTTCATTAGTAATCATCCTTAGAGATTATATGAAGGTCAAAAGGGGTTAAATCCATTCCAATTTCAGTCCCAATTTCTACACATTTAGTATTATGAATAATCCAATTTACACCATTGTTATTTACACCAATTTCATAATGAACTCCCTTGAAAATCACAGAAGTAACCAATCCTTTAAGCATTCCTTGAGATGGGTCAACAATTTTAACATCTTCAGGTCTTATAACGACTTGTACAGGAATATTACATCCGAAACCTTTATCAACACATTCGAATTCATGATTACAAAAGTTAACTTTAAAGTCTTCAATCATGAAACCATCAATTATATTACTTTCACCTATAAAATTAGCTACAAAAGCATTTGCAGGTTCATTATATATATCTTCAGGTGAACCCATTTGTTGAATTTTACCATTGTTCATAACTATAATAGTATCGGACATAGTTAGGGCCTCTTCCTGGTCATGAGTTACAAAGATAAAAGTTATACCAAGTTTTTGTTGTATTTTTTTTAACTCAATTTGCATTTCTTTTCTTAATTTTAAATCAAGTGCGCCTAGAGGCTCATCTAGAAGTAGCACTTTAGGGTTGTTTACTAAAGCTCTAGCTATAGCTATTCTTTGTTGCTGACCACCACTTAAAGATTCTATTTTCCTTTTTTCAAATCCCTCAAGAGCAACCAATTTCAGTATGTCCTTTACGGATTTATCTATTTTATCTTTAGATAGTTTCTTTAATTTTAATCCAAATGCAATATTTTCATATACGTCCATATGAGGAAATAAAGCGTATTTTTGAAATACTGTATTTAGTGGTCTTTCATATGGGGGAATATCATTTATCTTATGTCCCTCAAATATAACATCACCACTATCAGAAGTTTCAAAGCCAGCTAATATTTTCAAAGTTGTAGTTTTACCACATCCACTAGGCCCAAGTAATGTTAAAAATTCATTTTTCTTTATATTAAGATCAAAACAATCTAAAACAGTATTACTACCATAAGTTTTAGATATGTTTTTTAATTCAATGATATGATCATTCAAAATCAACACCTCTTTCTATTAATCTAAAATGTTGGTGGAGTACTTATCCATATAACCTTTGCCTGAGTTTTGCCAGCATTAGATATATAATGGTTAGCTTTGGGTTTAAAATAAAAGCTTTCTCCTTTTTTTACTTTTATATGTCTTTCTCCAATATGAAGGTGTATATTTCCAGATAAAACATATCCAAATTCTTCACCTTCATGAGGATTATCTTCTACGAAATGACCACCTGGTTCTAAGGTAACCATTATTGGTTCCATTTCATTTTTCTGTGCATTGGGCACAAGCCACATTATTTTATATTTTAAATCATTGTTATCTGACTCAAACATATCTTCTTCAGTAAAGACTATTTTTTCTACTTGATGATCACTGAAAAACTCTTGTAAATTCGTACCTAAAATATCTAAAATATCCATAAGAGTAGCTATAGATGGAGAAGTCAGATCATTCTCTAATTGAGAAATAAATCCTTTAGATAATTCACATCTGTTTGCTAATTCTTCTTGGGTTAATTGTTTTTCAACTCTAAGTCGCTTAATTTTCTCTCCTATATGCATATTTTACACCTCCTAAGAAAAACATTTATATTAGTAAACTTTAAGTTTAAAATTTCTAAACAACAAGAAATATTATATATATTATATCACTATAAATCAATAATTTTATCAAAAAAAAATTTATTGATTTATACGTTCTATATCAATGAAATAAGTACTTAAGAAAGAAATATTAAATTAATGTTTAGAAAAAATTATCTTTTTGTTTAGTAATAGTAAGAAAAAATATTGGCGTGAAAAAATGATGAAAACTATGTTACTAAGAAATAAGTTTATAAATACTAAGAAAAAATAGGCTCAAGTAACAAAACTCCCAGGTTTCAAAGGTAAAAAGTTTATAAAAATAAGAAAAACAAAGAATTTTAATGATATAAGAAGGTAGGGTGTGGTAATATGATGAAAAAATAAAATTTAGTATAATTTAACTTGTATAAGGCATAAATTAATAAATTTCAATCAAAATATTATCAACTATAGAGAATATTTATAAACGTGATAACCTTCATAGAAAAAAATGATAGACAATTTAGAATTTATTGAAAAAATATAGTGAAGTTCTTGCTAGTTTATATTATAATATTGATAGTACAAGTTTAAAATTGAAAAATAAGCTTCAATATTAAAATGTAGTTAATTCAAATTGAATATAAAATACAATTGACAAACTTTGTAAGACTACTTTATAATGAAGTTGTAAATTAATTAGCATAGATTATGATTTATTATTTATATTTAATTAGAGGAATAGGAAGAGAACTCTAATGAAACAAAAATGTTTCGTTAGAAAAAGTTATTAATTGTTATAACTTAAAGGGTATATCAAGCTAGGAATATTTCTGGCTTGGTATATTTTTTTGCTCAAATTTACTTAGATATTAAAAAAATATATATAAATGCTTAAATATTAAGAATAATAACCACAAATTTTGAATATTTATTTAGAGAGATATAAATATATACAGCTTATTTATTATTAAATTTGTGGGAGGGAATACCATTGAGAAGACTTGTTTTGTTTTTTCACCCTGGATGTGAAAGGAATATATCAAAATATAATGATGGAATATGTCCAAGTTCAAAAGATAGGGGTCATA
Source organism: Clostridium frigidicarnis (assembly GCF_900111985.1). Lineage (GTDB taxonomy): Bacteria > Bacillota > Clostridia > Clostridiales > Clostridiaceae > Clostridium_Z > Clostridium_Z frigidicarnis. The sequence goes on from NZ_FOKI01000002.1 coordinate 110,603, forward strand.
CTAGAAAATATATGGTTACGAATGGAAAAGTTTTGAACAAGGATGTAGTACAGTGTAAATTTGGATTTTGGGGAGAATGGGAAGGTAGTTCAGAGTTTACCCTTGTTAAGGACATATTAAAAAAGAAAGACCATCCAACAGCCATCCATAGTAAACTTAATCTAGAAACAAATGAAGGTAATTTTTTTAACACAGATCCATGTGTCATGGGCAATATGTTTTTATATTCTAGCTATCAACAAAATTTTATAGCTGATTTAAAAGAACTTGAGGTTGGAGATATACTACTTTTTGGAACAGGAAAAAAATCTTTTAATAGTAGAAAGAAAAACAAAAAGGTTTATGATATTTTTATATGTGATACTGTATTTGTTATAAAGTATAAGATAGAAAATATGCCAACATCAAGCTTAGAAGAATTTGATAATGCTGTAAAATCAAACTTAAAGAAACATAAGGCACCAAAATGTACTATTGATAATTTTGATAAACTTAAGGAATGGTATTATGAAATGAATATAAAATGTTTGAATAATAAAGAAAATGCATTTTATATAGGGGCTACTTATGAAGACAAGTATAAAGGGATGTTTAGTTATATACCTTGTAAAGTTTTAGATACAATAGATGAACATGGAGGATTTGAAAGACCAGACTTAGGGCCATTATTAAAGGAGTTACCTGAATTTAAAGAGGTTAGGGAAGGTATGAAAGGGTTCGGAAATCAAAATATAAACATAAAAGATGAGGTTGTTAATAAAAAGTTATTTAACTCAATAATGGATTATATTAAAGAGGAAAATAATTTGGATATAGCAGTGGAATGTGACTTTTATGATTAAAGTTGTATTTATTGAATAAATTAACAAATTTGTATAACTATTATGAAAATTCTTGAAATATAAGGTTAACATATAGTAAATACTATATTATAAATTAAGTAATAAGATTATAATAAATATAATGTTAAGCGATATACTATATTTAATATAGTGGTCATTAAATTAATAGGAGGGGTATTATGGATTTTTTAGAGTTTGATGAATTAAGATGGTTAAATAAATATTTGGATTACAGCCCAAGGCTAGATTTAGAAGATTTAAACCAGCTTAAGTTATTTACATTCATGTGGGATATGTTTGACGCAGAAACTTGTAAAGGAAACTGTAATGCTCAGCAACTAGCAAATTTTGTTCTTAATACATTAAATATAGCTAGTGAAAGTAAATCTTCAAGTTTTATAGATGCTTATTTTACGTATTTTAAAAATCGTTATGTTGAAGATGGTAAAACAAATAAATTGTTTGATCAATTAACTTATAATGTAAATGAAACATTTACTAATGGAGAGACTGAATATAAATTTAAAGATTTTACACAAAAAGTTTTATTGGAGAACAATCCAACAGAAAAAAATAGAGTTTTGGCTACAATGCTTATAATATATAGATTAAGATTCAATTTCTTTTTGAGGGATGAAAATAGAATGGTTATAAATGATCAGTATAAGAATTTTACAGTTGCAAATAATTTAATATCAATCTTATTAGATAAATATAAAAAAGAGAATAAGCAATAGTAAAAAAAATGAAAAGCTATACATTGGTGCTTTAGGCTACTAGTGTATAGCTTTTGAGTTTTCTTAAAACATATGTTATAATTGGGCTCAATGCCTTTTATTCCATGGCTATTATTGCTAATATTCATAACTTTTTAAGTTATGAATAAGCACTGATAAGTGCCTTAGGTAAGTTATTTTAAGCTTTAGTTGTAACAATGCTAATTTTGAGAAAATTATAAGCTAAAATTAGAATAACTTTATGGAACATTAAAAGCTTTTAGGAGGATTTATGGAAAAAACATATAAGAAAGAAAAAGAAATAAAAATATCCCGAAATGAATTATGTCCTTGTAATAGTGGCAAGATACATAAAGAATGTTGTTTGCAAAAAAAACACAAGTATTTCACATTAGGAAAAAACTATGAGGGAAAAGAAATTATATTTAACAATACAAAAAATATGGATATATATGATAATATAGCAGACTATGGATTAAGTAATATATTTTGTTTAGATGACAATGAGTTTTTGAATTTATCTAATGGGTTAATAGTCGTAAAAGATATATATACTATGGCAGATAAAGGAATAGAACAATTTTCATCCTATGCACCTTGTAGTAAGGGTTGCTCACATTGTTGTAGTCTTTACTTAGAGTGTACACCAGTAGAAGCAGAACTCATAAGAAGACACTTAAAAGAAACAAGAACAGAAGAAGAGCTTATAGAAATAAAAAGTTATATAGATAAAATTAATAACAATGTAAGAACTGCAGATAGTCCTCATAACATGAAAGAAGAAGAGCTCAGAAACATGTACCATAAATATTTAAAAGAAAATAATCCATGTATGTTTTTAAATGGAGAAGGAGCATGTAGTATATATGAAGTCAGACCATTGAGATGCAGAAGTTTTATAGTTTTTTCGTCTAGTGAAGAATGCATAGGTCATGATGAAATAGTAACACCATCACTTCCACCAGTTTATATAAGTAATTTGGTTATGGATGCATTATCAACTAAGATAGCTAGATTTAAAAAATTATCTTATAGGGGTAAAGATGGACTTGAGAAGCCAATAAAGAGATGTTTGGTACAGTGGTTTAAAAATGGATTTGAAGATATTGATAGAGATTTATAAATTAAATGAGATATATTTTTACATAACATTATAGTGTTTATACATAAAAACTACTTGAGATTATAATATATTTTCTTAGGTAGTTTTCTTTTATAAAAACTGATTTTATGTGTTAATGATATAACTACTAAAATAAAAACTTATAATCTTGTACATGTTATTAAGTTATGTTATAAAAACAATTATACAAGTGTTTGATTGTGAGAAAAATAGCTTTGAAACTTAAAATATATATTTAGTATGATATTTAAAAGTGGTATACTATTATAAGGAATATTAGGTATATTTTATGTATTGAAACAATTATTTGGGGGGAAAATATATGCTTTTTAAACGAAAAGACAAAAATAAAGACATATATATAGAAAAACAAGAAGTTAATCAAATGGATATTGAGGTTGTAGAAAATGAAAACATTTGCATAATAAAAGGAAATCAAAGAGTATCTATGGGTAAGCTTATAAATAAGGTTGATGATGTTAATAGTACTATGGATGGATTGCTATATTCAATAAATCAAATCTCTCTTACAGTAGACACTCAATTCGATGTAATATCAAAGATAATAAATGAAATACATGGATTTACAGGTGTTTTAAATAAGTTAAATGGAAATATAGGAAATTCAAGTGAGGAAGCAAACAATACAATAAAGGTAGTAGAGCGAGGCAATAATATAATATTAGATTCATTAAAATCTATGGAAGATATAATAAATAGTGCTAAATATATAAAAGAAGAGGTAATAGATTTAAGTAAAAACTTTCAAAGTATAAACCATATATCTGATGCAATTAAAGATATATCATCTAAGACAAATTTATTAGCATTAAATGCATCTATAGAAGCAGCTAGGGCTGGGGAATATGGTAAAAGCTTTAGTGTTGTAGCTGGCGAAGTAAAAAATCTATCAGAACAGAGTAAAGGCTTTGCAGATGAAATAACTAAAATTTTAAAAGAAGTAAATAATGGTATAGAAAATACTTTAAATGCTATAAAGAAAAGTGATGAAAAGATAAATATAGGAATAGATTCATCAAATAAAACTAAAGAAACATTTAAAGATATATCTGATGCTTCTAAAAAGTCTAAAGTAATAATAACTGAAATGAATAAAGTAATAGAAGAACAATTGGTTTCAGTTGACTCTATAAATGTGATATCAGAAGATATACAAGTATATGCAGAAAAAATTATTTCCATAGTTGAAACAACATTAATGAGTGCGGAGTTTGTTAAAAATTCATTGGAAACTCTAAAAATATTTTCAGAGAAAGTTAAAGAAGAGAATATTAATCTTTTAAGTTTTTTAAAAGAAAATGAGAAAAGGGATTTTGTATTAAAAAGTAAAGTGAAGATAAGTTCAGATTTTATTGAAAAAAGAGACCCTATTTATTTAATACAGGTTGATGAATCTAGCATATATCAAAATGTCTGTTCTACGTTAGTTCAACAAAGATACTCAGCAGATGTTTTTCCAGCTATAGCAAAAAATTGGAATCTGGAAGAAGATAATCTTACTTGGGTTTTTAAATTAAGAAAAGGTGTAAAATTTCATAATGGAGTAGAACTTACTAGTACAGATGTAAAGTTTTCGTTGGAAAGACTTTTGAATCCAAAATCAAAATCAAACTATAAATACTTAATAGATTGTATAGAGGGGGCTGATGAATATATAGGTGGGGTATGTAATGATGTTAAAGGCATTAAGTGCATAGATAAGCATACTATTAAAATAAAACTAAAATATGCATATACAGAACTTTTAATGAATTTATCACAACCAATATGTGCAATATTCAATGAAAAAGAATACTTAAACAATAAGAAACTTGTAGGGTGTGGAGCTTATGAAATAGATAAAATAGATAACGAGGCAATTTATCTTAAATCGTTTAAAGAGTATTATGGTGGGGAATCATATATTGATAATATAAAATTAGTATATGATGATATAGATGTGAAAGAAGAATTAAGTAATAATAAATTAGATTTCATAAGATGTGATGGATTATACGAGCTTATAGAAGAATTTAAAAATAATGATAGTTTTAACTGGACATCATTTAATACATTAGCAACTAAAATAGGTATATTTAACTTAAAAAGAAAAGACATATTTGCTAAAAAAGAGATTAGACAAGCCCTTAATTATGCTATAAACACAGAAAAAATAATAAAAAATTGTTATTTAGGTCTTGCATCGAAATATGGATCTATTTTTCCAAAGGGAATGTATAATACTAGTGATGTAATATATGATTACAATGTTACAAAGGCTAGAAATCTTCTAAAAACAGGAGGATATAATTCATCCATACATACTTTAGAAATAGGAGTGGAACAATCCTTTAAAGATGATAAAACGGAAGTAATAACAAATCTTGTAGAAGATTTTGAAAACGTTGGTGTGAAAACAAAATTGATAACAATGCCAAGAAATATACTTCTAAGCAATGAGGGGTTAGAGCAATGTGATTTAATTGTTGCAACATGGGCGGCAGATACTGGAGGAGTAGATAATTATTTACAATCTTTATTTAATATGGAGGCTAGTTATTTTAAAATGGGATACTATAATAAAGAGGTAATATCATTGATGTCTCAAAGTAAAACATGTATAAATCCTAAAAAACTTAGGAAATTCCATGATAAAATAAATGAATTAATCTTAGCTGATGCCCCTATGCTATTTATTTGTAATATAAAATCAGCAGTAATATATAGTGATAAACTTAAAGATTTAAATGTAACAGTTTTAGAGAGGTTACTTTTGGATGAGGTATGCCTAAAATAAACTATGAAAACATTTTATTGAAAAATAAGAGCAGTTATTGTATAATAAGCTTGTTTTTAAATGAACAATTAATATGTTGTGGTACTTTTGTAAAGTTTAATAGGGAAAGTGGTTTAATTCCACTACAGCCCCCGCTACTGTAAATGGTGACAAAGCTTAATAACCACTGGCTTAATTTAAATATGGCTGGGAAGGTAAGCATGAGGATGATCCATGAGTCAGGAGACCTGCCATAATTTTATCTAGTCATTCGGCGGGAATGTAATATAGGTGTTTATAAATTATAAAAATATTTATGATTATTATAAACTCACATTCCTAAGAATGTGAGTTTTATTTTTTTTACAAACCAAATAAAGAAAGGATGAGGATTATGAAAACACTTAAAAAATACCTGTCTATTATAACAATTGTAATTTTAAGTTTTACAATGGTTGCTTGTAATAGCAGTGTAGACAATAAAAAGTCAGATGAAAATGCAAGTATAGCATATCCACTAACTATAAAGGATTCATTTAATAGAGAGGTTACCTTAGATAAAGAACCTGAAAGAATTATTTCTTTATCACCTAGTATAACAGAAACAGTATCCGCACTAGGAAAAGAAGATAAGTTAGTTGGAAGAACAGAATTTTGCAACTATCCAGAATCAGTTAAAAAAGTAGAAAGTATAGGAGGATTACAGGATCCTAATATCGAAAAAATAGTTGAATTAAAACCAGATTTGGTAATTGCATCAGCGCATTTTAAAGAAGATGTATTAAAAAAATTAGAATCATTAAACATAAAAGTTGTTATTTTTTATGGACCAGAAAATTTTGAAGGTACATATGACACAATAAACAATATTGCTACTGTACTCAATGCAAAGACTAAGGGTAATGAAATAGTAGATGGAATGAAAAAAAAGGTTGAAGAGGTAGAAAAAAAAGTTGAAGGTAAAGATAAGGTAAAGGCTTACTATGTTGTTGCATATGGCCAAGGTGGCGATTTTACAGCTGGTGGAGATACTTTTATAAGTCAAATGATAGAGATGGCTGGAGGAGAGAATGCAGCTAAAGATCTTAAGGGATGGAAGTTTAGTTTAGAAAAAGTTGTTGAAAGCAATCCAGACTTATTTATGGTTAGAAAAAGCGGAAATGATAAAGAAGGCTTAAAAGAAGCAAATGGATATAAAGATTTAAAGGCTATAAAAGAAGATAAAATTTATGAAATAGATGAAAATACTATAGATTTACAAGGACCAAGGCTTGCTCAAGGATTAGAAGGAATAGCTAAAATTCTACATCCAGAAGCTTTTAAGTAAGATTTGAATATGAGGAACATTGAAAAAAATAACAATTCAGTATGCTAGTCTATTTTGTGTCATACTTCGTCAGAGATATTAGCCAATAGTCTATGCTATGAACTAATATGGCTTCCTTGTCTGACACAAAATATACATGGTATCTTTGACTTATTATTTTCTTTCATATGCCTAAGTTTAAAAGGGTTATTGTTTAATTTATAAAAAAGAAGAGGATTTTATGAAGAATTTTATACGAAAATATTTTAAGTTAGTATGCATATCATTAATAGTAATATTATTTTTTACAATGGCTATGTCTTTGACACTTGGAGCTAGTGATGTATCATTTAGAGATAGCATAGCCTTACTCTTAAGTAAGATACCCTTTTTAAATAATTTTGTAGATAAATCGAATATTAAGGATACAACGGAAATTATTCTAATGAACATAAGGATGCCAAGGATAATAATGGCATCCTTAGTTGGTTGTATTTTATCTGTTGTAGGAGGAACATTCCAAGGTATGTTTAGAAATCCCATGGCAGATCCATTTGTTTTAGGTATGTCATCAGGGGCATCTTTAGGGGCTACTATTGCTATAATATTGGGATTGGACAAATATATTTTTGGAGTAGGTATGGTAAATGTATTAGCATTTTTATTTTCTATACTGACAGTTTTTCTAGCTTATAATATTTCAAAGGTTGGAAGAAAAGTTCCAACTATGAATTTGCTTTTATCTGGTATAGCAATATCATTTTTTATGTCCTCTATGGTGTCGCTTATTATGATATTAAATAGAAACCAGATGGAAAAGATAATATTCTGGACTATGGGAAGTTTAAGCTCAGCTTCTTGGAAAAATGTTATTGCATTGTTGGTTGTTTCTGTAATTGGAATAGGAATAAATCTTATCTTTTCTAAGGATTTAAATATTATGACTTTAGGAGAAGATAGTGCAATAAATTTAGGAGTAGATATTGAAAAAGTAAAGAGGATATTAATTGTAGTATGTGCTATGATGGTTTCATTTGCGGTATCATCAACCGGGGTAATTGGATTTGTAGGACTTATAGTTCCTCATGTAGTTAGAATAATAAGTGGACCAGACTATAAAAAACTTACAATCTTATCATCAATAGTTGGGGCAATCTTTCTAGTGTTATGTGATACGTTATCTAGAACAATAGCACCACCTATGGAAATACCAGTAGGAGTTATAACATCATTTTTAGGAGCTCCATTCTTTATTTATTTGCTTAATAAAGGGAAGAAGAGGGGGCTGTAATTATGGGGAAGACTATAACAGTGAATGGGCTAACATATAAAATAAACGATAAAAACATATTAAACAATATGGAGTTAGAAATAGAAAGTAATAAGCTTTATACAATTGTTGGACCAAATGGATCAGGTAAAACAACATTGATAAAGCATATATGCAAAATTATCCAATGTAAATCAGGTGAAATAAATATAGGGGACATAGATATAAATAGCATTAATGGCAGAGAACTTGGGAAAATTATGTCCTCTGTTCCACAAAATACAAATCTTGATTTTGCGTATACAGCATGGGATATAGTTCTCATGGGAAGAAACCCTCATATAGGAAGGTTTAAAAAAGAAAATGATAATGATTTAGAAAAAGTAAGAGAAGCAATGAAAATGACAAATACTTATCATTTAAAAGATGAGGATATAAGTACTTTAAGTGGAGGAGAACGTCAAAGAGTAATAATAGCTAGGGCTTTGGCACAGGAAACCCCGGTGATGATTTTAGATGAACCAATATCACAGTTAGACATTCATCATCAAATACAAGTTATGAATATACTAAAATCCTTAGTTAAAAATTACAATAAAACTGTAATATGTGTTTTACATGATTTAAATATTGCAGCTCAATATAGTGATGAACTTATATTGGTTAATGATGGAAAAGTATTAAAAAAGGGAACTCCTAAAGAAATCATAAACAATGAGGTTTTAAAGGAAGTTTATAATATGGATTTTTTTATAATGGATAATCCTATAAATTCTTGTCCGCTTATATTGCCTTTTAATAAGGAAAAATAAATAAAGCTATCCTTTTAATGTAATTAAAAGGATAGCTTTATTTGTTTATAAATATACTTAAATAAATCATCTTCAAAAAATAATCATTAAGCTTCAAGATATTTTGATTTTTCGGTGTCATTTAATGCTTCAAGATTTTTTCCCTCTAAATAAGAACATAGGTCCTTGAATACTTGAATCTCATGTATTGTTGATAAATATCTAGGATCTATGGTTATACCAGTTGATTTTTGCATTATAAACTCCATGTTATAAAGTTCGGTTTCTTTAAAACCAGTTTTATAGTTATATATACAAGGACAGAAATAATCCCAGTTATTTTCAAAATATTTTGTCTTTGCAAAACATAATCTATACACTTGAAAAACCATACCTAATACTGATGCTTTTAATGTGAATTTTAAAGAAAAATATTCTTGTGTTGGATATTTAGCTTCAACACGCTGAAAATATAATCTATCATTCAATGTGAGTTTATATTTATCCAAAACTTTACATTTATCAGGTCCTAGAATTTCTCTAACAAACCTTTCCCTAATTAAAGGTTCCATTTCTCTAATTTTTTCAAAATTTAGCATGATAATCACCCTTTAATATAATTCTTAAGTTTATATTAACTTAAGAGGGTAGGTTAGTCTAATAGTTAATATGTATAAAACATTTACAATGTATTATTAAATTAAATATAGATTAGAAGTTTAGGTATTTGCTAATAATTAAAGCTGTGTCCTCTAAAGCTCTACTTGTAACATCAATAGTTTTACAACCAAGTTTCCTCATCACTTTATCTGAATACTCTAGTTCTTCAAGAATTCTCTCTTCATTTGAATAAGAGAATTCAATATGAGGCAGTGAGAATTTATCCATTCTATGTTTTCTAATGTCTATTAAATTTAAGGGGTTTATTGTAAGTCCAAAAATCTTCTTTTTATCAATAGAAAACAGTTCATCAGGAACTGGGATTTCAGGTACTAAGGGAATATTAATAGTTTTATATCCTTTATTAGCTAGGTATAAACTTAAAGGTGTTTTAGAGGTTCTAGATAACCCAACTAATATTATGTCAGCATTTTTTAAGCCTCTTAAATCCTTAGAATCGTCATATTGAAGTGCAAATTCCATTGCTTCAATCCTTTTAAAATAATCTTCATCCATTTTCCAAACAGCTCCAGGAGAATATACTGGGGTTTTATGTAACTTTGAACTTAAAACATTTATTATTGGAGACAGGATATTTATTATTGTTATATTATTTTCAATACATCGTTGTATTAAAAATTCTCGAACATCTGATAAAACTATAGTTGAAATAACAATGCAATCTTGTTTAATTTTAATATTTTTAATAAAGTCTTCAACATCATCAAAAGTTTTAATATAAGGAGTCCTTATAACATTGATATCTTCATTAAATTGGCAAGAAGAAGCTACAGAAACTAGTTCAGCAGTTTCACCTATAGAGTCTGAGACTGCATATATTGTAATCATAAATATCACCTCTTAAACATAGTTTATCACATTTGACTTATTTTTAATTATCTAATGTTTGTAAAAATAAAAAATATGTAGTCTATATAGACTACATATTTTTGTTTTTATAATTATTTTTTCTTACCATTATTAGGTAGTGTAGGAGTAACCGGTGGAGTAACCGGTGGAGTAACTGGTGGTATCGGGTTATTTGGATCCACTGGATTGTTTGGATCAGTAGGATTATTTGGGTCTACCGGTTTGTTGGGATCCACTGGATTATTTGGGTCTACCGGTTTGTTTGGATCTACCTCTGGAGTTTTTGTCTTGTCATTTTGTTTTGGTGTTGAACTTACTCCGTGAGAAGAATCACATAAAGAAGTTGGTTCAGTACCATCAATGAAAAATTCACTATATGCAGTTCCAGCTCTTTTGCATGAATCAGTTGCAAGTTTTCCAGAAGCTTTACATATATATGATTTAGTAACACCAGAAGGCATTTCCAATTCTTTGTATTCAAGTCCTGAATGAGCTCTAGCCATGATTTTTGACCATACCTTAGCTGCATCGTTACTATTCATACCATTTAAGGTTGCAGGAGAATCATTACCTATATAAACAGCACCTGAATAATAAGGTGTTAATCCCGAAAACCAAAAGTATTCATTATTTGATGTTGTACCAGTTTTACCTGATACAGGCATTGAACCAAATTTAGCACCTGGAGCAGAATATTCTAGTGGCCCCTTAAGCATATCATACATTATATAAGAAGCTTGAGGCGAAATAATTTTATTCTGCTTTGGAGAACCATCTAGTAATACTTTTCCATTTCTATCTTTAACTGTAGTGTATAGAATAGGGGCTGTATAAACTCCTTCATTACCAAAAGTACCATAGGCAGCTGATAGAATAAGAGGATTACCTCCATCTAAATCACTAGAATTATTATCAAATTGTCCTAATGCAAGAGCTGACATACTTGATTTAGATATTTTATTAAATCTTAATCCAAACTTTTCGCCATAAGCTACGCCTGTTTTAAGTCCAAGCATATCCTCACCTTTAATAGATATGACGTTTTTAGATTTTTTTAGACCTTCTCTTAAAGTTGTATTGCCTCCGTAAGTTTTGTCAACATTTTGAGGATTAGTACTACCATAACCATATTTTTTAAGCATACTATCAGAAAGAGGAGAGTCATCGATTATTGTAGCAGCTGTTGCAATCTCAGTATCTATTAATGGACCGTATACTGTAAGAGGCTTTATAGCAGAACCAACTGGTTTTAAAAATTTATCAGAAGCAGCCCTATTAAAGGATAATGCTGGCTGCTCACCTCTACCACCTACTATTGTCTTAACTTGACCTGTAGAGTAGTCCATAACTACAGCAGAAACCTGGGGCTCAACTAAATTGGTGTTTTTATCATGTTGGTTAGGAACATTTGTGAATGTAGACACCTTATCTACAACTTCATGTTGAGTATAATCTTGTAAGCTCTTATCCATGGTAGTGTATATTTTAAGTCCTCCATAAGAGACAAGACGATTTACTTCTTTATCTGTGTAGCCATATTGTGATTTTAAATCTGCCTTAACTTGATCCATTACTGGACGTGAAAACCACTCATAGTTAAGCTTATCTAAATTTTCAGCAGGTGGATTAAACTTTATTCCATTTGCATCAATATCGGCTAGTGCTGTATCATATTCTTCTTTATTTATATAGCCTAATTCACTCATTTTTCCAAGAACTAGCTTAGTCTTTGTTATATATGAGCTAGGATCTTTCTTAGCTGATGGTGAAAAGGCATAGAATTTAGACGGGTTTTGAGTTACACCCGCAATATAAGCTGATTCTATAAGGTTTAAGTCCTTTGCTGATTTATTAAAATATTGTTTAGAAGCAGCTTCAACGCCATTTGCTCTTCCACCTAAGTGAATAGTATTTAAATATGCTTCTAGTAGTTGATCTTTAGTTAATACTTTTTCAAGTTTCAATGCTAAATACATTTCTTGAACTTTTCTTTTAATATTGACATCATTAGTTAATAAAGTATTTTTAAGCAACTGTTGAGTCAAGGTTGATGCACCATGAAGTCCAGTTTTACCCGTAAGTTTGTTTTTAACATCAGTTACGAAGGCTCCAACTATCCTTCTATAATCAAGACCATTATGTGAATAGAATCTTTCATCTTCTATACTAACAAAGGCTTGCTGTAAATGCTTCGGCATGTCCTCAATAGAAATTATTGAACGTTTTTGTTCAGTGGGGACATAGTCCATAAATTCTCCTTGATCGTTATATAATATTGAATCTTCATCAAGGGATAAAATAGCATTTATGTCTAGAGGTGGTGCGGTTTTTATTATGGCAAAAGAAACTCCTGCAACTGCTATACCACTAAGTAATATAAAAAACAGAAAACCTAGCAATATATTTTTCCAAATATTACGAGGAGCTTTCTTCTTCTTTTTCCTTGTCTTTTTCCTTTTACTCATACTTTCCTCCTAACTATTTAGTTGTAAATCATAAAAAAGAATATTATATCATATTAAAATATTATATCATATTATAGCATATTAATAGAATGATTAATTAATTTTTACAGGGGGAATTTTTGTGAAAAAACCTATAGTCAGAAGATCTATAGTAAAAAGAGCAACTAGAAATAAAGTGAAAATTAACAAAAGTAAAGTTGTTTTTATACTAATAATTATGGCTGTTATATTGATTTTTAATACAGTACTCTATGAGTTCGATAAAAAAGTTATGCCTAGAGTAATGACAATCGGCGATGCGGAAATGAGAGCTAAAGCTATTTTTATATTAAATGATAACATAAGCAAAATATTTAAAGATAATTTCAATTATGGGGATATAATAAAAGTTGATAAAAATGAAGCGGGAGATATAACAATGATAAGGGCAGATACCCTGAAGATGAATACTTTGGCCACAGAGGTTGCGTTAAATAGCCAGAAAGACTTGAGGGAAATAGGGGCAGTTGGGATAAAGATACCATTAGGTTATGTTTTGAATAACAATATAATCGCTAATCTTGGGCCTGATATAGGAATTAAAATGAAACCTGTAGGGGATATTCAGGTTACTTACTCATCTGAATTTGAGAGTGCAGGTATAAATCAAACAAGACATAGAATATATTTACACTTAAGTACAAGGTTAAAGGTTAATGTGCCATTAAAAAGTACTGATTTAGAAGTTAAACATGAAATACCTATATGTGAAACAATAATAATTGGTAAAATACCAAATACTAATTTACAAATGGATGGGGGTACAACAGAAAGCTTAATAAAAACAAAACCATAATAAAAAAAGGCTGTATCAGATTTATAAAATAAATCTGATACAGCCTTTTTTTATTAGTTTGTTTCCCAGTTGAAAACATAAGGAATATTTCTGTAGAAATCGCCATAATTTAGACCATATCCTACAACAAATAAATCTTCTATTTCAAAACAGCAGTAATTAGGTTTTATATCTAATTTTCTTCTAGATGGTTTATCTAAAAGAACACAGCATTTAACCGACTTAGCGCCAAGTTTTTTAACATGATTTATAACAAATTCCATAGTTGTTCCACTATCAACAATGTCATCAACAATAAGAACATCTAATCCTTCTATGTTATCAGGTATGTCATTTACAACAGTAACTACACCACTAGATTCTTCTCCGTTACCATAGCTAGAAGTAGTCATAAACCCTATCTGAGTAGGTACATCAATTGCTCTAACTAAATCAGCAGCAAATATAAAACTTCCTCTTAATAAAGAAAGTACATAAAGATTACCACCTTCATATGCTTCAGATATTTCCTTACCTACTACTTGAATTCTTTCAGAAATTTCATTAGCACTTATTAAAATATTTCTTTTTTTATCTTCCATAATACGCCTCCACACCTATTGTAAATATTGTTTTTATAGTATAAAATAATATGAAAGTTGTCAAGTATATTAGATTTACATAAAGATAAAATTTTCGTTAGGAGCTGGTTATTACATTTTATAGTATAATTTCAGCAAAAGTTATTAATATTATATAAGGATTAAATTATGATAATTTAATAGTTGTGATTTTAAGATAAAATCTTAAGGGAGGTTTGCATTATGATATACGGAAATGTAGACGGTGTTAGAAATAGTATATTAAATGAATTAGAAGATTTGTATGATGTTAGAATTGACAAGGATAGTTTTGCATCATTAGAGTTAATAGATACAATGGTTAAAGTTACAGGAATTTTAGAAAGAGAAATAAGTGTAGCTATTGATAGAAAAGGTAGGATAATAAGTGTTGCAGTTGGAGACAGCACAACTGTTGAGGTGCCACTTATAGATATAAAAGAAAAAAAACTAAGTGGAGTAAGGATAATACATACCCATCCTAATGGTTCTTCTAAACTGTCTGCTTTAGATAATTCTGCTTTGTTAAAATTGAAGTTAGATGCAATAGTAGCACTTGGAGTAGAAGAAGATAAGCTAAATGATATAACATTAGGGTTTTGTGAAGTGGATAACAATGTTTTAGTTGGCTCTCATACAAAACCAATAACATTAGAAGAAGCCATGGCTATAAACATATTAGATAAAATATCTCATTGTGAAGAGATGATAAAGCTTAATAAGGTAGAGGAAGATAATACTGAAAAAGCTATTTTAGTAGGATGCGATACAGAGGAAAGTCTAGTAGAATTAGAGGAATTAGCTAAGGCTTGCAATACACCCGTTTTATGTCATGTATTCCAAAATAGATATAAAATAGATTCTGCTTTTTATATTGGAAGTGGAAAAGTTGAGGAAATAGCAATGCTAGCTCAAGCATACAGAGCAAATGTAGTTATATTTGATGATGAATTATCCGGATCTCAAGTTAGGAACTTAGAAGAGGCTATAGGAATTAAAGTTATAGATAGAACGACTTTGATATTAGATATATTTGCTACAAGAGCTAAATCTAGAGAGTCAAAAATTCAAGTAGAACTTGCTCAGCTAAAATACAGACAATCGAGATTGGGTGGTCTTGGAACCATTTTATCCAGAACAGGTGGAGGAATAGGAACCAAAGGACCAGGAGAAAAGAAGCTCGAGATAGATAGAAGACGTATAAGGGAAAGAATTTATGACTTAACAAATGAGCTTAAAAAAATAAAGAAGGTAAGAGAAGTACAAAGGGAAAATAGGACTAAGCAACAAGTTATGCAAGTTGCTTTAGTTGGATATACAAATGCTGGAAAATCCACATTGAGAAATACTCTTTGTGATATAGCAGCTGCAAAAGATATGATGCAAAAGGATAAAGTTTTTGAGGCAGATATGTTATTTGCTACCTTAGATGTAACAACAAGAGCAATAACCCTTCCAGATAACAGAGGTATAACTTTAACAGATACAGTAGGGTTTGTTAGAAAGCTTCCTCATGAATTAGTTGAAGCATTTAAATCTACATTAGAGGAAGTTATATATGCTGACTTATTACTTCATGTGGTAGATGCATCATCTGATGAAGCTTTGAAGCAAATTGAAGCTGTGGAAGAGGTATTACAAGAACTTGGAGCAAGAGATAAAGAACAAATTTTAGTGTTAAATAAGATTGATAGAAAAAATGAAGAAGAAATAAAACTAATAAAAGAAAAGGTAAATGAATATACTATAATTGAAATTTCAGCTAAGGAAAGAATAAATTTAGATATATTAATGAATATTATATCAGAAAAATTACCATATACTTTAAAACAAGCTGAATATATAATTCCATACACAGATCAACAAATAGTAGCTTATATGCATAGAAATGCTAATATAATGGAAGAAGACTATAGAGACAATGGAACATATGTAAAAGCTGAAGTAGATGATGAAGTATATAATAAATGTATAGAATTTTTAATTTAAGAAAAAATACCTAAGGAAGTACTTCCTTAGGTATTTTTTTCTTGAAGAAATCAAGTTTATATAAAATGATTATAGTTAATCAGCTAGAGTTTATTAAAGTGAAGCAATATAACCTAGCTGAAGGTTAGAAGGATTTATCAAAACTCATATTAGTATACTAATTTAATTGAATTAATATAACTGATACTTGTAATAAGATAAATACGATAGATTTAGGAGGAATTTAAAATGGAGAAATTATGCCCCGTATGTAATAGTATATGTGAAAAACATGTTATATGTTACAAATGTGGAAATTACATGGAGGATATGGGAAGGAATTCTCAATACTATGATTCATATAGTTGTGACATTGAAATTGATACTAATGGAGCTTGCATACATTTATATCAATGTAAAAGTTGTAATGCAGAAAATCTTGTAAAAATTCAGGAAATTTTCATTTAGTCATTGAAATATAACATGTCTTAATTATATAATAGTAATAATAAATGTCTGTAAATAAATGGGGGGGTCATATGAAAGCAATATCAATTTACCAAGATGTATTTAATGAGTTAGTTTATAATTTAAAAAATAATGAAGAAATACTTGCCTTATTGGTTTTTGGAAGTCTTGTTACAGGGGATCTATGGGAAGGTTCGGATATAGATTTAATGGTTGTTTGTAAAGATAATCCTGTGCATGTAAAAAACATATACTTAGAAGATGAAGAGATACCGGTACACATAAAACTTATAAATAAAGAAAATTTTATGTGTCTTGGAGAAAATAATAAATCAGAAAATGCTTTATATAAGTTTTTTTCAGCATCTAAATTAGTTTTCTGGAAAGATGATGATATAAGGGATAAGTATAATCAAGGTAGATATTTTAAAGATGTAGATAAAGATAGACTATCTATGGTTTATTTAGGAAGGTTACTAAAAGATTTTAAAGTTTTAAAAAAATATTTATACCATGGAGGGAATTATACAGCCTTTTCATGTGCGGTTAGATGTATGGAAGAATTTGCACGTTTATATGTTAATAGTATGGGATATATAACAACAAAGGATGCATTAGCTATGGCATCAGAATTAAATAATGAATTTAAAATATCTCTTGAAAAATTATTTTTTTATAGTGATAATGTAAAAGAAAAATTTGAAAATACAGCATCATTTTTGGAATTTCAAATAGATAATATGTTTAAAAATAGTACAAGTTTTCTTATAGATTTTATAAAAAATGAATCTAGACATTTAAGTGCAGAAGAAATAAAGGAATTTAAGGTATTTAAAGGATTTAACATAGAGATGGAAATGTTATTGAATGAGTTATGGAAAAGAAATATAATAAAAAGAGAACTTAGGGATTATACAAGTGAAGACGGAAAAGTTCTATTTAAAGAAAATGTATATTATGTAAATTAAATACCCTTATTTGAGGGTATTTTATTTCTATGTAGGATATTATAGATTTTAAATCTAAGAATAATTTTGTTAAGCACTTCATATAGGCAAAGTTGGTAGTGACAAGTTGCAAGTGATGAGTGACAAGTTAAGGATGAAATCTTCTTACAGAAGATTTCTAAAATAAAAAAAATAGTTAGAAACCTGTGGTTTTTAACCTCAACTTGTAATTGAAAACTTGTCACTTAAGGAATGGCGTAGTAACTTTGTTTTGAGTAAAAGGAGAATTGTGTATGGAAAAATTTTATGTGGAATTTATAGAGGAAAATCCTAAATATATACAATTACAAATGCATATAAAAAAACTAATAGATAAGGAAGAAGTTGAAGATGGAGAAAAGCTTCCCACAATAAGAGCATTATCAAAATTTCTAGGAGTTAATAATGTCACTGTTGTAAATGCATATAAAAGACTTGAAATTGAAGGATATGCAGTTCAAAAAATGGGAAGTGGAACATATGCAAAAAGAAAACTACTAGGAAGATGTTTTAGAAAAGAATATAATGAAACTTTTAAAAAATTATCTATTGAAGAGTTGAGGCAAAGTATAGATTTTTCAGGGGAAAGTACAAGTAGCTCCTATTTTCCGGTACAGGATTTTAAGGAGATACTAAATGAAGTATTGGATAGAGATGGTGCAGAAGCTTTAATGTATCAGGAATCTTTAGGGTATAAGGGTTTGAGGAAAGAAATAAATAAAGAGTTTTGGAGTAATGAGTTAACCTTAGATGATATATTAATAGTTTCAGGAGCTCAACAAGGTATAGATATTGTTGCAAAATCACTTATTAATGTAAATGATAATGTAATAATAGAGAGGCCAACTTATAATGGTGCTATGATGGTTTTTAACTGGAGAAGATCAAATATATTTGAAATAGACATGGAAGAAGATGGTGTGAGTATAGAAAAACTTCAAGAAATACTAAAAAAGAATAGAATAAAGTGTTTTTATACTATGAGTTATTTTCAAAACCCAACAGGGGCATCTTACACAATAGAGAAGAAAAAGAAGATTTTAGCCTTAGCAGAAAAATATGATTTTTATGTTTTAGAGGATGATTATTTATCAGAACTAATATTTGATAAAAATATGGAATATAAAAGTTTTAAAAGTCTAGACGAAAATAACAGAGTAATATATATAAAAAGTTTTTCAAAAATATTTTTACCTGGAATAAGAATAGGATATGTAATAACACCAAGAAGATTTAGAGAGATTATACAAAACTCTAAGATACATACAGATATATCAACATCTTCACTTATGCAAAGAGCATTAGCTATGTATATAGAAACAGGTAAATGGAAAAGCCACATAGAGTTACTTATAAATGAATATAAAACGAGATATTGTTTTATGGAAAATTATTTAAGAGAACAATTGGGAGATAAGGTGGATTTCATGAGCCCAGGTGGAGGATTAAACTTTTTTATAAAACTAAAAGATAGTGTGAAAAAAGATTGTAAAGAATTATTTTTAAGATGCAGAGATAGAAATGTTATAATAACACCAGGTGTAATGTTTTTTAAAAATGAATCTGAAGGAATCAGATATTTTAGGATAGGATATTCCCAAACATCTATAGATAAAATAAAGGATGGGATAGATACAATAAAAGATATATTGGAGGAATAAAATCTATGGCATATATGACTATAAAAAAAGAAAGAGCAATAGCTGATTTTGAAGAAAAAAGATCCGAGTTTATAGGAAATATAAAGAGGGTCTCAACTGAAGTTGAAGCGAGAGCTTTTATAGATGAAATTAAAAGTCAGCATAAACAGGCTACTCACAATGTATATGCCTATATAATAGGAGAAAATATGGGTATACAAAGGTATACTGATGATGGAGAACCACAAGGAACAGCAGGTATACCAGCCCTTGAAGTATTAAAGAAAAATGGAGTTACAGATTGCTGTGTTGTAGTTACAAGATATTTTGGAGGAATTTTACTTGGTACAGGAGGACTTACTAGGGCTTATGGAAAGGGTGTAAGTGTAGCACTTAAAGAAGCAGGTATAGTAGAAAAAGTTAAAGGAATTACTATAAAGATAGAATTAGAATATGATAACTTAGGAAAAATACAATATGTATGTGCACAAAATAATTGGCATATAGAGAATACTGAATATACAGATAAAGTAAGCATATATATATTATGTGAAGAAATTGTTGAAGAACACATAATAAGAGAAATAACTGAAGCTACTAGTGGTAAGGCAACTATATGTAAGGTAAATGATGGCATTTACTTTAAAGAAGGCTATAGACTTTATGATAACATATAGACAAGTTGAAAAATTTCAACACAATATGATATAATATATTGTGAATTTTAAAGAGTTTTAAGCAACAATTTTTATATATAAGTTAGGAGGATACATACATGTCAGGACATTCAAAATGGCATAATATACAAGCAAAAAAAGGTAAAGCTGATGCTAAAAGAGGTAAGGTGTTTACAAAAATAGGTAAAGAATTAATGGTTGTAGTTAGAATGGGTGGGGCTAATCTAGATGCTAATAGCAAACTAAGAGATGTTATAGCAAAAGCAAAGGCTGCAAATATGCCTCAAGATACAATAACAAGAGCAATAAAGAAGGCTTCAGGAGAACTTGGAGATGTAAACTATGAAGAAACAGTATATGAAGGATATGGTCCTTTAGGGGTAGCTGTTATAGTTGAAGCTTTAACTGATAATAAAAATAGAACAGCAAGTAATGTAAGACACGCTTTCTCAAAACAGGGTGGTAACATGGGTTCAACAGGTTGTGTATCATTCATGTTCCAAAAAAAAGGTGAAATAGTAATAGAAAAAAATGATTCTTTAGATGAAGATGAATTAATGATGATGGCTTTAGATGCTGGTGCAGAAGATTTAGCTTCAGAAGATGAAGTTTTTGTAGTAACTACAGCTCCAGAGGAATTTGGAAATGTAAGAGAAGCTTTAGAAGCTCAAGGAATTGAATTTCTAGCAGCAGAAATTAAAGCTATACCAGATACCTACACTGCAATAGATGAGGAAACAGCAGTTAAATTTGAAAAGATGCTTGATCAACTAGAAGATGATGATGATGTTCAAAATGTGTACCACAACGCAGAATTTCCTGAAGGATGGGATGAATAATTCTGTTTAAATGAAATGGTAATTAGTATATATTGTGGATTTTTATACAAAAAGACAGTGAGTAGATTTGTAAAAACAAAACTATTTACTGTCTTTTTTCATGCACAGAAAAGTATAAAATTTTTTAATTCTAAGATGTTGATAAAACCTAGGGTTAAGGAGATTTTTAATCAGTGACAGGTTGCAAGTGATAAGTGACAAGTTAAAATGTGGCGTAGCTGCTTTAATCTTATAATTAGGCACATTCAAAAAAATAACAAGTCAGTATGCTAGTCTATTTTCTTTTATCTGCCTAAGTTAGTTGAGAATTGAGGAGTGAAAACTTTAATGAGTGACAAGTTATGAGTTACAAGTGACAAGTTGTGGTTAAATCTTCTAAGGAAGATTTTAAGATTTCAAAAATATAATTAAAGAAAATCTATGATTTTCAACATCAATTTGCCACTTGTCACTTTTAATTTGTCACTAAAAAGGGCGTGCCTTTCGTTCTCTGACACAAAATATACATGGCATCTTGGACTTGTTATTTTCTTTCATGTGCCTTAATAGGTAGATCATATTTGTAATAATTTATATATTGAGAGTAATTAATTATATTAATATATGATGTTTTAATGTAACGTTACTATTTTCAATAAATTTTTATATTTTTATAATATTTAAGTGGGCATAGGTATATTTATTTTTGTGTTTATATTGTATACATGTATATAATATAAACACATTAAAGAGAAATGGTCTGATAATTAATAAAATAGGCTTAAATTATGTAATATAAAAATAAATTTAGTATATTGCACCAGAATAAAAGCCCATTTGGTATTTTATGCTCCATAATTTAACAAATTAGATGAAGAATAATACTTAATACATGTAAAGAAAGTAGACACTTTGAAAATACAGAAATAATAAAATTACTTCTAAAGGCTTAATACATAAGCATATGCAAAAAACGAGTTAAGTTGGCATGGAAATTGCTAAATTTTGTATATATGACAATTAAGGTTTGGGGGTATAGATTATGAAATCAAAAGTTATGTCGAGAGAAAGTGCTGTTGCGCTTATAAAAGATAATTCTACTGTTGCTGTGGGAGGCTTTATTGGAAGTGGACATCCAGAGGAGATATCATTAGAAATAGAAAAGTCATTTTTAAATAATGACTCGCCAAAAGGTTTAAATTTAGTTTATGCAGCAGGACAAGGAGATGGAAAAGAAAAAGGATTGAATCATTTTGGGCATGAAGGATTGCTTTCAAGAGTAATAGGTGGGCACTGGGGATTGGCACCTAAACTTCAAAAGTTAGCACTAGACAATAAAATGGAGGCTTATAATTTACCTCAAGGAATTATATCTCACCTTTATAGGGATATAGCTGCAGGAAAGCCAGGTACTTTAACTCATGTGGGTTTAAAAACCTTTGTGGATCCTAGAAATGGTGGAGCAAAGTTAAATTCATTAACAAAAGAGGATATAGTAAAACTTATAAATATAGAAGGCAAAGAATATCTACTATATAAGACATTTCCTATAGATGTTGCAATTATAAGAGTAACATATGCTGATGAAGAAGGAAATGCAACATTAGAAAAAGAAGCAATGACTTTAGATTGTACTTCAATGGCTCAGGCTGCAAAAAACTCAGGAGGAATAGTTATTATTCAAGCAGAGAAGATAGTTGAGAAAGATACATTAGATCCAAGGTTTGTAAAAATACCTGGGATATATGTAGATGCTATTGTTGTGTCAAAGCCAGAAAATCATATGCAAACTTTCAGTGAGAGTTATAATTCAGCATATAGTGGAGAAAAAAAAGGTGTAGTTAATGATGTTGGAGTCCTTCCATTGGATGAGAGGAAGGTAATTGCAAGAAGAGCACTTATGGAGCTTAAAGCAAATTCTATTACAAATTTAGGAATAGGAATGCCAGAAGGAATATCTTTAGTTGCGAATGAAGAAGGTGTTGCACATGAAATGGTCCTTACAGTAGAAGCTGGACCAGTAGGAGGAGTTCCAGCAGCAGGACTTAGCTTTGGAGCATCAACCAACCCACTTAGTATATTAGATCAGTGTGAACAGTTTGATTTTTATGATGGTGGAGGATTAGATATTGCATTTTTAGGACTTGCACAATGTGATAAAAAAGGAAACATTAATGTTAGTAAATTTGGACCTAAAATAGCTGGTTGTGGAGGATTTATTAATATAACTCAAAATGCAAAGAAAGTAATATATTGTGGCACATTTACAGGTGGTGGGCTAAAATTAAAAATATGTGATGGAAAATTAAATATATTAAATGAGGGTAAATTTAACAAATTTATAAATACAGTAGAGCAGGTTACATTTAGTGGAGAATATGCTTATGAAGTAGGACAGATAGTTCTATATATAACTGAAAGAGCAGTATTTAGACTTGGTAAAGATGGATTAATATTAGAAGAGATAGCACCAGGAGTAGACTTGCAGAAGGATATTTTAGATCATATGGATTTCAAACCAATAATATCTGAAAATTTAAAAAATATGGATGAAAAGCTGTTTAAAGAAGACTTAATAGGTATAAAATTAAACTAATATATGGTATTATAGCAATTGTATGGGGGTGGTTAACTTATGAATATAAAAAATATAACAGTATTAGGTACAGGCACTATGGGCCATGGAATAGCATTATTAAGTGCTAAGGCAGGGTTAAATGTTGTTATGTACGGTAGAAGTGATGAAAGTTTAAATAGGGGCTTTAATAGTATAAAGTCTGGACTGAACCTTTTAAAAGAGGAAGGTAAAGTTGATGAAGAAGACTGTTTAGATATATTATCTAGAATAAAAGGGGTAAAAGATTTAGAAGAATCAGTTAAGAAAGCTGATTTTGTTATAGAATCTCTTGCAGAAGATTTAAACTTAAAGAAAGATATATTTTCTAGACTGGATAAGGTTTGTGGAAAAAATGTTATACTTGCGACAAATACATCAGGTATAAGTCCAAGTGAAATTGGTAAAAGCACTCAAAATCCTGAAAGAGTTGTTGTTGCACACTTTTGGAATCCACCCCAGTTAATACCTTTAGTTGAAGTTGTACCAGGAGAGCATACATCTAAAAATGTAGTTGATACAACAGTAGAATGGGTAGAATATATAGGTAAGAAACCTGTTAAAATGGAAAAAGAATGTTTGGGTTTCATTGGTAACCGTCTACAGTTAGCTCTTCTAAGAGAGGCATTATATATTGTTGAAAATGGATGGGCTAAACCAGAAGAAGTAGATAAAGCTATGGAATATGCTCATGGTAGAAGACTTGGAGTTACAGGACCAATATGTAGTGCAGACCTAGGAGGGTTAGATATATTTAATAATATAGCTAGATATTTATTTGAGGATTTATGTGATTATAAGGAAACATCAAAATTATTACAAAACAAGGTAGATAAAGGACAACTGGGTAGTAAATCAGGACAAGGATTTTATACTTGGGATGAAAAAGCCTTGAAGGAAAAACAAAAAGAACGTACAGAGGTATTGCTTTCATTTTTAGATAGAGATAGTAATAAAAAATAATATATATAAGTTAGGAGTTAACTATAGGTTGACTCCTAATTTCTTATGTAAGGCACCTTCAAAAAAAGGAGACCATTATTGTGATTTTACTATATTGTGTAGAATTAAATAAAAATTGGAATATAACTCTGTAAAAATATACTTTCACTAGTATAATAAAAGTATAATAAATTTATTATACTTGGGGGGAGAAATCATGGCGTTTTGTAAAAATATTTTAGAAAATATCATGGATAAGCTTTGTGAAGGGATTATTGTAATAGATATTAAAGGCAAAATAATTAATGCAAACAATGAATGCAAAAGGTTATTTCATAAAGATAAAATTGAGGAAATGAATATTAAATCCATAATTAACGATATGAAAATTAATGATGTTTTTAGAGGGGAATATATAATAAGCAGCAAAAAAATAGTCACACTAAACAAATCACTAGATATGTATGCTATTCCTTTTAAAGATGAGGATAAGAGAAAAGCAGTTCTTTTATTTAAATACTATAACGATGTAAACAATTGCAAGGGGTTGGATGATGAAGACAACATTAGAAATATAGATATTTTAAATACTATCATGAATAGTGCAGATGAGAGGGTTGTAATTATTGATAAAAACGGAGTTATAACAATGATGAGTAATTCGTACAAAGAATTTATAGGTTGTGATGATCCAGAAGGAAAACATGTAAGAAAAGTAATTGAAAATACTAAATTACATAACATATTAGAAACTGGAAAAGTTGAGGTTGGGGATATCCAAGAAATAAAAGGAAAGCAAATGATCTCTATGAGATTTCCTATAAAAAAAGATGGACAAGTAATCGGGGCAATTGGCAAAGTTATGTTTAAGGATATAAGTGATTTGTATAAACTAAATAAAAAAATAGATTTAATGCAAAAGGAATTAGAGTTCTATAAAAATGAATTTTCAAATAAGAGAAAAGCACTTTATTCTATAGATGATATTATAGGAAAATCAGAAAAAATAATGCAAATAAAGTTGCTATCTAGAAAAATTGCTAATACAAATTCAAATGTTTTAATTGTAGGAGAAAGTGGAACAGGTAAGGAGCTTTTTGCACATTCAATACATAATTTAAGTAATAGATATTTAGGCGCTTTTATAAAAATTAATTGTGCAGCGATACCATCAGAATTATTAGAATCAGAACTGTTTGGATATGAAGGTGGCGCTTTCACAGGGGCAAATAAAAAAGGGAAAAAAGGAAAATTTGAATTAGCTAATGAAGGAACAATTTTTTTGGATGAAATAGGGGATATGCCTTTAACTATGCAGGGAAAGCTATTGAGGGTAATTCAGGAAAAAGAAGTTGAAAGATTAGGTGGAAATGAATTAAAAAAGATAGATGTAAGAATAATAGCAGCTACAAATAAAAATCTAGAGGAACTTGTTCGTAAGGGAGAATTTAGGGAAGATTTATATTATAGATTAAATGTGATGAAAATAACTGTACCAGCATTAAAAGATAGAAAAGATGATATAGAATCATTATGTGAAATACTTATATCTAAAGTGTCAAAAAGATTAGGAATTTACGTTGAGGGAATCTCAGAAGAGGCAGTGGGATATTTAATAACATATAATTGGCCGGGAAATATTAGAGAGTTAGAAAATGTTATTGAGAGAGCTATTAATTTACTGGACTCAGATTTGATAATCAAAGTAAAACATTTACCAATGAGGATAACAGAAAATGAAAAAAAATATAATTATAAGAAAGATAGGTACTTAAAAGAAGTAATAGAAGAAGTTGAAGAAAATATTATAAGAGATTGTCTAATTAAGAATAATGGAAATAAAAACAGAACTGCTAAGATATTAGGAATTAGTAGAGCTGGATTGTATAAAAAGATAGATGAGTATAATCTGCAAAATTATTAACTAACTTATTATTAATATGATATAATTATTTTTAATTTATATATATATATTTCATTAATAAAACTACATTTATATTGTCGTAGTATATGAGCAGCACTTATTCTAAATGAATAAACTTTATTGAATCATATATACTAAAAAAAATATTGTTCTAGCTAAGGAGATTAAGAATATGAAATTATTAGTAGAAAAAATAAATGAAAATGCCATAATACCATTTTGTGCTCACAAAGGTGATGCTGGATTAGATTTATTTTCAATAGAAGAGGTTGTCATTAATCCAGGTGAGAGAAAGCTTATACATACTGGCATAAAGATAGGTCTTCCAGAAAATACTGAGGCACAAATTAGACCAAGAAGTGGATTGGCATTAAAACATGGTATTACAGTGTTAAACACTCCTGGTACAATAGATGAAGGATATAGAGGAGAAATAGGAGTAATTCTTATAAACCTTGGAGATAAATCTTTTAATGTTGAAAAAAATATGAAAATAGCTCAAATGGTAATAAAGCCAGTACTAAGTGTAAAGATAGAGGAAGTTAAAGAACTTGATGAATCAGAAAGAGGCGAAGGTGGATTTGGTTCTACAGGATTCTAGTAAGTATAAGAAAAACAACCTAATTTAAATTAGGCATCTTCAAAAAATAATAGACCAGTATTTTTGTTTATTTGGCATAATACTTGGAATCTTTGGCCTATTATTTTTTTCATATGCCTTAGGTTGTTTTGTTTAAATTAGTTGGAAAATAATTGGGATTCATAGGCTATATCTCCATTAGAAGAAAATGCAACGCCTATACCCATTTTGTTAAATCTAGTGTTTAATATATTAGCTTTATGTCCTGGGGAATTCATCCAATTTGTAACTATAAATTCAGCTGTTACAGAAGATTTAGACATACCTTTACTAGTTTGAACATTTTCTCCAGCGGCAGAATAATTTATTCCAAAACTTTTAATTAAGTCAAATGGACTGCCAGTATAAGGAGAGTTATGATCGAAATACCCATATTGTAACATTTCGTTAGCTTTGTATTTAGAAGCTTGTCTAAGCGTTGAATCCATGGATAAGGGTTGTAAACCAGCTTTATCACGTTCAATATTACATAGATTTAAAATTTCGGTTTCAACATCATCTAGAAATTCCATATCATAGTTATTGGGTATTTGGGGTAAATTACCTGGATAATGATTATTCTTACTATTGGATGAAGCAGATGATGCATTGTCTTTTTCATTTGAAGTAGCATCTGTTGAAGTTTCATCATTCGTTGAGTTGCTAGGCATTTCTTCTGAATTATTCTTTGAATTATGTACATTATTATTGGATGAATCTGTTTTTTGTGTGGTATCAGTGTTTTTAGTACCACTATTTTTAGATTCATCTAATTTAGCATTCTCATCAGTTTGTTTATTTTCAGAAGAAGAGGCATAAGCATCTGGAGTATTATCCACATCAGTATTCTCATCAGATTTTACAAAAGATTCAATAGGTTGTACATCGCTTGGGGTGTTAAATTTATTGTATATAAACACACTTCCTGTTATTCCTAAAGTTATGGCTAAGGGAATAATTATTTTTAAATTCTTATTCATAAATTAAATCACCTCTTTTATCCTTTAAAGTATGTTTTAAATTATACTGGTCTTTATTGTATAAACCTATAGTAATGTGATGGATAATAGAAAATAATAAACTAAATATGTATATTTATACTAAATGTTGTACATAATTCTTCATGAGGTGATAGTAATGAAGAATAAGAAGAATATTTTTGCTTTTTTCATAGGAATTATACTTATAAT
The DNA here is from genome assembly GCF_900111985.1 of Clostridium frigidicarnis. Classification (GTDB taxonomy): domain Bacteria; phylum Bacillota; class Clostridia; order Clostridiales; family Clostridiaceae; genus Clostridium_Z; species Clostridium_Z frigidicarnis. Next base: position 138,723 of record NZ_FOKI01000002.1, read on the forward strand.
ATTTCTATTTTCAATAAGTTTTTATTTCACATTTAATAAATTATCTGCAAGAAAAGATAAAAATAATCCAGATGTTGCAGTACAAACAGTGCCAACAGAATTTATTAAGCCTAATGCAAAGATAAATCTATATATAAAGGATAAAAATGGCCAATCTACAAAAGTTGAAAGTGTTGAGTTTAAGGTTGTTATGGATAATCTAGAAGGAGATTATGATCTCAAAGCACTTCAAACATATTACCAAGGGTTAGGCTATTATTATAGAGAATTAGATGAAGATGGATATGCTTTTGAAAAAAGATTTGTACCAAATAGATATTATATAAGCGTATGCAAAGATGAAAAAAACAAAGAAGTTTTAGCTATATTTAAATCTGATGAAGAGGGTAAACTTGAAATAGAGGACGAAAAAAGTGATATAACACAAACATCTATAAATAAAATACCAAAAGAACAAGAAAGAGAATTATATAGAAAAGGATTTGGTGGCGTTGATGACAAGGGTAATGTTGTTAATGAGGGATTCAAAACAAAAGAAGAAGCTTTTGAAGCTTTAAGTGCAATAATATCATAAAAATACCTCTATAAATAAGATTCAGGGTATTAAATGCTATCAATATGATTAGTAAATTATATGAGGTGTTTAATACCTCTTTTTTATTGAATTATCTTTTTTAAAATGTTAAAGTATATTATGGATTACATTTAATAATATGAGGAGGTTATCATGTTTGAGTATATAAGAGGAAAATTTATTTCCATAAGCAAAGATTATATAGTTTTAGAAAATAATAATATAGGTTATAAAATATATACTTCAGGAAACACAATATCTCAAATGCCTCCTGTAGAAGAAATGGTATTGCTTTATACAGAGCAGATAGTAAGGGAAGATTTTATTGGGTTATATGGTTTTTATACAAAGGAAGAACTAGAGATGTTTAAATTACTTATAACTATAAATGGAGTAGGAGCAAAGGCTGCATTGTCATTATTATCTATAAGTAATGTGAATAATTTAAAATATGGAATATTAACAGGAGAAGAAAAATTATTGACAAAGGCTCCTGGTATAGGTAAAAAGATAGCTCAAAGAATTATTCTAGAACTTAAAGACAAGCTAACATGTGAGGACTTATTAAATGAAGAAAAAATAATAGATGGAAATATAGTAACTATTGATAAAAGTAGGATTAATGATGCTTTAGAGGCATTAATGTCTCTTGGATTTAATGAAAAAGAGAGTAATAAGGCATTAGATAATATAGATATGAGTAACTCCTTAGAGGAAATAATTAAAGAGAGTCTAAAATACCTTATGGGCTAAGGAGGGTAATATTTTGGATGAAAGAATAATAACCTCTTCAAACTTAGTAGAGGATAATAATGAATATAGTTTAAGGCCTGAAAACTTAAGAGAATATATAGGCCAAGATAAAGTTAAAGAAAGACTAGAAATATTTATAACTGCAGCTCAAAACAGAAAAGAAGCATTGGATCATGTGTTATTATATGGACCTCCAGGTCTAGGAAAAACTACTTTAGCTAATATAATAGCAAAAGAAATGAGTGGAAACCTTAAAATAACATCTGGACCGGCTATAGAACGGGCTGGGGATTTGGCGGCAATTTTGACAACACTTCAAACTAATGATGTTCTTTTTATAGATGAAATACATAGGTTAAATAGAGCGGTAGAAGAGATATTATATCCAGTAATGGAGGATTATGCTCTAGATATAGTTATAGGTAAGGGTGCTACAGCAAAATCTATAAGAATAGATTTGCCAAAGTTTACCCTTATAGGAGCCACAACAAGGATAGGTTTATTAACAGCACCACTTAGAGATAGGTTTGGTGTTATGTGTGATATGGAATATTATAATGAGGATGAACTTAAAGAGATAATAGTAAGATCAGCTCATATTTTCAAGTGTGAAATAACAGAAGATGGTGCATTAGAAATAGCAAGAAGAAGCAGAGGGACTCCGAGAATAGCCAATAGGTTATTAAAAAGGGTTAGAGACTATGCACAAGTTAAGGGTAAAAACATTATAAATTATAGTGCATCAAAACTTGCATTAGAACTTTTAGAAGTAGATGAAGAAGGCTTTGATAGAATAGACAATAGAATATTAGAGGCAATAGTGGATAATTTTAATGGGGGGCCTGTTGGAATAGAAACTTTAGCATATTTTGTTGGAGAAGAGCTTGATACAATAGAAGATGTATATGAACCGTATTTACTTCAAAAAGGATTTATAATAAGGACAGCTAGAGGACGTGTTGCTACAGATAAAGCTTATGAACATTTAAAAAAACAGAGGGTTCAAAAAATTAGTGATCAAATTTCAATTTTTAATAAACATTAAGGAACGATAAGAAGGTGTAATATATTATGAACGTTAAAGATTTTGATTTTTATTTACCAGAGGAACTTATAGCTCAACATCCCCTAAAAGAAAGAGAAACGTCAAGACTTATGGTTTTGGATAGAAATACAGGGGATATAGATCATAAGCATTTTTATGATGTTTTAAATTACTTTAATGAAGGGGACACTTTAGTATTAAATAATACAAGAGTAATACCAGCAAGGCTTATTGGCGAAAAGGCAGATACCGGTGGTAAAATAGAATTTCTTTTATTAAAAAGAATAGAAGGAGATAAATGGGAGGCTCTAGCTAAACCTGGAAAAAGAGCTAGAGTTGGAAGAGAGTTCACTTTTGGTGATGGAAAATTAAAGGCTACGGTAGTAGAAGTTTTAGAAAACGGAAATAGAATAATTGAATTTTCATATGAAGGAATATTTGAGCAAATACTAGATGACCTTGGACAAATGCCACTGCCACCATATATAACAGAAACTTTAGAGGATAAAGAGAGATATCAAACAGTATACTCTAAGGAAAAAGGATCTGCTGCTGCTCCTACAGCAGGGTTACACTTTACTACAGAACTCTTAGAGAAAATAAAAGAAAAAGGGGTAAATATAGCTTACTTGACACTTCATGTGGGCTTAGGTACTTTTAGACCGGTAAAAGTGGATGTAATAGAAGAACATGATATGCATTCAGAATTTTATTGCTTAGACAAAGAAAATGCAGATATAATCAATAAAACAAAAGAAAGAGGAAATAAGGTTATAGCAGTAGGAACTACTTCATGTAGGACGCTAGAAACTATAGGTGATGGCAATAATAGAGTTCAAGAACAAAGTGGATGGACAGATATTTTTATATATCCAGGATATAAGTTTAAAGTTGTAGATAGATTAATAACTAATTTCCATTTGCCGGAATCCACATTAATAATGCTTGTAAGTGCATTAGCCACTAAAGAAAATGTAATGAATGCATATAGTACTGCAGTAGAAAATAGATATAGATTTTTCAGCTTTGGGGATGCTATGTTTATCAAATAAATTAATAAAATTAAGTGACAAGTTGCAAGTTACAAGTAATAAGTTTATGAAATTGAAAATGAAGGTTTATGCAAAGTCTTCATACAATTATGGGTTTTAATTTTAAAGTGCATATAGTTTTGGAATATATAGTATGGATATTGTAATTTTCAATTTTTAACTTTGACTTCAAAAGGTGATTGAGAGACTAATTTAAGAAGGAGTGGAATAATGTATAAACTACTTAAGAAAAGTGGAAAGGTTAGAAGAGGTGAGTTTCATACTCCTCATGGGGTGATACAGACACCTGTATTTATGAATGTTGGAACTTTAGCAGCTATAAAAGGTGCAGTTTCATCTATGGATTTAAAGGATATAGGATGTCAAGTTGAACTTTCTAATACATATCATTTACATTTAAGACCAGGAGATAAAGTTGTTAGACAAATGGGCGGGCTTCATGAGTTTATGAATTGGGATAGACCAATTCTTACTGATTCAGGTGGATTCCAGGTTTTTTCTTTGGCAGGTCTTAGAAAAATAAAGGAAGAGGGAGTTTACTTTAGTTCTCATATTGATGGAAGAAAAATATTTATGGGACCAGAGGAAAGTATGCAAATTCAAAGTAATTTGGGTTCAACTATAGCCATGGCCTTTGATGAATGTATAGAAATACCTTCTCCACGTGAGTATGTTGAGAAATCTGTAGGAAGAACTGTTAGATGGTTAGAAAGATGTAAAACAGAAATGGATAGATTAAACTCTTTGCCAGACACTGTTAACAATAAACAAATGTTATTTGGAATAAACCAAGGTGCTACATTTAAGGATATAAGAATAGAACATGCTAAAACTATAGCTAAGATGGATTTAGATGGATATGCTATAGGTGGTTTAGCTGTTGGAGAAACTCATGAAGAAATGTACGATATAATAGATACTGTTGTACCATACCTTCCACAAGATAAGCCTATATATTTAATGGGAGTAGGTCTTCCAAGTAATATCTTAGAAGCTGTATCTAGAGGGGTAGATTTCTTTGATTGTGTATTACCAGCTAGAAATGGAAGGCATGGTCATGTGTTTACTAAAGATGGAAAGATAAACATAATGAATGCAAAATTTGAACTAGATGGAAGTCCCATAGATGAAGGATGCCAATGTCCAGCTTGTAAAAATTATACAAGATCATATATAAGACACTTATTTAAGGCAAAAGAAATGTTGGCTATGAGATTATGTGTTCTTCATAATTTATACTTCTATAATAAATTAATGGAAGATATAAGAAATGCAATAGATGGAGATTACTTTGAAGATTTTAAGAAGGAAAAATTAGAGGCTTGGCAAGGAAGAGCTTAGAAAGTTTTTAATTATGTAGTAGCTTTTAGATTAAAATTGAGTTATTATATATTTTGATAAGTTATAAACTGTTAAGGAGGAAAAAATTATGCAACAAATCATGGCTTTTTTACCGTTTATAGTAATGCTTGCGGTATTTTATTTTCTAATTATTTTACCAGAGAATAAAAGAAAGAAAAAATATAGTTCTATGTTAGGTTCTATCAATGTTAATGATGAAATATTAACTAGAGGTGGAATAATAGGTAAAGTAATAAATATAAAAGATGATTATGTAATAGTAGAATCAGGTCCAGATAGAGCAAGATTTAAAATTGTTAAAAATGGAATAGCTGATATTTTAAACACTAAGGAAGAAAATGAAGAGAATTAGAACATAAAAAGAATAAACACCCTTTTTGTTTCATATTAATTAGTAACAAAGGGGGTGTTTTATTTTATGGATAAAAAAGTTCTTATGTTAAATGTAAGCGGAGGAGTATTAAGAGGAGTTATTGTTACGACTATTTTATTGGTTATATATTCAATAGTTATGAATTTTGTTGATGTAACTCCTAAAATAACATCAGTAGTTTACATGGTTACTACTTGTTTAAGTATTTTAGTTGGAGGAGTGTATGCTTCTAAAGTTAATGGAGAAAAGGGCTGGCTTACTGGATTATTAGTAGGTGCTGTATATATGGGAATATTAATAATAGTAACAGCACTTGTTAATAGAGAAATTGATTTTTCTTTACTTATATTAACTCAATTAGCTGTAGCTCTAGGGGTTGGAACATTGGCGGGAATGTTAGGAATAAATTTATAGTGAAAATAGCCGTTAAGTATATGCTTTTTAGTTGATACTTAGTAAAAATTACTGATTTGAGATTATGATTTTAAGACATATGTATATTGAGGATTAATAGTAGAAAGTTATATGTAAAAATTATACTTTAATAAAATAAGTTTTTATGGTATACTTGATGGGAATTTATTTGAATGGAGGAATATAGCAATGAAACATATAAAAACAATCAATAAGGCAAATATAAAAGACAGCTTAAAGAAGCCAGGTTGTAAGGAATGTGCTAACTCTTGCCAATCAGCATGTAAGACTTCTTGTACAGTAGCTAACTTAGAGTGCGAGAACTAGTAGCTTATTTAAGTTAAAACTATAGCTGGCAGTAACTTTTTCAGTTACTGCCTTAAATTTAGTCAAAATAACGAATGGAGGAGTAAAGATGGCATTAATTCATAAATTTAAACAAGATAATGATTATTATGTTATAGATGTAAATACTGGAAGTTTACATATTGTGGACGAGCTAGTTTATGATTTATTAGATGAGAATACATTAAGAAATGAAGAGGAACTTATTTGTGAGTTTTCTAAAAAATATAGTAAAGAAGATATATTAGAGGCTATAGATGATATAAAGGAATTGAAAAAAGAAGGACTTTTATATTCAATAGATTTATATGAGAATATAGCTTTAAATGACAAAACTCAATCCTATATAAAGGCTGTATGCCTAAATATAATTCATGATTGTAATTTGAGATGTAAGTATTGTTTCGCTGATGAGGGTGAATATAAGGGAAAAAGAAAAATGATGAGCGTAGAGGTTGGTAAGAAGGCTATAGATTACGTACTAGCTAAATCAGGACCAAGAAAGAATATAGAAATAGATTTATTTGGAGGGGAACCTCTAATGGCTTTTAATAATATAAAAGAAATAGTAGATTACGGAAGACAACAAGAAAAAATCTACAACAAGAATATAAGATTTACAATGACAACTAATGCAACATTACTAGATGAAGAGAAAATGGAATATTTAGATAAAAATATGGGAAACATAGTATTGTCTATAGATGGAAGAAAAGAAGTAAATGATAAAGTAAGAGTAAGATGTGATGGATCAGGTTCATATGATTCTATACTTCCAAAAATAAAGGAAATGGTTTCAAAAAGAGATAAATCAAAACAATATTATGTTAGAGGAACATTTACAAGAGAAAACACAGATTTTTTCAATGATGTTTTAGCTCTTGCAAATGAAGGGTTTGAAGAGATATCTATAGAGCCTGTTGTATTACCAGATGAGCATGATCTTTCACTTAGAGAAGAGGATCTTGAAACTATATACGGTCAATATGATAAATTATATGACGAGATGTTAAAAAGACACAAAGAAGGAAATGGATTTAAGTTTTATCATTTCAATATAGACCTTAAAGGTGGTCCTTGTGTATATAAGAGAATATCTGGATGTGGAGCTGGTCATGAGTATGTTGCTATAACCCCAGATGGAGAGGTTTATCCTTGTCATCAGTTTGTTGGGAATAAAGATTTCTTATTAGATAATATATATAATGAGAATTTTAATAATGAATTATCTAAAGATTTTAGAAAGGCACATATATATAATAAACCAAAATGTAAAGAATGTTGGGCTAGATTCTATTGTAGTGGTGGATGTCAAGCAAACAACTTTAATTTCAATGGGGATATGAATATACCATATGAAATTGGTTGTAAGATGCAAAAGAAGAGAATTGAATGTGCTATAGCATTAAAAGCTAAACTTATGGAACTTGAATAAGAGCATAACAAAATATTGACTAAATTTTGGTAAAAATATATAATTGACCTATAAGTAGACAGTTAGGGGGAGAATTATGAAAACCAAAGGTAAAAGTTGGATAGCGTTTTTGCTTATAATTTTATTAATAGGTTTCTTTGGATATGCTGGAGCCTATGGAATAAAAATATTTAATGCCTATGAAATATTACCTTTTAGCTCTGTCATAACAAGAGGATTAGATCTTCAAGGTGGAGTGTCTGTTGTGGAGGAAATAACAACAGATGATGGAGAGGTTAAAAGTGAGGACTTAGAAAAAACAAAGAATTTATTAAGTTTAAGAGTAAATAAAATGGGTGTAGCAGAAACTACTGTTGCAACAGAAGGAAGCAATAGAATTAGAGTTGATATACCAGGAAAATTTGAATCTAATTCTATAATAGATACTCTTACAAAAACTGGAGAATTAAAGTTTGTAGGACCAGATAATGAAGTGATTTTAACTGGTAAATCCATAAAAAATGCTACAGCAAGACCGGGACAAACTGGAGAACCTTTAATTGATTTAGAATTTAATGATGAGGGCGTTGAAAAATTTAGAGAGGCAACTCAGAAGTATATAGGACAAAAGATATCAATATATATGGATGAAGAACTTCTAACTGCACCAGTCGTTAAAGCTGTTATAAATGATGGCAAGGCTGTAATTGAAGGTAGTAAATCTTTAGAAGAAGCTAAAACTCAAGCAGGAGTAATTCAATCTGGGTCATTGCCAGTTACGTTAAAGACTGTTTCAGTAAAAACTGTAGGGCCAACGTTAGGAAGTAATGCAATACCAAGTAGTTTAAAAGCTGGAATGGTTGGAGTAGCTATAATATTCATATTTATGATTAGTATTTATAAAGTTCCAGGGATCTTAGGTGATATAGCATTAATTACATATATTTTATTAGTGCTTTATATATTTGCTGCTTTAGGAGTAGTTTTAACATTGCCAGGTATCGCAGGATTTTTACTTACAGTTGGAATGGCTGTAGATGCTAATATACTTATATTTGAAAGAACAAAAGAAGAATTGAAATTAGGGAAATCTGTTAAATCTTCTATAGATGCTGGTTTCCATAGAGCATTATCTTCAATAATAGATTCTAATACAACTACAATGATAGGTGGATTGGTGCTGTATTTCTTCGGATCAGGTGCAGTAAAAGGCTTTGCCATAACGCTTATGATAGGTATACTTGTTTCAATGTTTACGGCTATAACAATGACTAGAACATTAGTTAAGTTGTGGGTGAATATGGGAATGCTAAATAAACCATCATTGTTTGGGGTAAGAAAGAGGGGGTAGAAGATTATGTTGAAAATTATTGAAAAAACAAAAATATGGTTTGCTGCTTCCCTTATAATTATAATTATTGGATTGGGATTTATTATAACTAAAGGGTTTAATTTTGGGATAGACTTCAAGGGTGGAACCCAGGTAGTAATAGATATAGGTAAAGATTTTGATAAGTTTGAAGTTGAAGAAATAATTAAAAATTATGCAAATGATGTTACTACAAATAAAGTTGATGGTAATCAAATAGAGATAAAGAGCAATAATTTAGATAGTAACAAAGTATCCGAAATGTTTAAAGAAATAAAAGATACTTATTCTTTAGAGGATAGTGCACTAATTTCACAGGATGAAATAGGAGCTACTATTGGAAAAGAACTTGCAAAAAAATCTGTAATAGCTCTTATAATATCAACATTAGCTATTTTGATATATGTAGCTATTAGGTTTGAATTTAAATTTGGTAGCGCAGCGGTATTGGCATTAATACATGATGTTTTAATAACCGTAAGTGTATATGCTATATTTCAAATACCAATAAATACACCTTTTATAGCAGCAATACTTAGTATTGTTGGATATTCTATAAATGATACAATAGTAATATTTGATAGAATAAGAGAAAATCAGAAGAAGATGAGGGGTGTGACACCTACAGAGTTAGCAAACGTAAGTATAACACAAACTATTAAAAGATCAATAAATACGTCATTGACTACAGTGATTACGATATCTTGTGTTTATGCGTTTGTTCCATCTATTAGGGATTTTGCATTTCCGTTATTATTAGGTATAATTTGCGGAGCGTATTCCTCCATATTTATAGCTAGTCCATTATGGGTAATATTTAAAAATAAGGGAAAACATAATACTGTGAAATTAAAAAAATAAAAAATAAGACATGGCTTTTAAAACAGCCATGTTTTGTTTTTCAAGAAAAATATTTGTCAAAAGAGGGTTTTTACATTATAATATATTTGTTTTCTAATAATTTGGAGGAGTTAACTATGCACAAAGTTTGGGAGGACAAATGTAGCCCCAATAAAACTTTAGGCCATAATCCATTTTTAATAAATAATATGGATATTGCTATAAATAGAATTGCAAAGGCTATAAATGAGAGAGAAAAAATAGTTGTATACGGTCCCTGTAACGTGGATGGCATATGTTCTATTTCTCTTTTGATGTTATTATTTAAATACTTAAATGCAGATGTAGAATATTATATTTCAGAGGACAAGCAACAAAATATTTCTTCAAAAGTTATCGGAGAACATGTTAGCATGCTAGGAGCTTCTTTAATAATATCTCTAGGATGTATTATAGAATCTATAGAACAAGAGAATTTTATAAAAAAATTGGGGATGGAAGTTATAGCTCTTAACAATTGTGATGTTAAGAATGATTTTGAATCAACACTTATAAAATATAAAAAGGGTTGTATAAGCACTATTACATTTAAGTTAGCTCAAGCAATAGCTGCTTATTATAATATGAAAAGTATAAATAAGTATATAGATTTGGCTATGATTGGTATATATTCTGGAAATGAAGGGATTGTATCAGGTGAAAATAAGGTTTTATTTGATGAGGGAATAAAGTATATTTTAAAAACTAATAATTATGGATTAAGAGCTTTAATGAATTATACAGGAATAAATGTAGCTAATGAGGAAAATATAAATAATATGATATTAGTTATGACTCCAACAAAAAATGCTGTTGGGACAATGGATAATGCAAGAATAGTAGTTGAACTTTTAACTACTAACAACCAATATAGAGCTCATCAAATAGTTAAATATTTAAATAAAGAAGTTAACAACAGTTTGGAATTATAAAATTAAATTACATATTAATATTAAGATGGAGGAATAACTATGAATTTATCAGAGAAAATAAGGGTTGTAGATAATTTCCCTAAGGAAGGAATAAGTTTTAAAGATATAACAACATTAATTGGTGATGGAGAAGCTTTAAAATATACAATAGATATTATAGCTAATAAATTAAAAGAGAAAAATATTGATGTTATTGTTGGACCAGAAGCAAGAGGATTTATCTTTGGAGTACCAGTTGCATATGCATTAGGCGTTGCATTTGTACCAGTTAGAAAACCAGGAAAACTTCCTTGCGAAACAGTAAGTTTAGAATATAATCTAGAGTATGGTACAGATTTTTTAGAAATGCATAAGGATTCAATAAAAAAAGGTCAAAGAGTTGCTATAGTTGATGATTTATTAGCTACTGGAGGAACAATAGCTTCTGTTGCAAAACTTGTTGAACAAGTTGGAGGAGAAGTTGTTTCTATGGATTTTGTAATAGAACTTACAGAACTTAATGGTAGAGATAAATTAGAAGGGTATGATGTTGAAAGTATAGTTCAGTACGACCTTTAATATATGATGATTAGAAAAAAATAGAATTGCAAAATTCTACACAATATTATATAATTTTGTTATATGGTGTAATGGCTGGTTTTATAACCAGCCATTGATATTATGAAGTTTAGTTTAGAGGAGAGAAGTCTAAATGCTGGATAAGTTAATAAGTAAAATCGATAAAAATTGTATTAATGTAGATAAAGAATTGGTAAAAAAAGCATATAACTTAGCGGCTGAGGCTCATAGTATTCAAAAGAGAGAATCGGGAGAGCCTTATTTAGTGCATCCAATTGAAGTGGCATGCATTCTAGCTGAAATGGGCATGGATACAAATACTATAGTTGCAGGGCTTCTTCATGATGTAATAGAAGATACACATTATAGTTATGATGATATAGAGGATATGTTTAATGAAGAAGTAGCAAATCTAGTTGATGGAGTAACAAAACTAGGGAAAATACAATATAAAACTAAGGAAGAGCAGCAAGCTGACAATGTAAGAAAAATGCTTTTAGCAATGACAAAAGACATAAGAGTTATACTTATAAAACTTGCAGACAGACTTCATAATTTAAGAACATTAAAATTTATGCCAATAGAAAAACAAAAACAAAAAGCAAAGGAAACCTTTGATATATATGCACCGTTAGCTCATAGATTAGGTATGTCTAAAATAAAATGGGAATTAGAAGATTTATCTTTTAGATATATGAATCCTAATGAATATTATGATTTAGTAAAACAAATAGCAGAAAAAAGAATAGAACGAGAAGCATATACGTCTAATATAATAAATGATTTGCAAGAAAGATTGTTACTATCTGGTATAGAAACGGATATAGAAGGAAGACCTAAACATTTATATAGTATATATAGAAAAATGACAAATAAGAATAAATCCATAGATCAGATTTTTGATTTAACTGCCATAAGAATTCTTGTTAATAATATAAAGGATTGTTATGCAGTGCTAGGAATTGTTCATACAGTATATAAGCCTATACCTGGGCGTTTTAAAGATTATATAGCTATGCCTAAACCTAATATGTATCAATCTCTTCATACCACTGTTATAGGACCGCAAGGCAAAACCTTTGAAATACAAATAAGAACTTTTGATATGCATAAAACAGCAGAGTATGGTATAGCTGCTCACTGGAAATATAAAGAAGGTCAAAGTGAAAATAATGGAGAGAATTTTGAAAATAAGCTTTCTTGGATAAGAGATATGCTTGAGTGGCAAAGGGAAACATCTGATGCAGAAGAGTTTATGGAAGCATTTAAAATAGATTTGTTTTCAGATGAAGTATTTTTATTTACACCAAAGGGTGTTGTTATAAACTTACCTAATGAAGCAACAGCAATAGATTTTGCATATAGGATACACACAGATATAGGAAATAGGTGTATTGGAGCTAAAGTTAATGGAAAGATGGTTCCACTAGACTATCACTTGAAAACAGGAGAGATAGTAGAGATTTTGACATCATCAACTCCAAAAGGACCAAGTATTGACTGGCTTAATATTGTAAAATCTAATCAAGCAAAAAGTAAAATTAGATCATGGTTTAAGAAACAGAAAAGAGAAGAAAATATACTTAAGGGTAAAGATATATTAGAAAAAGAATCAAAGAAACAGGGTTACAATTTTGGAGAATTAACAAAGACTACAACATTCCAAAAGATGATAAAAAAATATAACTTTAATTCTATTGATGACTTATATGCTGTGGTTGGTAGTGGAACTGCTTTACCATCTGCAATAGTATCAAAACTAAAAGAAGAGATAGAAAGCACTAAATCTAAAGAAGAAGTGAATTCTGAAACACTAAAGAAAGTAGAAGAAAAGTTAAATAATAATGCCAACTCAAATAAAAATCAAAATATTGGGGTAACGGTAAAGGGATTAACCAATGTTATGGTTAGATTTGCTAAATGCTGCAATCCAGTTCCTGGAGATAATATAATAGGTTATACAACAAAGGGAAGAGGAATATCAGTTCATAGAAAAGATTGCAAAAATATATATGCAATTTCCGATTATGACAAGAGTAGATTTGTAGAAGTAGGTTGGGGTAATTCATCTAAAGGAGATTATATAACAGAAATACAGGTTCAAAGTGATGATAGAAATGGAATTTTAGCAGATATTATGATTATAATTACAGAGCTTAAGATACATCTTGAGACTGTAAATGCTAAAACTAATAAGGAAAGTATTTGTGTTGCAAATGTAAAAATGAAAATTACTAATGTAGACGAACTTAAGGAACTTATAAAGAGATTAAAAGGTGTAAAAGGTGTTATTGAAGTATATAGAGTTAAAAATTAGAGAGGTTGATATTTATGAGAGCTATAGTACAAAGAGTTTTATCTTCTAGTGTTACAGTTGATGGAGAAATAGTGGGAAAAATAAATAAAGGCTTTAATGTTCTTTTAGGAATACAAAAAGAAGATACAGAGGATGATATAAATTACTTAGTAAGAAAAATAGTAAACCTTAGGGTTTTTAATGATGAAAATGATAAAATGAATTTATCATTAAATGATGTAAAAGGGGAACTATTAATAGTTTCCCAATTTACTTTGTATGGGGATTGTAGGAAAGGGAACAGGCCAAACTTCATGTCAGCATTAGGCGGAGATGAAGCAAAGAAACTTTATGAATGCTTTGTGGAAGAGTGTAGGAAAAGTGGATTGAAAGTTGAAACAGGTGTATTTGCAGCGGATATGAATGTGTCTATTGAGAATGATGGACCAGTTACATTATTATTAGAAAGTAAGAAGACTTTTTAAAATTTGGAGGTATGGTTATGTTAATTAAAAGAATACCAGCAGGAATATATGCAGCAAATTGTTATATAGTAATGGACGAAAATACTAAAGATACAATTGTAATAGATATTGGTGGAGATGTAGATGATATAATAAAAGAGCTTAGAAATCTTAAGGCTAATCTAAAAGCAATATTGTTAACTCACGGACATGTTGATCATGTAAGTGGAGTGTTGGAGTTGAAAAGAGAGTATGATGTTCCAGTTTACTTAAGTTCAAAAGATGAAGAACTTATGATAAAGAATACTTATATATATGGAAATTTTGGAGATAAAAGAGCTGACTATTCTTTAAATCAAGGAGATAAATTAAAGATTGGATCTTTAAATATTCAGGTTATAGCAACACCAGGTCACACCCCAGGAGGAGTTTGCTTTTTAATAGAAAATGATTTGTTTACTGGGGATACTTTGTTTTATGGATCTGTAGGTAGATCAGATTTAGAGGGTGGAGATCATATAGAACTTATAAATAATATTAAGAGTAAACTTGTAGTATTATCAGATGATATAAAAGTTTATTGTGGACATGGACCATCAACTACTATAGGAAAAGAAAAACAAATAAATCCATTTTTAAGATAAAAAGCAGGAGATGTCATGGTGAAAATAGTATTAAATAATGAAAAATTTAGGTATGATATATATCAAATAGTAAATTTATATTATGGTTTTCAAGATATAAAATTTGTAGATGATGACGGAGATTTCTACATTAATATAGATGAAAATAGTATGGAAATAAAGGGTATAACATTAGAAAAGACTTATGAATTAAAAAATAATATTAAAGATAATGTTAAAGAAGGTGTATTTAGATATTTTTGTGATTTGACCAACAAAAATCTACCTTGGGGTACATTAGTTGGTATAAGGCCAAGTAAAATAGCACTAACTTTATTACAAGAAAATAAATCAGAAAAAGAAATTGTTCAATATTTTAAAGATAAGTATCTAGCAATTGAAGAAAAAGCTAAACTATGTATAGATGTTGCAAAATATGAAGATAAGTTTATTAATAATAAAAAAGATAAGGTAAGTATTTATATAGGAATGCCATTTTGTCCTACAAGATGCTTATATTGCTCATTTACATCAAATCCAATAGCTTCTAATAAAAAACTTGTAGATCCATATTTAGATGCACTAATTAAAGAAATAATAGCATTAGGTGCATATGTAAAAGAAAAGAATTTAGAAGTTGAATGTGTGTATTTTGGAGGGGGAACTCCAACAGCTGTAAATGATAAGCAGTTTGAAAGATTAATGGTAGAAATATATAATAATCTTATCAAGGATAAAATTATAGGGGAATTCACAGTAGAATGTGGAAGACCAGATAGTATAACTAAAGAAAAGCTTACAACCATGAAGAAATATGAGGTTAGTAGGATAAGTATAAATCCTCAAACTATGAATGATTCTACATTAAAGGCCATAGGAAGGAATCACTCCTCTACACTTGTAAAAGAAGTGTTTAAAGAAGCTAGAGATATGGGATTTGATAATATAAATATGGATTTAATAGTAGGATTACCAGGAGAAAGAACTTTACAAGTTGAAAAATCATGTGATGAAATCTTAAAATTAGAACCAGATTCATTAACAATACATGGTATGTCTGTAAAAAGGGCATCTAGACTTTATGAACAAATTTGCTTGAAAAAAGAGTTCTCAATTCCCGAACAAGAGGAATTAAACCATATGTATAATTTAACTAAGGAATTAGCTAATAAATTATATATGAAGCCGTACTATATGTATAGACAGAAAAATATGGTTGGGAATATGGAGAATGTAGGGTATTCTAAAGTTGAAAAAGAAGGAATATACAACATTCAAATGATAGAGGAACATCAAACTATAATAGCATTAGGGGCAGATGCTGTATCTAAAGTTGTATTTTTAGATGAAAATAGGATTGAGAGATTTGCAAATGTTAAGGATGTTAGGGAATATATATCTAGAATTGATGAAATGATTTATAAGAAGCAGCAACTGCTTAATACTTTATATTAGGAGGAATTTTCACATGGAAAAGATGCAAAAACCAAAAGGTACTAATGACATGCTTCATGTTGATGCATATAAATGGCAATATGTAGAAAATAGTCTTAAAAACTTAGCAGAAGAGTATGGAATAAGAGAAATAAGGACTCCTATATTTGAACATACAGAACTTTTTTCAAGAGGAGTTGGAGAAACTACAGATGTGGTTCAAAAAGAAATGTATACTTTTGAAGACAAGGGTGGAAGAAGTGTAACATTAAAGCCAGAAGGAACTGCTGGAACAGTTAGAGCCTTTATACAGCATTCTGTATATGCAGATGCGCAACCAACTAAAATGTATTATTTTACACCTGTATTTAGATATGAGAATGTCCAAAAAGGACGTCTTAGACAACATCATCAATTTGGTGTTGAAATGTTTGGAGCTAAAGAAGCTTCTATGGATGCAGAAATAATATCCTTAGCAATGAGAGCTTTTAAAGAGTTCGGAGTTAAGGATTTAAGTCTTAATATTAACAGCATAGGATGTCCTAAATGTAGAAACAAATATAACGAAGCATTGAAAGAATTTTTAAATCAAAACTATGATGAATTATGTGGTACTTGTAAATCTAGATTTGAGAAAAATCCTATGAGAATTTTAGATTGTAAAGAAAAAAAGTGCAAAGAAATAAATAAAAACGCACCTGTTATATTAGATTATATATGTGAAGAGTGCCAAGATCATTTTGATAATTTAAAAAGATATTTAGAAGTTATGGGGATAGAATATAAGATTGACCCATACATAGTAAGAGGATTGGATTATTACACAAAAACAGTATTTGAAGTAATAAATAAGGATATAACTGTTTGTGGTGGAGGAAGATATGATAAGCTTATAGAAGAAATTGGAGGACCAGATATGCCAGCAGTTGGATTTGGTATGGGACTTGAAAGGCTTCTTATGACATTGGAAGAAGAAAATATAGAAATTCCGAAGCCAGATCTTTTAGATTTATATATAGGATCAATGGGAGATGTAGCAAATCTTCAAAGCTTTAATATAATATACAATTTGAGAAAATTAGGATTAAGCTGTGACGGGGATCACATGAAGAAAAGTGTAAAAGCTCAGATGAAGTTTGCAAACAAGCTGGAGGCTAATTATTCAATAATATTAGGTGATGATGAGCTTTCAAATAAAAAAGCAAATCTTAAAAGAATGAGTGATGGAGAAATCTTTGAAGTGGATTTAACTAATTTACAACAATTAGTTGATATAATCAAAAAGTAAACTAGGAGGAGTAGCCATGGGTGAAGCGCTAAATGGGGTCAAACGTACTATAATGTGCGGAGACTTAAGAGAATCTCATATAGGTAATAAAGTTACTGTCATGGGATGGGTCCAAAGAAAGAGAAATCTTGGGGGATTAATCTTTATAGATTTAAGAGATAGAGAAGGAATTCTTCAAGTAGTGTTTGGAGAAGCAATAAATAATGAAGCTTTTATAAAGGCTGATACTGTAAAATCAGAGTACTGTATAGCTGTTACGGGGGATATTGTAAAAAGAGAATCAATAAATGAAAATATGCCAACAGGTATGGTAGAATTAAAAGGAGAGAACATAAAGATTCTTTCAGAGTCTGAAACACCTCCAATATATATAAAAGAAAATTTAGATGCATCAGAAGCTATAAGGTTAAAGTATAGATACTTAGATTTAAGAAGACCAGATATGCAAAATATCTTTAAAATAAGACATAGAACAGCTAAAGCTATAAGAGACTTCTTAGATAAAGAAGAGTTCCTTGAAATGGAAACTCCTATGCTTACAAAAAGTACTCCAGAAGGAGCAAGGGATTATTTAGTTCCAAGTAGAAATTATCCAGGAATGTTTTATGCATTACCTCAATCTCCACAATTATTTAAGCAATTACTTATGGTATCAGGTTACGATAAGTATTTCCAAATAGTTAAGTGTTTTAGAGATGAAGATTTAAGAGCTAATAGACAACCAGAGTTTACTCAGGTGGACCTTGAAATGTCTTTTGTTGAGCAAGATGATGTTATTTCATTAAACGAAAGATTGATAAAACATGTATTTAAAGAAGTTATAGATTTAGATATAAAGCTTCCTATAAAAAGAATGCCATTTGCAGAAGCAATGAGTAAATATGGTAGTGATAAACCAGATTTAAGATTCGGAATGGAAATAAAAAATTTAACAGAAGCTGTTAAAGGTTGTGAATTTAAGGTATTCAATGATGCTTTAGCTAATGGAGGATCTGTAAGAGGTTTAACTGTTGAAGGTGGAGCTTCTATGGGTAGAAAAGACATAGATAGATTAGGTGAGTTTGTAAAAACTTATAAAGCTAAAGGATTAGCATGGATACAATACAAAGAAGAAGGTATAAAATCACCTATAGCTAAATTCTTAAAAGAAGAAGAAATTAATGCTATTATAGAAAAGGCTGAAGCTAAAGTTGGAGACTTAATATTAATAGTTGCTGATAAAAATAGTGTAGTATTACAGTCATTAGGTGCATTAAGATTAGAATTAGCTAAAAAACTTGATTTAATAAAAGATAAAAATGAGTTTAATTTTGTATGGATAACAGAGTTTGCACTTCTAGAATACAATGAAGAAGAAGGAAGATATTCCGCAGCTCACCATCCATTTACAATGCCTATGGATGAAGATATAGAATATCTTGATAGTGATCCAGGTAGAGTAAGAGCTAAAGCATATGACCTAGTATTAAATGGTGAAGAGCTAGGTGGCGGTAGTATAAGAATACATGATACAAAACTTCAAGAGAAGATGTTTAATGTATTAGGATTTACAAGTGAATCTGCATGGGAAAGATTTGGATTCTTACTGGAATCATTTAAATATGGTCCACCACCACATGGTGGATTAGCATTTGGTCTTGATAGAATGGTTATGTTCCTTGCAGGAACTGATAACATAAAAGATGTTATAGCATTCCCTAAGAATCAAAATGCATTCTGTCCATTAACAGAAGCACCAAATGTAGCTGATGAAAAACAGTTAAATGAACTTGGTATAGAAATACAAAAAACTGAAGAGTAAAAACAAAAATCCGTATCGGTACTTTGCTGATACGGATTATTTTGCTTTAGATACATGGAAAAAATAAATATGTAGATAGCTTTGAGAAGCATTTTGTCTGGAGTTAATAGTGACGTAGACACTTTTTTATTTATATGTCTAAAAAGGTAAAATTTGTGATATAATAATTTTAATAATGGTGAGGGGGAATTTTTAATGAATAAGGATTTATTAAAAAAATATGCAGAGTTAACAGTAAGAACAGGAATAAATATTCAAAAAAATCAAATTCTACATATAAATGCCACAATAGATTGTATAGAATTTGTAAGATTTATAGCAGAGAGTGCTTATGATGCAGGAGCAGAAAATGTTATAGTGGATTATGTAGATGAAGAATTGAGTTTAATGAAGTACAAAAAAGCTCCTAAAGAAAGCTTTTCTAAGATGCCAACATATGCAGCTATAGGTAGAACAGCATTAGCTAAAGAAGAAGGAGCAGCCTTTTTAAGTATATCCTCTAGAAATCCAGAATTATTAAAGGATATTGATCCTAAATTAGTAGCAGAAGCTAACAAAGCTAATAGCACAGCATTTAAAGAATTCTATGAATGTGTAATGGGTGATAATAATCAATGGTGTGTTGTTGCTGTGCCAACAGAGGCCTGGGCTAAAAAAGTTTTTCCTAATTTAGATACAGATGAAGCTGTGGAAAAATTGTGGGAACAAATATTTAAAATAGTGAGGGTGGATAAAGAAGCTCCAGTTGAAGCATGGAATAAGCATTTAAGCAATTTACAAGAAAAACGTACTTTTTTAAACAAAAAGAGATTTAAATATTTATATTACAAATCAGAAGGAACAGATTTAACTATAGAGTTACCAACCAAGCATCAATGGTTAGGTGGAGCAGATAAGTCTACTAAAGAAATTACTTTTGTTGCTAATATGCCAACAGAAGAAGTATTTACTTTGCCATTAAAAACAGGGGTTAATGGTTATGTTAAGAGTACAAAACCATTAATATATGGAGGAAATGTAATTGACAACTTTGTATTGACTTTTAAACATGGAAAAGTTGTTGATATAAAAGCTGAAAAAGGATATGAGATTTTGAAAAATTTAATTGAAACAGATGAGGGATCTCATTATCTGGGCGAGGTAGCTTTAGTTCCATATAGTTCGCCTATTTCTGAAAGCAATATAATA
Organism: Clostridium frigidicarnis; assembly: GCF_900111985.1. Classification (GTDB taxonomy): domain Bacteria; phylum Bacillota; class Clostridia; order Clostridiales; family Clostridiaceae; genus Clostridium_Z; species Clostridium_Z frigidicarnis. The sequence continues at coordinate 158,887 of NZ_FOKI01000002.1, forward strand.
TTCTTTAATACTTTATTTGATGAAAATGCATCTTGTCACTTAGCATTAGGAAGTGCATACTCAAGTTGTATAGAAGGATTTACTAGTTTAAGTGAAGAAGAGAAGAAGACACAAGAAGTCAATAACTCATTAAATCATGTTGATTTTATGATAGGATCTAAAGAATTAAATATTATTGGTGAAACTGTTGATGGAGAGAAGATTCAAATATTTAAAGATGGCAATTGGGCATTTTAAATTAAAATAAATTGAAATGAGAGGAGGTTAAGATACCCCCTCTTATTTCTTGTCTGTATTTAATCTATAATTAAAGTCTAAAATTAAACATGTATAGTCCTTTTAAGTTGAAAGCTTCCTTAAGTAACAAGTTTGGGAGGCTTTTGTTCGCGATGTTCTTGAAAACTTAGAATTTAATTTTTTTATTTTAGATTTTCAACCTCGACTTGTCACTTATAACTAAGAAATGTATTTTCTTTAGGGGAATTTGTAATAATAAATAAAGAATGATATAATTTGTGTATACTATATAGGGGTATATATAAGGAGTGAATTTACTATGGATTCAAAAAAACAAGCGCTAAAAAAGGATGTATTAGTTAGGTTAAGAAGGATAGAAGGACAGGTAAAAGGCATACAAAATATGGTTGATAAAGAAGTATGTTGCAAGGAAGTATTAGTGCAAGTAGCAGCAGTAAGGGCGGCTATGAACAAGGTAGGAGGGCTTATGCTCGAAAATTATGCCTATAACTGTATGGAATTTGATGAAGAAGATGAGAAGGTACAACAATTAATAAGCGCATTAGTAATGTTTTTAAAATAACTAAAAAGAAAGCCTTAGGAATGTTTTCCTAAGGCTTTCTTCAATTTTGAATAATTTACAAATCTGGCTACAGAAGATGTTAAAAGAACACCTATAGCTATTGCTCCAGCACAAGACAAGGTGTTTATACCTAGTTCTAATGAACGGGATGCATTTCCCTCTATTGATGCATACATTGTATGGTACATGCCGCCCCCAGGAACTAAAGGGATTAAAGCACACACAACAAATGTTGTAACTGGGGATTTAAGTCTTCGTGCAGATATTTCAGAATAAGCACTAAGAGCAATAGAACCGAAAAAGAGACCTGTTATATTAGAACAATTTAGGCTTAATGCTATTTCATATACAAACCATCCTAGCCCACCACCAACGGTAGCAGCTCTTAGGTTTTTTCCTTTTATATTAAATAATATTCCGAAGCAGAAAGTTGCAACTAAAGCATAAAATGAGTTTAAAAACATAATTAAAAACCTCCTATATAAGTAAACCATATTTTAAGAATTATACCTGTCCCTGTAGCTATTCCTACAGCTATAAGAAAGGCCTCTAGGGCTCTAGCTAAAGCAGCTAATAAATCACCAGCTATGGTGTCTCTTATTGCATTAGTTATAGCAAGTCCAGGAACTAATAGCATAAGAGAGCCTATAATTATAGTATCAACATTGTGACCAAAACCTAAGTATGTACTTATTAAAGTTAATAATGCAGTTAAACCACCGCCGAATAAGTTTATAAAAAAATCATTAATTTTATATTTTGCCATAAAACTACAGGTATATTTTAGAAGTAAACCTATAAAAAATGATACTATTCCATCGTTTACTGAACCACCAAATAATAAAGTGAAGGATGCAGCTGCTAGTGCACCACAAAAATTAGACAAAGCTTCACCGTATCTAGGGTCTTCTTCTATCTTTAGTAATTTTTCTTTTACTTCATCAGCTGTTAATCCACTTACTTTAATGTTTCTTGAAAGATCATTAACTTGAGATATCTTTTCTAAGTTTACTGTTCTAAACTTTACTCTCCTTACAAGAGAAGTTGTCTGACCAAATCTATCTGAAACCGATACCATTATTCCCGTAGTTGTAACAAAACTATCACAATCATCTATACCAAAAGCGGTACAAATCCTAAGAATAGTTTCTTCTACTCTATAGGTTTCGCCGCCATTTTCAAGTATTATTCTACCAGCTTCTGTGGCAATATGAAGAATTTTATTTATATCCATGTATACTACCTCTAAAATTAAATATTTATCTAAGATATTATAGCATATTTTTTAGTATAAACAGCATTTCTTAAAATAAACAATTTTCCGACAAGTAACAATAGTTCTTGATGAATCTTGTCATTGGATATATAATAAAAGTATAAAATGTATTGTTTTCCAAGGGAGGATGTAAAATGAATTTTAATAATTTACAACAGGTGGATAAAGATGTCTTAGACATAATGAACGAGGAGATAAAAAGACAAGAGTATAACATAGAACTTATAGCATCTGAAAATTTTGTTTCAAAAGCTGTTATGGAGGCAATGGGGTCTCCAATGACTAACAAGTATGCAGAAGGATATCCTCATAAAAGATATTATGGTGGATGTGAAGTTGTGGACAAGGTAGAAGACTTAGCTAGAGATAGAATGAAACAACTTTTTAATGCTGAGCATGCTAATGTTCAACCACATTCAGGTTCACAAGCAAATATGGCAGTTTATTTTACAGTACTTAATCCAGGAGATACAGTACTTGGAATGAATTTAAGCCATGGTGGACATTTAACTCATGGAAGTCCTGTGAATTTTTCAGGAAAGTTATTTAACTTTGTATCTTATGAAGTGGATAAAGAAAAAGAAGTAATAGATTATAATGAAGTAAGAAAATTAGCAATAGAACATAAACCTAAGCTAATTGTAGCTGGAGCTTCTGCTTATGCAAGAGTTATAGATTTTAAGAAATTTAGAGAAATAGCAGATGAAGTCGGTGCTTATTTAATGGTTGATATGGCACATATAGCAGGATTAGTAGCAACAGGACACCATCCATCACCAGTACCTTATGCAGATTTTGTTACAACAACAACACATAAGACGTTAAGAGGACCAAGAGGTGGAGCTATTCTATGTAAAGAAAAGTATGCTAAGGAATTAGATAAAACTATATTCCCAGGAATGCAAGGCGGACCTTTAATGCATGTTATAGCTGCTAAAGCAGTATGTTTTAAGGAAGCTTTACAAGATGATTTTAAAAACTACATAGATGAAGTAGTAAAAAATTCTAAAGTATTTGCAGAAGAACTTATAAAATATGGCTTTAGATTGGTATCAAATGGTACTGACAATCATTTAGTGTTAGTTGATTTAACTAATAAAAATATAACAGGTAAGGAGGCTGAAAAGCTTCTTGACACTGTAGGTATAACTGTAAATAAGAATACAATACCATTTGAAACAAGAAGTCCTTTTATAACATCAGGTATAAGAGTTGGTACAGCTGCAGTAACTTCAAGAGGATTTAAAGCAGAAGATATGAGAGAAGTTGCTAGAATAATGAATTATGTTATAGAACATAGAGAAGATGATTTATCAAGTGTAAGACAAGAAGTTATAGATTTATGTTCTAAATATCCATTATATAAATAATAAATATAGTATAATTTAGGGGGTAAGTTAATTACCCCCTAAATTTAATTTTATCGTATATGAGACTATAGAAATTTTTGATGCTAAAATGCTGAAAGCCTAGGGTTAAACAGTTCTTTAAGCAGTGACAAGTTGCGGATAAATTTTCAGAGGAGGATTTTAAAATTAAAAAAATACAATTAAAGAAAATCTGTGATTTTCAACCTGAGCTTTCAACTTTCCACTCTCAACCTTCAACTTTATATTTAGGAAGGCTGTGACTTCCAACAATAATTGTCAATTTTTAATTCTCAATTGTCAATTAAAAAAGGGCGTAGCCCTTTTTCATTAATTATATGGAGGAATTATAAATGTTTGATTGTCATGTTCATAGTAATTTTTCAACAGATTGTAAAGAGGATATTATCAATATAATAGAAAAAGGTAAAAAAGATAATGTAGGTATTACAGTGACAGACCACATGGATTTAAATTATCCGGATTTAAATTTATTTAGATTTAATGTAGACGAATACTTGGAAAAGTATTGGTCACTTAGAAATGATAAATTTTGTGTTGGTATAGAGCTAGGTATGGGAGATGAAATTAAAGAAGAAAATAATGAATTGGTTAAAAAGTATAATTTTGATCAGATAATTGGTTCAATACATATGATAGAAGGAAATGATATTTTTCAAAAAGAAACTTATAGAGAAAAAAGTAAAAGAGAAGTCTATGAAAAATATTTCAGTTCTATGGAGATGTGTATACGAACTCATGATTATATAAACATTTTAGCTCATATAGATTATATAAGTAGGTACAGTACCTATAATGATACAGAAATATGGTATAGGGAGTTTAGTGACTATATAGATGAGGTTTTAAAAAGAATTATAGAAAGAGATATAGCTTTAGAATTAAATACTAGAAGATTTAATTCAGATAGTGCTATAAAAAACACCTCTGATATATTGAAAAGATATAAAGAATTAGGTGGGGTTCTTATAACTTTAGGATCAGATTCACATACAGCATCATCTGTTGGAAACAACTTTTTCAAAGCAAAGGATTTAGTAAAAAATATGGAATTAAAAAATGTATATTATAGATGTAGAAAAATTCAAGATTTATAAATCTTGAATTTTTTTCATAAAATATTTATAAAAAATATATTGACAGAAAAAAACTAAAGTAATATACTTTGATTATCAAAGTAATTAGTTTGACTATCAAAGTATATTGTTTTGGTGGTCAAAATACTTCTAGGAGTGAAATAATGAGTAAAAGTATAAGTGTACTTAATGAATTATTGGTAGAGCTATTTAATGATATATTGAAAATAGAACAAACCGCCTTACAGGAAGGACATTTTAGTGATTTATCTGTGACAGAAATACATACAATAGAAGCAATTGGAATGTATGATGAAAAATCTATGTCTGAAGTAGCGGAGAAACTTAATATAACTGTTGGAACACTTACAACAGCTATAAGTAGGCTTATAAAAAAAGGTTATGTAGAAAGAAAAAGACAAGAAAAAGATAAGAGAGTGGTTTTAATAGGTCTTACTAAAAAAGGTAAACTAGCTTTTAGAATTCATGAAAAATTTCATAAGGATATGATAAGAGCAACTATTAATGGTCTCTCTGAGGAAGAGGAAAAAATTCTTACTACTTCTTTAGAAAAGTTGAATAAATTTTTTGTTAAAGAGTATAACCTTAAAAAGTAAGGAGAATTATTATGGCTTATGTAAAAATATTAGGCACAGGGGCATATGTTCCTGAAAGAGTTTTAAAAAATTCAGAACTTCAAAAAATGGTTGATACAAGTGATGAATGGATTACAACAAGAACTGGAATAAAGGAAAGAAGAATTTCTACATTTGAAGATGCTAGTGATCTAGGGGCAAATGCAGCACGTATTGCACTAGAAAACTCAGGAGTATCTAAGGATGATATTGATTATATAATTGTAGCTACAATAAGTAGTGAGACTTTAACTCCATCAACTGCTTGTGTAATACAGAGTAAATTAGAAGCTTCAAATGCTACAGCATATGATTTAAATGGAGCATGTAGTGGATTTATGTTTGCTTTAATACAAGGAGAAGCTCTTATAAAAGCTGGTAAAGCAAAAAAAGTATTAGTAATAGGCTCTGAGGTATTATCTAAAATTACTAATTGGAAAGATAGAGGAACTTGTGTATTATTTGGAGATGGAGCAGGAGCTGCAGTCTTAGGAGAAGGAGATAAAGGAATATTAAGTACTTATTCAAAATCTTTTGGAAACTTAGGAATGTATCTTACTGCGGGTGGAAGAAGTTTAGGAAGTCCTTTTATAGAAGATAAGTTAGATTCTGTAGATGGATTTATAAACATGAATGGTAAAGAGGTATTTAAATTTGCAAGTTATGCAATGACAAATGCTGTTAAGAAGCTTTGTGAAGATGAGAATATACATCTTGAAGACATAGATGTAATAATTCCACATCAAGCAAATTATAGAATAATTGAGTATGCTAGCACAAAACTTAACATACCAATTGAAAAATTCTTTATTCATTTAGAGAAGTATGGAAATACTTCGGCAGCTAGCGTACCTATGGCTATGCATGAAGCTATTGAAAAGAAAATCATAAAGGAAGATATGAATGTCGTATTAGTAGCATTTGGCGGTGGATTAACTGTTGGAGCTGCATTAATAAAATTTTAAATTATAAGAATGTGAGGAGATTTATTATGGTATTTGAAAAAATAAAGGAAATAATAGTTGAGCAATTAGGATTAAATGAGGATGATGTAAAAGTTGAAACAACTTTTGAAGAATTAGGGGTAGATTCATTAGATTTATTCCAAATAATAATTGAATTAGAAGAAAGTTTTAATATACAAATAGAAGATGCTGAAAATTTAAAGACTGTTAGTGATGCAGTTAAATATATAGAAAGTAAAATCCAATAACTAGAACTGCAAATAGGTCAGATATTCAAAAGATATCTGACTTATTAAATAGGAGGACTGAAAATGAACACTAGAGTTAATGAAATATTACAGATTGAATACCCAATAATCCAGGGTGGTATGGCTTGGATTGCTGATAGTTCTTTAGCAAGTGCAGTTAGTAATGGAGGCGGACTTGGAATTATAGCCGGAGGAAATGCACCGGTTGAATACATAAGAAATGAGATTAGAAAAACAAAGGAATTAACTGATAAACCTTTTGGGGTTAACATAATGTTATTAAGTGAAAATGCAGAAGAACTTGCAAAAGTTGTATGTGAAGAAGGGGTAAAAGTAGTAACAACAGGAGCAGGAAATCCAGGCAAATATATGGCTATGTGGAAAGAAGCTGGAATAAAAGTTATACCTGTGGTTGCATCGGTAGCTTTGGCAATTAGAATGGAGAGAAGTGGAGCAGATGCTGTAATTGCTGAAGGATGCGAAGCCGGTGGACATATCGGAGAATTAACAACTATGACTTTAGTTCCTCAAGTTGTAGATGCTGTAGATATACCAGTTATTGCAGCAGGTGGTATTGGAGATGGTAGAGGAGTTCTTGCGTCCATGGTTTTAGGAGCTGAAGGCGTTCAAGTTGGAACAAGATTCTTAGTTGCAGATGAATGTACAGTACATGAAAATTACAAAGAAAAAATAATAAAAGCTAATGATATAGATACTATGGTAACAGGTAGATCCACAGGTCATCCAGTAAGAGTATTAAAAAATAAACTTGCAAGAAAGTTCAAGGAACTAGAAAAAAATAATGGGGATTTAAATCAATATAACGAGTTAGGAAAAGGTGCTTTACCTAAAGCAGCAAAAGATGGTGATGTTGATTTTGGTTCTGTTATGGCAGGTCAGATAGCTGGTCTTGTGAATAAAAAACAAAGTTGTAAAGATATTATAGAAGAAATGTTTAAAGAAACTGAAAAAGTTTTAAACAATATTTATGAGGGAGCTAAATAGAATGAAAAAAATAGCTTTTGTATTTCCTGGGCAAGGAGCTCAATACGTAGGTATGGGAAAAGAATTTTACAATGAGTTTCAGTTTGTTAAAGATTTATTTCATGAAGCTGATAACATACTTGGTTTCAAGATAAGTGAAATGATACTTAATGGAGATGAAAAAGAGCTAAGTAAAACAGAAAATACACAGCCAGCTCTACTAATTGTTTCAACAGCTATCTTGACATTGTTAAAAGGAAAGAATATAAATCCAGATATGGTTGCAGGACTTAGTCTAGGAGAATACTCGGCTCTAGTTTGTGCAGGTGCCTTAAGTTTTAAAGATGGATTAATGCTAGTAAGAAAACGTGGTGAACTTATGGCAAAAGCTATGCCAGAAGGAAAAGGGGCTATGGCTGCTATATTAGGTGCAAAAAAAGAGAATGTTGAAAAACTGTGTGAAAAAAGTTCATGTAAGGGAATAATAGAAATAGCTAACTATAACTGCCCAGGACAAATTGTTATATCAGGAGCAAGAGAAGCTATAGAGTATGCTATAGAAATTTCAAGGGAATTTGGAGTACTAAGGGCTATACCATTAAAAGTAAGTGGTGCATTTCATTGTTCTTTATTAGATGATGCAAGTAAAAAATTACAATTAGAACTTGAAAATATAGAAATAAATGAATTAAAGATCCCATATGTAACTAATGTTACTGGGGAGGTTGTAAGTAATAATAAAAACATAAAAAACTTGCTGAAAAATGGAGTTAAATCTTCAGTGTTATGGGAACAATCAGTAAATGAAATGATAAATAATGATGTAGACATATTTATTGAAGTTGGATCAGGAAAAGTTTTAAGCAGTTTTATAAAAAAGATAAATAGAAAAGTAAAAGTTTTGAATACAGAAAATTTGCAAGACTTTAATGACGTTTTGGAGTTTTTAGGGAGGAATTAATCTATGGAGATTAGATGTGCACTTATTACTGGAGGAAGTAGAGGAATTGGTAAAGCTATATGTTTAAAGCTTGCAAAGTTAGGATATAAGATTGCTTTAAATTATAGAAGTGATGAAGCGGGAGCAATAGAAGTAGTTAATTTGATTAAAAATAATGGTGGGGAAGCAATTGCTATTAAAGGTGATGTTAGCAATTATGAAGATGCACTTAATGTTATAGAAAAAACAAAAGAGATATATGGAACTATAGATGTACTTGTGAATAATGCAGGTATAACTAATGATAAATTAATCCTTAGAATGAAAGAAGAAGATTTTGATAAAGTAATAAATGTAAATCTAAAGGGAACATTTAATTGCGTGAAACATGTAGTACCATTAATGCTTAAAAATAAAAGAGGGGTAATTATAAATTTATCATCTGTTATTGGCATAATAGGAAATGCAGGTCAAAGTAATTATGCTGCTTCTAAGGCAGGTATAATTGGGTTAACAAAATCACTAGCAAAAGAGCTTGGTGGAAAAGGAATAAGGGTTAATGCTATAGCTCCAGGATTTATAAAAACTGATATGACAGAGGCTTTATCAGAAACTGTTAAGGAAAAATTAAAAGATTCTATACCTCTTAAAAGGTTGGGCGATGGAGAAGATATAGCAGAAGTTGTAAGTTTTTTATGTAGTGATGGAGCATCTTATATAACAGGTCAAGTTATAAACGTTGACGGTGGAATGGTAATGTAGGGAGGATATTTATGAATAGAGTTGTTATTACATCTATGGGAGCTATTACTCCAATAGGTACGAATGTAGATACATTTTGGGAAGCTAACAAACAAGGTACTAATGGAATTGAAAAAATAACTGCCTTTGATACTAGCGATTTTAAGGTTAAATTAGCTGGAGAAATAAAGGATTATAGTGTAGAAAAATTCTTGGATAAAAGAGAAGCAAAAAGATATGATAGATTTTGTCAGTTTGCTATGATTGCTACAGAAGAAGCTATAAACAATAGTAAATTAGATTTAGGAAACATAGATAAAGATAGATTTGGAGTTGCAGTAGGAAGTGGAATAGGTGGATTTAATACATTAGAAAAAGAGCATAAAAATTTAATCGAAAAAGGTCCTAGAAGGGTTTCACCTTTATTTATACCTATGATGATAGGAAATATTGCAGGAGGAAACATTGCTGTGAAATATGGAGCTAAAGGGTCAGTTTTAAACATTGTTACAGCATGTGCAACAGGAACTCATTCTATTGGGGAAGCTTATAGAATGATTAAACATGGATATATGGATTTAATGATTGCTGGGGGTTGTGAGGCTTCTATAACTCCATTATCTTTAGCAGGATTTACTTCATTAACTGCTTTAAGTACAAGTGAAGATGTAAATAAGGCATCTATACCATTTAATAAAAATAGAAGTGGTTTTGTAATGGGAGAAGGATCTGGAGTTTTACTTTTAGAAAGCTTAGAACATGCAAAAAAAAGAGGAGCTACTATACTAGGAGAAATTGTTGGGTATGGAAGTACTTGTGACGCATACCATATGACTAGTCCCCATCCAAATGGTGAAGGTTCTAAAAAAGCTATGAAATTAGCAATAAATGAAGCTGGAATAGAAAATAAAGATTTAGGGTATATAAATGCACATGGGACAGGAACACCATACAATGATAAGTTTGAAACATTAGCTATAAAGGGTGCTCTTGAAGAAGAGGCTTATAATATACCAATAAGTTCTACAAAGTCAATGACTGGACATTTATTGGGGGCAGCAGGAGCAGTTGAATCAATTGTATGTATAAAGGCGCTTCAAGAAGGATTTATTCCTCCAACAATAAATTTAGATGAGAAAGATGAAGATTGTGACTTAAATTATGTACCTAACGTAGGGATAAAGAGAGAAATTAAATATGCTATGTCTAATTCATTAGGCTTTGGTGGTCACAATGCAACATTGTTATTTAAAAAATGGGAGGAATAATTCATGAAGTTTGAAGAAATAAAGGAATTATTAGAATTTATAGATAAATCTTCATTAAGTTATTTAGAAATAAAAGAAAGTGATTTTTATATAAAATTAGATAAAGCTTTGAGTAGAAGTGTAAATAAACAAGAAGAATTTATTGAAGAAAAAATAAATTCAGTATATAAAGAATCGAAAAATATAGATGATTATAAAATTAGTGAGGAAAACTATAAGAATGTAGAAGCTAATAAGGAAATGGATGATTGTGGAGAACTTATTTTATCTCCTATGGTAGGGACTTTTTATTCAACTCCAGCTCCAGATAAAGAAGCTTTTGTAAAAATAGGAGAAAGAGTTAACAAAGGCGAAGTGATTTGTATAATAGAGGCCATGAAGCTTATGAATGAAATAGAATGTGAGTTTGATGGAGAAGTAATAGAGATATTAGTCAAAGATGGTGAAATGGTTGAATATGGTCAACCACTATTTAAAATTAAAAAGTAGGTGTTTTAAATGAGTAGTTTAAATATTATGGATATACAAAAAATAATACCCCATAGATATCCTTTTTTATTAATTGATAAAGTTGAAAGTTTAGAAGAAGGTAAGCACATTGTGGCATATAAAAATGTAACAATGAATGAATATTTCTTTCAAGGTCATTTTCCAGTTGAACCTGTAATGCCGGGAGTATTAATAGTAGAAGCATTAGCTCAGGCTGGAGCTGTTGCAATATTAAGCTTAGAAGAAAATAAAAATAAATTAGCTTATTTTACAGGTATAGATAAAGTTAGATTTAGAAGAAAAGTTGTACCTGGAGATACATTGAGACTAGAAGTTGAAATAATAAAAGTAAAGGGTCCTATTGGTATAGGGGCTGCAGTAGCAACCGTTAATGGAGAAAAATGCTGTGATGGACAAATAATGTTTGCAATAGGTAAATAGGAGAAAAAAATATGTTTAAGAAAATTTTAATAGCAAATAGAGGGGAAATTGCTGTAAGAATAATAAGAGCATGTAGAGAAATGGGAATAAGAACTGTTGCGGTTTATTCAGAAGGAGATAGAACTGCGCTTCATGCACAACTTGCAGATGAAGCTGTCTGTATAGGTCCTTCACCATCAAAAGATAGCTATCTCAATATACAAAATATAATAAGTGCTACGGTTCTTACAGGAGCAGAAGCTATACATCCTGGATTTGGGTTTTTATCTGAAAACTCTAAGTTTGCTTCTATATGCGAGGAATGCAAAATAAAATTTATAGGACCCAAAAAAGAGTGCATAGAACTTATGGGTGATAAAGCTAAAGCTAGAGAAATAATGAAAAAATCTAAGGTGCCAGTAGTTCCAGGCTTTGAAGGAGTAATTAAGGATGAAGAGCATTTAAAGAAAGAATCTCAAAAAATAGGATATCCTGTAATGCTAAAAGCCGCAAGTGGTGGTGGTGGAAAAGGAATAAGAATTGTTAGTAGTGAGGAAGAATTAATAAAATCATATAATTCAGCTAAAAGTGAAGCTGAAAATGCTTTCGGAGATGGAACTATATATATAGAAAAATATATAGTGAATCCTCATCACATTGAATTTCAAATTCTAGGGGATAATTTTGGAAATATAATACACCTATGGGATAGAGATTGTTCAATTCAAAGAAAAAACCAAAAGGTCTTAGAAGAAGCTCCGTCTACTTTTTTAAATGATGACATTAGAAAAAGTATGGGTGAAGTTGCTGTAAAGGCAGCAAAATCGGTAAACTATAATAGTGTAGGAACAATCGAGTTTTTAGTTGATGATGATAAAAACTTTTATTTTATGGAAATGAATACAAGAATTCAAGTAGAACATCCTGTAACTGAAGCTATAACTGGTGTTGACATAGTAAAAGAACAAATTAACGTAGCGTCAGGGTTAAGTCTTACTTTTAAGCAAGATGATGTAAAAATAAATGGTCATGCAATTGAATGTAGGATAAACGCAGAGGATCCAGAAAAAAACTTTATGCCTTGTCCAGGGAAAATAGAAGCTTTAATTATGCCTGGTGGACATGGAATTAGAATAGATAGCGGTATGTATGCAGGATGTACAATACCACCCTACTACGATTCTATGATAGCTAAATTAATAGTTCATGGAAAAGATAGAAATGAAGCAATAATGAAAATGAAGAGATCTTTGTGGGAGTTCGTTGTTGAAGGGGTTAACACCAATATCGATTTGCAGTTTGATATTTTAAGTAATGAAGATTTTGAAAAAGGATATTATAATACAGGTTTTTTAAAGGATAAGTTGGTGAATAATTTATGATAAAAAGTTTTTTTAAAAGAAATAATTATATAACCGTAAGCAAAACATCTTTTCAAAATGAAGATAGATGTGAAAAGGGTCCTAATATTCCTGAGGGAACATGGGTTAAATGTAATTCGTGTGGAAAAATTATTTATTCTAAAGACATGATTAATGAATATAAATCTTGTAAATATTGTGGATATTATTTTAGACTAAATCCTAGAGAAAGAGCAAAATTAATATTTGACGAAGAAAATCCAAAGAAGATTTTTGAAAATATAAGGACCAGTAATCCATTAAACTTTCCAGAATATGATAAAAAGATAAATAAGGCTATAAAAAATTCAGGAGAAACAGAAGCTGTAACATGTTATGAAGCTCATATTAATGGCGAAAAAGTAGTGGCATGCATAATGAACAGTGAATTTTTTATGGGAAGTATGGGATCAGCTTTAGGAGAAAAGATAACAAGATGTGTAGAGATGGCAACAGAAAAAAAATTGCCACTTATAATTTTCACTGCTTCCGGTGGGGCAAGGATGCAAGAAGGTATGTTTTCTCTTATGCAAATGGCAAAAGTAAATAGTGCTTTAAAAAGGTTGCACAAATGTGGAGGGTTATATATATCAGTTTTAACTGATCCTACAACAGGAGGTGTAACAGCATCATTTGCTATGATAGCAGACATAGTTTTAGGTGAAAAGGGAGCATTAGTAGGATTTGCTGGTAGAAGAGTTATAGAGAACACCATTAAAGAGAATTTGCCAGAAAATTTTCAAACGGTAGAATTTTTATTAGAAAAAGGATTCATAGATAAAATAGTTGAAAGAAAAAATCTCAAAAAAATTCTTTGTAAAATTATTTTAATGCATAAGGGAGGAAATTATTTTGAGTCAAAATAATGCTTGGGATAAAGTTGAGAAAGCAAGAAGCAAGGAAAGACCTTCCGCTAAGTTGTATATTAGTAGTATATTTGATGATTTTATAGAATTACATGGAGATAGGTACTATAGTGATGATAAGGCAATAATTTCGGGGATAGCTTTACTGAATAACAATCCAGTAACTATTATTGCTCAGTGCAAAGGAGAAAATACAAAAGAAAATATAGAAAGAAACTTTTCAATGCCCCATCCAGAAGGATACAGAAAAGCTTTAAGACTTATGAAACAAGCTGAAAAATTTAATAGGCCCATTATTCTATTTGTTGATACTCCAGGTGCTTTCTGTGGAGTAGAAGCAGAAAAAAGGGGGCAGGGAGAAGCTATTGGAGAAAATTTGTTTCATATGAGTGATTTAACAGTACCTACAATAACAGTAGTTATAGGAGAAGGGGGAAGTGGTGGTGCTTTAGCTTTAGCGGTAAGCGATGAAGTTTGGATGATGGAGAATTCAATATATTCAATATTATCACCAGAAGGTTTTGCGTCTATACTTTGGAAAGACAAAAACAGAGTTAAAGAGGCAGCAGAAATTATGAAAATAACAGCCCATGATTTAAAAGGCTTTAATATAATAGATTATGTAGTAGAAGAAAATAGTAGCTTAGAAATTACAATGAGTAATTTAAAAAGTGATTTAATAGAAACTTTGAATAAATATATGAGTTTGACAAAAGAAGAGATTTTAGAAAAAAGATATTTCAAATATAGAAATATGGGTAATTATATTGAACTATAAGTATTATAAATAGGCTAAAGGAATGTAAAAAAGCAATCCTTTAGCTTATTTTGCTTTAGGCACATTCAAAAAAATAACAAGTTAGTATGCTAGTCTATTTCGTGTCATACTGTGTCAGCAATATTAGCCCATAGCTTGTGCTATGAACTAATATCACTTCCTTGTCTAACACGAAATATACATGGCACCTTTGACTTATTATTTTCTTTCATATGTCTTATAGGAATTTATATTGAAGTTGAATTTATGAATAACTTATTAAATGGTAGAGGCTTTTATAATTTGAGATTGAGAATGAACAATTGACAATGGCGGATGAAATCTTTTTAGGAAGATTTCTTAAATAAAAATATTTTTAAGAAAACCGTTGGATTTCAACCATAATTGTCAATTCTCAATTTTTAATTGTAAATCGTCAATAAGAACGTGGCATAACCATTTTTATTTTATTGCAAATGATAGTTTTATAACTAAGACATTTACTTAATAACATAAGAATTGCTTTATACAATAAAGATTGGATAATATGTTATAATACATAATGAAATAAAAAGTTAAATGGTAGGTGAAGTGGGTATGAATATACCTTTAGCTGAATTTATGAGACCTAGGACATTAGATGAAGTTGTAGGACAGAAGCATTTATTACAAGAGGGAAAGCTAATTGATAGAATATCAAAGTCTAAATATATACCTAATATGATATTTTATGGACCACCAGGTGTGGGTAAAACTACTGTGGCTAATATAATAGCAAAGATAAGTGATAAAAAACTATATAAGTTAAATGCAACAACTGATTCACTTAAAGATATTAAAGATATTATAGGTGACTTGGATACTTTTCTTGGGTATAAGGGTGTTGTTTTATATATAGATGAAATACATCATTTTCCCAAAAGAACACAACAAATATTATTAGAGTTTATGGAAAATGGCAAAATAACATTAATAGGTAGTACAACAGAGAATCCTTATTTTCATATTTTTAAAGCTATATTGAGTAGGTCTATGGTTGTAGAATTTAAGCCATTAACTGATGAAGATATAGAAGATGGTTTGAAAAGTACTATAAGAAGGATTAAAGAAGAAAAATCTATAGATTTAAATATTGATTGTAAAGTTATTAGAGAAATACCTAAATTAAGTGATGGAGATTTTAGAAGAGCTCTTAATGTGCTAGAAATATTGATTAACAGCAGTAATAATGGTGATATAAATGAAAGTGACTTAAAAGATATCATTACAGAAAAAACTTTGAATTTTGATAGCTCAGGAGATGTTCATTATGATGTTTTAAGTGCTTTTCAAAAATCAATAAGGGGAAGTGACCCTAATGCAGCGGTTTTTTATTTATCTATGCTTATTAAAGGTGGAGATTTAACATCTATATGCAGGCGATTATTGGTTATAACCACTGAGGACATAGGTCTTGCTCATCCTCAAGCTATAACAATTGTTAAATCTTGTGTTGATGCTGCTAGAGAATTAGGATTTCCAGAAGCAAGAATACCATTGGCACAGGCTACACTTTTTTTAGCTACATGTCCAAAATCAAATAGTGCTTATATGGCTATAAATAAAGCTATGGAAGATTTAAATACATTAAACATAGGGGAAGTACCTTCCCATTTGAAAGATTCTCATTATGATGGGGGAAAATTAATGGGTAGAGGAGAAGGATATAAGTATCCTCACAATTACAAGAATAATTATATAGAGCAACAATACTTGCCTAATAAAATAAAAAATAGAGTGTATTACAACTATGGAAACAATAAGCTTGAGAAAATATGTGAATCATATTGGGAAAGCATAAAAAATGAAAATTAATATATAATATATAGCCTAAGTATTGTTGACAAGTATACTCGGGTTTGATAAAATATTTTTTGTAAAGCATAGTGAAACACTCAACTTTGGGAGTGATAAAAATGAAACTATCAACTAAGGGTAGATATGGAGTAAAAGCAATGGTAGATTTAGCAATCCACTATGGTGAAGATCCTGTATCTATAAAAATAATATCTAAGAGACAAAATATATCTGAATATTATCTAGAACAGTTATTTTCGCCACTAAGAAGAGCAGGTCTTATAAAAAGTATAAGAGGAGCTCAAGGTGGATATGTACTTAATAAACAGCCTAAAGAAATCACAGTAGCGGATATAATGGATGTATTAGAAGGCCCAATTGAGATATCAGATTGTGTAGATGGGGTTACATGTACAAATGTAGATTGTTGTGCTACTAGATTATTATGGGAAAAAATAAAAAAAAGTATTGATAGTGTTATGACAGAAGTTACACTTCAAGATATAGTAGATGATTATTTAGCCATGACGAATAAGCATGGAATAATAAATGAAATAAAAATAAAATAATTAGGGAGTGAAACCATGGATAAGAAAATAATATATATGGATTATGCAGCTACTACTTACACTAAAGAAGAAGTATTAAAAGAAATGCTACCATATTTTACAGAGTATTATGGTAACCCATCTTCAATATATTCAATAGCTAGAGAAACAAAAAAAGCTATTGATGTTGCAAGAGATAGAGTTTCAAAAGCTTTAAGTTGTGGAACTGATGAGGTGTATTTTACAGCAGGGGGATCTGAAGCAGATAACTGGGCTATAAAAGGAATTGCATTTGCTCATGCTAATAAGGGAAAACACATAATAACAACAAAAATAGAACACCATGGATTATTACATACTTGTGAGTGGCTAGAAAAAAACGGATTTGAAGTTACTTATCTAGATGTTAATGAAGAAGGATTCGTTGATTTAGATCAACTAAAGAGATCAATAAAAGATGATACAATACTAGTATCTGTTATGTTTGCAAATAACGAAATTGGAACAATTCAGCCAATAAAAGAAATAGGTGAAATTTGTAAGGAAAGAAAAATTATATTCCATACAGATGCAGTTCAGGCTGTAGGCCATGTAGAAATAGATGTAAAAGAATTAAATATAGATTTACTTTCTTTAGCAGGACATAAGATATATGGACCTAAAGGGGTAGGTGCTCTTTATATAAGAAAAGGATTAAAGATAGACAATCTTATCCATGGCGGTGGACAAGAAAGAGCAAGAAGAGCAGGTACAGAGAATGTAGCTGGAATTGTTGGTCTTGGTAAAGCCATAGAGCTTGCAACAGCTGATATAAAGAAAGATAGCGAAAAATTAAGTTTTTTAAGAGATAAATTAATGAGTGGAATAGTAGAAAAAATTCCATATACAAAAATTAATGGTCCAAAGGGAGAAAAGAGACTTCCAGGAAATGTTAATATATCATTTAAATTTATAGAAGGAGAAGGAATCCTTTTATCATTAGATTATGAGGGTATTTGTGCATCAAGTGGAAGTGCCTGTACATCAGGAGCTTTAGATCCGTCACATGTATTGTTATCAATAGGCTTAGATCACGAGACAGCTCATGGATCATTAAGACTATCATTAGGAGATAACACAACAGAGGAAGAAGTAGAATATGTTTTAGAAAAACTTCCTCCTATAATAGAAAGACTTAGAAGTATGTCACCATTATGGTATGATTTTAAAAAGAGAGGGGAAAAATAGTAATGATATACAGTGATAAAGTAATGGATCATTTCAGAAATCCTAGAAATGTTGGAGAAATAGATAATGCCAATGGAATAGGTGAAGTTGGAAATGCTAAATGTGGAGATATAATGAAAATATATCTAAAAGTAGAGAACAATATAGTTAAGGATGCTAAGTTTATGACTTTTGGATGCGGTTCTGCTATAGCATCTTCAAGTATGGCAACGGAATTAATAATAGGAAAAAATTTAGAAGAAGCTTGGAATTTAACTAATAAAGCAGTTGCAGAAGCATTAGATGGCTTACCACCAGTTAAAATGCATTGTTCTGTACTAGCAGAAGAAGCAATTCATAAAGCTATAAATGATTACAGAGTACAACAAGGACTAGAACCATGGGAAACTAAAGAATATCATGATATACATGATCATGTTCATGGACATGAATAATAATTTATAAAGGTGATTTTATAATGAAGAAAAAAGTTGTAATAGGAATGAGTGGAGGCGTAGATAGCTCTGTTGCTGCATATCTTTTAAAGCAACAAGGATATGATGTAATAGGGGTTACTATGCAAGTTTGGCAACAAGATGATGAATATGAAGAAAAGGAAGGCGGATGTTGTTCATTATCGGCTGTAAATGATGCAAGAAGAGTTGCTGATAAGTTAGATATTCCTTTTTATGTTTTAAATTTTAGAGATATATTTAAAAACAAGGTTATAGATTATTTTGTTGATGAATATATTGAGGGAAAAACTCCAAATCCTTGTATAGCATGTAACAAGCATATAAAATTTGATGAACTTTTAAGAAGATCATTAGGTCTTGGAGCTGATTATGTAGCAACGGGGCACTATGCAAAAGTTATAAACAAAAATGGAAGATATTTACTTGAGAAATCAGATGATGATAAAAAAGACCAAACTTATGCATTGTATAATATGACTCAGTATCAGTTAGAACGTACACTAATGCCTTGTGGTGAATATTCTAAGGATAAAATAAGAGAAATAGCAAAAGAAATAGGTTTAGAAGTTCATAATAAAAAAGATAGCGAAGAAATTTGCTTTATACCAGATAATAATCATGGTAGGTATATAAAAGAGGTTACAGATGGAAAAGTTAAAGAAGGCTATTTTGTTGATAAGGAAGGAAATAGGCTAGGAAAACATAAAGGGATTGTATATTATACTATTGGACAAAGAAAGGGGCTAGGCATAGCACTTGGAAGACCAGTATTTGTAATAGATATAAATCCTATGACTAACGAGATTGTCCTTGGTAGCGAGGAAGAAATCTTTAAAACAACTCTTACAGCAAAAGATATTAATTTTATACCATTTGAAAACTTAATTGAACCTATGGAAGTTCAAGCTAAAATAAGATATTCTGCAAAGCCAGCAGAAGCAATTATAACTCCATTAGAAAATGGTAGGGTAAAGGTTGAATTTAAAGAAAAACAAAGGGCTATAACGAAGGGTCAATCAGTAGTATTTTATGATGAGAATATAGTTATTGGTGGCGGCGTTATAGATGGTTTAATATAGAAGTTGGTGTATATAATACCTCAAGTTTGTTAAATAACTTGAGGTATTATTTTTTTTTCTGTGGACAAAATAAATTAGAAAGGAAGTTGAGGCAATGCTACGAACTAAGGAATTTCAGTATATGAAAGTTGAAAACAAACATGGGAAATATTTAGGGTTTGTTAAAGACATAGCAATCAATTACAATAGTAAAAATGTAGTTGGGTTCAAAATATCTACATTTTCTCTATTTTCTAAAGATACATATGTTTTAAAGGAAGACATAGTTTGTGTGAATGAAAAATTAATAGCAGAAAAAACTATAAAAGAAGATTTATTATGTTTCAATGATATAAAATTTTTAGATGTTATTACATGTAAAGGATGTATGCTAGGAGTTCTAGAGGATTTAATAATTGATATAAAGACATTTACAATAAAAGCCATTATTGTAGGAACTGGAATAATAAATAAGATGGTAAATGGAAAAGAAGTATTACTTATTAATAATACGATACTAGGAGAATTTAATGTATTGTATTATCCAAATAGTAATATAAGGTGTTTCTCACTTCCACATAAGCTCATAGGAGTTGAAGAGTATGAAGAGGATTGCTATTAATGTAATTATTTTAAGTTTATCAGCTGTTTTATGTGTATGGCTCTTAAATAATGATATTATAAGAGAAATATTTTATATAGTTTTAATATCATTTATTGTTGCATACGCAATAAAGCCTATTGTTAGGTATTTTAACAAAAAAGGATATAATAAAAAATTTATATCTATAGCAGCAATATTATTTGTCTTTGGAGTATTTATATCTATTTTAGCATTTTTTATACCTAAAATGATAAAAGAGAGCTCTAATTTATCAGGGTCAATAGAAGAAATAGAGAAGAGTATAAGTTATATTTATAATAACATAACGAATAATAAACTTTTTGGACTAGTACATACTGAAATTGAGGGGAAGGTCATAGAATATACCTCAAAAACTTTAAATGATATGATTAATAATGCATTGGAATTAGGAGAACATTTACTTTCATTAGCTGTAATACCAGTGATATCATATTACTTTTTAGCAGATGGGAAAAGGTTTTGGGAAAAATTCTTAATGATCATGCCTGTTAGAAGAAGAAGTGTTATTAAATTAATAATAAATGATGTTGATAAAATATTATCTAAATATGTTATAAGTCAAGTTCTTTTAAGCATACTTATAGGAGTTTTGACTTTTATAATTTTAATAGTCTTAAAGGTTGATTTCCCCTTGGTATTGTCATTTATCAATGCCACAGCTAATATTATTCCATATTTTGGACCGATATTTGGGGGGATTCCAGCTATACTTTTAGCTTTATTGCAGTCTCCACAAAAAGCATTATATACAACAATATTATTGATAATAATACAGCAGATAGAAGGAGATTTAATTTCTCCTAAAATAGTTGGAGATAGCATATCTATTCATCCTATGATAGTTATAATTCTTTTGATAGTAGGAGGGAAAATAGGTGGTTTTATTGGAATGGTTTTAGTTATACCATTTGCAGTTATAATAAAAGTTATATATGAAGATATTAACTATTATTTATTTTAAAATCTTGACATAGAAATGATAATAAAATATAATTTTTCATAAGTAATAAAATTAAATAATATTTAGCTATGATAAGAATGAGTAAATTTATATTTTCATTTAGAGAGAAAGTGGTTGGTGAAAGCTTTTTGAAATATAAATTGAAGGCTGTCTTTGAGCTTTGTCAATAGAGTGATGGATTATATTTTAATCCATAATTAGGGTGGTACCACGGAAACAAGCTTTCGTCCCTTGGGTGTAGGGATGGAGGCTTTTTATATTTTTTTATAATAATTTAAATTAAAAAAGGTAATAGGAATAAATAAGTAATATTGAGATCTATATTACACTAAATATATTCAAAAACATAAAAATTAGGAGGAATATACATGAAAAAAATGGGATTAAATGAACTAAGAGAAGAATACTTAAAATTCTTTGAGGGCAAAAAACATTTAAGGTTATCGAGTTTTTCACTAGTACCTCAAGAAGATAAAAGTTTACTTTTAATAAATGCAGGTATGGCGCCATTAAAACCATATTTTACGGGGCTAAAAACACCACCAAGCACAAGGGTTACAACTTGTCAGAAATGTATAAGAACAGGTGATATAGAAAACGTAGGTAAAACATCAAGACATGCAACGTTTTTTGAAATGCTTGGAAACTTTTCCTTTGGCGATTATTTTAAAGGAGAAATAATACCTTGGGCATGGGAATTTATAACAGAAGTGTTGCAAATACCAAAGGATAAACTTTATGTAACAATATATCTTGATGATGATGAAGCTTTTGATATATGGACTAAAAAAACAGATGTTGATCCAAGTAGAATTTTCAGATTAGGTAAAGAAGATAACTTCTGGGAAATAGGGGTTGGACCTTGTGGACCGTGTTCAGAAATTCATTATGATAGAGGAGATAAAGTAGTAACTACATCAGAGGAATTCTTACAGGCTTCTGATAAAGATATAATAGTTGAATTCTGGAATTTAGTATTTACTCAATTTGATAAAGATGAAGATGGAAATTACAATAAACTTGCTCATCCAAATATAGATACAGGAATGGGTCTTGAAAGAATTGCAACAATAATGCAAGGAACAAATAACATCTTTGAAATAGATACTATAAAAGATATTGTAAATAAGGTTTGCAAAATAGCAAATGTTTCTTATGGTAAGGATGGAATTACAGATACATCATTAAGAATAATAGCGGACCATGCTAAAAGTGTAACATTCTTAATATGTGATGGGGTATCACCATCAAATGAAGGTAGAGGATATGTATTAAGAAGATTGTTAAGAAGAGCTTTAAGACATGGAAGATTATTAGGAATAAAAGAAATGTTTTTAAGCAAAATAATGGAGACGGTAATAGAAAATTATGGTTCAGCTTATGAAGAACTTAAAGAAAAATTTGACTATATAAAGAAAATAATTGATTTAGAAGAAGAAAGATTTAATGAAACATTAGATAGTGGAATGGAAATACTTAAATCATATATAGTAGAAATGGAAGAATCTAAAGAGAATGTTTTAATTGGAGAAAAAGCATTTAAACTTTATGATACTTATGGTTTTCCAATAGAACTTACAGAAGAAATTCTAAACGAAAAAAATATATCAGTTGATGTAACTAGTTTTAATAAAGAAATGGGACTTCAAAGAAAAAGAGCTAGAGAAGCAAGACATGAAAGTAACTATATGGGGGTAGATGATTCTATTTTAAATAAAATAGATAATAAAATAGTTACTGAGTTTAAAGGATATGAAACTTTAAGCTACCAAGGAAAAGTTATTCTAATAATAAAAGATGATAAATTTGTGGAAAAATTAAAACCTGGTGAAGAAGGTATTGTTATAACGGATGTTACTCCTTTTTATGCTGAAATGGGAGGCCAAGTAGGGGATACTGGATTTATATATGGAAGTACAACAGAAGTTAGTGTTATAAATTGTAAAAAGAATATAGAAGGAAAGATAGCTCATTTTGTAAAAGTTAATAGTGGAGAAATAGGTATAAATGATACTGTAAAACTAGTTGTTGATGAAGAAAGAAGAACTAATGTATGTAAAAATCATACAGCAACTCATATGTTACATGAAGCTCTTAAAGAAATATTGGGAGATCATGTAAATCAATCAGGATCATATGTTGATGAAGAAAGATTAAGATTTGACTTTACACATTTCTCAGCATTGACAGAAGAAGAGTTATTAAAAGTTGAAACTTTAGTAAATAACAAAATCATGGAAGTATTTGATGTTGTAACAAATGTAATGTCAATAGAAGAAGCTAAAAAGTGCGGAGCTATAGCTTTATTTGAGGATAAGTATAAAGAGGCAGTAAGAGTTGTTTCTGTTGGAGAATTTAGTAAGGAACTTTGTGGTGGAACTCATGTAAGAAATTCAGGACAAATAGGCTTATTTAAAATAGTTTCAGAAGCAGGAGTTGCAGCCGGAACTAGAAGAATTGAGGCAGTAACAGGAACTGGGGCAATTAAATTTATAGAAAATAAAAATGAAATGTTAAAAGATGTTTCTAAGGTATTAAAATGTACAGAAAAAGATTTAATAGAGAAAATAAATCAAAATATAAGCTTATTAAAAGAAAAGGATAAAGAAATACAAGAGCTTAAATCAAAAATGATTAATGGTGTAGAAGATGATATCTTAAAGGAAGTCAAAGAAGTAAAAGGGTTGAAATATGTTGCTTACAAATTATTAGATATTGATGGAAATGCACTAAGAGACATTGGAGATAAAGTTAAAAATAAACTTGGAGAAGGAGTAGTAGTTTTAGCTTCAGTTGTAAATGGAAAAGTACAAATTGTTACAATGGCTTCTAAAGAAGCTGTGGCTAAAGGAGCTCATGCAGGTAAGATAATAAAAGAAGTCGCAACAATTGCTGGCGGTGGCGGTGGCGGAAGACCAGATATGGCTCAAGCTGGTGGTAAACTTCCAGAAAAAGTTGATGAGGCTTTAGAAAAAGTTAAAGAAGTATTAGAAAAATCATTATAATAAATGTATATACATTTTTGCCGTTTTGATTTATAATATAAGTATTAAATGAGAATGAATAATGCTAAATTTAATTACTTTATAGTAAAAGTTGAATACTTTTATAAGAAATGGTTATACTGATTAAGGTAACTACGTACATGTTATAATGTAATTGTAGGGAGGTGAAGCTGCATAAGCAGCGTTACTTATGGCTAATAATATTAATGAAAATACAATGCAGTTCGATTTCGATAGGGATAAGAAAGATTTAACTAAATCTATACTTACAGAAATATATAGCTCATTAAAAGAAAAAGGATATAATCCAGTTAATCAATTAGTGGGATATTTGATTTCAGGGGATCCAACGTATATTACTAATTATAATGGTGCTAGAGCTTTGGTTAGAAAGCTAGAGAGAGATGAAATTTTAGAAGAAGTTTTAAAATCTTATTTGGACGTAAAGTAATGATGGTGCCCTATTTTAGGGCACTTTTACTTTAATATCCTATTTTATATAAAATAAGGAGCATATTTATGAGAATACTTGGATTAGATATAGGAGATAAAACTATAGGGGTTGCCATTAGTGATCCATTAGGGTTTACTGCTCAAGGAATAACAACAATAAGACGTAGAATTGATCCTTTAGATTTGAAAGATTTGAAGAAAATTTGTGACGATTATAAAGTTGAAAAAATAATATCAGGACTTCCTAAGAATATGAATGGCACATTAGGGCCTCAAGGAGAAAAAGTTATGGAGTTCTGTAAGAAAATAAAAGATGAATTAAATATAGAGCTAGAGTATTGGGATGAAAGGCTTACAACAGTTGCAGCTCATAGAGCAATGCTTGAAGCTGATATGTCTAGAGCAAAAAGAAAAAAAATAGTTGATAAAGTAGCGGCTACATATATCCTACAAGGATATTTAGATAGAATATCAAACAGCTAATAACCATTCTTGGAATATGATGGTTGTTGGTGTAAAACAATTAATAATTGAGGAGTGTTAATGAATGAATGATGAGAAACAAACAATATTGCTAGTTGATGAAGATGGTGTAGAGTGCGAATTTGAAATTTCTGAGGTTTTCGGTGTAGATGAATTAAATAGTGAGTATGCTGTAGTTATTCCTGTTGATAGTGAAGAAGAGGAAGGAATACTATTAAAAATGATAGAAGAAGCAGATGGAAGTATGACATTAGCAACAATTGAAGATGAAGAAGAGTATGATATAGCAGCTGAGGTATATGCTACACTTTTCATGAATGAAGATAATTAGTAATTAATAATATAGGAAATGGGGTTGTTATTATATGCCAAATTTAACTATAACAGAAATGAATAATCTTAAAGAAGAATTGAAAAAGAAAGGATATAAATTAACACCTCAGAGAAGAGCCATAGTTGATACAATAATTGAGAATGAAGGCAAGCATTTAACAGTAGAAGAAATTTATGATGAAGTAAAAAAAGATTGTCCGGAAATAGGTTTAGCTACTGTTTATAGAACCATTTTACTTTTAGAAGAATTGCAAATAGTATATAAATTAGATTTGAATGATGGATGCAGTAGATATGAAATGGTTCATAAAGACGAAATTCACAGACATCACCATTTGATTTGTACAAAATGTGGCAGTGTAATCGAGGTAGAAGGTGATTTGTTGGAAAATTTAGAAGTTAAAATTGAAAAACAATATAATTTTAAAATAAAGGACCATAGCGTTAAATTTTTTGGGATATGCCAAAATTGTGGTGAGTAGTTTTAAAATATATAATAAAAGCAAGGAGGGGAGATAATGAAAAGAGAGAAGGATAAGGTTAAGATAATTCCTCTTGGCGGACTTAATGAAATCGGAAAAAATATGACAATTATAGAGTACAAAGAGGATATTATAGTAATAGATTGTGGTTTAAAATTTCCAGATGAAGATATGTTTGGAATAGATATTGTTATACCGGACGTAACATATTTAATAAAAAACAAAGAAAAAGTAAGAGGAATATTTTTCACACATGGACATGAAGATCATATAGGAGCACTTCCATATATCCTAAAACAGTTAAATGTACCGGTTTATGGTACAAAACTAACATTGGGAATTATTGAGACAAAACTTAAGGAACATGGATTATTAAGTACAACAAACTTAATAACAGTAAAAGCAAGAGATATAATTAGACTTCAAAGTGCTTCAGTAGAATTTATAAAAACAAATCATAGTATTGCTGATTCTGTAGCAATAGCTATACATACACCGTTAGGTGTTATATTGCATACAGGAGATTTTAAAATAGATTATACTCCAATAGATGGAGAGATAATGGATTTTGCAAGATTTGCAGAATTGGGGAAAAAGGGCGTGCTAGCTATGCTGGCAGATAGTACTAATGTTGAACGTCCAGGTTATACAATGTCTGAAAGGACAGTTGGAGAAACCTTTGAAAATATATTTAGTAGTGCAAATGGAAGAATAATAGTTGCAACTTTCGCATCTAATATCCATAGGATACAGCAAATACTCATGGCAGCAGAAAAGTATGGAAGAAAAGTTGCTGTTTCAGGTAGAAGTATGGAGAATACTGTTGCAGTTGCAACGGAACTTGGGTATTTAACACCAGGTAAAGATGTTGTTATAAATATAGATGCAATAAATAGATATCCTAATGATAAGATTGTTATAATAACTACAGGAAGCCAGGGGGAGCCAATGTCTGCTCTAGCTAGAATGGCTACATCAGAACATAAAAAGGTTAATATAATAGAGGGAGATATGGTTATAATATCAGCTAGCCCTATACCTGGAAATGAGAAGCTTATATCAAAAGTTATAAATCAATTATTTAAAAAGGGTGCAGAAGTTATATATGAAGCATTAGCAGATGTACATGTATCAGGACATGCGTGTCAAGAGGAATTAAAACTTATGCATTGTTTAGCTAAACCAAGATTTTTTATACCTGTTCATGGAGAGTATAGACATTTAAAGCAGCACAAAGAGCTAGCTCAAAAACTAGGTATGAATTCTAACAACATCATTATAATGGATAATGGTGAGGTTGTGGAAATCACAAGGGATTCTATAAGAAAAAATGGAACAGTTATTTCAGGTCAAGTTTTTGTAGATGGTCTTGGTGTTGGAGATGTTGGAAATATAGTACTTAGAGATAGAAAACATTTATCACAGGATGGAATTTTAACAGTTGTAGTAACAATTGAAAGAGAAAGTGGAGCTGTTATAGCTGGACCGGATATTATTTCTAGGGGATTTGTATATGTTAGAGAATCAGAGGATTTAATGGGTGAGGCTAGAGAAATAGTAAAAGCTGCCCTTAAAGAATGTGAGGCTAAGAAAATATCTGATTGGGCGTCAATGAAAGCTATGATAAAAGATGCTTTAAGAGTATACTTATATGAGAAAACAAAGAGAAAACCAATGATACTACCAATAATAATGGAAATATAGAGATTTTAGTTGGAGGTATTTGATGACTATCTATGATAGAACTCATGAATTAGCTAATGAACTGAAAAATACTGCAGAAGTATTAGAGTATAGAAATTCTTACAAAAAGATTCAAGAAAATGAAAAAAATAAAGAATTGGTTGATAAATTCAGAAAAATTCAATTTGAGGCATATAATGAACAAATTGAAAAAGGAGATATATCACAAGAGACTAAAGAAAAAATGCAAAATTTAGGAGCTATTTTATCTGCTAATATAGATGTATCTAACTATATTCAAGCGGAATCTAAGTTTGCAGTACTTTGGGAAGATATAATTAAAATATTACATGATTCGGTTGGATTGGATTTAACTTTAAAAAATGACAATCAATAGTCAAAAAATTTGACTTTTTAACATTGTAATATTAGAATTAATATGGTCAAAGTAGAATTGGATACCCACGTATCCAATTTTATTTTGCATATTAATAATATTTTGTGCAAAAATAAAGTTAAATAATAAATAAATAAGTAAATAAATAAATAAACTTTGGAGGAAAAGAAAATAATGAATATATTTGAAAGAAATGATATAAGAAACATAGCTATAATTGCTCACGTTGACCACGGTAAGACAACTTTGGTAGATGCTTTATTAAAGCAAAGTAATGTTTATAGAACAAATGAAAAAATAGAAGAAAGAGTTATGGACTCTAATGATTTAGAAAAAGAAAGAGGTATAACAATACTTTCTAAAAATACATCTGTTAGCTATGAAGGTGTAAAGATAAATATAATAGATACACCAGGACATGCTGATTTTGGTGGAGAAGTTGAACGTGTACTTAAAATGGTAGATAGTGTTCTTTTAGTAGTAGATTCATATGAAGGTGCTATGCCTCAAACTAAATTCGTTTTAAGAAAAGCTCTAGAACTTGGATTAGATCCAATAGTAGTAATAAATAAAATCGATAAACCAGATGCTAGACCAACAGAAGTAATAGATGAAATATTTGAATTATTTATGGATCTAGGGGCTACTGATGAGCAGTTAGACTTCCCAATAATGTATTGTTCAGCAAGAGATGGATATGCAATGCTTGAGCCAGAAGATAAAGGCGAAAATATGATACCACTTTTAGATATGATAATAAAAAATGTTAAGGCACCTGTAGGGTACATAGACAAGCCGCTACAAATGCTTGTTACAACTCTTGATTCAAGTGAGTATGTAGGAAGAATAGCAATAGGAAAAATTGAAAGAGGAACTATAAGAAAAAATCAAATGGTAACTCTTATGACTAAAGAAGGAAATAAGTCAAATATAAAGGTTTCGAATCTTTACGTATATGATGGATTAAAAAGAGTAGACACTGAAGAAGCTAAACTTGGAGATATAATTGCTATAAGTGGTGTTGGAAATGCAAGCATAGGAGATACTATAGCAGATAATGAAAATCCAGAAGCTTTACCATTTGTACACATAGATGAGCCAACAATAAGCATGAACTTTATGGTAAATGATTCACCTTTTGCTGGTAGAGAAGGAGATTTTGTTACATCAAGACATTTAAGAGATAGATTATTAAAGGAATTAGAAACAAACGTTAGTTTAAGAGTTAATGAATTATCTCCAGACTGTTTTGAAGTAAGCGGAAGAGGAGAACTTCATTTATCAATACTTATAGAGACAATGAGAAGAGAAGGATATGAATTCCAAGTTTCTAAGCCAATGGTTATATTCAGAGAAGAAAATGGCGTTAAAGTAGAGCCAATGGAATACTTGACAATAGATGTTCCAGAAGAATTTATGGGACCTGTAATGGAGAAGCTTGGACCTAGAAAAGCTGAAATGGTTAATATGACATCAGCTATAAATGGATACGTTAGACTTGAATTTAAAGTTCCTGCAAGAGGACTTATAGGATTCAGAAATGAATTTATGACTGATACTAAAGGTAATGGTATAATGAACCATGTCTTTGATAGTTATGAGAAGTTAAAAGGTGATATACCTGAAAGATCAAGAGGATCTTTAGTGGTATTTGAATCAGGAGAAGCTATAACTTATGGTCTTTTCAATGCTCAGGAAAGAGGAAGATTATTTATAGGACCAGGAACTGAAGTTTATTGTGGAATGATTGCTGGAGAATGTTCAAGAGCAGATGATATAGAAGTTAATGTTTGTAGGAAAAAGCAACTTACAAATACTAGATCATCAGGAGCTGATGATTCATTAAAATTAACTCCAATAACAGAACTTTCATTAGAGCAATGCTTAGAATTTGTAAGAGCTGATGAAATAGTTGAAGTTACACCAGTTAATGTAAGAATGAGAAAAAGATTATTAGATCCTAATGAAAGAAAAAGAGCAACAAGTAGAAAAAAATAAGTTCTATTTTATAATATAAGATAAATTTTAATGGGTTAATTATTACCATAGGTTCATAATAGTATTGTAAATATTATTATGAACCTATGGTTATAAAAAGCCCTTTAAAACTAAATAAACAAAATAATTTGTACATATAAGTTTTAACTTTAAAGATATATTCTGATAAAAGTAAGTTGGAGGAGTTTATGAGTGGAGTAACACATGAATACATGGAACAGTATTTAAGAGAGCTCATCCCAAAAAGAGAAGGAATACTTCAAGAACTAGAGAAATTTGGGGAAGAGAATAAAGTACCTATAATACAAAAAGAAGGTGCTAAATTTTTAGAGTTTATGGTAAGCATGAAACAACCAAAGAAGATATTGGAGTTAGGAACGGCTATAGGGTATTCTTCAATATTAATGGCTAATAGTGTTAATGACCATGTGAAAATAACTACTGTCGAAAGAGATGAAAATATGGTTAAAATTGCACAAGAAAACATAAAAAAATACGGTTATAAAGATAAAATAAATATAATTGAAGGAGATTGTCTAGAAGTCTTAGAAAATCTTCAAGATAAATTTGATATTATATTTATGGATGCAGGAAAAGGCCATTATAATCATTTTCTTCCGCATTGTTTAAGACTTTTAGCTGATGACGGAATAATCATAGCTGATAATGTGTTATTTAGAGGAATGGTAGCTTCAAATGAATTAGTAAAAAGAAGAAAAATTACTATAGTAAAGCGTATGAGAACTTACCTTGAAATGGTATCTAAAGATGAAAGTCTAATTACATCAGTTATACCAATGGGTGATGGGATCGCGATTACTAAAAGGAGGAAAAATTAATGAAGAGAAATCCAGAAATACTTGCTCCAGCTGGAAGCTTAGAAAAGCTAAAAACTGCTATAGATTTTGGTGCTGATGCAGTATATATAGGAGGAAGTAAGCTTAATTTAAGAGCTTTTGCAGATAACTTTACTCCAGAGCAAATAAAAGAAGGCGTTGAATATGCTCATTCTAGAGGAAGAAGAGTCTATGTTACAATGAACGTATTTCCACATAACGGGGATCTTGAAGGCGTAGAAGATTACATAAGAGAACTAGAATCATTAGGTGTTGACGCTATAATAGTATCTGATCCATCTATAATAGTAACTGCTAAGGAGGTAGCTCCTAAGTTAGAAATTCATTTAAGCACTCAAGCCAATAATGTAAACTGGAAATCAGCTCTGTTTTGGTACAATATGGGTGTTAAGAGAATAGTACTAGCTAGAGAATTAAGTTTAAAAGAAATAAAAGAAATAAGAAGTAAATTACCAGAGGGTTGTGAATTAGAGGCTTTTGTTCATGGTTCAATGTGTATGGCTTATTCAGGAAGATGTTTGATATCTAATTATATGACTGGAAGAGATGCCAATAGAGGTGCATGTGCTCAACCATGTAGATATAAATATTATTTAATGGAAGAAAAGAGACAGGGAGAGTATTTTCCAGTAGTAGAGGATGAAAAAGGCACTTATATAATGAATTCTAAGGATTTGTGTATGATAGAGCATCTAAAAGATGTTGTAGAAGCAGGTGTATATTCTCTAAAAATAGAAGGTAGAATGAAAAGTTCATATTATGTAGCAGGAGTTGTTAAATCTTATAGACAGGCTCTTGATACATATTTACAAGACCCAAAAAACTGGAGTTTTAATGCTAAATGGATGGATAATTTATTAAGAGTTAGCCATAGACAATATCATACAGGATTCTACTTTGGTGAGACTAACAAACAGGTTTATGAAGATTCATCTTACATAAGAGATTATGATATTGTTGGAATTGTAAGGGAATATAATAGTGAAACAAACATGGCAGAAATAGAACAAAGGAATAGAGTGTTTGAGGGAGATAAGGTTGAAGTATTAAGACCGGATGGAGATAATTTCTATATAACCCTTGATGACATGAAAGAAACCAATGGAACAAAAATAGAGGTAGCCAATAGAGCACAAATGTATTTTACAATTAAGTGTGGTACTGAACTTAAACCAAAGGATATGCTTATAAAAAGTAAGGGGGATAATTAATGAAAAAGCCAATATTTATAGGGATAGCTGGTGGAACAGGATCTGGAAAGAGCACAATAGCTAAAGAGATATATGGACAATTCGATGGGGATTGTATAGCTATGATAGAACATGATGCTTATTATAAGGATCAAAGTAATATACCCTTTGAAGAAAGAATAAAAACAAATTATGATCATCCTAATGCTTTAGAAACTACACTTTTAATAGAACACTTGAGACAATTAGCAAGTGGTAAAGCTATAGAAAAACCTATATATGATTTTGCACAACATACTAGATTAAAAGAAACAATAAATGTTGAAGCTAGGGATATAGTTATTGTGGAAGGGATTATGATATTGGATGACCCTGAACTTAGAGATCTTTTAGATATAAAAATATATGTAGATACTGATGCAGATGTTAGAATAATAAGAAGAATGGTAAGAGATATAAACGAAAGAGGAAGAACTGTTGATTCAGTTATAGAACAGTATTTAAATGTTGTTAGACCTATGCATATGCAGTTTGTAGAACCTTCAAAAAAGTTTGCAGACATAATAATACCAGAAGGTGGACACAATAGAGTTGCAATAGATGTAATGGCATCAAATATAAGACATATTTTACAATGTAGATAAGAATAAAACACCTAACTTTTGGCAAGAATTAGCTGAGAGGAGGTGTTTTTTTTATGAGAAGGCGTAATACTATAATATTTTGTGCATTAGCTATATCATTTATCTTACTTATAGGAAGATTAATTCAAATTCAGTATTTTAAGAGTGATGAGTTGAATTTAAAAGCAAATGCACAACACACATATAAAGAAAATATTAGCGAGTTAAACTATGATATTTTAGATTGTAGTGGAAAAAGCTTAATAGAATATAGCAATAAGTATGTTCTTGTAATAGATACTATTACATTTAAGAGAGAGAATAATTCAACACCTTTAGATCAAGTTTATGCATTAGATTATATACTTAAAAATTATGATAAAACTTATGATTTAATGATATCTCTTAATAAAGGGGGAGAGGGAAAAAAATATTTTGTAATTGATGAGGAATGTAAACATAAAATTGAGGAATTAGAACAATTAAAGGGAATCTATACTTACGATTATAATGAAATTAATCGTATGGAATCATGGAACTTAATAAATATGGTTACTAAGGGCATAAATAAAGATAATGAAAAAGAATCGATAGAAGGAATGTTATATGATGTAATAAAGGATAATAAAACATCTACCATTACATATGAAAAAGATGATAATGGAAATATAAAACAAGAGTCAATTGATACAAATAAGGGTAATTGTAATATACAACTTACTTTAAACAAAGATATGGAAGACAAAGTGAAAAATATTATAAATAAAGATGATTATAGCAAATATAAGGATGTAGGTGTGGCTATAATGGAATGTAATAACGGAAAGATAAGAGCTATGGTGCAAAAGGATGATAGTAGACCCAATATTTTATTAGCATCAACTACTGAAAATGGATATGCTCCAGGATCAATTTTTAAATTAATAGTTTTAGAAGCTGCATTAAATGAAAAACTTATAACACCTAGTGATAAATTTTTATGTGAATACAATCCATTATTACCATGCAAAAAAGGACATGGTAATCTTACGTTACAAGATGCATTGGTTCAGTCCTGTAATAACATATTTGCTCAAATTGGTACTAAAGTAGGAGGAGAAACTTTAATAAAATATGCAAAAGCTCAAGGATTTTTTGATAAGACCCTTAGATTTAGTGGAGATAAAGAAGTCCCAGGAGATTATGCTATTGATGATATTGATAAAGGTGGAGTAACAAATATATCAATAGGTCAAAATATGAGAATTGCACCTATACAAGCTTTAAGTCTTCCAGCAACGGTTGTTAATGAGGGAGCCTTTATAAGGCCATCAATATTAGAAAAAGTAGTTGACAATGATGGAAAGGTAATACAAAGCTTTAGTGAGGATAAAACAAAAGTTTTTGACAAAACAGTTAGTGGGTATGTGAAATCATTGATGAAGCAAGTTATTTTAAATGAAAAGGGAACGGGTAAGGAAGCATTTGTTGCGGGAGTAGATATGGGAGGAAAAACAGGTACAGCTACGAGAATGGAGCCAAGTGAAAATGG
This sequence comes from Clostridium frigidicarnis, assembly GCF_900111985.1. GTDB lineage: Bacteria > Bacillota > Clostridia > Clostridiales > Clostridiaceae > Clostridium_Z > Clostridium_Z frigidicarnis. The sequence goes on from NZ_FOKI01000002.1 coordinate 192,926, forward strand.
TAAAATGGAAAAACATGATGATGGATGGTTCATTGGATATTTTAAAATAAATAATAAATACTATTCTATGATGGTATTTGTAAAAGATATAGAAGATAATCAAGGAGGAGGAAGTACAGCAGCACCTATTTTTAGAGATGTTATAAAAGAATTAATTGGGAAATAGTAATTTTTTTGTGTGTAAATCATATCATAGTAGTAAGCAATAATAGGGGGAGCAGCTTGTGTTCATCTTTCAATGCTTTTTTGGTATGATTGGCAGTGTGAATTTTCTAGCGGGATATGTTACTGGGAGTAACTCATTTCCAAAACCACTAGATGAAAAAGAAGAACAGTACTATTTACGTAAATTAAAAGATGGTGATGAAGTAGCAAAGCAAGTGTTGGTTGAAAGAAATTTAAGGTTAGTAGCTCATATTGTTAAAAAGTATTCTTTTCCGGGACGAGAAATTGATGATTTGATTTCTATTGGGACTGTAGGTCTTATTAAGGCAATTGATTCCTTTGATTATGAAAAGGGTACTAGGTTAGCTACTTACGCGGCAAGATGTATTGAAAATGAAATTCTTATGTTAATAAGAAATAATAAAAAAAGCAAAGGTGAAGTTTTTTTACATGACCCAATAGGAATAGATAAAGAGGGAAATGAAATTTCTTTAATCGATGTATTAAGTACAGATGAGGATTCAGTAGTTGATATTGTAGAAAATAAGATACAGATAAAAAGATTATATAAAAAAATGAATATATGCTTAACTGATAGAGAAAGAAGAATAATAGAGATGCGATATGGATTGTTAGATGGAAATCCCAAAACTCAAAGAGAGATAGCTGGAATGCTTGATATCTCTAGATCTTATGTATCAAGAATAGAAAAAAGAGCATTGAAAAAGCTATTTAAAGAATTAAATGGTAAAAATAGAGTTTGATAAAAAGTGCTAAATTTCTTTTGTAACTTAATCTTATAAGAGGAGTTTAGCACATTTTTGTAGAATATAACTTTTAGGAGTTGATATATTTGAAAAAATGTGGTTTATTAGGGAAAAATATAGCATATACTAAATCACCATGTATACATAATGATTATTATAAAAAAAACAATGTTAACTTAAAATATGAAGTTTTTGATATAGATGAAGCTAAGATAGATAAATTTTTCTTTGAATTAAAAAATAATGATATAGTTGGTTTTAATGTTACAATACCATATAAAGAAAAAGTTTTGGAATACTTGAATAAATTGGAATATCCAGCTAATATAATAGGTGCGGTGAATACTGTTGCAGTGAAAGAAAATAGTTATTTAGGATACAATACAGATTACTTTGGGTTTATAAGAAGTTTAAAGGAAAACAGTATAGATGTTAAATATAAAAAAGTCCTTATATTGGGAAATGGTGGTTCGGCAAAGGCTGTATTTTATGCACTAAGGGATTTAGAAGCTAAAACAATAGATGTTGCAGGTAGAAACTTATCAAAAATAGAAATGGAATTTCCATTAGTAAACAATATACTAAATATAAGTGATGATTTAAATTTATATGATTATGATATATTGATAAACTGCACACCTATGGGGAATATAAATAACCCTATAATAGAATTTAAGATAGAAAAAACAAATAAAAATTTAATAATATATGACTTGAATTATGAACCAGAAAAAACAGAATTGATTAAATTAGGCGAAAAATTGGGGCTAAAATGTATAAATGGTTTAGATATGTTAAGATTTCAAGCCTATGAGTCGATAGAAATATGGAAAGATACAATGAATTAGGGGGAAAAAACTTGAATACACTAAGAGAGTTATTAGAAATAACTTTAAAAGAAAAAGCATCAGATTTACATTTAACAGTAGGAATTGCTCCTATAATAAGGACAAATGGTCAGCTAGTATCCATAGGAGATAAGAAGTTATTGCCTAAGAATATAGAACTATTTGCAAAAGAAATTTTAGAAGATAATTTCGAGGAGTACCAAAAAAAAGGAGAGTTTGATACATCTTATTCAGTAGCAGGTCTTGGGAGATTTAGAGTAAATGTTTTTAAACAAAGAGGAAGTGATGCTATAGCATTAAGAGTTATAACATTAAAGGTTCCAACTCTTAATGAATTAAATCATCCTCAAGTATTAAAAGAATTGATAAACAAGCAAAGAGGTTTAATTCTGGTAACAGGACCAACAGGAAGTGGTAAAAGTACTACTTTAGCTGCTATGATCAATGAAATAAACAATACAAGAGGAGCTCATATAATAACATTAGAAGACCCTATAGAATATTTGCATAAGCATAATAAATCTGTAATAAATCAAAGAGAAATAGGTAAAGATACAGAATCTTACAAAAGTGCTTTAAAGGCTATTCTAAGGGAAGATCCAGATGTTATTTTGGTTGGAGAAATGAGAGATTTAGAGACTATATCTATTGCTATAACTGCAGCAGAAACAGGACATTTAGTTTTATCAACTCTTCATACAATAGGAGCAGCTAAAACAATAGATAGAATTGTTGATGTGTTTCCACCTCATCAGCAACAACAAATAAAAGTACAATTAGCAGCTGTAATGCAAGGAATAGTTTCACAGCAATTGCTTCCAAGGGAAGATAAAGAGGGAAGAGTTTCTGCCTTAGAGGTTATGATTACAACTCCAGCGATTCAAAACCTTATAAGAGAGGGAAAGACTCATCAAATAGAATCATCAGTACAAACTGGAAGTAAATATGGAATGAAAACAATGGATATGTCAATAGTGGAATTATACAAACACAGTATAATAAGCCAAGAAACTGCATTGAGTTTTTCTGTAGACAGAGAAATGATGACTAGAATGATGCTTCTATAATTATAACTAAAAACAAAAGAGTATTGAATAGAAAAGATTTCTTTCAATATTCTTTATTTTTTTGAGAAAATTAAGGTTAAATATAGAAATAATATATATACTTAATATGAAAAACATAAAATTAATGAAAATAAGAAGATATATTATTTGAATAAAACTATAGTATTTACAAGGGTTTTGTGTTAAAATATCTTTTGATTAAGGAGGAGAGATTCAATGGAAATATTCAAGTCGTTATTACATATTACTTCAGCTATATTTACCAATATAGTTTTTGTTGTATCTATGTATTACCTGATTCTTTCGTTTTTTGGAATATTTAGATTTAAAGATAAAAAGGAATATTCTCCTATAAAGAATTTTGCATTTATAGTTGCAGCACATAATGAAGAGGTAGTTATACAGGATATAGTAAATAGTTTAAAGAAGGTTGAATACCCAAAAGAGATGTATGATATATTTGTAATTGCTGATAATTGCACAGATAGCACAGCTATAAAAGCAAGACAAGCAGGGGCTTCGGTATATGAAAGATTTAATAAAGACCAAAAAGGTAAAGGTTATGCTTTAGAATGGATGTTTGACAACATTTTTAATATGGAAAAAAAGTATGATTCAATTGTTGTATTAGATGCGGATAATTTAGTTTCTAAAAACTTTTTAAAAGTTATGAATAATAAATTATGTGAAGGGTATAAAGTTGTACAGGGATATTTAGATAGTAAAAATCCTAATGACTCTTGGATTACAGGAAGTTATTCTATAGCATTTTGGACATCTAATAGAATGTTTCAATTATCCAGAAATAATATTGGATTATCTAACCAACTCGGTGGTACAGGATTTTGTGTAGATACTGATATTTTAAAAAAATTAGGATGGGGAGCTACATGTTTAACAGAAGATTTAGAGTTTACATGTAAACTTGTTTTAAATGATTGTAAAGTAGGGTGGGCCCACGATGCTATAATATATGATGAAAAGCCTTTAAACTTAAAGCAGTCTTGGGCACAAAGAAAAAGATGGATGCAAGGATTTGCAGATGTAGCATCTAGGTATTTCTTTAAGTTGTTAAAAAAAGGAATAAAAGAATTTAATTGGATGGCGTTGGATTGTGCGCTTTACAGCATACAACCAATTATAACTATTTTATTAGGAATTGCTATGGTTTTAAATATGGTGAATTATTTCACTATGGCACCAGAACTTATAACTCAAGCCATTAATATAATTCAAAGTGCTAATTTTAATATTTTGAGGGTAGGTACAGTGTTATTAGTTGTTATGCAATTTATATACACACCATTTATTTTAATATTAGATAAAAAATTTAGTTTTAAAATATTTTTATATTACTTAATATATCCTATATACTCTGTAACATGGATACCAATTTCAGTTCAGGGTATTCTTAATAAAAATAATAAAGAGTGGTCACATACTACCCATACTAGAAGTATAAAAATTACTGACCTTGAAAATGTTAACTAAGGACGAGTTTTCTCGTCCTTATAATTTTATATATGTTTTAATAATGTTTATTCATAAAAGTGCTAAAACAATACTTTAATTGCATGAAGATTTTTTAATTTAAATATATATAATCTAAAAATAGACTATAATGATATGGCATAAAAAAACGATATATATAATGTTTGCTATTTTGTAGTTTCGACAATGAATTTTTTCGAAAAAAAGTGAAAAAATTTATTTTATGTAAAAAAAAGTATTTTATTGTTGGGAAAATTACAAAATAATAATAAATTTGGCAATTGAAAAATGCTAAATTTATGTCAACACGGTAATAATTAAAAGGATTTTTTTAAACAGTGTTGAATATATAGTAAGAGTTAAATGCTATCTGCAAAGGAGGTAAGCTAAATAAATATGAATAACAATTATATAGTTGGTATTGATATAGGATCCTCAGCTATATATGGCGTGATAGGTAAAGCAGATAAGCAGGGAAAGCTAAAGATATTAGCAAATACTGAAGTAAGGTGTGATGGAGTAAAAAAAGGTATAGTTGTTAATATAAGTAGTGTTGCTGAAGCTTTAAAAGAATGCCTTGAAAAGATGGAAAGAATCATTAATCTATATATAGATGAGGTCTTTTTAGGAATACCAAGTGGTATGTGTAAATTAGTATCTAGTACAGGAATAGTTGCCATTTCAAATGATGAAGAAGTGATTACTAATAATGAAATTAAAAGAGTGTTAAATGAAGCAAAAGTTATTTCAATTGGCAAAGATGAAAAAGTCATAGATATAATTCCTGAAAAGTTTATAATAGATGATTCCTATGAAATAAGTAACCCTTTAAATATGAAAGGAAATAGGCTTGAGGTTGTAGCTAAAGTAGTTGTGTGCAATGAACTAAACTTAAGTGCTTTATACAAATGTTTTGAAGAAATAAATGTTAATGTAAAAGGTACAATGTTACAAATTCATGCAGCATCATCATTTGTGCTTACACAAGATGATAGACGTGAAACAGTAGCCATTGTTGATGTTGGTGCTCAAACAACAAATCTAGCTATATATAAGAATGGAGCCCTAGTTCATATGAATTCTTTTGAATTAGGAGGAGATAATATCACAGGAGATATTATGTATTGCACAAAAGTTTCATTTAAGGAAGCAGAAGAATTTAAAAAGCAATATGAAAAAGAGGGTAGGAATATTAGCGATATATTGATTGTAAGAAATGGAGATGAATACACTCTTCAAGGAGATATATTGTGTGATATAATAGAAGCTAGAATAGAGGAAATTTTAGGATTCATAGAAAAAGATTTAAAAGAGTCACCATATAGTTCAAATATTACAAGTGTAATACTATATGGCGGAGGTGTATCTTCTTATGAATCACTAGAAAATATATGGAAAAAGATATTTAACAAACCTATATATGTTTTAAATGAAGATACTATAGATTTAGAAAAACCATTGACAATTAATTCATTAGGTATTGTTAAACATGTATTTAATGAGTTAAAATTAAGTTATAACAAAGAAGAACACATTAAAGAAATTGAAGAAAACACTAATAGTGTTGAAGATAAACCTAAAGCCAACAATAAAAGTAAAAATAAAAGTAGAACTGAAAATAAAGGGTTTATGGGAAAAGTAAAGAGTTTTTTTGATGAATATTTCTAAAGAGGAGGAATTATCTTGTTAGATTTCGATGTAGATGTTCAACAGTTTGCCAATATTAAAGTTATAGGTTGTGGTGGCGGAGGAAATAACGCCGTAAACAGAATGATAATAGAAGGATTAAAAAATGTAGAATTTATTTCTGTTAACACAGATAAACAAGCGTTAATGTTATCTCATGCTACACAAAAGATACAAATTGGAGATAAATTAACAAAAGGACTAGGAGCTGGAGCTAATCCTGAAATAGGAATGAAGGCAGCAGAAGAAAGTAAAGAGGAAATTTCCCAAGCTATAAAAGGTGCAGATATGGTATTTATAACTGCAGGTATGGGTGGTGGAACTGGTACAGGAGCTGCCCCAGTTGTAGCTGAAATAGCTAAGGAAATGGGAATTTTAACTGTTGGAGTTGTAACGAAACCTTTTCCATTTGAAGGAAGAAAGAGAATGTTACATGCAGAAATGGGTATAGAAAATTTAAAACAAAGGGTAGACACACTTGTTACAATACCTAATGAAAGGTTACTTTCAATGGTTGATAAGAAAACAACATTGTTAGATTCTTTTAAAATGGCTGATGATATATTAAGACAAGGTGTACAAGGTATATCAGACTTAATAACAATTCCGGGTTTAGTTAATCTTGACTTTGCGGATGTAAGAACAGTTATGATTGATAAAGGATTAGCACATATGGGTGTAGGTAGAGGCGATGGAGATAACAGGGCGGCTGAAGCTGCTAGACAAGCTATTTCATCACCATTATTAGAGACATCAATAGTTGGAGCTACAGGAGTTCTTTTAAATGTTACTGGTGGAGCTGATTTAGGACTTTTAGAAATAAATGAAGCAGCTGAAATTGTTCAACAGGCAGCAGATCCAGATGCTAATATAATATTTGGTGCTGTTATAGATGAAAATCTTAAAGATGAAATAAGAATAACAGTTATAGCTACAGGTTTTGAATGTGAGAAAGAAATTCAACAAGGAGTTGTTGATGAAAAAACACATAAGGCTTTAACTGGAGAACAAATATCAAACCGTGAACCACAAGCCAAAAAAGAAGCGGCTGAAGAAGTAGCACCTACAAGAACATATAATGATAATGATATAGAGATTCCAGCATTTTTAAGAAAAAATAAGAGATAGTCAACTGACTATCTCTTTTTTTACTTTAACTTGTAATTAAAAACTTTCAACTTCATACTTAGAAAATCTGTGGCTTTTAACCATAATTGTAAATTGTCAAATCTCAATTTTCAATTAAAGTGTTGCGTAGCCATTTTTTTTGTGAAAAAAATTAAGAGACTAAGAATAATTAAAAAGTATAATAAATTACAATAAAAACCTGTAGTAAGAAGCAATGTTAATAAGTTATAGGAAGAGATAAACAAAATATAAATTAAAATGTAAAAAAATAACAAAATAAAAACTATATAATAATCATGAAATGACAAAATTTTGAAGCAACAATCTATATAATTATTAATAAAGGGGGAGGTGTTATGGAAGTATATCTAGATGTCCTCATTTTAGAGAATTTAGTAGTAAATTTTTTTTTATTAGTATTAACTGCTAATACTCTGAAAATAAAGGTGTATTTCAAAAGTGTTTTTCTCCCAGCATTAGCTGGCGCTTGTTATTGTATAGTATTGCTTTTCCCAAGTTTAAGATTCTTTAATAGCATTATATTTAAACTTATAGTTTCTTTATTAATGACCTTTTGGGTTTTTAAAAAAAAGAACCTTATATTTTTAATAAAAAGTACTTTTATTTATATTATGTACTCTATGCTATTGGCAGGGCTATGTATCTTTTTAGATATATCTAAAAATGGAGTGAGTTTAAATCCTTATACAACAGTTAAGTTTTCGTATAAATACTTATTTTTAGCAATAATAATAATATATCTTACAATTAACAGAATTATGATTTATATAGACGACAGAAAAACTATGAATAAGTATATATATGATATTGAGATTTTAGACAATAATTGGAATAAAACTATAAGAGCTTTTTTAGATACAGGAAATGAACTTAGGGAACCAGTAACAAACTTACCTGTGATTATTGTTGAAGAAAAAAATTTTAGTGATGTAAATTTAAAAGAAAAAGATTTTTATAAAATACCATACAAAGTTGTAAATGGAGATACAGGACTATTAAATGGCTTTAAGCCATTGGGAGTAAAAATAGTTTTAGATAAAAACAATATACAATTTAGGGAAGCTATTGTTTGCATATGTAAAGATAGATTAAGTAGCACTGGTGATTATGATGGACTTTTATCAAGAGGATTAATATAGGGGTGATATTTTATGAATAAATTAAAATTATTATTAAACAAAATCTTATCTAAGTTAGGAATATTTAGAAATAAACTTTATTACATAGGAGGAAACGATGCTCTTCCACCACCATTAACTAAAGATGAGGAAGAGAGTCTAGTCTCAGAATTAGTTAAAGGAGATAGAAATGTTAAAAGTACTCTCATAGAAAGAAATTTAAGGTTAGTTGTATATATTGCAAGGAAATTTGAAAATACAGGAGTTGCAGTTGAGGATTTGACATCTGTAGGAACTATAGGTCTTATAAAGGCTGTAAGTACATTTGATCCAGAAAAAAAGATAAAATTAGCAACATATGCTTCTAGATGTATAGAGAATGAAATTCTTATGTATTTAAGAAGAAATTCAAAGATTAAATCGGAGATATCTTTTTATGAACCACTAAATACAGATTGGGATGGAAATGAATTATTGCTTTCTGATATATTGGGTACAGAAAATGATACAGTATATAATTATATAGAAGATGAAATTGACAGGGAACTTTTATGTGTGGCTTTAGACAAATTAAATCAAAGAGAACAAGAAATTGTTAGATTAAGATTTGGTCTTCAAGGACACAAAGAAAAAACACAAAAGGAAGTTGCGGATATGCTTGGAATATCACAATCTTATATATCAAGGTTGGAAAAAAGAATAATAAATAGATTGAAAAAAGAAATAAATAAAATGTTATAGGGTTGTCAGCGGTATAAAAATTATTCTCTCAGGGAACAATTTAATTGAAACACTCTGAAGGGGCTGATAACTATATGATGATTAGTAAGGTGGAAATTTGTGGTGTTAATACATCCAAGTTGCCAATATTAAAAGAAAAAGAGATGAAAGCGCTTCTTATATCAATTAGGCAAGGCAATGAACAAGCGAGGGAGGAATTTATAAGAGGTAATCTAAGACTAGTTTTAAGTGTTATTCAGAGATTTAATAACAGAGGAGAGAATGTAGATGATTTATTTCAGGTAGGATGTATAGGACTTATGAAATCAATAGATAATTTTGATTTGGGTCAAAATGTAAAATTTTCAACCTATGCAGTTCCTATGATTATTGGAGAAATACGCAGATATCTTAGAGATAATAATTCTATTAGAGTAAGTAGATCTTTAAGGGATATAGCCTATAGAGCTTTACTTGTAAGAGATCAACTGATTAACGATAATAATAAGGAACCTACAATATCTCAGATAGCACATGAACTACAAGTTCCTAGAGAAGAGGTAGTGTTTGCATTAGATGCTATTCAAGATCCAGTTTCATTATTTGAACCTATATATAATGATGGCGGAGATGCCATATATGTTATGGATCAGATAAGTGATTCTAAAAATTTGGATGATAGTTGGCTAGAGAATATTTCCATAAAGGAGGCTATGAAGAAACTTAATAATAGAGAAAAATTAATATTAAATTTAAGATTCTTTGATGGAAGAACTCAAATGGAAGTGGCAGATGAAATAGGAATATCTCAAGCACAAGTATCAAGATTAGAAAAAACAGCACTAAGGCACATGAGAAAATACGTATAGAAGAGTTAATAATTGAAAAATACTTTAGGAATTATAAGACGAATATTAAATCATTTTAAACTATATTAGATGCATTAATAAAAAATTATGCCATCTAATATAGTTTTTTTATTTAAGACGTATACCATGCAGATAAACAACATATAAATCATTAATAAGGGGGAGATTTTATGGATTTAGATTCAATGCATTCAGTAAATCAATTAAGGACTATGGAAGTAATTGATATAAATTTAGGTATGAAACTAGGGTATATAAAGGATTTAAAAATTGATTGTGATAACTATAAAATTTTAGCTTTAGTATTGCCAGAAGAAAAAGCATCTTGGTTTAAAAAGGAAGATGCAAGAGAAATACCTTGGGAAAATGTAGTCAAAATTGGAGTTGATGTAATATTAGTTAATTATAATAAAACTAATTCAAATGAAGTGTAGAAATTATAGAAAAATATAGTATAATAATATAATACTATATATAATTTCAACAAAGGGGCGTGAAGAAGCATGAAATGTCCATATTGTACCCATGAGGAAAGTAAAGTTGTGGATTCGAGATCTACTGATGATGATAGTGCAATAAGAAGAAGAAGAGAATGCTTAAAGTGTGGTAAAAGATATACGACTTATGAAAAAATAGAAGACATACCTATATTAGTTATAAAAAAAGATTTAACTAGAGAATATTTTGATAAAAGTAAAATAATAAATGGACTAATAAAGGCATGTCAAAAAAGACAAGTATCAAGATCTCAAATAGAAGAGATTGCTCAACATATAGAAAAAGACCTAAGTAATAAAATGCTTACTGAAGTTAAATCAGAATACATAGGGGAGCTAATTATGGAAAGATTAAAGAACATCGATGAAGTATCCTATGTAAGATTTGCTTCTGTATATAGACAATTTAAGGATATAAATACATTTATGGAAGAAATCGAAAACTTAATGTCAACTAAATGAGCCAGACTAATTAATTAGTTTGGCTTTTGTTAATATTCAATTAAAAACGTTAAATATAAGGAATTATATTTAATATATTATAGAATTAGTGTTAAAATTATTTGAAAGATAATATGAAAATACTATTATAAAATATTTATGGAGGAAAAAATGGAGATAGAAACAATAGAAAACAATTATGATTTCATTAAAATAAAAAATGACAATGTTACATTTATATTTTCAACAGCTAAAAATAATTTGGATTTCTCGAGGAATAGGGATGATTTCAAGAAGAAAATAGATTTCATAAAGGATAAATACAAATTAGAGGATATAAAATATTTAAGTCAAACTCATAGTAAGTTAGTTTGGGATGTAACTGAACTTAATTGTGAAAAAATTTTAGAAGGAGATGGACTTATAACCAACAAGTTTAATTTGGGGATAAGTGTATTTACGGCTGATTGTACTCCAGTTGTTTTATATGATATTAAAAATAAAGTTATAAGTGCCATACATAGTGGATGGAAGGGTACATTAAACCATATAGTTGGAGCAGCAATAGAAAAAATGAAACAAACATATGATACTAAGGGCGAGGATATTATAGCTATTATAGGACCACATAATAGAGAATGTTGTTATGAAGTAAGTGAAGAAATGATAGACATTTTCAAAAAAGATGAGCTATTTAGTAAACATAATATAAATAAGGGTAGATACCTTAGTTTAGAAAATTGTATAATTGCAGATCTTAAAAATAAAAATGTTAAAGAAGAAAATATAAAAAGTTTAAATCAATGTACTTATTGTAGTTCAAAGTTTGATTTTCATTCATATAGAAAAGATAAAGAAAAAAGTGGACGGTTGTTGACTCTTGTGTTTATGTCTTAATATATTAATTTGGAGGTGTTAAACAATGGCTAAGGATAAAATTTTAATAGTAGATGATGAGGAACATATATTAGAACTCATAAAATTTAATTTGGAAAATTCGGGATATGAGGTTGTTACTTGTAATACAGGAACTAATGCTTTAAATGTTATAAGAAAAGAGCTGCCTAAGCTTATATTACTAGACTTAATGTTGCCAGGAATGGATGGCTATGATATTTGTAAGGAAATAAGAAAAGATAATACAATAGCCAACATACCAGTTATTATGATCACTGCAAAAAGTGAGGAACTAGATAAAATACTTGGATTAGAGCTAGGTGCAGATGATTATATAACTAAACCTTTTTCAGTAAGAGAGTTACTTGCAAGAGTAAAGGCTGTCCTTAGAAGAGTAAGTACACAATTTGTTGATACATCATGTAAATTTGGAAATATGACTATAGATTTTGATAAACATGAAGTTTTAAAACACGAGAAACGAGTAGATCTTACACTTAAAGAATTTGAACTTCTAGAAATACTTATAAAAAATAAGGGTAGAGTTATGACTAGAGATTTCCTTCTAGATAAAATATGGGGGTATGAGTATATTGGAGAAACAAGGACTGTAGATGTTCATATAAGGCATTTGAGACAAAAAATAGAGGATGATGATAAAAATCCTAAGTATATAGAGACTATAAGGGGTATAGGCTATAGGTTTAGCTATGGGGATTAACAATGAGAAAAAAAATACTCATATTGGTTATAAGTACAATAATTTTTACCTTAATAGTGATAAGCTCATTGTTTATAGTTATTTCTAATTATCAACAAATAACTAATACAAAACAAGAATTAAGTATAAATAACAGAATCATAAATAGAGCAATTGAGAACAAAAGTATTAATGATATTAATTATGTATTTGATGAACTTTATAATAAAGAAGACTTTAGAATAACGTGGATAAATAAAAATGGAGAAGTTTTATATGATTCAGATGTGGACTCTAAAATAATGGGAACTCATTCTGACAGAGAAGAGGTGAAACAGGCTAAAGAATCTGGGAATGGAAGTAGTATAAGATATAGTGGCTCATTAGATAAAAATATGCTTTATTATGCAACGGAGTTAAGTGATGGGGGCATAATAAGAACAGCTATTGCATTAGATAATATCAACATATTAAAAAGTGAATTTATAAAGTATTATATTATTGTTTTTATATTAGTTATATTTATGGCAGTAATGTTATCTGTCAGATTATCTCAGATAATTGTTGATCCAATAAAGGAATTAGAGTTTGTAACATCTAGAATTGCAGGTGGAGATTTAAATAGAAGGGTAAAGGCATATTATGGTGATGAGGTAGGAGACTTAGCAAAGACATTTAACAATATGACTAATAAACTTCAAAGCACTATTAGTGAAGCTAGAGATAAACAGAATAGACTAGAGGCAATTTTGAAAAGCATGGATAGTGGTGTGGTTGCAGTAGATAGAAATTCAAAAATTATAATGATGAACCCTTATGCAAAAAAAATATTTGGAATAAAAAAGAATATTATAGGGGAAAACCTTATGGATAATATAAGGGATTTTGAATTTGAAAAAGTTTTTAAAGAAAATAGTGATGATTTTAAAGAACTAACTATACTATGGCCAAGTGAAAAAGATCTTAGAATAAGGACGGCAGAAATAAGAACAGATACAGAGCTCATTGGTACAGTAGCTGTGGTACAAGATGTAACTGATATTAAAAAGTTAGAGAATGTGAGATCAGAGTTTGTGGCTAATGTATCTCATGAATTAAAAACACCTTTAACATCTATAAAAGGATTTGCAGAAACACTAAAATATGTAGATGATGATGTAAATAAGGAAAGATTTTTAAATATAATAAATGATGAAGCTGAAAGGCTTACTAGATTAATTGAAGATATATTAATTTTATCCCATATAGAGCAGCATAATGATGATGTTATAGAAATAATAAAAGTTGACGAAGTTCTAAAAGATTTATATTATCTTATGAAGAACACCGCTGATAAAAAAGATATTTTATTAGAATTTAATCTTAATAGTAATGTAACATTAATAGGAAATAAAGATAGGTTTAAACAAATGATGATAAACTTAATAGATAATGGTATAAAATATTCTGATTTTAAAGGAAAAGTAAAGGTTATATCAGGTAAAGAAAGCAATAATTGTGTAATTAAAATTATTGATAAAGGAATGGGTATATCAGAAGAACATATATCGAGATTGTTTGAACGATTCTATAGAGTTGATAAAGCTAGATCAAGAGCTAATGGCGGTACTGGCTTAGGACTTGCAATAGTAAAACATATAATAATAACATTTGAAGGAAAAATAGATGTAAAAAGTGAAGTTGGAAAAGGAAGTGAATTTAAAATAACACTTCCAATTAAAAAATTATAAACTTTTAAAGAGGTATATATATTGTAAGAATTTAAATTCTTTAATATATATACCTCTTTTGGATGTACATGAAAGTATAAAAAAATTTGATTCTAAAATACTGATAAAACATAGTGTTAAAGAGATTGAGAATTAAGAATTTACAATTGACAATGTTGGATGAAATCTTATTAAAGAAAGTCTATGATTTTCAACAACAACTGTCAATTCTCAATTATAACGTAGCGTAGCCACTTTTGTTATTTTATAAGATGTAAGTATATTATATTTATTTTAAAACATAATAAAAATAAGTTGAAAAATTTATCTGATGGCCCAACCTGAATAAAGATTCATTCTATGTTAAAATTTTTTAACTTGTCTATAATACGGGGTTAACCTTGAAATGGCAATATGTAAGTATAAAGTTTAGAAAAATAAAACTTTTAGGAGGCTTTATAACTATGAAGAAGAATTTTATTAAATTTGGTATATTATCATTAACATTAATATTAGGAACAACATTATTATCTGCATGTGGAAGCAAAGAGAAAAATAGTGAGAAACCATATTCAGGTACGGTATTATCAATAGGATCAACGGCTCTTCAACCACTAGTTGAAAAAACAGTGTCAGGATTTAATCAAAAATATCCAGATGTAACAGTAAATGTTCAAGGTGGAGGAAGTGGTGTTGGAATAAATCAAGTGGCTCAAGGGAGTGCTCAAATAGGGAATTCGGATATACCAGCATCATCAAAAATCAAGGATGAAAGTATTCTAAAACAATTAGTTGAAACAAAAGTATGTGGAATAGGATTTGCTTTAGTTACAACTAAAGATGTAGGCGTTGAAAATTTAACAATAGAACAAATTCAAGATATTTTTACAGGAAAAACAACCAATTGGAACCAATTAGGTGGGAAAAATATTAATATAACTATTGTAAATAGAAGTAAATCATCTGGAACAAGAGCGGCATTTAAAAATACTATCTTAAAAGAAAATGATGAAAAAGAAGGATTAGGAATAACTCAAGATTCCACATCAGCAGCACTAAAGGCTGTTAAAGAAACAGATGGATCAGTATCATATGTGGCACTATCAAATTTAATGACTGATAAAGATAAAGAAGGAGTTACCTTAATAAAAATAAATGGAATTGAACCTACAGATAAAAATATAGTAGATAACCAATATCCTTTCTGGTCTTATGAGTACATGATAACAAAGGGAGAGCCCGAAAATGAAGTGAAGGCATTTATTGATTTTATAAAAAGTGATGAAAATAAAGGCACTGTAGAAAAGCTAGGATATATTCCAATGGGAAATTTTAAGTAGTATATTTTCAGGATGGAATTATATCTAGAGTGATTAATTTAATCGTAAAGAGGTTGTGAGATTATATGAAAAGCAAGAGTATTTCAAAACTAAAAAATGAATCACTGGGTAAGTGGTATGCAAGTTTTTGTGGAATATTAATAGTAGTACTTACATTAGCAATAATAGGATTTGTATTTTGGAAAGGTGCAGCAACATTTAAAACAACATCTATAAGAGAATTTTTGTTCTCACCAATTTGGCTTACAGATGGTGAAACACCTAAGTTTGGTGCATTAATATTTTTAACAGGGTCTGCATTAGTTTCGTTTGGGGCCATAATAATAGCAGCTCCAATAGCTATAGCATTGGCTATTTTTATGAATTTAATTTCTCAAAATATAGGTAAAAAGGTTTTGCAACCAGCATTGGAGTTATTTGTTGGAATACCTTCAGTTGTTTATGGATGGATAGGTATATCATTTTTAGTACCAGTTATAAAGAACTCTTTTGGAGGTATAGGATTTTCATTATTAGCCGCTATAATAGTTCTGAGTGTTATGATATTACCAACCATAGCTAGTATTGCATCAGATGCTATTAAGACGGTTCCAAGAGAATATATAGAAGGATCATATGGACTAGGTGCAACTAGATGGCAGACCATATCAAAAGTTGTTGTACCATCAGCAAAAAATGGTATATTAACAGGTATAGTTTTAGGAGTGGCAAGAGCTTTTGGGGAAGCTCTTGCAGTACAGATGGTAATAGGTAATTCAATAAAGTTTCCTAAAGGATTGATGGATTCAACATCTACAATAACAGGAATTCTAACAATGGATATGGCTAACACTATAAATGGAACTCAATGGAACAATGCTTTGTGGTCATTAGCTGCATTATTATTGTTTGTATCTTTTATTTTTATAATAATCATAAGATCTATAGGAAAAAGAGGTGAAGCTAAATAATGAATGCTAAGACTATAGACAAAATTTGGACAGGGATTTTATATGCATTATCTATTTTTATTGTTGCAATATTAGCTTTATTGCTAGGTATAATATTTATAAAGGGGACAGGTTTTTGGGATCCTAATTTTTTATTTGGATCACCTAAATTAGGAGAAGCGGGAGGAGGCATAGGTCCTCAGTTGTTTAATTCTTTTTATTTGCTAGTTTTAGCATTAATTTTAACAGTTCCTATTGGATTAGGATCAGGAATATATCTTAGTGAATATGCTAAAGAAGGAACTTTTTTAAATATAATAAGACTTTGCATAGAGACAATGGCATCATTACCATCAATAGTAGTAGGATTATTTGGACTTCTTGTTTTTGTGAATTTTTTCAAGATGGGATTTACAATATTAGGTGGAGCTTTGGCTCTTACTATATTAAATTTGCCATCACTTACTAGGGTTTGTGAAAATGCAATAAATGATGTTTCAAAAAAGTTTCAAGAAGCTAGCTTAGGTTTGGGTGCAACTAAATGGCAAACTATTAAAAATGTTTTAATACCAGCATCAATACCTCAAATTCTTACCGGAGTAATATTGGCAGCAGGAAGAATATTTGGAGAGGCAGCAGCATTGTTATATACAGCGGGTATGACTACTCCACATTTTAAATTAGGATCTTCCATAGCAAGTAAAGCAAATCCATTTAATATATTTAGACCGGCTGAAACTTTATCTATTCATATATGGAAGTTAAATTCAGAGGCTAATTTACCAGATGCAGCAGCAATAGCCAATAAATCTGCGGCAGTGTTAATATTAATGGTACTTATCTTTAATATTGCGGCAAGAGTCTTAGGAAAGAAAATTTACAATAAGTATGCTGGGATAAAGTAGGAGGAAATATAGAATGAGCATAATAGAAACTCAAAACCTAAATTTATATTATGGAAAAGTCCATGCATTAAAAAATATAAATTTGAAAATAGATGAGAATAAGGTCACAGCTTTAATTGGACCTTCTGGTTGTGGAAAATCAACATTCCTTAGAAGTATAAATAGAATGAATGATTTAATAGAAGGGGTTAAGGTAGAAGGAAATATAGTATATGAAGAAGAAAATATATACAGTAAGGACTATGATGTTATAGAATTAAGAAAAAAAATAGGGATGGTATTTCAAAAACCCAATCCTTTTCAAATGTCAATATATGACAATGTAGCCTATGGATCTAAAATTCATGGAATTAAAAATAAGAAACAGTTAGATGAAATAGTTGAAAAAAGCTTAAAGGGTGCAGCTTTATGGAATGAAGTTAAGGATAAATTAAAGAAAAATGCATATGGATTATCTGGTGGTCAACAGCAGAGATTATGTATAGCAAGAACCTTGGCAGTAGAACCTGAAGTGCTTTTAATGGATGAACCTACATCTGCTCTTGATCCTATATCCACATCAAAAGTGGAGGAACTTATGGATTCATTAAAGAAACAGTACACTGTAGTTATAGTAACCCATAATATGCAACAAGCTGCTAGAATAGCAGATAACACTGTATTCTTTTTAAATGGAGAAGTAATAGAAAATTCAAAAACAGATGATATATTTTATAGACCAAAAGATAAAAGAACGGAAGACTATATAACAGGAAGATTTGGCTAATATTAAATTAGAGGTGAGTACATGGCAAGAATAAGTTTTGATAATGAGTTAAAAGATCTTCATAATGATTTGTTAAGGATGAGTAGCATAGTTGAAAAGCAAATATATTTATCAATAGAATCATTAAAAAAACAGGACGATAAATTAGCTAGTGAAATAATAAAAAATGATGATTTAGTAGATGATTTGCAAAGAGAGATAGAGGGGAAATGTATAAAGCTTATAGCTAAAGAGCAGCCAGTAGCTACGGACTTAAGAAATATTTTCACAACAACTAAAATAGTAACTGACTTAGAGAGAATGGCAGATCATGCTGTGGATATAGCTAAGATAGTAATTAGATTAAAAGATGAAAAATATATAAAAGAACTTATAGATATTCCCCAAATGTCTAATCTGTTGCAAAAAATGATTAAGAATTCTATAGATTCATATATAACAGGTAATGTAAATCTTGCATATAAAACATGTAAAATGGATGATGAAATAGATGAAATATATAGAAATGTATTTACAGAATTATTAGAACTTATGGTAAAGGATAGCGCTATAATTCATCAAGCAACTCAATTTTTATTTGTTTGTAAATTTTTAGAGAGAATGGCCGATCATGCAACTAATATATGTGAATGGACTATATATTTAGTAACAGGAGACACTGTAGATTTAAATGATTAGAAACAAACTAGGTACCAAAGGTGCCTAGTTTGTTTTTGAAGAAATTTATAGATAAATGTAAAATAAAAAACTTTGCTATAAAGTTAAATTGAAAGAAAAAATATAATTAAACTTATAAAAAACATAGATTAATTTTATTTAAATATCATATTTTAACATAAATTATAATGAAGTACCATTTATATAGAGCTTGTAGTATACAACTTATAGGCTTGAAACAACAGGATATTTTTACTATAATAATCTAAAAATAGACAATATACTAAGCAATTATATTTAATCTTAAAGATATCACTGATAATTTAAAAGTTAAATAATTATTTATAGTAAGAAGGGGATTTTAAGATGAAATTTTGGAAAAAACATACTCAACAAGAACTTGACACAATAATAACAAAGGCATTAGGACGCACATTGAATTATGATAATACAGATACAATAGGAATTCCAGGGACAAAATTAGATGATGCTGTATTTTATGATAGACATCAATTTGTAAAGCAGTCTCCATATTTAAGAACTTTTATACAAAATCCTAATCATATAGGATGTCATACATATGATAAGGCAGATATATTATTTGGAGGAACTTTTGATATAGAAAGAGAGCTAATTCAATTATTGTCAATTGATGTATTGAATGGTACAGATGAAGAATTTGATGGATACATAGCTCAAGGGGGAACTGAGGCAAATATTCAAGCAATGTGGGTATATAGAAATTATTTTAAGAATGAAAGAAAAGCAAAGCATGACGAAATAGCTATAATAACGTCTGTAGACACTCATTACTCTGCTTATAAAGGTGCAGATTTATTAAATATTGATATTATACAGGTTCCAGTAGACTTTTATAGCAGAAAGATAGAGCCTAGTACATTAGATAAAATAGTAAAAGATGCCAAAAATAAAGGAAAGAAATATTTTATTGTAATATCCAACATGGGAACCACTATGTTTGGCTCTGTAGATGATCCAGATTTATATGCAGAGATATTCGATAATAATGATTTGGAATATAAAATACATGTAGATGGAGCATTTGGAGGATTTATATACCCTATAGACAATCCAAATTGTAACACAGATTTTTCAAATAAAAATATAAGTTCTATAACTTTGGATGGACATAAGATGTTGCAAGCACCTTATGGAACAGGAATTTTCCTATGCAGAAAAAATTTGATCCATAATACTCTTACAGAAGAAGCTACTTATATTGAAAATTTAGATGTTACAATAAGTGGTAGCCGTTCAGGTGCAAATGCGGTGGCAATATGGATGATTCTTGCAACTCATGGCCCATTCGGTTGGATGGAGAAGATAAATAAATTAAGAAATAGAACAGAATGGTTCTGCAAGGAACTAGACAAGCTAGGTATAAAGTATTATAAAGAAGATAAAATGAATATTATTACTATGGAGTCACAGTATATTAGTGATGAAATAGTTGAAAAATACTTCTTAGTACCTCAAGTGCATAATGAAACTAATAAATGGTACAAAGTTGTTGTAATGGATCATGTAGAACTAGACAAGTTAAGCTCGCTAATAGAAGATTTAAAGTAAAGATAAATAAAAATGCCTGTTTGCTTTTAGGTAGACAGGCTTATTTTCATTTAATTTATGATAATGCTTTATAAAAAAGTAAATATGTCAATAATATTTAATAAGATTAAATGTATTGTGTAAAATAAACATTAATTATTTATTAAAAATACAAAATTCAACTAAAGGTAAGAAATTGTATTATTTATTGACTAGTTTATTTAATTAAGGTATCATACTATAATGATAGTAAGTAATTAGGAGTGGAATTTTATGAACACAAAAATCTCTAAGGTAATGTATAATAGCATTGGGGAAGAGCTTGGAATTGAAGTTGGAGATAAACTTATTAGTATAAATGAAACAATTATTAAGGATATAATAGATTATAAATTTTTGATTGCCGATGAGTACTTAGAGATTGAAGTAGAAAAAGTAGATGGAGAAATATGGCAATATGAAATAGACAAAGATTATGAAGAGGATCTAGGTCTTGAATTCGAAGAAGGAATAATGGATAAAGCAAAAAGTTGTAACAATAAATGTATATTTTGCTTTGTAGATCAAAATCCTAAAGGAATGAGAGAAACAATTTATTTCAAAGATGATGATTCTAGATTATCATTCCTTCAAGGTAACTTTGTTACGTTAACTAATATGAAGGACGAGGATATAGATAGAATAATAAGATATAGAATTAGTCCTATAAATATTTCAGTACATACTACTAATGATGAGTTAAGAACCAAAATGTTAAATAATAGATTTGCAGGGAAAATTAATGAGAGAATGCAAAGATTAAGCGATGCAGGAATAGAGATGCATGCTCAAATAGTTTTATGTCCAGGATTAAATAATGGAGAAGCGCTGAAGAGTACAGTTGAAGATCTTTATAAGTTATATCCTCAAGTACAAAATATAGCAGCTGTTCCTGTAGGTGTAACTAAATTTAGAGATGGATTATTTAATCTTAATACATATACAAGAGAAAGTGCAAAGAAAGAAATAATGGATTTATTACCTCTTCAAGAAAAATATATTAAAGAAACAGGAAATCCATTTATAAGACTTGCAGATGAATTCTATGTTATGGCTAATATGGACGTTCCCAATGAAGAGTTTTATGGAGAATATGACCAACTAGAAGATGGAGTTGGTATGATAAGAATACTTAGACAAATTATAGATAGAGATTTAGAGTTTTTAGATAAAGATACAAACTCATCATTTACATTTGTTACAGGAAGTTCTGCATATGAAGAAGTTCTTAAAATGTGCAATAAAATAATGATTAAAAATTCTAACTTAAATTTAAAAGTAGAAAAAATATTAAATAAATTTTTCGGAGAGTCAATAACAGTAGCTGGCCTTTTAACAGGTGGAGATATAATAAACCAGTTGAAGGACAAAGAGTTAGGAAAGTATATAATGATACCAAGAAATATGCTAAGAGCTAATGAAAGAGTATTTTTAGATGATATAACTATTGAACATATGGAGAATACCTTAAATAGAACGGTTATTGTTTTTGATTATACAGGAGAAGGTTTAATTAATTTAATAAATGAATGTGGAAAAAGGGAGGATTAAAAAATGGCAAAACCGATAGTTGCAATGGTTGGAAGACCTAATGTAGGAAAATCAACTTTGTTTAATAAATTAGCAGGAAAGAGAATATCTATTGTTCAAGACACACCAGGTGTTACAAGAGATAGAATATACGCCGAAGCAGAATGGCTTACTCATACGTTCACAATGATAGATACAGGTGGAATAGAGCGTGACAATGGAAGCGTAATAGTTGAAAAAATGAGAAGACAGGCACAAATTGCTATAGAAACTGCAGATGTAATAACATTTATAGTTGATGGTAAAGAAGGATTAACTGCAGCGGATCATGAAGTTGCTCAAATGCTTAGAAAATCTAAAAAACCAATAGTCTTGGTTGTTAATAAGATAGATAACTTAAAAGATGAAGATAATGCATATGAGTTTTACAATCTAGGAATAGGTGATCCAATAACAATATCAGCATCTCAAGGTTTAGGATTAGGAGATCTGCTTGATAGGATTGTGGAACATTTTAATACAGATGGCGATAATGGTGAAGATGAAGAAAATATTAATATAGCGTTAATAGGAAAACCTAATGTAGGAAAATCTTCTTTAATAAACAAGTTATTAGGAGAAGATAGGGTAATAGTTTCTAACATACCAGGAACAACAAGAGATGCCATAGATAGTTATATTGAAAATGATTTAGGTAGATTTACACTTATAGATACAGCAGGTCTTAGAAGAAAAAGCAAGGTTAAAGAAGAAATAGAGAGATATAGTGTAATAAGAACTTTAGCTGCCATAGAAAGAGCAGATGTATGTATATTAATGGTAGATGCAGAAGATGGTGTAACTGAGCAAGATGAAAAAATTGTTGGGTATGCACATGAACTTAATAAAGCTATAATGGTAATAGTTAACAAGTGGGATCTTATAGAAAAAGAAACTAAAACTTTAGATAATTATAAAAAAGACATTCAAAGCAAATTAAACTTTATATCTTATGCACCATATTTATTTATATCAGCTAAAACAGGTCAGAGAACTCACAAAGTTTTACAAATGGCTAAAGAATGTTATAATAACTATAACAAGAGAATAGCAACGGGTATATTAAATGACGTTATAAGTAAAGCGGTACTTATGAAGGAACCACCAGTTGTTGGCTTAAGAAGATTAAAGATATACTATGTAACACAACCAGTTACTAAGCCACCTACATTTGTATTCTTTATAAATGACTACAACACAATGCATTTCTCTTATCAAAGATATTTAGAAAACCAGCTTAGAAATAGTTTTGATTTCTCAGGAACTGGTATTAAAATGGAGTTTAGAGAAAGGAAGGAATAGTATATGTCTAAGATAGCTTTCCTTGGGGGAGGAAGCTTTGCCACAGCTCTCTCTAATTTATTAGCTAAAAAAGGTCATTGTGTATGCATATGGGCAAGAGATGAAAAAGTAGTTAATGATATAAACGAGAATAAAAGAAATTCTAAATATATGAAAAACTTAAAGCTTAATAGTAGCATATATGCTTCTTGCAATATGAAAGAAGTATTAGATAATGCTGATTATGTTGTATTTGCTACAGCATCTCATGTTGTAAGACAAATATGTGAGAAAGCTAAACCATATATGAATGATAAATCTATAATAATAAATGTTGCAAAGGGAATTGAAGAAGGAACTTTGAAACTTATGTCAGATATATTAGAAGAAGAATTTTCTAATCCTGTAGTTGTATTATCAGGACCAAGTCATGCAGAAGAGGTTGCAGAGGAAACTCCAACTACGGTAGTTGCATCATCTAAAAATATAAAGTATGCAGAAAAGGTACAGGAATTGTTTATGACTTCATACTTTAGAGTTTATACAAATGATGATTTACTTGGTGTTGAAATAGGCGGAGCAGTTAAGAACATTATAGCCTTAGCAGCAGGTATAACTGATGGAATAGGCTATGGAGATAATGCAAAAGCTGCTTTAATGACTAGAGGAATGAGCGAAATAATTAGAGTGGGTGAAAAGCTTGGAGGGAAAAAAGAAACCTTTTTTGGACTTACTGGAATGGGTGATTTAATAGTTACATGTACCTCTATGCATAGTAGAAATAGAAGAGCAGGAATACTCATAGGCAAAGGAAAGACCATGGATGAGGCTATTAAGGAAGTAGGCATGGTAGTTGAAGGAATAAAGGCATGTAAGTCATTTTATTTATTCAAAGAGGATTTAGGGGTATCCATGCCAATTACAGATATGCTATATAAAGTTTTGTTTGAGAACAAGGATCCTAAACAAGGGGTTCATGAACTTATGCAAAGAGATAAGAAAAAAGAGTGTTATTAAGATTAATATAAAAAGAGAGAATATGGAAACATATTCTCTTTTTTTACGAACAAATATAAAGTATAAGAATATAATATGTTGTTGGGAAAAATTACAAATATTTAAGACTGTTTTATATATAAAATATGGAAATTAAATTTTAATAACATCATTGGTAATAAATCAAGCATAAAAATAATATATATATAATGTTAATATGTAAATTTGGGAGGGTTAGACTTGGAGGATTTTAACATATACAAGAATATTGCGGAAAGAACTCAGGGAGATATTTATGTTGGCGTAGTCGGTCCTGTAAGAACAGGAAAATCCACGTTCATAAAAAGATTTATGGATATGATGGTTATACCAAAGATAGAAAATGATTATAAAAAGGAAAGAGCTAAAGATGAACTACCACAAAGTGGATCAGGCAAAACCATACACACTACAGAGCCTAAGTTTATACCTAATGAGGCAGTAGAGATAGATCTTGAAGACGGAATAAAATTTAAGGTTAGAATGGTTGACTGTGTAGGTTATATTGTTAGAGGAGCGTTAGGCTATACTGAAGGAGAAAATGCTAAAATGGTTACAACTCCTTGGTATGATTATGAAATTCCTTTCGAAGAGGCTGCCGAAATAGGAACTAAAAAAGTTATAACAGATCATTCAACTATAGGATTAGTTATAATAACAGATGGATCTATAACAGATATACCTAGGGAGGAATATATTGAGGCTGAAGAAAGAGTAATAGACGAATTAAAGAGTATAAACAAACCATTTATGCTAGTACTTAATTCAGCACATGGATATTCAAAAGAAACAAAACAATTAAAAAAAGATTTGGAAGAAAAATATGATGTACCAGTTCAAATAATGGATGTACTTAACATGAATGAAGAAGATGTTATGAATCTTTTTCAAAAAATATTGAAGGAATTTCCTATAAAAGAAATAAATATAGAATTGCCAGAATGGATAGAGAAATTAGAACCTTCACATTGGCTAAAAGAAGAATTTTTAAATATTATAAAAGAAATGTGCAAAAAAGTATATAAGGTTAGAGACATAAAGAAGGTTTTAGATGACTTTGAAGATGAAGAGTTTATGGGAAGTTCAAACATCAATGAAATGAATATGGGTGAAGGTACAGCTGTGGTTGAAATGAGACCAAAGCAAGGTATATTTTATCAAATCCTAAGCGAAATTTGTGATTGTTCAATAAGAGGGGAGAATGAACTCCTTGCAATAATTCAAGATTTGCATATTGCAAAAGTTGAATATGATAAGATATCAGATGCATTAAAAGAGGTTAGAGAAACAGGATATGGTCTTGTAGCGCCGGAACTTTCAGAAATGAAATTTGAAAAACCAGAAAGAGAAGGAGATAGGATTAAATTTAAAGCAAGTGCTCCATCATTACATTTTATAAAAGCTGATATAGAAACTGAAATTAGACCAAGTATAGGTGTTGGAAAAGAGACAGAGGACTATTTCAATGGACTATTGGAACAGTTTGATAGTGATCCAGCAAAACTTTGGCAAAGTAATATGTTTGGCAAGCCTTTAGAAGTTATGGTTAAAGAAGGATTGCAAAATAAATTGTATAGAATGCCAGAAGATGTTCAAACAAAAATACAAAGAACACTTCAAAAAATTATAAATGAAGGAAATGGTGGGTTAATTTGCATAATACTATAATATAAATAAGAATCTCTCATTAGTTTTAATGGGAGATTTTTATTTATATAGGTTCTAAAAAATTTTATTCAGTTGACTTTAAAGTGTGATTTTAGTATTCATAATAATGTAAATTAGCAAATTATGAATTTTATTAATTAGAACTTATATATAGATGAATTTAATATTTTGCATAACCATAAATTTAAATAAGTAAGAAGAAAAGTGTATATTACATATACAGATAAAATCTGTTATGGATAAAGGGATTAAGTTCTTCAAATACTATATACTAAATGATAAAATACAATTATATTGAAATAAAAAATTGGGGGACATTTAATGGACAGTAGAAATAGAAAAAAACTAATTTTAGAAGGAAACATGTATAAAGTTCTTATAACTTTATCTGTACCAATAATGATTAACAATCTAATACAGACTTTATATAACTTAATTGATGGTATTTGGGTTAGTAAAATAGGGTCTACTCAATTTGCAGCAACATCTTTTGTGTGGCCGGTTAGTTTCCTATTCATATCTTTAGGTATAGGAATATCTATAGCAGGAACAGCCATATTGTCTCAGCTCATAGGAGGTGGAAAAGAGAAAGAAGCAAATAAATACGCTAGCCAGTTTATTGCATTGTCTTTAGTGACATCTGTAGTTTTTGCGATAATAGGATATGTTTTAACTCCGCTTATAGTAAGAATTATGGGAGCAACTGGTGATTTGGAAAACTATAGTATTATATATTTAAAAATAAGTTTTTTGGGAACTCCATTGGTATTCTTAATTAATAACTTTAACTCTATAATGAATGCACAAGGCAATACGGTTACGCCAACAATGTTAGGTGGAATTAGTGCCATTTTAAATGCTATTTTGGATCCCATATTTATATTTACTTTTAATTTAGGAATTGGAGGAGCAGCATTTGCAACATTGTTGTGTCAAGCCTTATTATGTGTAGTTATTATTAAGATAGTGAACAAGCCTACCTCTATAATAAGACCTAGTTTTAAGGGATTTAGATTTGATAGAGAAATGATAAATAATATTTTAAAGGTTGCATTGCCATCATCTATAGGACAGTCAGGTTCAGCCTTAGGATTTATAGTTTTAAATAGTTTTATTGCATCTTATGGAACAGCCACTATGGCTGCTTTTGGCATGGTCAACAGAATTACTTCTCTTATAATGCAGCCAGCAATGGGTGTTGGTGCTGCACTTACAACAATTGTTGGTCAAAACTTAGGAATGAATCAGATAAAAAGGGTAAAAGATGGATTTTATAAAGCTGTAAAATTTACAGTTGCTTTTTCGATAATAGGATGTATTCTATTAATTTGGAAAGACGATGAGACAATAAATTTTTTTATGCAGTCTAAAGATAATATGGATGTAATAACTCAAGGAATGACTTATCTAAAATATATATCTTTTTCAATGCCACTTATGGGTATATTTAGTGTGTTACAAGGTATATTTCAAGGATCAGGACACACAAAGTATTCTATGGCAATGGAAATAGGAAGGCTTTGGTTTGTTAGGTTACCTATGATATTAATATTTAAGTATTTTACTAATATAAATGAGGAAGGTATATGGTTTGCTATGAGTTTTAGTAATCTAATAATATGTATATATGGTTATATGATTTATAAAAGTGGCAAATGGGAAAGGAAAATTATAAAAACAGGGGAAAATAAAGTCGTAACAACTTAAAAATAATTAAAAACTTCATTCATTTTCTTCCAGCATATAAATCAATTCTTTGGACAAAATATTTATTGAAAGGAGTTGATTTATAATGCATAGAGAAGATAAAAAGGCTAAGAAAAAAACGGATAAATTTAAAAAACCGGAGGTTATAAAAGACGATGAAGTAAAAAAACAAAAGTAATTGTATAGAAGGGAGAGTGGTGATTAATATGGCAAAAGAATTTAAAAAAGGCCAATATGAGGATGCTGCAGAAAAAGCTAAGGAACTTCTAGACAAAGGTATAGGAATAACAGAAATAATTTCAATGACAGGGCTTACAGAGGAAAGAGTTAATAAACTAAATAGGAAAATGAAGGACAAGTTGACATAAATATATAACATTTAAAATCATATTTATTTTCTACATTAACTTTTAAAATAGTATATTGTAATAGAATATTTTAATATATTGATAAGTTTAAATAAAAAAAGGAGGAAAATGTAATTGCCTCCTTTTTTGTAGTATAAAATAATGGTGAATTTTTAATATGTATGGTGTAGAATATACAATGTAAATAAAAAATGTAAAATATATGCTCATAGGGGGAAAACTCATGAAAAAAATAGCAGTAATTTTTAATGGGGGAACCATTTCCATGAAAGTGGATCCAAAGCTTAAAGCTGCAGTTCCTAGTTTAACTGGAGAAGAGATAATGGCTATGGTAACAGGTATAGAAGGGTATGCTAAAATAGAGTCACATACTTTTTCTTCACTACCAAGTCCACATGTAACTCCAGAAATTATGTTTAAATTGTCTAAATTCATAAAAGAATTTATAGATAGAGAAGATATAGATGGTGTTGTTGTTACCCATGGAACAGACACTCTAGAAGAAACGGCGTATTTGCTTGATTTAACTATAAACACAGAGAAACCTATAATAGTAACAGGGTCTATGAGAAGTGGCTCAGAACTAGGTTATGATGGTCCATCAAATTTAGCTGCATCTATATGTACAGCTATTTCTGATGAAGCTAGAGGAAGAGGTGTACTAGTTTGTTTAAATGGAGATTTAAATTGTGCATCAGAAGTAACGAAAACAAATTCAATGTCACTAGGTACATTTAAAACTCCAAATTTTGGACCTATAGGAATGGTGGATAATAATAAAGTGTTATTCTATAGAAATAGCAATGATAAAGAAAGATTTGATATAACAGAATTAGAAGATAAAGTTGCTTTAATCAAATGTGCATCAGGAATGGATTCAAGTTTTATAGATTTCGCAATAGACAAAGGATATAAGGGGATTGTAATAGAAGCCTTAGGTAGAGGTAATATACCTCCAGAAATGGTTTCAGGTGTTAAGAGAGCTATAGATAACAAGATACCTGTAGTTGTAGTATCTAGATGTTTTGAAGGTAGGGTATGTGATTCATATGGTTACCCTGGCGGTGGAAAAGATTTAAGGAAAATAGGAGTAATATTTGGAGATACACTACCTGGACAAAAGGCAAGAATAAAGCTTATGGTAGCACTAAGTAAAACAAATGATTTAGAAAAAATAAAAGAAATATTTGAGAAAAGCCTATACACATCATAGGATATAAAAAGATAAGTCAAACTTTGGCTTATTTTTTTTGATTTATAGTATATTATAAAATTTCGAATCTGTGGATAACTTTGATAACTATTAAAATATATAGATTTTTTAGTTGAAAACTTTAATGAGTGAAAAATTACAAGTGGCAAGTTGCAAGAGTTTAAGAAATTGACAATTGACGATTGAAAATTGACAATTCAAGGATAAATCTTCTAAGGAAGATTTTAAAATTTAAAAAATATAATTTAGAGAAAATCTGTGATTTTTATCCATAACTTTCAACAATAATCGTCAATCGTCAATTCTAAATTGTCAATTTAAAAAGGGCGCAGCCTTTTGCTCTATTAGGAATTTGTGATC
>NZ_FOKI01000065.1 GCF_900111985.1 Clostridium frigidicarnis
TGATATACTATAATCTAAATATTAGGTACATTCACAAAAATAACAAGTCTGTATGCTAGTCTGTTTTGACTTGTTATTTTCTTTCATGTGCCTTAGGAGGTGTTGTACAACGTGTTAAAAGATATAAAAGCAGCAATATTTGATATGGATGGAACACTAGTTGATTCTATGTGGATTTGGGACAAACTTGATAAAAACTTCCTAGAAAAACGTGGTATTAAATATGATGAAAATTTAAAACATTCTATAGGACATTTAAGTTTCCAAGGTACTGTCAAGTATTTTAAGGAACATTTTAAATTAGAAGAAAGTGAAAAAGAAATATCTGATATATTTAACAATATGGCTTATGACGAGTATAAGAATAATGTTACTCTAAAATCTGGTGCTAAAGAATTTTTACAAATGTTAAAAGAAAAAGGAATAAAAATTGGACTTGCTACTTCAAACTCTATTGATTTACTTGAAGTAACTCTAAAAGCTAATGGTATTTATGAGTATTTTGATGCTATAACTATAACAGATGAAGTTTCAAAGGGAAAAAACTGTCCTGATGTTTATCTTCTTTCTGCAAAAAAATTAGGGGTTAATCCTTGTGATTGTGTTGTTTTTGAAGATATATTACCTGCCATACAAGGTGCAAAATTAGCCAACATGAAGGTTGTAGCCGTTTATGATAAGCATTCTGATCCTCATAGAGATGAAATAATAAAAGAGGCTCACAAGCATATAAATTGTTATTCTGAAATTAATGAAGCTGTTTAGCCTACAACAGTAAAATTCACCTAAACATGAAAATAGAAGGATAAACACCGTAAACAAGCAGATTTCACCTAGTATTCTAAAGTAAAAAAAAGCATTGTTTCTTAAATTCCAATAACTCGCTTCGCTCAAACAATTGAAATTCTTAACAGAAACAATACTTTTTTTCACTAAGAATACTTACGGTTTATCTGATAATTTACTAACGTTTATCCTTCCATTTTCATTAGAGAATTTTATTATTATGAGAATATACAATTTAAAATAAAAATTCATGAAAAGTGAGATCTAATCAACACAAATTAGCTGATTGCACAGAGTATTATAAGGCATAAAAAACTTCATATAGCTAAATTCCAATAACTTGCTTCGCTTCGAACAAATTGGAATTCTTAACGCCGTTAATGCTTTTTTATAACAAGAATCACGAATATCCAACTACCAATAAATCACTTCGCTCAAACAATTGAATTCTTAACAGAAACAATACTTTTTTTCACTAAGAATACTTACAGTTTATCTGATAATTTACTAACGTTTATCCTTCCATTTTTATTAGAGAATTTTATTATTATGAGAATATACAATTTAAAATAAAAATTCATAAAAAGTGAATTCTAAGCAACACAAATTAGCTTACTGCACAGAGTATTGTTCTGAACAAAGTAAAGAAAAGCATCCTCAATTCGTCACTTATCACTTAAATATTAAGAATGGGGCTATATCAAAAGTTATTTTGATATAGCCCCATTTCTTAATATTTTTTATATTTTCTTATAAAATACTCACTATATCCTACATATATCCAGTAAATTATTGATACTACACTTATAACATATACTAGTACAGATTCAACAAATCCTAGGGCATATAATGACATAAACATAGCGAAAATAACTTTGAGTATCCTTCTGTTTTCTATAGGTATATCTTCTTTAAAAATATCTTTATAAATTGCTACACCATTGGCTATGAAGAACATGACCATAAATATAAGTGCTAAGATTCCATGAGAGCATAATATTTCAAAATATATATTATGCATCCTTCCTCCATCAATTCCTGGCAAGAACTGAGTTGTTGAATTTTTGATTATATCTACAACATCCTTGTATCCTACCCCTAAGAAGGTATTTTTTGTTACTATTGATTCATATCCTTGCGTCCATATCATTTGTCTTCCACTTAGAAAACCATAGTACTGATAATAATCTGTTTTGTTTGCAAAGTTATCTAAATTGTTAATGATTTTAGGTCCATATACAGGTAATGAAACTATACCAATTAAAATTATAATTAATATGCTTCTTCTTAAAGTTTTATTTTTTATCGATATAAATCCATATACTATAATAAATATTATTAATCCAATCCATGATGCCCTTGCTTTGGTAAGATATAGCACTAAGCCTTGTACTAATATGTTCACCCAATAAAATGCCCTAAATCCTCTAATCCCTGATACTATGCTTATAACAGTAACCATAATTGATATTAAACTTACAAGTCCTGCAATATTACTTATTAAAAATAAACCTTTTAAAAGATCTGGTCTCGTGATCTCATTATATGCTATTGAAAAAATATTAAATTTAAATACAAACATACATAAGCTTATTGCTGAAATCACAAAACTTCCTATTATAAATATAAAGTTTACTTTATTTATCTCCTTTAAAACATTTCTTGGTGTTTGGGTTATTTCTGAATTATTTAAAACACCTATTTGAATTATTGTTATTAGAAAAATCCTAAAATTATATGCTTTACTCGGAAATAATATTAGAGATATTATGTTCATTAAAATAAACAAATTAAGCATTAAGTTGAATTTTTTTAATATCTTATTTTTATTAGTATAAACATCTAATACTATTAATCCACATCCCCAACCTATCATTAATAATTTTAATATAGTAAAACTATTATATGTGGAAAATTCTGTTGCGAAGAACAAAGCATATAATATAAATGCTGTTTTATATGCTGCCCTTTGTTTAATTACATCTATTTTGTTTAAAAACTCCATATTTTACTCTCCTCACCTACTTTTCTATAACGTATATGTCCTTTGCATGCCAAGTTCTTTCGTCTTCAGGCGGTAACTTCATATAATCCCCATATATATTTTCAAGAACCTTATGTGGATTATTAGGACCGTAAAACTCCATTCCTTCAAATTCTATTTTGTTTAATGGAAGTATATCTTCTTTGTTAAATTTTTTATTCCAAATGAGTTCCCCACCATAATTAATTATTCCTTTTGTCGAATTCTCAGTCCATCTAACTGTATTCATAGCAAATTCATATAAGGCTTCATAACTTAAAGGTTTTGTTAAAACATTTAATGTTCTTCTAACCTTAGCTTTGATATCTTTACCATTAACTTCATATTTGCATTTTAGAAGAAAGGTGAGAATATCTTGCCTTATAAATTCCTTCGTTTTAGAATTACAGACATCATCATATGGAAAAACATCTATATATATACCACTATGATATTTAGGATGCTCTTCTCCAAATTCAACAAACAATGTATTATTTTTTCTTACCTTTGCCGGTATATGATACAAAGTATAGTTTTTATCACTTTTCACAGTTTGAAGGAATAAATCACTTTTTAATTTTTTAGGTGCTACTTTTAAAAACTTTTCATAATCTTTTCTAAGCATTCCTATATCTAAATCATCATCCCATGGAATAAATCCTTTATGCCTAACAGCTCCAAGCAATGTACCATCAATTATAAAATATTTTATATTATTTTCTTCACATACCTTATGCACATCTTTTAATATTTCTAACATTACTAACTGTGCTTCTCTAAGTGTACATTTTTTTTTATTTTCCATAATCTCATCCTTTATTCTCTATCAAATAATGCTTAACTTCAGCTAGACTTTTCTTTTTTTAATACATTATCCAGCCACAACTTAAAAGAACTTATCCAAGTGCATATAATACCTGCTTATCCTCAACTTATAAATAGTAGCTATTGGATAAAAAAACTCTTATTTCCCCATTATATTATAATTATATCTTATTTATAAATTGTTACAAGTCAATTAATGCTTAGGCATCTGAAAAAATAACAGACCATAGCTTCCAAGTGTATTTGGTATAAGACAAAGAGTTAAAGGTCATTCATAGTGGTGCTCTATGTAACTTATGACGATGAAGTATTATACACAATAGCCAAGAATGCTGGTGTATTATTTTTTGAAGATACCTTAACTAAACTATTCCCATTCATATGTAAAAATATTCCTTCAAAAAAGTCAAAAGACAAGTAATTTATTCTTCTTACTTGTCTTTTGAAAAGTAATTTATTCTTCTGATGTCATTTCTTCAACTATTTTTGATAATAGCCTTATCTGTTTCCCTTTAGAGTACATAGCTATGGGTATGTTCATTATAAGTCCACCTATTGTACCACATATAATATCCCACATTGTGTCATGTAAACTATTCATTTGAGCTGTTAATCCAAATATTTGATCAGTTGAAAACTCCCATATTTCCCATACACCTGCTGCTGCAATTGTAAACACTAAGGAGAAAAATATCATAGCTGCTGGTCTCATTTCTTTGTGTATTTGATTATTACCTAAATAAATATATATAAGAAATCCAAATACAGCTAGAATAACTCCAGATGCAAGATGAAGTATTTTATCATAGTGAGGAAAACCATAAAAGTCAAAAACATTTGCTAAATACATGGACGCAAATATAAATGCCATTGTTACAACATAAGCTGCTCTTGATTTTCTTAAGAACGTATTCTTAAATACAATTCTTGCGAAAATCAGTGTAACTATTATTAATAATATTCTCGGGCCTTTTATTCCACTACGTGCTATTGCATCCCAACCATACGTTATTACCAATAAAATCATAAACATTATAGTAATTAAATCATCATATTTTAATTTTTTTTTCAATTTGTACACCTACCATTGTAATTATTATATTTATATTATTTTACAAAAAATAATCTATATACTATATCATAGAGAAATCCTCATATTATTGTTAATATAGTTTTTATTCGTGCATTTATAATATCACAAGTCTTTAAAGTAGTATTAAACTTGATGTTAAATATCTTAAAATATAATTTTTATCAAAAAAAGAAAATGACTAAGTATCTTGGTACTTAGCCATTTTTACTCATCTAATTTTATTAGGCACATTCAAAAAATAACAATTTAGTATACTAGTATATTTGACTGTTATTTTCTTTCATGTGCCTTATTTAATAAATTAGATTATTTATATACTTCAACTTTAAATTTATTCTTTAACTCTTTAGTTAAATCAAAGTATCTTTGATTTTGTTTTTCTTGAAGAATTGCTCTTTCTACAGCATCTTTAACTTCTTCTAAAGATTTTTCTCTTGCTTCTTTTTTGTCTACAACTTTAACTAAGTGATATCCAAATTGAGTTTTAATTGGAGCACTTACTGTATTAACTTCTGAAGAGAATGCTACTTCTTCAAATTCTGGAACCATACTTCCTTTTCCGAAGAATCCTAAATCTCCACCATTTTGAGATGATGGGCATTTAGAATGTTTAAGTGCTGCATCTTCAAATGCTAATCCTGCTTCTATTTCCTTAGCTATATTGTTAGCTTCTTCTTCTGTTTCTACTAATATATGTTTAGCTCTAACTTGTGCATCTTCTCTAAAATTATCTTTTCCATTTTCATAGTAAGTTTTTATTTCTTCTTCATTAACTTTAACTTCTGAAAGTTCTTTATTTATAACTGTTTGAGTTAATAAATCTTTTTTAGCTCTTTCAAGTTGTGCCATATATTCTTCATTATTCTCTAAACCTAATTCTTTACCGTAATTATACATTAATTCAAATGATATCATTTGATCTAATAATTGTTGTTTTCCTTCTCCTGATTGAAGATATGCTCTTCTTTCTGCTGGGTATCTCATTATTGCTGCTTCTAAATCACTCTCTTTTATTTGTGCTCCGTTAACTATCGCTAAAATTTTATTTTCCATAATCCTTCTCCTTTAACCTTTGGCATTATATTCTCTTTTATATTAACACATTTATGAAATGTCTACCACCCAGGATATAGTTGATTGTTTGAATGTGCCTTATTCCCCTGCTACACTTACATCACAAATTTGAACTGCAATTGGCCCTTCATAAGAAGTAGTTTTGTATATATCACTGCTTAAATAAAGTTTATCCTGTACATCCTTTATATTTGCTGATATAGAACCACCTGTTATAGGAGTTATTTTTTCTCCACTATTATATAACCCAAGCCTTATTTCTCCTGCAAAATCTCCAGTTAATTCATCCATTTCAAAAGATGAGAAGGCAAGTACTAAAAGTCCAATTTCTTTTTCCATATCACCCATAGACTTATTGCCACATTTAACAATTACGTTAGGTATATCCCCTGTAGGTTCTATATTTAAATACTGGCAAAATCTATTGTTTCCATAATAATTTTTAAGCACGCCATTACTTATTAAATCTAAGTCATTAAGCTTTATACCATCGTTATCATATGGTGCTGAAGTCTTTGAATTACTTAAAAAAGCTTTTAATGATATATTTAAGTAGTCCCCCTTTATGCCTTCTCCTTGAAGCTTCTCATTAATTTTAAAGTTGGATGTTTTATTATATATACTACTTGCCTTAGCTCCATTTACATAATATCCAGATATTAATTCTCTTACTTCATCTTCACATAATATAACATTGTATTTACCACTTGGTAATTTATCCTTAGCTTTCTCTCTAAACTTTGTTTTCTTTAAAGCTCGAATAACCTTATCATCAATATAATTTTTATTTAACTCTGTAAAAGATATATAGTTATAAAGTTCCACATCTTGGTCCTCTATCCATTGAGTTATAAATTCGACATCTGAGTATACTTTTTCATAACTTACATCTATGCCCCCTGAATTTA
Organism: Clostridium frigidicarnis; assembly: GCF_900111985.1. GTDB lineage: Bacteria > Bacillota > Clostridia > Clostridiales > Clostridiaceae > Clostridium_Z > Clostridium_Z frigidicarnis. The sequence continues at coordinate 6,710 of NZ_FOKI01000065.1, forward strand.
CAATTCTTTTATTAACCTTATATACAAATATCTCACTTGAATTAATAAATCCTTTTTCAAATACATCTTTATTGTACAACATATCCTTTATTATAAATGCTGCATCTTCAATTGTATTACTTGAAAATCCATTAGGTATTACAATATTATCCTCTTTATTCCCTTTTGGTAAATCATAATATTCGTTTTTTATAAAATTAGCAGCATACATTGCAGTGTTTACTATTACTTTTATTTCTTCCTTTTTCATTGTTCTAAATATAGTTACTTCTGATGCTCCTCTATATCTTTTACCTTTTTCTTCAAAATCTTTGTAAACAGTTAATGTATAGTTTATTACATCTTTGCCTCTACTTAAATCTACATCCTTTTTTATAAAAAATAATTCTGCACTTTCTACTTTTTCCTCAACAATTTTGTAGGTTGTAACATTGCATTCTTGAAGAACCGATTTTAATAACTCTATCATTAGCCCAACCTCACTTTACTTTTAATGTACGGTCCACCACAGGATACCTTAACCCATTCCTTATGCCCTTTTCCACAGAATCCTGCTCCACTTAATCCTACTTCACCTGAGACCATTGATACAGATTTTAAAACATCTGGTACATATCCTGTTATTATTATTGGAGAATATAATTTCCCTGTTAATTTTCCTTCTTTTATTTCTCTTGCAACTAATGCTGTACATTGTATTCCCCAGTTCTTAGGATCTTCCATGCCACCCCCTGCACCTTCTAATAAAAGACCGTACTCTATAGATTCAATCATTTCTCTTAATGTGCTTTCTCCAGATTTAAAATAAGTATTGGTCATTCTTGAATAAGCCTTTCTTTCAAAGCTTTCTCTTTTACCATTCCCAGTTGGCTTAATATTTAATTCCATAGCTGATATATAATCACTAAGTCCATTTTTTAATATTCCTTTATCTATTATTATTGTATCTTGGGCCAATGTTCCTTCATCATCAAAATCATAAGATGATGTTTGCTCTACCCCCTTAGCTCCGTCTACCATAGTAACTAAAGGAGATGCTATTTGTGTATCTATGAAGTGTTTTGCTTTCGCTCTATCTTTAACAAACATGTCCATTTCAACCCCATGACCAAAAGCTTCATGTGCTATAAGTCCACTTACATCAGGACTAAAAATAACATTATATTCCCCAGGCTTTATAGGCTCCGACTCTAATAAACTAATAGCTATTTCTACTGTTGAATTAATTTTCTTCTCAAGATCATCTAATATTTCTACACCTTTTAATCCTGATACTGAATCAAAATAGTATTTACTTTTATCATTTCTTGAAGTTATACAAACGGCTGATGCATCTGCCCACATATAAGTTTCTTCTAAGTCTTTATTATTAGATAAAAATATTTTATTTACTTGTAAAAAGCTATAATTAATTTGAAAATTTACTATTTCATTGCTTTTATTAATACCTCTATCTCTTAGCTGCTCAATTTTTTGTATTATAACTTTATCCCCTAAAGTTCTAGGATTTATATCTATGTCTTTTATTAATGATTGATTACTCTTAATTTCATCTATATGCTTATGTTTTTTTATACTTACATTTCTTTTTTCTAAGTTTCTTATATTTATTTTTATCTTTTCAACAATATTATTCAATGATTCCTTTGATATTTCATTAAAGGAGTATTCATAGTATTCTCCGTCATCATATACTCTAGCTACAAACCCTCTTTCATTAAAATCATTGCTTGCTATACTAGAACTTTTTCTATTTGTAGAGTATTTTTTGCCAATGCAATCTGATCCTAATACTGAAACATACTGAAAGTCTCTATTTAAAGTATTAATTAGCTCTCTCAGTAATACCTTTGATTCGTAAAGGAATTTACTATGCCTAAGTGCCAAAATCACCACTCCTTTTTCAAATATTTGGTTTTATAAATAAATTATACCATTACATTCCTTAATATATTAATAATTATTCAAATTATTGTATATACTTTTTGTTAATTTTCTCATTAGAAATCTGAAACCCAAAATTTAATTGTTAGTTTTTCTAAATAACGTAAAAAACATCATCAACTTGTCACTTAAATAAAGTTGTTATAAAATATAAATTCAAGAAAGCTCTATCTTGTAGATTACTGTTAAAATACTTGTTATAATTGCATAAGTTAAAGGGAAACACTAAGTTTAGTAGAGAGGATGTGATTTAATTGGAGCATGCTATAAGTTATGATTCATTGTTAATTTTAAGTATATTTGCTTTCATTACTCCCTTTTTAGTTAAAAGTCTAAAAAAAATTAAAATCCCCTATCAAGTAGGAGAAATATTTGTTGGTATATTAATTGGTACTAGTGGTCTAAACATTATAAAAAGTGACCTTTGGATAGTCTTTTTATCAGAGCTAGGTCTTGCTTATTTAATGTTTTTAGGTGGACTAGAAATAGATTTTTCCAATAGAAATAAAAATAATAAAAGCAAAAAAAATCAGGGTATTATAATAATGCTTATGTTTATTCTTTCACTTATTATATCTTATTTAATAGTTGGAGGAGTTAACATATTGGGATTACAGAAAGGCAAACTATTCTTCAGTTTATTATTTACTGCAGCAGCACCTGGTCTTATGGTTCCTTATTTAAAAGGTAAAGATATGCTTAATACAGATTTTGGACAGAGTTTACTTATCTTTTCTCTTGTCTGTGAGTTCATCTGTTTAATTGGAATTACAATTATAGCTTCAACAACTATGTACGGGTTTAGCTATAAAAATTTCCTTTTTATATTACTATTTGTTGCAGCATTTTTGATTTATCTTGTTACAAAAAGATTTTATAAACATTTTGACTTATGGGCTGTGAATTTTAAAAATTTACATATAGGTGTTAGAGCAGCTTTTGCATTAATACTAATGCTTGTTACTTTATCCAACAAAATAGGAAGTGAAATAATACTTGGTTCTTTTCTCGCTGGTATAATAGTATCATTAATATCAGGAAAAGCAAAAGAAGAATTAACCCATAAACTTGATATTATAGGATACGGCTTTTTAATTCCTATATTCTTTATAATGGTTGGAGTAAATCTTGACTTAAAGTTAGTATTTAACGATACCTCTGCATTAAGTAAAATACCATTTATAATTTTAGGTTTCTTTCTTGTAAAAGCTATCCCTTGTATTCTTTTACAATATATTTATGGAAGAAAAAAGGCTATAGCTTCTGGTTTTATTCTATCAGCTCAGCTAAGTTTAATTATTGTTGGTTCTCAAATGGCATTAAATCTTAATTTAATAGATTCTGCAACCTATGGTGCCTTCATATTATCAACAGTTATATCTTGCATTATATTCCCCATATTATTTGAATATATTTTAAAGGATGATGTAGATATATCTTCTTCTAAAGATAAAGTAATAGACAGAATAATTATTAGAGAAGTACTACCGGTGAATCAGAAATATCTAAATACCCCTCTTAAGGATTTACATTTTCCTGAGGATACAAGGGTATTCCTTATAGATAGAAATGGAAAAGAAATTTTTCCAAGTGGTAATACAACTATTAACCTAGGAGATGAAGTAATATTAGCAGGTTTAAGCCATGCAGTTGAGGAAACTGTAAATTTAATGGAGTTCATAGGCTAAGATTAAAAGTGGCTATGCCAAGCTTAATTGACAGTTGCCAATTGCCGTTGAAAATCACAGATTTTCTTTAAAAAAATCTTTTTATTTTAGGATCAAAAATTTTTATAACTTATCTGTATATTAAAAAAGGTATCTCAAAATAAATTTATATTTTCAGATACCTTATATTAATAACCTATATCAGTTTATTGTGGTATTTCATTTTGATAAGCTTCTCCTAATCCTACATCTGCAAAACCTTGTTGAACTATTTGTCTTTCTTGACTGTCTGATCCATATAAACTAACTGCTGCAGCTACAAGTGCATTTCTTGCATCCATGAAATTAGAACTTGCAGATAAATTTTCTGTTAATGCTTTATAGTATATCTTACCAGCTTTATCAAATCCAATTTTAGAAGCTATATTATAGAATGCTTTATTTGGTATACCTGAATTTGTATGAACTCCACCCCAGTCTCCATTTTGAGTATTTGGAAGGTTTTTATAGTCATTCATATGAGCTGGTTGTCCATACATTGTAGGATCCTTAGCACTTCTCTTTAATACATATCTGGATGTTGGAAGTTGTAAATTGTCCCCCATTTCCCAAAGAGTATTATCTCCTTCTATTATAAGTCCAAATACATCAGAGAATGATTCATTTAAAGCTCCACTTTGATTTTCATAAGCTAAATCTGCTGTTGAGCTAGTAACCGCATGAGTAAATTCATGAGCAACTATATCAAGACAACCTGCAAAAGGTGCTGCGTTCACTTTGTCTCCTTCTCCAAATGCAAGGTTTCCTCTTCCATCAAAATAAGCATTCAAATAACTTCTACCAACGTTTACACTAGCAGTAATACCTGCGCCTTTTCCATCCCAAGAATCTCTTCCAAAAGTATTTTTATAATAGTCTGCAGCCTTAGCTACATTATAGTGAGCACTTACTGCTGATGACATAATTCCTCCAGCATTAAAATTAGTAGTACTATTTTGTACAATAGTACCTGGAACACGATAAGTTGATCTTCCTGAGTCATGAGTAGTATATACTCCTCTGCTTGATCTTGTACTATCTGATAGTTGATATTTGCTTCCTGATTTAGTTATTTGTATTGGTACGCTCTTTCCATCAAGCCCAGTTCCGCTACCTTCTAAATCCATTATTTTATTTTGTGTCTTTAATACTTCTCCAGTACTTGCATCAACAAATATACTCCAGTTAGCAGGTGATGGATCATTGTATATTATTTCAGCCATAAATACAGTTCTCCATTGTCCATCTAGCTTATCAACAAATAATTGAGCTGTAGGCGCATAAGTGTAATTTGCTTGATTATTTTTAACTTCTAATGAATCCTCAGCAATTTTTATTGCGTCTGCTTCAGATATTTTAACTTTTTCCATGAAGTTAACGTTTTCAAGAGTTGAATCTATATCAGCATTTATATTATAAATGTTACCATCATTATTTACGTGAACTATTAATATTTTATTTCTTACATCTATTCCATCTTTCATTAATTTAACCTTATAATGTGTGTTTCCTTGATCATCTTTCATTTCATCTTTAAGTTGAAAATCACCTGTTTGTAATCCAAATGCATCTTTGTTTTCCTCAACATATTTTAGTACGTCATCTTTATTATTGATTGCTTCTTCATTTAGTTTTCCATCAATAAATCTTGGTGATTTATTTTCATTTTCTCCCCAATACACATATGTGTCTCCTGATCCAATGTCAGTTTTTTGAGTAGATTTTTCTATTTTACTTTCTTCTGCAGTTGTAATTAGTGTTTTTAAATACCCGTCTCTAGAAACACTAGCATTAGCTCTTCCCCCAAAACCAACAAAACTAAAAACCATAGTAGTCGCTATAAGCATTGATATTAGTGTTTTTTTCATAATATATCAGTCCCCTTTTTAAATATTAAATATATTTATAGTTAAGTTTATGTGCTATTCTTAAAAATTGTACCTATTCCTTAATGTATTGATAAAATTTATGATAGATTTATGATAATATTATGATAGATTTATGGTATATTGTGAAACCTCTTATTTTATTTCATCATCTTGTAATTTTCATCATTTTTCTTCAATAATTATAGTACTATTTTTCAATATATACATTTAAAGTTCAAAATCACTATGTTTTATCAATATAAAAAGGGCTGCACCCTTTTTTTAATTGATAATTGATAATTGACAATTATTGTTGGAAGTCACAAACTTCCTAAATATAAAGTTGAAGGTTGAAAGTTGAAAGTTCAGGTTGAAAATCACAGATTTTCTCTAAATTATATTTTTTTAATTTTAAAATCTTCCTTAGAAGATTTATCCTTGAATTGTCAATTTTCAATCGTCAATTGTCAATTTCTTAAACTCTTGCAACTTGCCACTTGTAATTTTTCACTCATTAAAGTTCTCAACTAAAAAATCTATATATTTTAATAGTTATAAAAGTTATCCACAGGTTTGAAATTTTATAATATCCTATAGGGAAATAAAAAGATTCAATTATAGATTTATATTTTTATCTATAATTGAATCTTTTATGTTTATAATATATAACCATTCTTCACCTATATTTGTTTTAAATTCTTTATTGATAAATCTAATATAGGTGAAGAATGAGTCAA
>NZ_FOKI01000108.1 GCF_900111985.1 Clostridium frigidicarnis
GAATCTGTTAAGCTGATATGAAAAAATAGCTTAATATTTCATAGAATTGCTCGTTCTTTGAAAATTATATAAGTTTGGATAGTTTATTGTATGGTAAACAAACCTGCAATAAACGTAATTTTTGCAGGTTAATCAAAGATATTAATTTTATATTAAGCCGCTGAAAACCAAGAGTTTTTATCTGAGCTATCGCTAGCGAAGCCAGCAACTTCTGCTGGAGTACAGTTATTTAATGAACCATGTGGTCTAATAAAGTTATAGTGAAATACAAATAAGTATATTAAATTATTTGCTTTTTCAAAAGAATTAAAGCCTTTTTTAGCTTTATACCACGCTTTAAATGTTTTGTTAAATGATTCAATTAAGTTATTATTTATATCGCTAGACATAGGAGCTACAGGTAGATGTTCAGTATTGGGTAATACTGTAGCGGCAGCTTCGTTATATGAAGGCAGCCTATCGGTTATAAAATAGTTTGGTTCACCACAGTTTTTAGCTTCATTTATTAGTGTATATGCTGAATCTGAACTTCTAGATTTAGTTAAGTGGAATGCTAGAATAAATCTAGTTTCTGAGTCAATAGCTAGCCACAGATAATATCGTTGACCGTTAATGAATACAACAGTTTCATCAGCATGCCAATCGTCAGATTGTAAATTCAAACTGGATTTAAATTTATCAGCCTTTTGTTTGAAAAAAGGTGCAAATTTATTAGTCCAACTTGCTATTGTAACATGAGATACTTTAATTCCAGAATTCATCATTAAGAAATGAGCTATAGATCTTGTTGATGAATTGTTTAAGAAATAAAGTGTTAATGCAGTTAATATAACATGCAATGGGAAACGCATTCCTTTCATAGAAAGGGAACCGGTGATATTTTGACTAGAAGCTTCATCTATATTTGTAGTATGGTGTTTAACTATTATATGATTACATTTTTTATTATTACATTTATAACGATTGTAATATTTATAAGAATGATGTAAGTATGTACCCTTACCACACATAGGACATTTAGGATAATTTAATTTAGGTAATCCGTCGCCATCGCCTAAGGCGAATTGACGCTTACATTGTGTACACTGATACTTTTGATTAGCCTGCTTATTCAAACCAAACTTATACAATTTATTAGAATGGCAGCGAGGACATTTTATATTAGCTTTGTTCATTGTTCTTCTCTCCTTTTAAGGGGGTATTATTTTGTTTCGCAAACTTATTGTATTTCCTTAGGTTGAGAAGATCAATGTTCATATAACTTAACAGATCG
>NZ_FOKI01000097.1 GCF_900111985.1 Clostridium frigidicarnis
GTTTCCTTATGAATTTTAGAAATAAGTGTCATAGCCTTTAGTGAATGTCCTCCTAGTTCAAAGAAACTATCATTTATTCCTACTTTGTCTATACCTAAAACTTCACTCCATATTCTTGATAAAGTTTCCTCCAACTCATTTCTTGGTGCTTCATAACTAGTTAACCTTTCATCTAAATTAGGTTTAGGAAGCGCTCTTCTATCTAGCTTTCCATTAGACGTTATTGGCATCTTATCTAGTTTCACAAAGTAAGATGGTATCATGTACTCTGGTAAACTTTCCTTTAAATAATCTCTTAAGTTTAATTCATTTAGTTCTTTATCACTTACTATATATGAGCAAATCTGCTTATCATCATCTTTGCCATCTATTGCTATAACTGTTGCTTCTTTAATGTTTTCATGTTGCAATAATTTATTTTCTATCTCTCCGATTTCTATTCTAAATCCCCTTATCTTAACTTGATTATCTATTCTTCCTAAGAGCTCTATGTTTCCATCTGGTAACCATCTTGCTAAATCCCCTGTTTTATACATCTTTGTTCCTATTTTAAATGGATTATCTACAAACTTTTCTGCTGTTAGTTCAGGTCTATTTAAATATCCTCTTGCAAGTCCGTCTCCTGATATACAAAGTTCACCTATAACACCTATTGGTACTATGTCATTTCCTTCATTTAAAATATATATTTCTGTATTATTTATAGGATGTCCTATTATATTCATTTCATTGTTCTTACATTTGCATATAATTGCATCTACTGTATATTCTGTTGGACCATAATGATTTCGTAAGTCATATCCTTTTGATATAATTTTATTTTTCAATTTATTATTTAACTTTTCTCCACCACATATTATAAATTCGATTTCATTAAGCATTTCATTATCACAAATTAAATTTTCTAATAACCCTGGTGTTAAATTTATTATATTTACTTTATTTTTTTTAATATTATTTCTAAAAACTACTTTATCTAATAACACATTTTTTGTTATACAGCATACTTTTGATCCGCCTATTAAAGCTCCAAAAATTTGTTCCACACTAGGATCAAAACAATAGTTTGTAGTTTGAAATATTGTTGTTTGTTCATTTATATTGTAATTTTTTATATAATATTTAAGTAAATTAACTACATTTTTTTGTTCAATCAATACACCTTTAGGATTACCTGTTGTTCCTGAAGTGTAGATAACATATGCTAAATTATTTGAACCATTTATTTTTTCTAGATTACTCGAATTTTTATTAAACAAATCTTCATTATATAAATCAAGTATCTCACCATTAAATTCTATATTATTCACTAGAACATTTTCACTAAGTAATACTTTACTTTCACTATCCTTTAGCATAAATTCTATTCTTTCTTTTGGATAGATTGGATCTATTGGTAAATATGCTCCTCCAGCCTTTAATATCCCCATTATTCCTATTATCATTTCTAGTGACCTTTCTACCATTATCCCTACTATTGAATCCGCTTTAACACCTTTATTCCTTAATATCTTTGCAAGGCTGTTAGCTTTTTCGTTTAACTCTCTATAAGTTAATTTTTTATCTTCAAATATAACTGCAATATTATCTGGTGTTTTTTCCACTTGTGCTTCAAATAACTCCTGGATTGTTTTATCCTTTGGGTAGTCCGCCTTTGTATCATTAAATTCATATAATATTTGGTTTCTTTCTTCTTCTAATAATAAATCTATACTATCTAACTCTATTTCATTATTATTTA
>NZ_FOKI01000037.1 GCF_900111985.1 Clostridium frigidicarnis
CTTGGTCTTTAATCTTTTCAATAGCTTTTTTATATTCTTTCTTATAATTAGGTATTATTTCATTATTCTTAGGCTCTTTTGGCTCTAATGTTTGAGAATAACGACGATAATTATTAACCCATCTACTTAATAATTGGGGATTTAAGTCGTACCTTTTAGCAATTAAAATATTGCTTCCTGATTCTAAAACTTCCTTAACAAATGAAACTCTTTGATCTTCTGAAAACTTTCTTGTAAATATTTTTTTCTCCATCCCTTAGACCTCCTAATCATCTTAAAACTATTTTACTTTGTTTGAGTAAACATTGTCCATTCTAATTAGGGGGCCTATAGGTCCTTCACTCTCAACTTTCCACTTTCAAATTTCAATTCTCTTTAGCTATATTAACATCCCAATCAGTTCCACTTCGTCCATCTAAAACAACTATCCCCTTATCCAATAGCTGCTTTTTAATTAAATCTGCATTTTCATAATCCTTATTCTTTTTATATTCACTTCTCTTTTCAATTAGTGAGTTAATTTCACTTTCTGTTACTTTATATTTTTTCAAATACTTATTTCTTATTTCATCAACTACTTCTTTAGGATCATATTGTAAAATTCCTAAAATAACATATGTTTTAATTATTGATTCTTTAATTAATTTTAGATCACAAGCGTTCTTCTTTTTACCAAGCATCCCTTTCATTGTGTCAAAGTATTTAAACAAATTAGATATTGCTATGGCAGTATTAAAATCATTGCTCATTGCTTCATTAAACTCATTTTCCATATTAATAGAAAGCTCATTTGATTGAATTTTACATTGTCTTTCAACTTCTAAATTATCAATAGCAGCAAAGGTTTTATAGAAATTATATAGATGCTTTTCAACTTCTTCAAATATGCCATCAACTATATTTAAATCCGATTTATAATTGTTCTGTAATAAAATAAACCTTATAACATCTGGATGATAAAGGTCTAGTAATTCTTTTATTGAAATTCCGTTGCCTAAAGACTTACTCATTTTTTGACCATTAAGCTTAACAAGTCCATTATGTATCCAATAGTTAGAAAACTTTTTTCCTGTTAATGCTTCAGATTGAGCAATTTCATTTTCATGATGTGGGAATATTAAGTCTTTTCCACCTCCATGAATATCAATTGTTTCTCCTAAGTACTTCATACTCATGGCTGAACATTCAATATGCCAACCTGGACGGCCTTTTCCCCATGGAGCTTCCCAGTAAATCTCGTCTTTTTTGGCACTTTTCCATAAAGCAAAATCCTCATTATCTATTTTCCCTGGTTCAACATCTTTTCTTACTCCACTAATGCTGTTCTCAACCACTCTGTTTGACAGTTTCCCATACTGTGGATATTTCTTTACTGAGAAAAATACATCTCCAAATTCTGTGGCGTATGCATATCCTTTTTCAATTAACTTGTCAATAAAATCTATCATTTCATTAATATTTTCAGTTGCCCTTGCTTGAACTGTTGCTTTGTCATTACCAATCTTATTTAATTCAAAGTCTGTTTTAATTATTTGGTTATTGGCATATTCTTGAGGATCAATGCCTAGTTCATTACCCTTAGCTATAATCTTATCATCAACATCTGTGTAATTTCTTACATATGTAACCTCATATCCCTTATATTCAAAATACTTTTTAATAACATCAAATATCACTGATTGGTATGCATGTCCAATATGAGCATCTCCAGATGCAGTGATTCCACAAGCATACATTTTTACCTTTCCTTCTTCTATTGGAACAAACAATTCTTTTTTTCTAGTTAAAACATTATAAATATAGATTGACATGTTCTAGCCCTCCTTTTTAAATTGACAATTTAAAATTGAGAATTTACAATTATGGTTGAAAACCCTAGGTTTTCTAAAAGAAGATTTCATCCTTCACTTTCATTTTTTAACTATCCAAATTGCTTAAATCTACCTTTAATTTAGATAGTTGTTTATATTGTTGCTTTTATTTTGTTTAATACTTGGTTTAATTACAATTATACCAAATCATGTATACAAATAACAATTTTATTTTGTCATTTTATGTATAAATATTTTAATTTATCACTTATTCACTTTAGCAACTCCATATGATTTACATATAACAAGCCCAAACTTTTCAGTAACTACCTAGTAATAAAAAAAATTAAAGATAGACTAAAAGCCTACCTTTAATTTTATTTTCTTAATTTTTTAATTTCTTCTATATCTAAGCCAGTTTTTAAAGCTATTGTTTCATCATCTAAAACATCTAATAAATTTTTAGCTATTTCTATGGCTTTTAATTTTTGACCTTCTTCTTTTGCTTTTTCTTCCATCTCTTTAATTATAAATGCATTGTTAGCTACCATACTTATAACCTCCTCTTTATCTGAATCTAAAACTTCCGTAGCTTTTTGTGCTAATCTTTCTTCAGTTGTATTCTTTATCCAATGCTTAATAGCTTTTAATTCTTCATCTGTTAAACCATCAAAGAATAGTGCTATAGCTTTTACCCTATCTAAAAATTCTTTTGGTGTTATTTTCTGATCTAATAGAAATATAGCTGATGTTACATTTTTATTTTCAACCAATTCTTTTTTAGTAAAGCCATTATTCACATCAAATATATCATATGTGAAATTTAAAACTCCCTTATGAAACTTTTCTTCATTATAAAACATTTTTCTAAATTCATTTGGTACATCCCATACCTGGGACCCATTGTATAAAACAATTGGGATAACTGCTGGAATTTTTATATTCTTATCGCTTTTTTCATGGTTTTCATTTTTAGAAAACTCTCTAAGTATCTCACACATATAGAACAATAGTCTTAATGGCATTCTATAATCTACCCTTGATTGAAACTCTAGTAAAATATAAAATATTGCCTCACTATCTCCAATTTTAGCTGTATAAATTATATCTGATTCACACTCTTCATAATCTGATGATATGAATGATTTATTTACTAAAGTTAAGTCCTCAGCCTTTAAATCCTTAGTGAATTCCTTCTTAACAAAGTTCTTAAATAAGTCTATTGCTATTTCTTTTTTTGAGTATAAATCTTTATAACTTTTATCGTGAATATGGTACATATCTTTCTTAGTTTTTTCACTCATTTTATTACCATTCCTCATTTTTTCTTTTGTTTAAATTCTTCTCTATCTATACCTATATTATAACATCAAATTTAATTATTATTAATTAAAACTTGGAATACCCCATAATCTAAATATACTAGAACAAAGGTGTACGCCATTCTTTAAGTGACAAGCATTGATACTGCACATCTCAGTTTATTAAAAATGCTCAATAATTTATAGTATTCTGATTATATTGATTTATAAAGCAAAAATACATTTATTTGGGTTATAATTAAATAATAGACTAACTTATATATCTGAAAATATAATTTTTTAGGAGGATACAATGAACTTTAATATTATTGATTTAGATGTTTGGGATAGAAAACCATATTTTGAGTACTACTTAACTACTCTTAAATGTACTTATAGCATAACTTGTAATATAGATATAACAGGGCTTTTATCTGAAATAAAGAAAAAGGATATAAAATTCTACCCTACTTTTATTTATGTTATTACTAAAGCTGTTAATTCTAATAAAGAATTCAGAATGAATTTTGATGATAAGGATAATTTAGGTTATTGGGATGAAATGAATCCTTGTTATACAATATTTCATGATGATGATAAAACGTTTTCTAATATTTGGTCCAAATATTCAAAGGATTTTAATGTATTCTATAATTATGTGCTAAAAGATATGGATGAGTATAAAGATGTAAAGGGATTATCGGTTAAAGAACCTTTCCCTAAAAATGTTTTTCCAATTTCATGTACTCCTTGGGTAACTTTTACTGGTTTTAATCTTAATGTATATAATGATGGTAAATATCTCTTACCTGTTATTACCCTTGGGAAATATTTTAATGAAAATGGAAAAATACTATTGCCTTTAGCTCTCCAAATTCATCATGCAGTAGCAGATGGATATCATTCAGCAAAGTTTATTAATGAAATACAAGATTTCGTTTCAAATTATAAGGAATGGCTAAATTTATAATATAAATTTAGCCAACATGAAAATAGAATAATAAGAACCGTAAACAAGAAGATTTCATCCAAAATTTCAATTGTAAATTCTCAATTTTAAATTCAAAATCCCTTTAACCCTAGGTTTCATTATCATTTTAGAATTAAAATTTTCTATAATTTCCTATACATTTAAAAAACTATTAATGAATAAAAGCATTAGATTAGGTTTATTCTTAGAATAAATCCTATCTAATGCCCTTATTTTCATTATTTTATATTATAAAAACTTACTTACCTGTGAAGTAAATTCCTCAAAATCACCTAAATGGTTTTCTATAACTTTTTGTATTACATCCAAATTTAATTTCTGATAATTATGTAACGCTATGTTTCTAAAACCAATCATACCCTTTATATTTTTTAGTAGTTCATCACTTATTAAGCCATTATGATTCATAACTTCAAATGCATCTCTACTATTTTGAGGTATACCTAACTTCTTCTTTGATACTATATGCATTGATATATCTATACAAGACTCTACTGCCCTTTGAATATTAAGTATTATAGAATCCTGCTTTGTATAGTCTTGAAGATTCTCTGGTTTATTATCATAAACTTCCTTTATTCTTATTAAACATCTTTCTATTATGCTTATTTTATTATATAAAACATCACTTTCCATATATTCTACCATCCTTTTTTATACTATCTAAAATTGGTTGTCTTTCTTCATTTAGTCTTGCATAATCCTTAAATGCCCTTATTTCATACTCTATTCTAAGATTTTCATTTTTACTATATATGACTTCTCTTGTTCCAACTATCTGTGCTGCAAAAACAGTACTTACATCCTTTAAGTCAATTATTTGAACATCTCTTTTAACTATAAAGGATAAATCTCCTGCTAACATAAATAAATCATAAGCTGTAACATTTTTATTAGTATGAACTGCTATATCTATATCACTATCTTCTCTTCCCTCGCCTTTTGCAAATGATCCAAATAAATATATAAAATTACACTCTAAATTTTCAACTAAAAATTCTACAATATTTTTTATGTATGTATCGCTTAAAAACATAGAACATCCTCCAAGTTTTAATTTGTCACTTCCTAGAACGAATCTTCCTACCACCTTAATACTTAACACACAATTTAAAATCTTCACCTTCTCATAACTCATTTACTATAACTTGATCTTTATCACTAAAACATTAATTCTTCCCTTAATTCAATTATATCCAACTTCAATATTTAAAACAATGAAGTTGGATATAAAACATTCTCTAAAGTTATTCCCTAAATATTTCTCTATTTAATAGCCTTAATAGTCTTTAAAACATTAGGTCTTTCCTTCATCATTTCCATATACTTTTTAACTTCAGGATGGTTTTCTTCCATTGAAAAATCCAAAGGTCCACCTATAAGATAAGTTGTACCCTTAGCTTCAAAATGCTTAACTGATCCTACAGTATCATATGCAGCTTCATTTAAATCAGGAGTTTTCTTAAGTATTATAAATAGAACCCCTTCTCCTTCATGAGTTAAAGGTTTTTTGCTAGGTTTAAAAGAAACTCTTAAAAAATCAGTTCCTTCTACAACCTCATAATGACCTTTCCAACTTTCTGGAAAATCAATAGTAAATCCTAAGCTTTTACTATTATATTGCCCTGATTTATTGGTTGAAGGTGTTTTAGGTTTTTCATTATTTTTCTTTGATGTATTTTCCTTACTATTCTCTTTTGTTTTAGTACTTGGTGAATTATAATTATTCTTTTTCTCACTAGAAGTATTAGTATCTTTCACTTCAATAGGTTTAGGTTCTTCAGTATCTTTATCATTAGTAGTTACTTCAGATGCTACATTGTTATCATTTGAACTTATAGCTTTATTCTTAGTGCTTATTCCAGCTATAAAGAAAACTGTTATTGGTATTAAACATAATATTATTACTATTAACATAATCTTTTTTCGCAATTTTTACACCCCTATTTATTAAATTAAGAGTTGAAAACAGAAAAAACCATCCTTCTCTTTCAATTTTCAACTCTAATAAGCTTATAGCTTGTTCAATATATAATATGCATCTTTGTATTTGTTGCTTCCTTATCTATACCTTATATTTGAAATAATTTTACAGAACTAATTTTTATTGAGTGGTATTATTTTTGTACCTAACATAAATTAGTGACAAGTTACTGTATTGTTGTCTTGTTAGTCAGCTATAGAAATTCTACTTTTCTTTTAACATAAAATATTGGCGATATGCTTTCAAATAGCTAACTCCAGAAAAAACACACATAATTAGTGGAAGCAGTTTAATAATTACAAATGGCGTTTCAAATAAAAATGCTTTCCAAAACAGTGAGCGTTCCATACCCCAAAGTCCTTTTGTTCCATATAAACTTGAATCCTTGTATGTCATAAAGCTAATCACCAAAAGCATAACTGTTAATGATAGTGAATAGTCCATTAATCGCTTATAATAATAAATATTTGATTCACGGTCAGAAAAAATATCCTCATTGCCATAAGCTAATTTTTGCCAATATTGAATGCTGCCAAATCTTGAGCCTTTTATATGTTTCCATCCGAAGTCTTCATATATTGTTTTGTATTCTTCAAACTTTTCTACTGGCATGTAATTTTGATAATCCAATCGTATAACATAGTCTTCGCTAGTATTTTTAAATGTATATACTCCTAATCCGCTAATATTTGAGCAGTGATAACCCATTTGTAATTGCTTATTCAACCATTTCTCTTCCTCAATAATATTGAAAAACTGTTTAACTTTCTTCATCTAACTCCCTCCTTTCATATAGGGATATAATATTGAGTAATCTTTCTCGCTCAATTTTTAAAATTTCTATTCCTTCATCTGTAATTTTATAAACCTTTCTTCTATCAGTTTCCCCAATCACTGGCTCAATCCAACCGTGTTTGTTTAGATTTTCAATTGCACCATACAAAGTTCCAGCAGCTAATTTGACAGTACCTTTGCTCATTAGTTCAACCTTTTGCATAATTGCATAACCATGAAGTGGTTGACGCAAAGCTAATAAAATATAATGCATAGTTTCAGATAATGGTAACAGTTTATGTTTCATATTTTCACCTACTATTCAGTTTGACTATATAGTTTAACTTAATAGTATTATAATACAGTTCAACTGTATAGTCAAACTGAGTAATAAATTTTATTCCTTGTTTATATATATTTTTTTTAAAAATAATTCTTCGTAAACCAAAGCATTAGAATATCAATAACTAAATTTCAGTCTTTATTTTAATAAATTAGGATTTTGTTTATGAACCTTGTTAATCACAGCAATTGAATAGGTAGTGCACTTTCGCACTACCTATTTGTTACGTAATATTCTACGAAATAGACTAACATACTTACTTGTTATTTTTTTGAATGTGCCTAAACTAACTTTTTAACTTCTCCATAAACATATGATTGTATATCCATATTACAATTATGGATATATACAATACTATATATCCTACTTTTGAGGAAATTTTATAATAATAAACTATAACTAATGCTATTTCCAACAATATGCTTAATATTGCTAAAACAAAATGATCTATTGCAAGCATTTTTAAAGTTCTATCATAGTTTTTATCTATAATTTCTCTTAAATCTAAATTAATCCATGCTCTTATCTTCAGCATAACATTATTGAGTTTTTTAAAAATATTAAAACAAAAACTAATACCTAAAAATACATTCATTATTGTAAACATCAATAGAATCATCATACATGTTCTCATTTCATTGTCGCCCCCTTTATATACCTATATTTCTATTTTAGTCACATGAAAGAAAATAACAAGTCAAAGATGCCATGTATATTTCACGTTAGAAAACAAAGGTGGCTGTGCCACTTTATAATTGAGAATTGACAGTTGTTGTCTGATGGCTACAAGAGCTGTAACACCTCCATCCTCTTACAAGGTGGGGGTTAACCAGTTGCTACGCCCCTAAATTAACTAATCTAACCTTCAGCTGGTGGAAAGAACACCACCTGAAGGAAGATTCGTTATATTTTAAAAATCTTCTTAAGAAGATTTCACCCAACATTGTCAATTGTAAATTCTCAATTTTCAATTCATAAACTACCATACTGACTTGTTATTTTTTTGAATGTTCCTTACATATTTAAACTTTTTAATTCCTTTAATAGAGTTTCATATTTGTTCTCATAAAGTGTCTTCTTTTCTAAATTAGTCTCAATAGAAAGCAAAGAAATTGCTTCTGATATTTTATTTTGAAGCACCATTTTTCTTTGGATCTTCTCTTTCTCCTCTTTAGTTACCTTAATTTCATTACACTTTTCAATCCACTCACTAAAAGAATATGGATAATGAACTACCCCCTTATCCTGCATTGATAATATTTCATTACAAATCTTAGATACAAATCTTCTATCATGAGAAACTATTATCATGGTTTTATTGGTATTTATTAATGATTCCTCAAGGGCTTCCATGGAGTATATATCTAAATAATTTGTTGGCTCATCCAATATAAGAAGATTGTTATCACTTAAAATAATCTTACACAGTGCTACCTTTACCTTCTCTCCTCCACTCAAAACATGAACCTTTTTATATACACTATCAGTTCTAAATAAAAACCTAGCTAAAATTATTCTTATAAATGTTTCATTAAAGCTACTACTTTCCTTTATATTATCTAAGATGCTTTTATCTTCATCTAAAATCTTTAAATCTTGCTCAAAGTATCCTATATTAACTCTATTAGCTATTTTAATATTAGAGTTGCCTTTCATTATTTCCTTTATTAAACTAGTTTTTCCACAGCCATTATCTCCTATAAGAGCTATTTTTTTATTCCTTTTAACCTTAAAGCATATATTATCTAATAGAATTTTATCCTTAAATCCTATGGTTAATCCTTTTACTTCTATTGGGTAATTTGAGAAAAACTCTTTTCCTTCAAGGATATCAACCTTTATAGATTGATTCTCCTGTGGCTTTTCCTTAACTTCCAATCTTTCTATTCTGCTCTTCAATGATTTTATAGCATTATCCATGGATTTCTTAGCCTTTTGACCTCCCATTTTTGCAAGACGTGCTTCTGAATTTCCAAATCTTTTTGGACAAGTTCTCACACCATCTCTTAAATTTGATTTTAAATTAATAGCTTCTTCAAGCCTATTCTTTTCATTCCAATACTTGTCATATTCAAACTTTTCTCTTTTAAGTCTTTCTTCTCTTAGTCTTACATAATCAGAATAGTTTCCACTATATTCTCTTACTAATCCATTTTCTATTTCAATAATTCTATTACACACATTATCTAAAAACTCTCTATCATGGGAAATTAAAAGTAAAGTTCCCTTAAATTTTTTCAAATTTTCTTCTAAATAACTAATGGAGCCTTGATCTAAGTTTGATGTTGGTTCATCTGCAAGTATTACTCTCACATTTTCATTAAGAGCTTTGCTGACTCTTGCCTTAACCTTTTCTCCTCCACTTAAATATTCATGATATTCTTTTGGAGTATTTAATTCTTTTGATATCTTACCTTCGGTTATTTCAGTTTTCTCATTAAACTGAGTTATATAAGAAAAACTTTTATCTATAAATACATTTCCTTCATCTAAAATTTCTCTTCCTGCTATTATATTTAAAAGTGTGGTCTTTCCACATCCATTAAATCCAACTATTCCTACTTTATCTCCTTCAAAAACTTCCAGATCCTCTATATCTAAAATTAATCTATCTTGAAAACTCTTTTTTAACTTACTTACTTTTATTCTTAGCATAAAAAAAATCCCTCCTTGTTTTGGAGAGATAGATACACTTAGGCACATGAAAGAAAATAACAATTCATAAACTAGCATACTAACTTGTTGTTTTTTTGAATGTGCCTTATATTAGGGTATGGCTATAGTGTAATCTAACTCTCATCTTTTAAACATAGCAAACAGACCTTTTTATAAGGTTATTTTTTGCTATTTAAAAATTGATAAAATTAGATTACTTACGCATTAGTCCAATACCTTTACCTTTCTTAGTTTCAATATTATTATATCACTTGTATTTTAATTTTACTATAAGCTTTTCCATATATTGTAGACTTTACTCATTATCTTTAAATTTTTGATTGATGAACCTTTTTCAAATGATTTAGTATCAATCAGAGTTTTATAAAGATTTAACCCCATGGGGTTTTTTTAAAGTAAAAACATGACCATAAATAATTTAAAGTCATATTTTTAATAAAAGTATATAATCTTTTTACTATAGAATGAATCTTCATTCATACAGTGTTTTTACCACACCAATGTTATATAATCTAATCTAGGGCATGTTACCTGTTATAGCACACCTTGTTACTTTAAGATCTTTCTTTTCTTCCCATAGAAGGATCATTCTCATTAATCACCTTGTCTATATTAAATTCATTTATTAGCCAAATATTATTTTCCTTTATACACCCAACTCTTCCTTCATGTCTTTTTGTAAAATTAAAGTTATTTTTAGATCCTTCACTTAAAAACTCAACTTCTACACTAACCTTATCTAAACCTTCTTCAAAACTGATTTCGCATTGTAAAACCCTACACCTATTGATTATTTTATCTGATATTACCTTTTCTCTTTGTTTATTTAGTATTAATTTTTGTCTTGATCCTTCTTTTATAGTAAAGTACTTCATCCATGAATTATTTTGTTCATCTTCATAGGACATACTGCCTATAGCTTGTACAGTTTTTGCTATTAAATCAAGAATTTTAGATTCTTCTATTTCTGAATCCCGATTTTTATTTTTCTCTTTATATTCCTGTAATCCTCTTAGTCCTGCATCTTTGCAAATATGGTATGCCGGATAATTGGTATCTACATAAAGTTCAAATCCATAAGCTACTGCTCTTATACAAAAATGTCTGTCTTCTCCAAAATAAGATATATTATAAAGTGGTGAAAAGTTAACTCCCTTTATAAGCGGTGCTCTCTTTATTAATGTACATGCTCCAAGTCCACCTACTCTATAAACTCCTGGTTTTTTTAGTTGATTCAAAAACTCTCTAATCTTTTCATGTATTTCTTCTTCACTTATTACTTCATCGGATTTTGAATTATACAATGTACAGCTATCTTTAAGCCATACTTGTGGAAGTGCTTCCATTGTTGAACTCAATTTTGTCCAAAAGATATTAGATATTATATCTTTATCAGCTTCAATTAGTTTTTTAAGAGTTTTTTCATGCAAAATTATATCTGAATCTATAAAAAAAAGATAATCATATTCTTTTTCTACACAATAATTTATTATGCTATTTTTAAAATTTGTTACTTTTTCAATTAATGTGTCATCCCAGTGATGAGTGATTTTATCACAATGATATTTTGATAAGTTAATTTCACTTCCGCTAAATATGGTTACATTTTTCTCAGTATTACTGAACTCAGATAGTATCTTTGATGAATTTTCATCACTATTATCATCTATAAAACAATATCCTATATCTAAATTTTTATCATCTAGTTCTTTAATAGATAATAAAAATTCCTTTAATATTTTAGGATTTTGATGAATGGAGCTTCCTATTAAAATACTCGGCTTTTTGTTTTTTACCTTTGATTCTGTTACATTTAGATATCGTTGAGATTTTATATCTAAATCTATTAATTGTAAATTCTCTAAATCAAACCAGTCTAATAATAAATTTTTATAATTACCAATTCTGTCTTTTTTTATTATTCTTCCTATATTAAAATTTAAGTTTTCTTCTAAATCATCAAGATTATATTTTACTTTATATCCATTTCTACATGTGTTTTCTTTTTCTTTTAGATCCTTTAACATATCAACTTCATCTACACTTATAAACTCCCCTGGATTTAGCAAGAATATATAATCCTTTGTTGCCTTATTAACTGCAAACTCTACTATTTTTCCATAATCATCATCTTCAAAACTAAAAACTCTATCTGTAAACTTTGATGCAATATTTACAGTACCATCTGATGATCCCCTATCAACTATTACAATTTCATCCACCACATTCCATACTGATCTCAGGGTTTTTTCTATTAAATGTTCACTATTCTTTGTTACAATACAAGCACTCAGACTTATCATTATTTTAATCCCTCCTTAAATCATTTAGCCTATGGCTACCACTACTAATACTCCCAGCAACAAGTACTTCTACATCTTTAACTAAGATTTCCTAATCTTCCACTAAAATTAATGCATTCCTTTTAATAAAACTTTACTGAATGTAGGAATCACTCGATTTGAATTAGTTATAAACAACAAAATTTTATGTTTCATATGATATGTTTTATTAGACTTGAACCAATTGAACAGATAACTATTACTTTCTAGATAATTTCCCTTAATATAATATATTTAGCATATCTGTTATTTGATACGATATTTTTTATTAACAATAAATTTTTAGTCAGTGGCAAGTGATAAGTTAAGGATGAAATTTTTTTTAAAACCTGTGGTTTTTAGCAATAACTTTTAACTTTACACTCTCAATTTTATATTAAGAAAATCTGTGATTTTCAACCACAACTTGTCACTTTAAAATTGTGTAGTCACTTTTTTATCATAGGAAGTGTGTAAAATTTTTCTTGGATAAATTGAATTTTTAATACACATAATATAGATGATTCCGATATAATAAATAGACAAACATCTATTTATTATATTTTATAACCTTTATTTAAAGTATATATATTGACTATATATAGATAACTATCTATAATAAATATATAGACAGTTATCTATATAAGGAGGAAAAAATGGAAAATAAATATGATATAAATGCAAAAATATTTAAAGCTTTAGGAGATACGAATAGATTAAAAATAATTGACATGTTATCTTGTGGGGAGAAATGTGCTTGTGAACTCTTAGAGTATTTTGATTTTACTCAACCAACACTTTCTCATCATATAAAAGTTTTAAGTGATTGTGGTCTTATTAATTCAAGAAAAGATGGCACTTGGAATTATTATTCCTTAAATCTTACAAATTCTAATCAATTAGTATTATTTTTAATGAACATTATAACCTGTACTGATGATTGTATATGCAATGAAAAGAAATGTAATTGCAAAAAATAATCATAGCTATGACAAGGAGTTTTATACCTTGTACTTAAGATTTTAAAAGGAGTGTATTAATTATGAAAAAACTTATTATTTTTGATCCAGCAATGTGTTGTTCAACAGGAATATGTGGACCTGGAGTTGATCCAGAATTATTAAGAATGTCTGCTGTTATTAATAAATTACAAAAGAATGGATTATCTGTTGAAAGATATAATCCAAGTAGTAATCCTGAAGCCTTTATTAATAAAACAATAAGCGACCTTATTACTGAAGAAGGTATCGAAATACTACCGGTTACAATAGTTAACGATGTTGTATTAAAAAAAGGATCTTATCCATCTAATGAAGAGTTATGCGAAATGCTTAAGCTTCCAAAAGTATTCTTTAAAGATTTACCTGGTAACAAAAAAAGTTGTTGTTGTTGTGACGGAGGATGTTGTTAATTAACTTTAAGGAAGGAGACTAAAAACAATGTTTAATAAATTTAATGTAAATGAAATTAACTTAACAAAGTATTTATTCTTTACTGGGAAAGGTGGAGTTGGTAAAACTTCAACTGCTTGTGCAACAGCTATAACTTTAGCTGATGAAGGTAAAAAGATAATGTTAGTTAGTACTGATCCAGCTTCAAATTTGCAAGATGTATTTAACACTAATCTAAATAATAAAGGAGTTCCTATTGAAGGAGTTCCAAATCTAGTAGTTGCAAACTTTGATCCTGAACAGGCAGCAAATGAATATAAAGAAAGTGTTATTTCTCCTTATAGGGATAAACTACCTGAGGCTATTCTAAAAAATATGGAAGAACAACTTTCTGGTTCATGTACTGTTGAAATTGCAGCTTTCAATGAATTTTCTAATTTTATAACAGATAAAAAGGTTCAGGAAGATTTTGACCACATTATATTTGATACAGCTCCAACTGGCCATACCTTAAGAATGTTACAACTTCCATCGGCTTGGAGTAACTTCATAAGTGAAAGCACCCATGGAGCATCTTGTCTTGGTCAACTGGCTGGTCTTGAAGATAAAAAAGAAATTTATAAGACTGCTGTTAAAACCTTAGCTGATAAAGATAAGACAACATTAATACTTGTTTCTCGTCCTGAAAACTCACCTTTAAAAGAAGCTGAAAGAGCTTCAAAAGAACTTCAAGATTTAGGAATAGAAAATCAAGTATTAGTTATGAATGGTGTTTTAAATACTAAAAATGATAAATTGTCTAATGATATATTTATGAAACAACAAAGTGCTTTAAATAACATTCCATCTACTCTTAAGAAATTAGAAACCTTTGAAATTCCACTTAGACCTTATAATGTAACAGGTCTTGAAAATATAAGGTCATTTTTAAAAGAAGATAATATAAAATTAAGCACTGAAGCTTTATTAAGTGAAACAATACCTACACTACATGATGTTATAGAAGATTTATATAAATCTAATAAAAAAGTTATATTCACCATGGGTAAAGGTGGAGTTGGCAAAACTACAATGGCAGCTGCTATAGCCTTAGGTTTATCTAAAAAAGGTAAAAAGGTTCATTTAACAACTACAGACCCTGCAGCTCATTTAAAATTTGTGCTAGATGAAAGCTATGGAATTACTTTAAGCAGTATTGATGAAAAAGAAGAATTAAAGAAATATCAACAAGAAGTTTTAAGTAAAGCAAGAGAAACTATGAATGAAGAAGATATTGCTTATGTTGAAGAAGACTTAAGATCACCTTGTACTCAAGAAATTGCTGTTTTTAGAGCTTTTGCTGAAATAGTTGAAAAAAGTGAAAATGAAGTTGTTGTTATCGATACAGCTCCAACTGGCCATACTCTTTTACTTTTAGATTCTACTGAAAGTTATCATAAGGAAATTCAACGTTCTCAAGGAGATATACCAGAGTCTGTTAAAAAACTTTTACCTACTCTTAGAAATCCTGAAGAAACTGAAGTAATTATAGTTACTTTAGCAGAAACTACACCTGTTCATGAGGCTTTAAGACTAGAATCCGACTTAAAAAGAGCTGATATAAAGAGCAAATGGTGGTTAATTAATTCAAGTCTATATGCAACTAATACAACAAACGAAGTTCTTAAGGCTAAAGCTAGCCATGAAATTCATTGGATAAATAAAGTTAATGAGATTTCTAAAGGAAACTTTGCCTTAGTTGAGTGGAAATCTGAAGAAGTAAAAGGAAATAAATTAGTAGAATTAATTTAATTATAGATTTAGGAGAAATAAACTTATGAAAAAGAAAGTAGCTTTTATATGTGTTCACAATTCTTGTAGATCACAAATGGCTGAAGCCTTAGGAAAATTATATGGTAGTGATGTTTTTGAAAGTTATTCAGCTGGAACGGAACTTGTACCAAACATTAATCAAGATGCTGTTAGAATAATAAAAGATTTACACAATATAGATATGAATCTTTCTCAAAAATCTAAGCTTTTAACTGACTTACCTGAAATAGATATAGCTATAAAAATGGGATGTAATGTTCAATGTCCATTTTTACCTGCAAATCATGTGGAAGATTGGGGTTTAGAAGACCCTACTGGAAAAGATGATGATGAATTTATTAAAACGGCTAAAACCATAGAAGAAAAAGTTAAAGATTTAGTTAAAAGAATTAAGAGTAATGAAATATAGGAGGATAAAAAATGTCTGAGGAAAAAAATAACGGTATAGGATTCTTTGAAAGATATCTTACTTTATGGGTAGCAATTTGTATAGTACTAGGAATAACAATAGGCAAGGTTTTACCTGTTGTTCCTAATACCCTAAGTAAGTTTGAATACTATAATGTTTCAATACCTACTGCTATATTAATATGGCTTATGATATTCCCAATGATGTTAAAAATAGATTTCTCAAGCATTGTAAATGCAAGTAAAAAACCTAAAGGACTAATTGTAACATGTGTAACTAATTGGCTTGTAAAGCCTTTTACAATGTATTTAATAGCAGCTTTCTTTTTCTTTGTTGTTTTTAAAAGCTTTATTCCAGAAGCTTTAGCAAAGGAATATCTAGCTGGAGCTGTTTTACTTGGAGCTGCACCTTGTACTGCCATGGTATTTGTATGGAGTCATTTAACAAAAGGTGATGCATCATATACATTAATTCAAGTGGCAGTTAATGATCTTATAATATTAGTGGCTTTTGCCCCTATAGTTGCGCTTT
Organism: Clostridium frigidicarnis; assembly: GCF_900111985.1. GTDB lineage: Bacteria > Bacillota > Clostridia > Clostridiales > Clostridiaceae > Clostridium_Z > Clostridium_Z frigidicarnis. Next base: position 16,345 of record NZ_FOKI01000037.1, read on the forward strand.
TATTAGGAGTTGGAAATATACAAATTCCATTTGGAACTCTAATACTATCAACAATATTATTTGTGGTTATTCCACTAGTACTAGGATTTATAACAAGAACTGTAGTTGTTAAAAATAATGGATTAGACTATTTTAATAATACATTTTTAAAGAAATTTGATAATGTAACTGTTATAGGGCTATTATTAACATTAATTATTATATTCTCTTTCCAAGGAGATAAAATTCTCCAAAACCCACTTCATATATTATTAATTGCAGTACCACTTATAATACAAACATTCTTAATCTTTGGCATTGCATATGGATGGGCAAAACTTTGGAAATTACCCCACTCTATAGCATCACCTGCTGGTATGATAGGAGCAAGTAATTTCTTTGAACTAGCAGTTGCAGTTTCAATTTCTTTATTTGGACTACAATCTGGAGCTACCCTTGCAACTGTTGTTGGAGTTTTAGTTGAAGTTCCTGTAATGCTAATTTTAGTTAGAATCTCTAATAATACAAGGAAGTGTTTTAATTAGATTCATATATTAACATTAAGCTTTTAGAATATCTTTATAACAATTATTCTAAAAATACTATACTTTAAATAAAGTGGTGTTCTTCCTTTGGCAACACCACTTTGTATAAGTACAAATCTTTTTTTATCCATATAAACATTAAGTACATAATTCCTTAATAAATTATATATTTAGATATTTTTTATTGAAGTTTATTAAATAAAAAAGGAGCTGTATCAAATTGATATAGCTCCTTTTTTACATATTCTTTCAATCGCGTTCATGACAAAATATCAAGCGTTAGTGAAAATTCATCAATTTTTTTTTGCGTTTATGACAAGAAAACATGAATTCACTATCTTTTTTATATTTATCAAACATTATGATATATGATAAATGTAGATGGTCCTTCACAATGAATTACAAAGTTATTAATTTAATAAATAAAATGGTTAAGGGTATTAAAGATATGTTTGGATTAATTAGTTTTTTAAGTCTAATATTTAATAATATAGCTATTAAATTAGGTGTTATATCTTCTATTATCGTATTCACGTTAATTATTAAAATCATATTAACACCTATATATATAATACGCAGAAGAAATATATATTTGAAAAATAACATTAATAATCAATTAATAGGACTAAACAAAAAAATTAGAAAAAGTAAATTAAAAGCTGAAAAAAATGAATACAAGAGAGAAAAACGAATGCTTTTAGAATCTAATAATATTAAATATGGCAAATTTATGTTCTATTTATTTATTATAGAAATGTCATTGATTATAATTCTTACAAAAGTATTCAACAACTATAATACAAATGAACTAGTTCTCTGGTTTAATATTCAAACTAAAGATACAACTTATTTACTTTCTATAATTTATGCTTTAATTTTATTCTTAGATTTTTATACATTAGAGGAAGGTAAGAAATTAGATTTACCTAAAATTATTATATTTCTTATTATAAACTTTCTCATTTTCAAATTGTCCATATCAACTAAATCAATAATTATAATTTATTGGATTTTTTCTGCCATGTTTACCACTACAATTAACAGAATATTCTCAATGAAATATTTTCAAAGAAAAGAGACTTAAGGGAGGTACATATGTTATTTATAGCTAAAAATGAATTCTTTAAATTATTTAAAAGCATAAAATCAATCTTGATTATATTGATATTTGTACTTGCAAGTTATTATACCGCAAAATTTTTTAATGGTATCACTCCACTGGCAAGTATGTCAAATAATGAATCCCCTTATTATTCAAGCTTACGGCTTTTGGTATTTATTTTTGGTTACTTATTTATATCAGTACTCTCTCATGATTGTATTAATAAAGAAATAGAACTTCAAACAGTTAGATTAATAACAAGTAAAGTTTCTAGAAAAGACTTTGTTTTAGGCAAATTCTTAGGAATAACACTGTTTTGGTTTATATGTGTAATATCAAGCTCAATTTGTATAATTCTTATATCCAAAACAATAGAAATAAAAATTATATTAGTTATGTTAATTACATGTATTTACTTCATATCAATGGTTATATTAGTGTCCACTTTAGTTTCAAAATCAAGTATTTCTAACTTTTTAGGAATAGTATTGGGAATTGGTATACCTTTGGTAGGATTGTATCTCATGTTTACTGAAAATAGTTTTCTAAAGATTTTTAAATATTTATTTCCTTATTATTATGTTGTAAATATGGATTTAAGTGTCTGTGTAATTGGCATAATTGCAGCAGTATTATTATATATTTCTTATTTTGTATTAAATAGAAAGGACTTATGATGGATGAATGCAATAAATATAATGAATCTAACTAAAAAGTTTAATAGTAAAACTGTAATAGATAATTTAAATTTAGAAGTTAAACCTAATCAAGTATTTGGTTTCTTAGGCAAAAATGGAGCAGGAAAATCTACTCTTATAAACATATTATCAGGAAATGTTTATAAAACCAGTGGTAGTTTTTCAATTTTAGATTACTCACATAATGACATTAGCATCATAAAGAAACAAATAGGTGTTATGCCTGATGTTGCTAATCTTTATACTAATATGAATGTAATAGAATTCTTAACTTATATGTCTAAATTAAAGGGACTTAGTTTAACTAAGAATGAAATATTTAAAGTACTAAGTGATGTAAAACTTGAAAATGTACATAAAGTTAAAATTCAAAATTATTCTTTTGGAATGAAGAAGAAAATTTCATTGGCTCAAGCTATTCTAGGAAAGCCTAAACTCATATTTTTAGATGAGCCAACCTCAGGGGTAGATCCTGAATCAATACTTGCTATTCATGATTTAATAAAAAGCTTAAGAGACAAAGGTACTACTATTTTTTTAACATCTCATAATTTAAATGAGGTAGAAAAGCTTTGTACCAATATTGCTATATTAGAAAAGGGAAAGATAAAGCTTCAAGGCAACTTAGAAAAGTTAAAAGAAGATTTTAGCACAAGTATCAATATAAAAATAACTTACTCTTGTGAGTCAAAGATAGATTTATCAACCTTAGGTGATATAAATTTAATAAGTATTTCTCATAATGAAATAAATCTTGAAGTAAAAGATAAAGCAAAAATCCCGTATATCGTTAATTCATTAGTTGAAAATAAAGTCAACATATATGAGTTAAATCAAAATACAGTAAGTTTAGAAGATATATTTTTAAACTAAGTTAACTACTTGTATAGAGAAAATGGTACAACAGTTTTTATTTATAATAAAATACCAATTAAATCTATACATTTAAAAGTTCAAATAAATAACTAATGCTTATATACAATAAGATGATCCTTTTTAATTTTTAATTTTTAGGAGGTATTTAATATGGACACAATAATAAAAAAATTAGCACAAGTTTTGGTGGATGCATGGAATAATTTACCTGGATGGATTCAATGGTCTATAGAACAAGTTGGTGGAACAGATTTGGTAACGGCTATAAAATCAGGAGTTGCAGCTACAATAGGTTATTTATCTAACTTAGCTAGTTGGGTAATAGATCAACTTATATCCCTTATTGGTTCAGTTATTGGATTTTAAATAAAAAAAATAGATTATTCATAGCACATTAGAATAATCTATCTCTGCAAAAACTCATTCATCTTATTGTATGTATATACTAATAAGATACATATATTATATATGTATCTTATTTATTTTTAAAGTAAAATATTTGTTAACATATGAAAATCTTAATTTATTTTACTTTCTAATATATAAAAAATCCCTTCTCCCCTCTTCTATCTGCAAAATTGCATTATTATTTAAAACAAAACACCTAATGAAATCTAATGCTATCTGAAAATTTTTATTCTTATATCATTAATAATTATTAATGATACGAAATATATAAAAACTTAAATTTAGTAATAATAACTGTTTAAATACTTATGTTTTTAATATTATTTAACTTATTTAGAAGAAAACATACTTATAAGTATTATCAAATATTATACATTTTAAAAAATTAAATATATAAATTAAATATTTAACAATCTAAATGTTTACATTATACTAATATGATCATTTTATCCAATATAAGTAAATAAATCTAATGATTTATATAAACCCATAAAACTTGACATTGAAAAACAATAGATCTACACTAAAAATTGTATTAATTGAATAATTTTACATTTAAATAGCAAAGCAAATTGATAATTCTCAAAGATAAACTACCCTCTCGTTATAAGTCACTTTTTATTATAGTAGATTTCCAAATATATTATAAATTATATAGTTTATTATTAGTAATATTTTTCATACTACTATTTATAAAACTTTTTAATTCATCTTGTCAAATTTTTAACAATAACTCTGTTTTTTAATATATTAATGTAATTTACCTCTACTCTAAGATAGTGACTTAATCATTAAGAGATATAATATAAATCTTTTTATTTTGTGTTTAATTGCAAAATTATTCAAGCTAATTCAATGTTCTTTTATGAAATAATATTTATGAAGAAAGAAGTGTATATTTATGAAAATTACAAACATTGATGAACTTGAAAAAAAACTAGAGGAAGTTAGACTCGCTCAAAGAAAATTTTCAACTTATTCTCAAGAGAAAGTTGATGAAATTTTTAGAAAAGCTGCTATGGCAGCAATTGATGCAAGAATACTACTTGCAAAGATGGCTGTAGAAGAAACTGGAATAGGTCTTGTTGAAGATAAAGTTATAAAAAATCATTTTGCCGGTGAATATATTTACAATAAATATAAAGATGAAAAAACATGTGGTGTTATAGAAAAAAGTGAACCTTATGGTATTACTAAAATTGCAGAGCCAATAGGTGTTGTAGCAGCTATAATACCAACAACTAACCCTACTTCTACAACTATATTCAAATCATTAATAGCTCTAAAAACTAGAAATGGTATACTGTTCTCACCCCATCCAAGAGCTAAAAAATCAACAATAGCAGCAGCTCAAATCATACTCAATGCAGCAATTAAAGCTGGAGCACCCGAAGGAATAATAGGATGGATAGATGAACCTTCCATTGAATTAACTCAACTATTAATGAAAAAAGCAGATATAACACTTGCTACAGGAGGCCCTTCCATGGTTAAATCAGCCTACTCATCTGGTAAACCAGCAATAGGAGTTGGTCCTGGAAATACCCCTGTAATAATTGATGACACTGCACATATAAAGATGGCAGTAAGTTCAATTATTCTCTCAAAAACATATGATAATGGAGTTATTTGTGCCTCCGAACAGTCAGTAATAATTTTAGATTCTATATATGACAAAGTAAAAAAAGAATTCGAAGAAAGAGGATCATATCTAATTAAAAAAGATGAATTAGATAAAATGAGACAAGCGATTTTTGTAAATGGAAATATAAATTCTGAAATAGTAGGTCAATCTGCATATAAAATAGCTTCAATGGCAGGAATCACTGTACCTAAGACAACACGAATTCTTATTGGAGAAGTTGATTCCGTAGGAGAAGAAGAACCCTTTGCTCATGAAAAATTATCTCCAGTTTTAGCTATGTATAGAGCAAAAGATTTTGATGATGCATTAAACAAAGCTGTATTGCTTGTTAATTTGGGTGGACTAGGCCATACTTCAGCAATATACGCAGATGTTATAAAGGCACAAGATAAAATAGACAAGTTTAGTAGGGCTATGAAGACAGTAAGAACCTTTGTTAATATACCTTCAGCACAAGGAGCAAGTGGAGATTTATATAATTTTAAAATAGCTCCGTCATTTACATTAGGTTGTGGTTCATGGGGAGGAAATTCTATATCAGAAAATGTTGGGCCTAAACACCTATTAAATATTAAGACAGTTGCTGAAAGGAGAGAAAATATGCTTTGGTTTAAAGTACCAGAAAAAATTTATTTTAAATTTGGTTGTCTTCAATTTGCATTAAGAGAACTTAAAGATCTAAATAAAAAAAGGGCCTTTATAGTAGCTGACAAGAATTTAGGACATATAGAGTCTATTACAAAAGTTCTTCAAGACATAGTTGTTGATTTTAAGATATTCACAGAAATTGAAGAAGATCCACTATTATCTACAGCTAGAAAAGGAACCGAGGAGATGATGAATTTTAAACCAGATACAATAATATCTCTTGGTGGAAGTTCAGCAATAGATTTAGCCAAAATTATGTGGGTACTGTATGAGCATCCAGAAGTAAAATTTGAGGACCTTGCAATGAGATTTATGGATATAAGAAAAAAAATATATAAATTTCCAAAGCTCGGTGAAAAAGCTATGATGATTGCTATAGCAACCTCAGCTGGTTCTGGTTCTGAAGTTACACCTTTTGCTGTAATAACAGATGAAACAACAGGAATTAAATACTCATTAGTAGACTACAAGTTAACTCCAAATATGGCTATTGTAGATGCTGAATTAATGATGAATATGCCTAAAGATTTAGCAGCAGCATCAGGTATACACGCATTAGTTCATGCTATAGAGGCATATACATCAGTACTTGCTTCTGAATTTACAAATGGATTTGCTTTAGAAGCAATAAGATTAATCTTTAAGTATTTACCACAAGCATGTTCACAAGATACTATTAATGAAAAAGCAATAGAAAAGATAACTCATGCATCTACTATGGCTGGAATGGCTTCTGCTAATGCATTTTTAGGTGTATGTCATTCTATATCCCATACATTAAGTGCAGAGCATCACATACAACAAGGCATTGCTAATGCTCTATTAATTGAAGAAGTTATTAGATTTAATGCAGTGGATAATCCGGTAAAACAAGCTGCCTTTCCTCAATATAAATATCCCAATGCTATATGGAGATATGCAAGAATTGCAGATTACCTAAAGTTAGGAGGTAATACAGAAAAAGAGAAAGTTGAACTTTTAATTAAAGCAATTCATAAATTAAAAGAAAATTTGAATATACCTTTAAGTATTAAAAATGCTGGAGTTTCAGAAAAAAATTTCTATGATACACTTGATAAAGTATCAGAATTAGCACTTGATGATCAATGTACAGGAACAAATCCAAGATTTCCACTAACAAGCGAAATTAAAGAAATTCTTATAAAGTCGTTTAATTAATTCTTAAAGGTTATATTAAGTGATTTTTCATTATATTTTTAGTCCACTTACACAATCAAATAAAACATTATTTAATAAAACCAAAATAATACTTGCATAAACAAGTAAAATATCATATACTAGTAATATAATTACTTGCATGAACAAGTAATTATTAAATTGTATAACATTTTAATAGAGATGTTTTTACGTAAACCCTATAAATCATGAAAATTTTGATTCCAAATCTATTTGAATGATTTATAAATTAATCTAAAATAAAAAAGAATGGAGAAAAACAAATGAAAACATTAGTAATTATTGCACACCCAAACATGGAAGTATCAAGAATAAATAAGGCATGGAGAACCCGTTTACAACAAGAAAAAAATATAACAGTTCACGAACTTTACGCTAATTACCCAGATGGTAAAATTGATGTTCTACATGAACAGCAATTATTAGAAGCACATGATAGGATTGTCTTTCAATTTCCGTTTCATTGGTACAATGCACCATCACTATTAAAACAATGGCAGGATGCTGTATTCGCTTATGGATTTTCTCATGGGCCTAATGGTAACAAACTAAATGGAAAACAATTCATGTTAGCAATTTCAGCTGGTGGACAAAAACAATCATACCAAGCTGGTGGAGCACAACTTTATACAATAAGTGAGCTAACTAAAACTTATCAAGCAATGGCTAATTTTACTGGCATGAAATACCTACCATCTTTTGTTCTTTATGGTACTCATCAATTACAAGATGATGAAATTCAAGATAGTGCAAATGAACTATCAATGAAGCTTAGTAAATAAAATAAAAATCAGATGAGAAATAATTAAATATATGTGCCAAAAGTATGCATTAAAAAAATAAGTAAACTTAAAGAAGGTGAACCATAAAAGTGGCTCACCTTCTTTATAGTTATCATTTTGTAGACGATTTAGGATTTAAATTTTCAACTATCTTTTCTAAGAATTGAATTCCTTGTTGAATTTCTTCTTGAGACATACCTTGAACTGCCTCCTCTAAGCACTCTTGTGCTACAGCTAAAACAGGCTCCTTTAGCAGTTCACCTTTTTCTGTCAATTTAATACGATTTATTCGCTTATCTGAATTACAGCATTGTCGTAAAAGAAGATTATTTTTTATAAGTGTGTTAATTAACCTTGATGTACTTGCTTGATCACGATTTGTCAGCTGTGACAAACTATATTGGCATAACCCATTATTTTTCCATAATTTAGTTAAAATTGTAAATTGCTCGAAAGAAATATTAATTCCTTTCTCTTTGAGTTTTCGTGTAATGTTATTTGAGATGGCCTTGTCTGTGCCATTAATTATAAGTTCTAATCCCATATCTATTTTATATATCATGCTATTATCACCTTTTATATTTTTTATACTAGACTATCATAGAAATCCTATATTTACAATAATCTAATAAGAATCTGAATGTATTTATAAAATTAATGAATTTACTGTATTATTACTTAATATTTTGATTTCTTAAGGTATTATAATAATAGGAGGTTTAATTGGTATGAGTTTTCATAATGTTCTTGTGTTAAGTTTTCTTTTTCTTATATGCTGTTTTGGATTGATTAAACAACATTATTATCTAATTACTGCTTCAGTTAGTAAAATATATTGTACAATTCTATTAATAAGTTCCTTGGTTACTTTAGTAATTACTTTTTTTACAAGTACAAATGTAGGTCAAATTATCCTAGGCATATTATATTATGTACTGTTTTTATTATTATACTTTATACGTAAAGGAATTTCACAAAAAGCCTTTATTGGATTTAAAAGTGATTATTGTGAGTTAAGAAAAGTTGATAATGTTACGTTAGTAAAAAATAACAATCAAATTCAGCTTACTTATACTCATCATATGGGTGAAAGTTATATGTATTTTAAATTGGATGATTATGATAAATTAATATATGTTTTGAGACAAGTTATTAATGATAATAAAGTTAATATTGATGTTTGAGGTTAATTGAAAATTGAGATTTGACAATTGCATTTGAAAGTCACAGACTTTCTAAAAAATATTTTTATTTTCCTATACGTTAAAAGAGCAAGGCTTATATTAAACCTTGCTCTTTTAAACATAAAATATCAAGTTGTAAACTTATATCTTTTTTCACTTTTTACAGCTATACCGTTTTTGTCCTATAAGGCACATTCAAAAAAATAACAAGTCAGTATGCTAGTATATTTTGTGTCATGTGCCTAACTAGGTGTTGTAATGTTACAACTTTATCTGATGGCCACCAGAGGTGTAACCCTTAGAATCACTTTATGCTCCTTTGTTGTACTTTATAGCCCCATTTTCAAATACTTTTATATTATCTACAGTTCCACTTCCACCACCTTTAATAATTGAAATTGATTTTACAATTATATCATAATATTTTATACCATCTTCTACTCCTGATTGTGTTACTATATATTCTAAATCAGAATTTGAGTTAAATTCTTTTTTAGCCATTTCTTTAGCTTGGTCTTCACTAAAAGATTTTTTCTTAGTTCCTTGTGTATTCTTTTTATCTTGGTTACTTTTCTCTGAATTGTTTTTGCTTTGTTTGCTTTTCTCTGTATTATTTTCAACTTTTTCGGTTTTATTATCTTTATTAGTAGTTGGAGATTTGGAACTTACTTTTTTATCTGAGTTAATTGCTTTAGCTTGCTGATTTTCATTTGTTTTTTCCTTTTCTGCTAGTTTATCATCTATTTCACTTTTTAGTGAATCAATATCATCCTTAATGGAATATTTTTCATAATCTTTATCAATGTTATCAATAGTTTCTTTAGCTTTGTCTAAATCACTTTCTTCTATGTATTTTTTACAATTTAAATATCCTTCAATAATCCCTGACAAAAGAATTGCTTCTTGATTTTTACTATCTTTACTTATAGCTAATTTAAATGATTCTAATGATTTTTCATATTGTTTATTTTCTAATTCTGTTTTTCCTTGTTGCATATACTTTTTAGACGAATTATTATCACACGCCATAACTCCAAATGCAAATGTTAATATTAAAATCATACTTATTAATTTTTTCATAATCTTCTTATCACTAAAAATACAATTTTTAGTGATTTCTCCCCCCTATGTGTAATATTCTATTATGTTGTATTTTTACAAATTTATTATATCACAACAATTTATTTTTTCAAAATAAACCCAAAACATAGATTTATAAGAATTATTGTAGTTAACTGTAACATAAGTTTGAATCTAATTTCTTATATAGTTAAGATATCCAAAAGAAAAATATTTCTCGCAAATAATTTTCAAAGTATTTACAAAACATATTCTATGTATTATTATGTAAAAAAAGAGAGTTGTTTATAAAATAGTTTTAGTTTTGAAATTCAGCATATCATTTTAATCATAATAAAGGAGGGCTTCAACATGATTGATTATGGAAAATTACTAATATTTATTCTACTTTCCATCCATTTTATAATTAAGTTTGTTAAGTCTAAAAAACTATCTGATCTTACTAAAGGACTCCTAGCTATATTATGTTTAACATCAGCAAGGTTTATGTTTGATCCTTATAGATCTGAATTTTTAAATAATAGACTATATGTAATATTAAACATAATTGTTTGTCTGTGCATTGTTCTAACACTTGCATGTCAGTATTATAATGCAAGAAAATCAAAAAAGTTAAATCAATTATAGCCTTAATTAAGTACCGAAATTCATAATTTTTCGGTGCTTTTTGTTTTCTATTAACCCTTAAATAATTCATTATATTTACTATTAAATCTTTATAAGATATAATTATAATAATTGTTAAACTAAGGGAAGTTTATTCTCACTTTGGAGGGATTAATAGTTATGAATGCATATAAAGATGAATTAATAGTTGAATCTATAGATGGAACCATATGTCCTGTGAGAACTGCTCAAAAACTAGTAGAAGGAAAATGGAAAGTAATTATCTTATACTATCTAAGCTTAAAAGAAACTCGTTTTAATGAACTTCAAAAATTAATAGGTAATATATCTCACGGAGTGCTTTCTTTACAGCTTAAAGAGTTAGAAAAATCTCATCTTATACATAGAAAAGTTTTCAATGAAGTTCCTCCAAGAGTTGAATATTCTTTAACTAAAACTGGGGAAAAGTTTCTCCCTGCCATGAGTGTTTTAGTTGATTTTGGAAGGGACTATATTAAAACCCATGATGTAAGCTTTGTAGAACCTGATTAATGCTCATAATAATATGCTAATTTATTTATAAAGACCAAACTATTATATATATGAATAGTTTGGTCTTCTTTTAATTCTTTAGCATTTATAATAAAATTAAATCTTTGGATAACTTTTATAAATATTTAAAACATATAGTCTTTTTTAGAAAACCTGTAGTTTTCAACCTAAACTTGTAACTATAAACTTGTCACTTAATTTTTATTGTATTTTCAGCTAAGGTCATAAATTTATGACTAACTCATAAAATTGTGCCTACTTGTAAAGTATACAAATTCACTCCATAATAACCTTACACAGAACAAATCTTCATTCAAACATATGAATGTTAGAAATTAATCTAAAGGTGCAGCACATGTTATCCCCTACTTCATAAGAGGATGGTGAAAAAGTGCTACAAGTAAAAGGAGTGTTAAATATGAAAATAATATTATTAGGTGGTACAGGAAACATAGGAAATGCCATTCTAAAAGAAGCTTTATCAAAAGAACATGAAGTAATTTCAGTTCAAAGGGATTTAAATAAATTATCAGTAAAAGATAGTAAATTAAAAGCTATTAATGGGGATTTATTTAACTACGAAAATATAGTAGATCAAATTAAAGGTTATGATGTTATAATCTCAGCTCTAGCACCAACTTTCGGTAATGAAGAAAGTTTTAAATCTTTAACTAAAAATGTTATAAGCCTAGCTAAAGAAAGCGGTATTTCTAGAGTTATAGCTATTGGAGGAGCTGGAAGCCTTAAAGTTTCTCCTGGAGTAGAACTTGTAGATAGTGACAAAATTAAGGGATACCCAGCTGAATGGTTACCTACTATTAAAGTTCATAAAGAAGCAAGAGAAATCTATAAAAATTCTGATTTAGACTGGACTTTCTTTAGCCCTGCAGAATTTATTGAACATGGTGATCGTACTACTAAGTTTAGATTAGGTGGTACAAGCCTTGTAGTCGACAAAAATGGTTCAAGTAAAATATCTATTGAAGACTATGCTATAGCTATGATAGATGAAGTTGAAAGCAATAGACATATTAAAGAGCAATTTACAATAGGATACTAATTCACACTAGTGAAAAGTTCCAAGTTAAAAATGACAAGTTTATTTTAGTTTAAAGCTTTATGAAGTTGATAATTTGCAATTGAAGTTCATTTTTCTATGCAAAATCTATAATATACTATAAGTAAAAAAGCAACAAACCCTTAAAATGATAAGGGTTTGTTGCTTTTTAGGCTTCAGTTCTGTAGAACAAATCTTATTAAATCAAAATGTAAATTAAAACAATATACTGTTAACTATTCTGCGATAAAAATGAAAATATGGTATAATCTTCTTAGTTTAAATTTATACAGGGGGGAATATAAATGTTTGAATCTCGTTGTGGTGTATGCTGTAATAGCTGTAAGCGTAAAGAAAAAGTAAATTGTACTGGTTGTACCACTATGTCCACAACCTTCTGGGGTGGTTCATGTGAAGTTAAATCCTGTTGTGAGGCAAAAGGCTTAACCCATTGTGGTATATGCACTGATTTTCCATGCGATATGCTAAGTGATATGGGAAAAGATCAAGGATATGATTCCGATACAAGACTTAAGCAGTGTAAAAAATGGGCTAATGAATCATAAAATTAAAGGGAGTGTTATTGTGAAACATAAAAATTTAATGATAATAAGCATGTTAAGTATATTCATGTTTATCATATTTATTGGATGTGGAGATGGAGATATAACTTCGGCTATTTACAATAATGATAAAAAACTTGCAGAAACATCTGATAGCTGGTCATTATTTAATAATAATCAATCAATAGAAAATAATGAATTTAATGGAACTTATGAATTAAGTGGCTGTGGTACTATTTGGAGATATTCTAGTGATGAACAAGTTGATTTACAAGTTCCATATAATTTAACTGTAAACAGTGGAAAAGCAAAACTCATCCTTATAACACCTGATAATGAAGTTAAAACTCTTGTTGAAAACACATCTAAATCGCCAGTTAAGGATGAAGCCACTTTTACTTTACCTATAAAAAAAGGCTTAAATCGTATTAAGCTAGTTGGTTCTAAAAAAGCAAATATTCAAGTTCAACTTAAGATAGATGAAGGAACATTTGAAAAAATCGAATTTTAAAGTATATGCACTGATTTTCCATGCGATATGCTAAGTGACATGTGAAAAGATCAGGGATATGATTCTGCTCAAAGACTTAAGCAGTGTAAAAAATGGGCTAATGAATCATAAAATTATCAGATAAAAAGCTAAGAGAGACTAATTACACAAAACTATCTAGTCTCTCTAACTTCTTAAAATCTATGCTAAAAAACACCTCTTAACAAATATATTTAAGCCCTTCCCATTATTCTTAATTTTCCACCCACTTAAATCAACTTGTCACTTTTAACTTACTAAGTAATTCTAACTGTTTATTAGTTGTTTTCTCTTATTGAAAAATGATTTATAGCCCATATATGTTGCTATCATGGTAGCTATTGATGAGGATGAAATAATCATAAATGTAACCATTATTTGAAACTTTATTGCCATAAGTGGAGATATACCTGCTAAAATAAGACCTGTCATCATTCCTGGTAAAGATACTATACCTAAGGTTTTAGCTGAATCTATGGTTGGTTGAATTGATATCTTTATACTTTCTCTTATTATGTCTTTTGAAGCTTCTTTTATGTCTGCTCCTAAAGATAACTTAACTTCGACTTCTGCTCTTCTATTTTTAAAACTATTATTTAAATTTCTATAGCTTAACCCAATTGCAATCATTGAGTTACTCACTATCATTCCTGCTACTGGTATAACATCATTTGGCTTAAACTCTATTGCTTTTGATAATAATAAAACTGCCATGGTTATTACTGTTCCTACTGATATAGAAATAGTTGATATTAAAACAACCTTATCTATGCCTGCCCCTCTCTTTTTAGTATTAACAGATGCATTTATAATCATTATAAACACTAATATTAAAATAAATATAGGGTTCTCTAATCCAAAAACTTTATCCAAAATATATCCTACGGCTACTAGCTGAATTATCGCTCTTACTATACTTATTATTATTTCTTTTTCTAATCCTAAATGCTGTTTATATGATATAAAAATAGGAATTGCTATTAATACAGATGCTATTAACAATGACATGTTATCCATTATTAATCACCTCCATATTTTGAACTTTACCTTCCCAAAGAGCTATCCTTTTATTAAATATACCTTTACTTTGTTCCATGCTATGAGTTATCCATAGAACCGTTGTACCTCGCAAATTTAATTGTTTTATGTGCTCTTCAACTCTTTTTGCATTATCATTATCTAATGCTGATGTTGCTTCATCTAACAATAATATATCTGGTGTATATACTAAGTTTCTTATAATTGATATTCTTTGTTTTTCTCCTCCTGATAGAGAATTTATGTCCTTACATAAAATACTTTCATCTAAATTAAATGATTCTAATAAAGCTTTAACTCTAGTATTGTTGAACTTTTCATTACGTATTTTAAATGGAAATTCTAAGTTTTCATAAACTGTGTTTCCAAATAGGTGAGGCAACTGTATACAATAACTTATGTTCTTTCTTAGTTCAATTGGATCATATTCTTTATAATTTATTTCTTTATAAAATATATCTCCTTTTGATATTTCTAATAAGTCTGCACACACCTTTAATAATGTACTTTTTCCGCTTCCAGATTGTCCAACTATTGATATACAATCTCCCTTTTCTACAGAAAGATTAATTCCATTTAATATATTTGTATTGTTTGATTTATATTGTAGATCTTTTATTTCAAGTATTTTCATATATCACATTCAGTGAGAGCTTGTATAAAAGCATAATAAACCCTTACTAAACCTAACCCTCCTTTATTATATTTTAATTATCTTCTCTTAATTTTAACTCATATCTTTTGCTTCTAAAAGAATTAATTTTAAGTATTTGTAATAGTTTAAAATTGAGAGTGTAAAGTTGAAAGCCTATAGGCCCCCTAATTAGAATGGACAATGTTTACTCAAACAAAGTAAAATAGTTTTAAGATGATTAGGAGGTCTAAGGGATGGAGAAAAAAATATTTACAAGAAAGTTTTCAGAAGATCAAAGAGTTTCATTTGTTAAGGAAGTTTTAGAATCAGGAAGCAATATTTTAATTGCTAAAAGGTACGACTTAAATCCCCAATTATTAAGTAGATGGGTTAATAATTATCGTCGTTATTCTCAAACATTAGAGCCAAAAGAGCCTAAGAATAATGAAATAATACCTAATTATAAAAAAGAGTATAAAA
>NZ_FOKI01000014.1 GCF_900111985.1 Clostridium frigidicarnis
TATATTGGTGCTGAAGACCGGAATCGAACCGGTACGGTGTTTAACCACCGCAGGATTTTAAGTCCTGTGCGTCTGCCAGTTCCGCCACTCCAGCAAGCAGATTTTGTTTCATCCGCCGATTATTCCCGGCGACATGTTTAATTATATGTTAATTAAACATATATGTCAATGCTTTTTAATATATTTTTTTATTTTTTTATGTATATACCCTTAGCCCTTGTATTACCAAGGATTTGTACCATGGTATTATATTAAAATTTGCATTAATACTTATTAATTTTTTTAAAAATAAAACCCTATGAAAAATATCATAGGGATTAATTTCTAACCGATACTCTTTTTTCCTGCCCCTCTGCCTCTAGAATCAGTATTCTTTTTAACATCTTGCATTCTTTCTTCACTATCTTTTAAAAATCTAGACATTATGTCTTCAAAGTTTGCAGATGATTTTTTTCCTTTTTCAGATGTCCAGTCTATATCTGCTGGCTTGCATGATCTCCTTTTTGGAGTTGCTTGTTTTATTGATAAACTAATCTTTCCATTATCATCAATAGAAAGCACCTTTACCTTTACCTTGTCTTGCTCTTTTAAATGTTCTCTTATATCCTTAACAAAGGTATCTGCAACCTCAGATATATGAACAAGCCCTGTTTTTCCTTCAAGCTCAACAAAAGCTCCAAAATTAGTGATGTTAACCACTGTACCTTCTAAAATGTTTCCTGCCATTAAGGTCATATTAAAAAGACTCCTCCTTAAAATAATTAATATATATTTTAAAACTAAAATATAAACTTTTATTATTGTGTTTTATTATTTATTACAGGAATCTCATTACCTTTAACATATCCTAATCTTTCTCTAGCCATTTTTTCAATGTAAAGGTCCGTTTTGGATAAATCAACCTCATCCTGTAATTTTTGATTTTTTTCTTTAAGAGTGTCTAATTCTGTTTCTTCTTTAGACATTTCTTTTTTTATTTGATTTACTTTTACCTGTTGGTTAACTACACTAATTACACTGTATGCTATTAGCAATGCTATTATTATATTCTTTAATGTTAACCTTTTTTTCATTTATTATACTCCTGTACACAAATTTTAAAAATAAAAGTTTCTCTTACATATATTTTAAGTTGTCTTAAGCTATTATTCAAGATATTTTTTATATGTTCACTATTTATTTTTATATTTGTTATATAACAGAATCTTAAATGGATATGCTATATATTTAAACATAACTCTGAATCCCTGCGATATATTTCTAATAAGTCCATATTGAACCTTTAAGAAACTTCTACTTATTACCTTTAAATAAAATAAAATTCCTAAAACTATGCTTAAGTATACATACAGAGTTACAAATGCATAGTTTGTATATAAAAGAAATATAAATATTAATAATGAGCATAATACCCAAAACAGCATATCTTCAATTATCATAATTATTTTATTTGTGTTGAAGCCTCTAAACACTCTGTACAAGTCAAATAATACCCCTGTAACTATTCCAGCTAATAAACTAAATATTACTATCCTGAACTGTAATTCTATA
Source organism: Clostridium frigidicarnis (assembly GCF_900111985.1). Lineage (GTDB taxonomy): Bacteria > Bacillota > Clostridia > Clostridiales > Clostridiaceae > Clostridium_Z > Clostridium_Z frigidicarnis. The sequence goes on from NZ_FOKI01000014.1 coordinate 1,552, forward strand.
GATATTACCATAGCCTATTTAAATAATCTCCTTAAAAATCCTTCATTGTTCTTTTTAGCTTCAACATCAGAATAAATACACGAGTTTATATTACCAACTATAATTACATCACCGTTTTGTACATCAAGTTTATGCATCTTTAATTTTTTCCCTTTTATAACTAATCCACCTAGCACTGTATTTAAAATTATTTTTTCTTCATCAAAACTTAGTACCTCTACAACTCCTGTAAGAGATATTTTTTTTCTACTCTCCATAAAAAGATTACTCTTTTTATCTTCTATCTTTACATCTTTATTAATATCCATATATAACCCTCCATAGCTATTTCTATATCATATTTATGAAACTACCAGGCTATATATGACAACTTATAATAAAATTTCTTATTCTGTATCTTCTTGTCCTTGCATTATTTCATACATCTGACCTGCATCTTCTTTTCTAACATGCTCAGCTACATTAACCACTTTTGCTTTTAAGTACTTGGTAGCAAATTTAATTTCTATTATGTCACCTTCTTGAATTTCTGTACCTGCCTTCGCAACTTTTTCATTAATAGAAACTCTTCCACCCTCACATGCTTCTTTTGCAACAGTTCTTCTTTTTATAATTCTAGATACCTTTAAATATTTATCTAATCTCATATACAATCATCTCCTATAATATATTTTTTATATAATAATCAATAATTAAAAAACCGTTACCTCAAACTAGACTTCTATGTTGTTGAAGTAATTTTATATAATTCCTATATTTAAATAAGTTAGTAAATTTAATATTAAATTTATCATTAGGCATATGAAAATAAATAACAAGTCAAAGATGCGACGGATATTTTGTGAAATACAATGACTTGGGTTCTGCTAATAGTTGTGCTATTAGTAGGTTCCAAGGAAGAAATAGTTCACAAAATAAACTAACATACTGACTAGTTATTTATTTGAATGTGCCTTATAGAATAAAAAACCCGAGATATCTCGGGTTTTATAAGATAGAAACTATTTATTAACTCTATCTTTAAATTCTTTTCCTGCTTTAAATACTGGCACTTTAGATGCTGGTATTATTATTTCTTCTTTAGTCTTTGGATTTCTTCCTTTTCTTTCTTCTCTTTGTCTAGCTTCAAAAGTTCCAAAACCTACTAATTGAACTTTTTCGCTTGACTCTAGCGCTTCTACAACACTTTCTATAAATGCTTTTAGAGCAACTTCTGCATCCTTCTTTGTTAATTTGCTCTTTTCAGCCATATTTGTTATTAACTCTGCCTTATTCACTTTAACTTCCTCCTTAAATTTAGAGTATAATCAGTAAATAATAAATATAATTATTTATTATTCATTTAACTTATTAACTTTATATTATCCTATTATATATCTATTTATCATAGTAGTCTATATACTGCATAGAAAAATATATAGTTAAATCAAAACATTGAGCCGCTTTGTAGAAATATATTCTTCAAAAATCACAAAAATCCTTCTTATTTTAATTTTTTTCATTAATTTTTGCAACATTCCAAAGCCTATCCATTTCTTCTAAGGTCATACTTTTCATATCATAGCCTTGTTTTCTAGACATATCCTCTATAAATGAAAATCTTTTTATGAACTTATCTGTTGTTTTATTCAAAGCTATTTCTGGATCTACACCTAAAAATCTAGACACATTAACTGCTGAAAATATAAGGTCTCCAATTTCTTCTAGTATTCTTTCCTTATTTTCCATTTTATATACTTCTTTTATCTCATTAAATTCTTCAAGAACTTTGTTTAAAGCATCATCCACATTATCCCAATCAAAACCTACCTTAGCGGCCTTATTTTGAACCTTATCAGCTCTAATTAATGATGGTAAAGTTTTAGCTATGCCTTTCATTTCTTCAGTGTAAGTATCAAAGTGCTTTTCTTTTCTTTTTATTTCATCCCAATTTTGTAATACTTCATCTGATGTTATGTTGTCTTTGTTGCTAAAAACATGGGGGTGTCTTAAAATCATTTTATTGCATATACTACTAATAATATCATTTATATTAAAAAAACCATCTTCCTTGCCTATCTGTGCATGGAATACAACCTGTAATAACACATCTCCAAGCTCTTCTATAATTTTATCATCATCTTGTTCATCTATGGCTTCTAATACCTCGTAGCTTTCTTCTATGAGATATTTTTTTAATGATTCAGATGTTTGCTCCCTATCCCAAGAACATCCATCCTGGCTTCTCAATTTTTCCATGATTCCTAATAAATCATAAAAGTCCTTGTTGTTATTAATATCTTTAGGTATATACAATGATGTAAGATAGTCTATATCTTCCTGCCTATCTATTTCATATAATGGTATTTTTCTTATACTTTCTAATCCTTTAATTCCCGCTGCTCTTACAAAATAAATTTCAGTATCATCTTTATAATACTCAGACAACTTTAGCTTTACTTCTGATGCTATAAACGGATCATACACTTGGGTTATTATTGTTCCTAATCTTTTATCCAACACTTGATTATTCATATCAAATGCATCTATAATTTTCAATCCTTCAACTGGATCTAACTTTAGTGCTTCCATCATTGCATCTACAAAGCTTACTGCTGGAAGTACTTCATATTTAACATTTAACTTTTCACAAAGTTTCATTAAAATATTCACTGATTTCTCAGCAACAAATGGATGTCCTGGCACACCATAAACTATGTCTTCACAACTATTATGCGTCTTAATAATTTCATTAGCTATAAACTCATACACTTCATCAAAATTGTCAAACTTATCATATGCAAAATCATATGTTTTAAACTTTAACCCCTGTTCTCTTAGAAAATCTACTGTTGGATGCTTTTCTGTCCTAAAATACACATTGTTTGATGATTTTAATATTTCCAATGTTCCAATTGTTAAAGCATCCTTTGCACCAGGTCCTAAACCTATTATTTTAATCATACGTTTTTCTCCTTTAAAAATTTACTTTTTATATAACTATAATCAAATACGCCGAATATCATTATTAATAATACATATATAATACCACCTAAAAAAATACCTATCAAGCAAGCTATACTTGATCCAAATCCAAAAATTAATAAATTCTTATATATAAAAATTACAATAAATATCATTATCACACTAGCAAAAGATGGTTTTATTAAAGTATTATAATATTTAATTTTTACATTTAAGCACCTTTTTAATACAATAATATTTAAAATAGCTGGTACTAAATAACCAACTATAGAGCCTATTACAGCTCCATATATGTTTATATTAGGCATAGGAACTAATATATATGTTACAACTACTTTTATTAAACACCCTATAAGCAAAGTTTCTAATGGCTTATAAGTATGTCCTGAAGCTTGTAGTATGGAAGCAGTGGTTTGATAAAACACTATAAACGGTATAGATATAGATAAATACTTTAATATCTCATATCCATCACTATGCCCTGGAAACAGCATATGTAGAATTGGATATGCTAAAAAGAATAATCCCATAAGGGATGGAATTGAGATAACCGATGATATCTTAAAAGCTGTATCTATTTTATCCTCAAATTCAACTCTTTTATTAGAAATCACTGCACTAGAAATTACTGGTACTAAAGAAATACTCAATGCTACCGATAAGGTCAATGGTATATTTACAAGTAAATGTGCTTTACCTGATAGTTGTCCATAAAGTTCTATGGATTTCATTATATCCATTCCTGATTTTAATAACAGATTTGGAACTAATATAGTGTCTACTAAAGCCATTATGCTTCCAGCTGTAGATCCTAATGATATAGGTATTGCAACCTTTAACAACTTTTCCATAATTGCAGGGTTTGACTTACCCTTAATATTAACATCCATCTTACGTTTTTCTTGTTTATACTTTAAGCTTAAATATATTCCAGCAAATAGAGCACCTGCTGTTGCTCCTAATGTAGCTCCCCCTACGGCATATGCCTTTCCCTTAGGTAATAATAGAATAGCTAATCCTATACCAATTACAACCCTACCTGATTGTTCTACTACTTGTGATATGGCTGATGGGTTCATATTTTGCATACCCTGAAAAAAACCTCTATAGCAAGTAATTATAGATATAAAAAATGGTGCAAAGCCTATTGCTATCAATGATGGATATGCATTAGGATTCCAATTTAAATATTTAATAAATGTTTTTGCTAAACATAGCATTATAGTACTTCCACCTACTCCTAGAATTAGCATCATATAAACTGATGTTTTAAATACATCAAATACACCTTTTCTATCTCCAACAGCATTTTTTTCTGCTATTAATTTTGATATTGCTACCGGTGCTCCAGCTGCCACACCAAGGAAAAATGTGTATACTGAATATGATATCTGATAGTATGCAATACCCTCATCTCCAACTAACATTATAAGTGGCCACCTAAAAAACAGACCTAAAAATTTACACAATATACCTGATATAGCCAAAATAAATGTTCCTTTTAATAGGGATTGTTTTTTCATTTTTACCCCTCCCAAAAATTCTCTTCTTCATAATCTTTATTTAAAAGAGAGGCTGATTATTCCTTATATTTATATAAATTTACTATAAAAAGAATCTTCCTTCAATGTTGACCATCAAACAAATAAAAAGCATGTGAAAATGTATTTACATCGTCACATGCTTTTTATTATTGTTCCATTTGTTTTCCTAAAAAATTCGCTGCTGTTTCAGCAAGCTTTAGTTCTAATTCTCCCAAAGATTCTCCTGTTTCTTTGGATAAAATTATAACGGACCCTATAGCATCTCCTTCTGATAGTATTGGTGCTATTACTTGACTTGAGTACTTATTTTCTATATTTTCTTCTCCATATATAGGGATAATTTCCTCTGCGCCACTACCTAAAATTTTAGGTTTCCTTGCATCTATGAGCTTTTCTAACTCATCGCTTACTTTCTTATCAACAAAGTCTTTCTTAGGTGCACCACTTACTGATATAATTACATCTTTATCAGCAATTATAATAATATGACCAATTGATTGTTGAAGTGCTTCAGCATATTCCCTAGAGAAATCAGATAGTTCCCCTATTGGTGAGTATTTTTTTAGTATTACTCCACCCTCTCTGTCTGTAAAAATTTCAAGAGGGTCTCCTTCTCTTATTCTTAAAGTCCTTCTGATCTCCTTTGGTATAACTACTCTACCTAAATCATCTATACGTCTTACAATACCTGTTGCCTTCATAATTATTATTCCCTCCTAAAAACATTTTGTTTGTTTATAGTCATATTATTTGTCTAAACATGTAATTTTATGCACAATTGTAGTTTTTATTTTCTTTATCCACTTATACTTATAAAAAGGTGGCTACGCCACTCTTTAAGTGGAAAGTTGAGGTTGATTTTCCTAAGAAAACTCTAAAATTTAATTATTAATTTTCCTGAATAACGTGAAGAAAAACATCATTGACTTATAACTTGTCACCTTCTGATTAAAGCCCTTAATTCTCCATACTCAACTTTTAACTAAAAAAGGCACTAACTCTATGAGTTAGTGCCTTTTTCTGGTATTAAGTTAATTTATCTTCATGAATCTCTACTTTTAAATCTTTTTTCCATTGATCTAAAGTTGAATTATATTGGTCATCTTTTTGTTTATTATCTAAATAAGATTTTATTTGATCTTTAACTGAATCAAACTCTTTAACAACTTGATCCTTTTTAAGTTCTGTTGCTTTTATTATATGATATCCAAATTGAGTTTTAACAGGTTCCGATACTTCACCTTCACCTAAAGTTTTAGCTGCTTCCATAAAATCTTTATCATAATTAGGATTTGTGTATTCTATAAACCCTAACTCTCCACCTTTGTCTTTAGTTCCATCTGTGCCATATTCTCCTGCAAGTTTAGCAAAATCCTCACCGTTATTTAACTTTGTCTTTATTTCTTTAGCTGTATCTTCATCTGCAACTAAAATATGAGATATTTTTGCACCTGGTTGATCAACAAATTGTGTCTCTTTGTTTTCATCATAGAATTTCTGAACATCTTCATCCGATACACTTACATCTTTAAATATGTAATCATTAACTCTTTGACCTATAACTTGTTTTCTAATAGCCTCTGTAAACTTTTCTTCTGTTAATCCAGCTAATTTTAATTGCTCTTGAAACTTATCATCATCGCCAAAAGATGCTTTTATTTCATCAAATTGTTTTTTAACTTCTTCATCTATTTTATCCTTATCTTCTGTAAGTTTTAATTCATCTGCTTTCTTTAAGAATATTTTTTCTGTAACAAGATTGTTTAAAACACTTTTTTTAGCATCTGCTAATTGTTTCTTTACTTCATCACTGTTTAAATAATCTTCTCCATATTGTTCTTTTAATTGATTAATTTGAGGCTCAAGTTCTTTATTAATATCAGCCATTGTTATTTTTTCATCTCCAACTTTAGCCACAACTGTTTTTTGAATAGCCTCTGGAGTTTTTTGTACCATGTTACATCCAACTGCAAATAAACTCATACTTGCAATTGCAACTATAGTTACTATATTTTTAATTTTTTTCACGTCGCTTCCCCCGCTTTTCTATTTTTTGTTATTGTCTAACTTTACTTATTATAAGTTTTTTATTATTAATATTCAAATTAACAAAATATAAACACTTATTAACAATACCATACATTACCATTTATTTCAATTTCTTTTTTACAACGTCCTCAAGCATTTTTTTAAAGATACTTAACATCTCCTCTTTTTTTATATTGGAAAGTTTAAATGCAAATGCAGGTTTTTCACCTAGTTTGAATATTATATTCTTTGAGTGTTTTACCATAAGCTTTTTCATTATATCTTCTTTAAAGCTTTCCTTACTATCAAATTGAAATATTACTTCTGATCCTTTTTCTTTAATATCTTCTATTCCTATAAGTCTTGCTATACTTCTTATATAAGCAATATTCATAAGATTATATACCGGATCTGGTATATCAGAATATCTATCGTTTAATTCATCTTCTGTATCTTTAAAGTCTTCTAAACTGCCAATAGAAGCAATTTTCTTATATATCTGTATTTTCTGAATTTCATCTTCTATATATGCATCTGGTATAAACGCATTAACTTTTACATCCATAGAAGTTTCTATAGGTTCCTTTTCTATATCTCCTCTTATAAGTCTTACAGTATCTTCTAACATTCTACAATACAAATCGTACCCAATTGCAGCCATGTGCCCATGTTGTGCAGAGCCCATTATATTTCCTGCTCCTCTTATCTCTAAGTCCCTCATAGCTATCTTAAACCCTGAACCTAGTTCTGTAAAATCTTTAAGAGCCTTTAATCTCTTTTCTGCAACCTCTGTTAATATTTTATCTTTTTTATAAGTAAAATATGCATATGCAATTCTGCTTGATCTTCCAACCCTACCTCTTAATTGATATAACTGTGATAGTCCCATTCTGTCTGAATCATAAACTATCATTGTATTTGCATTTTGAATATCTATACCAGTCTCAATTATTGTAGTACATATAAGTACATTAACCTCTTTACTCATAAATTTTATCATTACATCTTCTAATTCTCTTTCTGTCATCTGTCCATGAGCTATACCTACTTTTCCTTCTGGAATTAGATTTTGTATATACCCTGCCATATTCTTTATGTCTTCAACTCTATTGTATACAAAAAATACTTGGCCCTCTCTGTTAAGTTCTCTTACAATAGCATCTCTTATAAGCTGATCATTGTATTCAACAACATAGGTTTGAATTGGATATCTTTCTTCTGGAGGTGTTTCTATAACACTTATATCCCTTACTCCTGATAAAGACATATGCAAAGTTCTTGGAATAGGTGTCGCACTTAAAGTCAAAACATCTATATTCTTCTTTAATTTCTTAATTTTTTCTTTATGAGTCACACCAAATCTTTGTTCTTCATCAATAACTAACAAACCCAACTCTTTAAAATTAATATCTTTTGATATCAATCTATGAGTTCCAATTAAAATGTCTACATTTCCTTCTTTAACTGCCTTTAATGTTGATTTTTGTTCTGCAGAACTTCTAAACCTACTAATCATATCTATGTTTACTGGAAAGTCTGAAAATCTTTTTTTCAAGTTATTATAATGTTGTTCTGCCAGTATTGTTGTAGGCACTAAAAATGCAACTTGTTTGCCATCCATAACAGCTTTAAATGCAGCTCTCAACGCTACTTCAGTTTTTCCATATCCTACATCGCCACATAATAATCTATCCATTGGCTTATCTGATTCCATATCATCCTTTATTTCTTCTATTGCAACTAATTGATCTGGTGTTTCATCGAATGGAAATTCTTCTTCAAATTGTTTTTGCCAAGGTGTATCTTTTGAATATTTATATCCTTTAACTGTTGCCCTTGATGCATAAAGTTTTACTAAATCCTGTGCAATTTCATTTATGGATTTTCTTACTTTATTCTTTGCTTTAATCCATTCTGCACTTCCTAGTTTAGTTACCTTAGGGACTTTACCATCTGCTCCAATAAATTTTTGTACTAAATCAAGTTGATCCACAGGAACATAGAGTTGATCTCCCTTATCATAAGTTATATCTAAATAATCTCTAGTACTTCCTCCAACTTCTATCTGCGTTATACCTTTATATACACCTATACCATGGTTAGCGTGAACAACATAATCTCCTGGTTTCAGATCTGCAAAACTTTTAATTTTTGCTACACCTTTTTTATTTTTCTTAGTTTTTTTTGCTTTTCTCTTAGATTCTCCAAAAACCTCTTTGTCGGATATAACACTTAGTTTTAAATTTGGATATTCAAATCCTTTTAATTGATTTCCAAAAGTAACTACAACCTCACCATAATTTATAAACTGTATATCATCTTTATAGTTACTTTCTATGCCTCTGTCTCTTAAAGTTTCTACTAATCTTTCCCCTCTTGTTCTTGTTCCCGAAAGGATTAGTGTTTTATACCCTTTTTCCTTTTTATCCTTTATATCTTCTATTAATAAATCTAATTGTCCATGATAATTATTAGCAGCTATCTCTAAAAATGTAACCGTTGACCTTGGCTTTAATATAGGATTATTTTTTGCTATAGCATCTATTGATACTATTTCTTTTTCTTCTAATCTTTCTATGACTTCATTTTTAGGTATTAATAGATTACTTTGTTTTGGTAATATATCTCCTCTTTGAAGAAATATTTCATAAGAATATTGAAACTCTGTATATACGCTCTCTAGCTTTCCATTACATCTTTGGACGTCATCAATTACAATATTAGAATTCCCCATATAATCAAAAAAATTACTAGGATTCTCATAAAAATATGATAAATAACTATCTATTGTTTCAAAACTCCAATTTTCAGTTAATGACTCTAGATTTATACTTACTAAGGAGTTTATCTTTTCAGTTAACTCTTTATCTTCTTTATTTTTATCTAAGAATTCTTTTAAATCTAATTTTATTTTATTACTTGCATCTTCTAAATTATCTTTTGTAAATATAACCTCCTTAGCTGGAAATATCTCGATATTATCAACTTTATCAATACTTCTTTGAGATTCTATGTTAAATGTCCTTATTGAGTCTATTTCATCATCAAAAAACTCAATTCTATAGGCATCCATAGATGTAGGAGAATATATATCTAATATTCCTCCTCTTAGGGATACTTGCCCTTTGCTCTCAACAACTTCTACTCTCTCATATCCACTTTGTATTAACTTTTCAACTAATTCTTTAGTATTTATAATATCCCCAAGTTTTAAATTAAATGTGTACTTTGAAAACAAATTTAGAGGAGTATATATAGGGGTTAATGCATCTACTGATGTAACAATTATTTTTTTATCTTTGCTTAAAATTTCTTTTATTATTTTTAATCGTTCCCACCTTAAATCTCCAGATATAGCATCAACATTATAAAATACAACTTCTTTAGTTGGAAAATAATAAACATTTGGTATGTAAAAACTTAAATCTTCATATAAATTTTTTGCCTCCATATCACTATGAGTTATTACAAAAATAGGCTTGTCTGTAGTTTCATACAAACCACTTATTAAATAACCTCTCCCTGATTCAGAAACTCCATAAGTTCCTATTGGATATAAAGATTTTTCTTTAGCACAATTTATTTCGTTGAACTCTTTGCTATTTATCAAAGGTTCCATAATTCCTTTTAATCTCATAATAAACACCACCCTAAATTAAAAGGTTACTGCGCAACAAAACTATTAAATTTATTCATTGAGTCATTTATATCTTTAGATATTATAACTTCTGTTGCCTCAACAACCACAGGTAATACCTTTCTTAAAGTTTCATTTTCGTCATTGGAAAATTTACCTAAAACATGAGAAACTAAATCGTTTTTAGGTCCACCAACTCCAATTTTAACTCTTGGGAACACATCCCCAATATGAGCTATTATACTTTTTATTCCGTTATGTCCACCTGCACTCCCATTGCTTCTTATCCTTAATCTTCCCACTTCTAAACTAATATCATCATAGATAATAACTACATTGTCATTATCTATCTTATAAAAATCTATAACTTGTCTTACACTTTCTCCACTTAGATTCATGTATGTTGTAGGTTTTAATAAAATTACCTTTTCTCCATTTATTATTCCTTCCCCACACATACCTTTAAATTTTTCCCTATTAACAGCAATATTATACTTTTTTGATATTAAATCTATAGTATCAAACCCTATGTTATGACGAGTACCTTTATATTTATCCCCCGGGTTACCTAGTCCTACTATTAAAAACATTATTTTCCCTCCATAGTTATTATCGTTAATTACTTTTTTCAGTATAACACCTGATTTTTTATTACTCAAGGGGTATCTATTTATACAAAACAAAGTCACTGGTTAATAACCAGTGACTACTCACCCCTATCTAATACAACAGTACACGTTGATACTTCTCCATCTCTCCAAATCTTTATCTCTATGGAGTCACCTGTCTTGTACTTACTTATAAGCGACCAAAGTTGTTTTTTACTACTAACCTTATTGCCCGCAAACTCTATTATTATATCAGTTGGTTTTACTCCTGCATTTCCAAGTGGTCCACTAGCTATTATTTCTTGAACATAAATGCCCTCTATCTCTGAATCATCAGATTTTTTCAATTCGCCACCCATAAAACCTAATATATTGTTAGATACATCTTTAGGCTGTATTTTCGTGCTATTTATTAATGCTTTTACATCTTCAGCAGAAACAGCTAATCCTATTCCATTATCACCATTCTCATTAGATAATTTGCTACTATTTATGCCCACAACTTCACCTTTGTTGTTAGCAAGTATTCCACCTGTATTATATTTATTTATATCAGCATCTGTTTTAAAAACTTTAAAATTTGATTTTGTATCCTTAGCATCTATATATTCTAGCTTACTATTTATCGAACTAATTATTCCTAGACTTACAAATGAAGAATTTTCTTCTCCCAAGGTATTTCCTATAGCTATTACGCTTTCTCCGGGCCTTGTATTTTTACAATCTGCAATCTTTATACTAGGTAAATCTAAATAATCTATCTTTAATATTGCTATATCCATGCTTTCACTTTCTGAAATACATTCAGCTTTTATAGGAGTAGATGCATGAGATGATGGCTTTATAAATACTTGTTTTTGTCCACCTAACAAACTCAAATTTGTAACAATATGACCTTCATTATCAAAAATGACTCCTGTACCTAATATATTCTTAGAATTTTCATCTTTAAAACTATTAATATCTGAACTTATAGTTACTAATGATGATTTTAATCTATCCGCAACCCCACTAACATCATCTTTGGGGCAATTCCTACTTAGTTTAAAAAAATCATCATCGAAGGATGTAACATTCGAACCACTAGCCTTTATTTCCTTGTTGTATTTATAATCTACTACAAAAAAAGAAGATATAATTCCAGATGATACAGATATAAGCACAAAAATAGTTATTTTCAAAGCATACTTTACATTTTTTCTTATTCTTTTTTTTCTAAAATTTATCTCTCCTGAAGATTCATTACAATGCTTATGTGTAAAATCTTCTTTTTTCATAAGGCACCTCCTACAATTACGAACATATTGTAAGATATATTTTTTAAGTCCATATGAACAAAGTGTTATATTAGTTCTTTGTGTTAATTTTAAACCTTACTTAAAGTAAATATAAACACTACACCTTGTTCTTTACCCTTATTTTCAACCCATATATCTTCACCTAATTGAGTTAATATATTCCTAACTATGGGTAGCCCTAATCCTGTACTTATTTTAGATGTTCTTGACTTATCATCTTTATAAAATCTTTCCCAAATATGAGCTATATGTTCGTTAGATATAATTGGTCCATCATTATATATAGACACTAAAGCTTTATTGGCCTTATAGCTCACGTCTATAGATATTTTACCTTCCTCTGGAACATACTTTATTGCATTGTCTAAAAGATTTGTTATAACTTGTATAAGTCTGTCTCTGTCTCCTGCAACATAAATATGATCTCCTTCAAAAACTACATCTACTTTTAATTTTTTTTCTTTTATCCTTTGTTCAAATTTTATAACACAAAGCCTTATAAGTTCATTAATATCTAATTCAACAACATATAGTTTTAACTTTCCAGCTTCCATAGAAGAAAGATCTAGTAAATCATTTACTAATCTTGATAGTCTCTTTATCTCATCAAAAGCAATATTTAAATAATAATTTTCCTTATCTTTAGGTATAACACCATCTAAAATCCCACCAATAAATCCTTTTATAGATGTTATTGGTGATCTGAGCTCATGAGAAACATTAGACATAAATTCTCTTCTATTAATTTCAACTTCTTCTAACGAGTCAGCCATTGTATTAAAAGACTTAGCTAATTCTCCTATTTCATCATTAGAATTTATTGAAACTCTTTTATCTGCCTCACCTTTTGCTATTTTTTTAGCTACAGAGTTTATATGAGCTAAATGTCTTATTAGAATTTTTTGTGCAAAATAGTATATAAATATACTAGATGTAACCACTGCAATTAAAGCGCATATCCAAATAATTGTATATACCCTCATCAAGGGCTCTTTTATTTGCTTTAATGGTGTTTGCATAAATATTATGCCCTTAAAATTATTTCCTAAAAATATTGGCTTCATATATACATAACTAGGTTCTTTAAATGGTTCAAAAAATACACCTTTTTTTTCAATTGTGTTTCCGAATCTTAATTCATCCATTTCTTTTATAGGCAAACTATTGAATAATAAATCATTAAATTTTTCTGATGAAACTGCATAAACATAACCCATTGAATCTGTTAACAATACATTTGCATCTAATGCATTTGAGGCTAAAACTAATTCTCTTTGAAGTTTATTAAGAGATACATCTTGTTGTTCGTAAAGATATTTCATAGCTGAAGTAGCTATTCCATTCCCCACCTTATCTAGTTGATTTTTTCGTTCATTAAAATAGTATCCTTGAAACCATATTGATAAAAAAGTTGCCATTATAATAAATGTTATTGCAATAATAGATGTAAATGCTACTATCATCTTAGATACTAGACTATTTTTCATAACTCTTTATTTCACCTCAAATTTATATCCAACACCCCAAACAGTTTCAAGTTGCCAATTATTACCACCATGCAATTTTTCTCTAAGTCTCTTTATGTGAACATCTACTGTTCTTGAATCTCCTGGATAATCATATCCCCAAACTTCACATAACAATTGTTCTCTTGTAAAAACTCTATTTTTATTACTTGCTAAATAATAAAGTAATTCAAACTCTTTTGGTGGCATTTTAATTTCTTCATTTTTGTACACAACTGTATAAGAATTTACATCTACAGATAAATCTGAAAATATTAAAGTTTCTTTTCCTGAATTTTCTGCATTATATCTTCTCATAACAGCCTTTATTCTAGCTAATAATTCTTTAGGTTCAAATGGTTTAACTATATAATCATCAGCTCCAAGCTCCAAACCTAAAACTTTATCAAAAGTATCTCCCTTTGCTGTTACCATTATTACAGGAGTTTCTCCTTCTCTTCTTATCCATTTCAAAACATCTATACCATCCATATATGGTAGCATTATATCAAGCAAAACTAATTCTGGCTTATAGTCTAAAAAGATTTCCTGTGCCTTTTTACCATCGTGGCAAATTTTTGTATCATATCCTGAACTTTGAAGATACATTTTTATAACTTCACATATATTTTCATCATCATCAACAACAAGAATTTTTCCTATTGTGCCTTCCATGTAAATCACCTCATTAATAATATTTTTCTATTTAACCATTTTATTCCAGTACAATTTTATAATAATCATACATTATAAATATTCTACCATGAAATAATGAAAAAACTATTACAAATATTTAATCATTTAAAAAACAAAGTCAAATATAAATATTGTATGAATTATATATTATTATATACAATAAGAGGCAGGATAAACCTGCCTCTTATATACTATTCTTCAAACAATTTACTTAGTGGTACATCATCATATATTCTTCTTATAGCTTCTGCAAATATAGGCGCTACTGATAAAGATTTAAATTTATGTAAATCTTCTCTCTCTTCAAGTCCTATAGTGTTTAACATTACTAATTCTTTTATTGCACAACTGTTTAATCTATCAAACGCAGGGCCTGATAAAACTCCATGAGTACAGCATGCATAAACTTCCTTAGCACCTAAGTCCATCAATGCATTTGCTGCATTTGATATAGTTCCAGCTGTATCAATCATATCATCTATTAATATACAAGATTTGCCCTTAATATCTCCTATTATATTCATGATTTCAGAAACATTCGCCTTTGGTCTTCTTTTATCTATTATAGCTATTGGGGCATGTAGTTTATCCGCAAATTTTCTAGCCCTTGTAACACATCCTAGGTCTGGTGATACAACTACTACATCATCTCTATCTCCAAATCCTTTTTCAACAAAGTATTTTCCAAGCATTGATGCTCCCATTAAATGATCTACTGGTATATTAAAATATCCTTGTATTTGTGCTGCATGTAGGTCCATAGTAAGTACTCTATCTGCACCTGCTGTTGTTAAAAGATCCGCAACAAGTTTAGCTGTTATTGGGTCTCTTGATTTTGCTTTTCTATCTTGTCTAGCATATCCATAGTAAGGTATTACTGCTGTTATTCTACCAGCTGATGCTCTTTTAAATGCATCTATCATTATTAATAATTCCATTAAGTTATTATTAACTGGAGAATTTGTTGATTGAACTACAAAAACATCGCATCCTCTAACTGTTTCATTGATATTAACGGATATTTCTCCATCACTGAAAGTTCCTATATCTGAACTCCCTACTTCTATTCCTAAAATATTAGCTATATCATGTGCTAATTGCGGATGTGAATTTCCTGTAAATATTTTTATATTTTTTCCATGTGTTATCATTTTACAGACCTCCTTAAATTCGTCCTCTTCTTAAAGTAAATATTATTTCTTTAGTAAACCTTTTTTTTCTACCCAACCTTTAAGTGTAACTTGTTTAGCTCTTGCTATGGCTAAACTTCCTTCAGGCACTTCATTAGTTATAGTTGATCCTGCTGCTATGTAAGTATTATCTTGAACTTTCACTGGTGAAACTAGATTTGTATTACAACCTATAAAAGAATTATTTCCTATTATAGTTTTATACTTATTTTTTCCATCATAGTTTACAACAACTGTTCCACATCCAAAGTTACAACCTGATCCTACTTCTGCATCTCCTATATAAGTTAAATGAGACACTTTAGTATTATCTCCTATGGTAGATTTCTTTATTTCTACAAAATCTCCTATTCTAGCATGCTTTCCTACAACAGTTTCAGGTCTTATGTATGCAAATGGTCCAACTGTAGTTTCTTGTCCAATTGTGCTTTCTAATATTACAGAACTCTGAATATTAACACCACTACCTATAATACTGTCCACTATTCTAGAATTAGGATATAAAATACAGTTATCTTTTATTATTGTGCTACCCTCTATAACATTATTTGGATATATTATTGTATCACAATGAATTTCAACATCTGGTCCTATATATGTTGAATTAGGATCTATTAAAGTAACCCCATTTTCCATATGCTTCTTATTTATTCTTTTTCTTAATAACATTTCTGCTTCAGCTAGTTGAACTCTTGAATTAACGCCTAGTGTTTCTTCAAACTTTACTGCCATAGCTCCTACTTTATGTTTTTGCTCTTTCAAAATTCCTATAACATCTGTTAAATAGTATTCTCCCTGAGCATTATTATTTGTTAGTTTATCAAGACTTTCTATAAGATTTTCTATATCAAAACAATAAATAGCTGAATTTACTTCATTTATATTCAATTCTGATTGTGAGCAATCTTTGTGCTCTACTATCTTCTCTACATCACCATTTATATTTCTAACTATTCTTCCATATCCAGTAGGATTTTCTACTATTGATGTTAATATAGTAGCTTTATATCCTTCCTTTTCATGAAGTTCCATAAGACTTTCAACAGTAGAAGCTTCTATTAATGGTGCATCTCCTGCAAATATAGCAACAATTCCTTTTTTACCTTTTAAAAATTCCTTGGCACATATAATTGCATGACCTGTTCCTAATTGCTTATCTTGAAATGAGTAAGAAACATGTCTACTATTTGTTGATTCTTTTACTTTTTCCGCACCTTTTCCTATTACAACATTAACTTCTTCAATGTTAGCTTTTCTCATGGTATCTATTACATGATTAACCATTTCTTTTCCGCACACCTTATGCAATACTTTTGGTGTTGATGATTTCATTCTTTTTCCTTCGCCCGCTGCTAATATAATAGCACATTTAACCATATTCGCACCTCTTTATGCTTTATTTTTTAAATAGAGTATACTATATATATTAAAGTATGAAAAATATCATACACTTATATTATATTTTATATAAATAGGTTTTTCAACCTTACCAGTCTGTATATTTAATAATAAAAATAAAAAGGAGTTATATAACTCCTTTTTACTTTTATTATTCTTCTATATTCTCTTTATCTTCAGGCTCCTCATTTTTAACCTTTTCATATTGGTCAAAAATTGATTTTTGAATTTTTTCTCTTGTTTCAGTGTTTATTGGATGTGCAATATCCTTAAATTCTCCATCAGGAGTCTTTCTACTTGGCATAGCTATAAACAATCCATTCTGCCCTTCTATAACCTTTATATCGTGAACAACAAATTCATCATCAAAAGTTACAGAAACGATTGCTTTCATTTTGCCATCTGATGTTATCTTTCTAATTCTTACGTCAGTTATTTGCATTTGAATTCTCACCTCCAAGATGCTATAACAATTATATTCTCTTAAATTAAATGAAATCCTTCTTTTTATACGAAATTTTTAGAAAATTTTATTTTTTCAATCTATGATGGTGTAAATTTAGCTTCACCATTTAATACACCATTGAAATCAATTATAGAATGATATCCCTCTACAAGTTTTTCGCTTACAGTTAGGTCATCAATCAAGACTGCCATTCCTAATAAATCGCTTTCAAATTCTTTTAAAAGATCCCTTATTCCTACAGCAGTTCCTCCTGAACGCATAAAGTCATCTATATATAAACATTGTGATTTCTTCTTTATAGCTCTCTTAGGAAGATACATAGTCTGAATAGATCCATTAACTCCTGTAACATAATTTATTGTAACTGTAGAACCTTCCGTAACTTTATTATCTCTTCTAACAATTACAAGTTCAACACCCATATTTCTAGCTACTTCATATGCTAAAGGAATTCCTTTTGTTTCTACTGTAACAACATAGTCTATTTGTTTTTCTGTAAAAAAAGTCGTTAATATTAACCCTGCTAATTTTATAAACTCTGGACTATACATAACATCCATCATATAAACAAAGTTTCCAGGAATTATTCTTTCCTTATTCATTAATTTCTGGCATAATTCTTCAGCAAAATTCTGTTTTTCAACTTCACCTATATTAGGTATAAATTTTATACCTCCAGCGGCTCCAGATATTGTCTGTACTTTTCCTAGTGAGAGTTTTTCTAATATCTGTCTAACAATTACAATATCTTCACTGACAGTTGATTTTGCTGCATTTAATAATTCAGAAAACACATTTAAACTTACAACTTTATTAGGGTTTTCTGAAAGAATTTTTGTTATAGCAACAACTCTGCTATTTCTAGAGAACTTTTCCACCTTATCACCTACTAAAATTTGAATTTATTACGAACTATTTTTATTACTTTATTAGTTATTATTCACATTTCATTTTATTCTATATTATATTTAATATCAAGTAAGTTGAAAATTTATAACAAAATATATAGATTTATTCCATAATAGTATACTATTATATATAGTATACTATTATATTTATAGAAAGGATTGTTACTATTGAAAATTTCTATTCCTATGAGTATTTATGATTTATCCCCTGGAATGATTCTTGCAAAAGACATCTATTTAAATAAAACTAAAATTTTAAGTGAAGGATGTACTCTAACTAATAGTTCTATAGATAAAATTAAGAACTTTTTAAATGAAAGTCATATATACATATATGATGATAATCATTCTTATGAAGTTGATTCCGAATCTATTAGAAATTCTGAAGAATATAAGGCTACAGAAAAACTATTAAACGAATTATATAAAGAGTCAGAAAATTTCTTCTTTAATGTTAAACTGAACTCTAAAATAGACTTTAATCAAGTTCGTAGTATGTCTGATACTTTATTGTCATCATTGAAACATACTGGTTTAGTAATTAAAAACATAAATGATAATAAAAATAACGAAGATTATCAATTTAGACATCTTGTAAACGTATCTATATGGAGTAGCTTAATGGGTAAATGGTTACACTTAAGTGAAAGAGACATTATGCTATTAATATTTTCTGGCTTCCTTCACGATATAGGTAAAAGCAAAATTCCGGAACAGATATTAAATAAAAAGTCCAAGCTTACAAGAGAAGAGCAAGATATAATGAAAACTCATTGTTCAAAAGGCTATTCTTTAGTAAAAGCTATACCATTCTTAGATTCTAGTGTATCCCAAGCTACCCTATTCCATCATGAAAGAATAGATGGAAGTGGCTATCCTTTAAGATTAACTGGAGATAAAACTCCTTTATTTGCTAAAATAGTTGGTATAATCGATATATTTGACTCTATGACCTCTAATAGGTGTTATAAAGAAAAAATTTGTGCTTTAGATGCTCTAAATTCACTTAAATTAGATTATGTAGGAAAATTAGATATCTCCTTAGTAGATACTTTTGTAAAAAATATGTGTGATTATTTAACTGGAGAATCTGCTTTATTATCTAATGGTGAATCTTGTAAATTAATAAAAATTGATCCTTTGGATGTCAATCACCCTTTAATATCTGTAAAAGATACTTTCATAGACTTAAAACAAACTAGAGATCTAAAAATCCTAGATATTTTGTAATTGATGTGTTTTTTTATAATAATTATGTATATAATTATTAAATGAACATTTAATTTACAAAGGAGTGATTACTTTGTCATTTGATTTTTTAAAAGACAAAAATAAAAAAGTTCATTTTATAGGTATTGGTGGAATTAGTATGAGCGGATTAGCCGCTATACTTTTAAATAATGGTTATAAAGTTTCAGGTTCTGATATGAAATCTTCAACTATAACTGATAGGTTAAAATCAAAAAAAGCAGAAATATATATAGGTCATAAAGCTTCGAATATTAATGATGTAGATTTAGTAGTCTACACCGCTGCTGTACCTTCTGATAATGAAGAACTTTTATATGCAAAAGAAAATAATATTCTTTTAATGGATAGGGCAGAATTTTTAGGTCTTATTATGAAGGGACATAAATTTAATGTTGCTGTTGCTGGTACCCATGGAAAAACAACAACAACTTCTATGTTATCCCATGTAACGTTAAAATCTAATTTAGATCCTACTATTCTTGTTGGTGCTGATTTAGATATTATAGAGGGTAATTTTAGAATAGGTGCTAGTGAATATTTTATAACTGAGGCCTGTGAGTATAAAGAATCATTTTTAAAATTCTATCCTTATATAGGAATACTACTAAATATTGATGCAGATCATCTTGATTATTATAGAGATATCAATCATATTGAAGAAACTTTCCTTAAATTCGTAAATTTAATTCCTGAAGACGGATATGCTATTGGTTGTGCTGACGATTCTAGAGTTTTAAATGTGTTAAAAGATAGCAAATGTAATACTTTAACTTATGGTATTGATAATGGTGATTTAATTGCTAAAAACATTAAATTTACTGGCCATGGTTCTAGTTTTGATGTTATTTTAAACAATGAATTTTTATTTAAAATAGATCTTATGGTGCCTGGAAAGCATAATATACTAAATGCCCTAGGCACAATAGCATCTTCTTTAATTTTAAAAGTTTCTTACAATGATATAATTGATGGTCTAAAAGAATTTACAGGTGCTCATAAAAGATTTGAATTTAAAGGTGAAAAAAATGGAGTCACTGTCATTGATGACTATGCACATCATCCAGTAGAGATAAAGGCTACTTTAAGTTCTACAAAAAACATGAACTATAATAATGTGTATTGTGTTTTCCAACCACATACATATACTAGAACTTACACTTTATTTAATGATTTTGTTGAAAGTTTTTATGATTGTGATGAATTAATTCTTATGGATATATATGCAGCAAGAGAAAAAGATACAGGTCTTGTCTCTTCTAATGAACTTGGCGAAAAATTAAGAGAAAAAGGCATTAAATGTGTTAATGTTCATTCTCATGAAGAAGCTTTAAATTATATAAAGCCAAGACTTTCAGAAGGAGATCTTTTAATGACTGTAGGTGCAGGAGATGTAGTAAAAGTTGGAGAAATGTTCTTAAATAATTAAAATTCTGGAACGGTACAGAATTTTTATTTAATTCTGAAAATTTATTGACATTTTTTTCTTGTGGTAATATTCTATTAATAGGATATTTAAAATCAAATTTTATTTTAAGGAGGTAGAACTATGTTAATCATATATTTAAATATCAGTTTTAAAACTTTGTCATCTATTAACATTAATTCTATCTGCTTAATTAATAATTTTAATTAAAGGAGGTAGTTTAAATGTTATCAAATTTATATTCTTCAAACCTAAAACTTAATATAAATTTATGTGATTCTTCTATCTTCTTTATGTATTACAGGAAATAGTGTTATTTGTTTTCTTTTACAAAAGTTATTGGGAATCACTCCCATGGCTTTTCTATATAATTTGAAATTATGGTCATGTGGTATTTGTTGTGTCTTACACATTTAACACATGATCTTTTTGCGCCTAAAAGTCATATATTGTATTACTTTTTTTGTGATACATCTTTATGCTTTTATATAAATTATTGATTCTAGTCATGGTATGTCCTTATTAGGACTATCATGACTTTTGTTTTCTAAAAGGGGGTATTATTTTGAACAAAATTTTTAAGTATGTATGTAGGTATAAAGCTCTTGTACTTATTCCTACAGTCTTCATGTTAGCCAATATCATTCTTGATATGATCAACCCACTACTGATAAAGGATTTAGTTGATAAAGTAATAATAGGTAAAGATTTTTCTCTTTTATTAACTATTTCAATTAGCTTACTTGTAATTACTCTTAGTAGAGCTATAATGGGATACTTTAAAGAATATCTATTTGACGTTATGGGAACTAAGGTAAATAGAGATTTAAAACTCGATTTATTTAACCATATACAAAGTCTTAATTTTAAGTATTTCGATAATATGAATACTGGAGAACTCATGTCCAGAATTGGTGAAGATGTAGACAACATTTGGAGGACTTTAAGCTTTGGATTACGCCTATTCATTGAGAATGCTATATACTTTGTTTTTGCATCTATTGCGTTATTTTATCTTAACTGGAAACTTGCTCTTGCATGTATATCTATAATGATCCCTATAGCATTCATTGCTATGAAGTTAGAAAAATTAGAAGTTGAGACTTATGATAAAATAAGTGATCAAAATGCAGAATTGAATACTACAGCTCAAGAAAATATAGCTGGGGTAAGACTTGTCAAAGCCTTTTCTAGAGAAAAGCATGAAATATTAAAATTTCTTGATATGAATAAGCACAACTACAATCTTAATATGAATCAATCTAAAATTTTAAGTAAGTACTTTCCTCCTATAGAGTTCTTAACTAATATATCTATTGTAATTATGATAGCTTTAGGAGGATATCTTGTAATAAAAGGAGAGATAACAATAGGAGTTTTAGTAGCTTTTAATGGTTATATATGGAATGTTATTTGGCCTGTAAGAATGCTTGGATGGCTTACAAACCTTCTTGCCCAAAATAAAGCATCATACAAAAAAATAATGAAAATTCTAAATACAAAACCTGAAATAGTAAGCGATAAAAACTGCTTATGCGATCATAGTATACAAGGTAAAATATCTTTTAATAATGTATCTTTTCAATACAATGATACTTTGATATTAAAAAATATAACCTTAGACATACCATCAGGAAGCACTATTGCACTAATGGGAACTACTGGTTCTGGTAAGTCTTCTTTAGTTAATCTCATTGGAAGATATTATGATGTATGCTCTGGAGAAATCCTTGTTGATGATATAAATATTAAAAATTTTGATATATCATCATTAAGAAAATCTATTTCTATAGTTCCTCAAGATACATTTTTGTTTTCAGATTCTATACTTGAAAATATACGTTTTGGCAAAAAAAATGCTTCATTAGAGGAAATAGAAACTGCTTGTAACTTATCTTGTGTATTAGACTTTATTAATGATCTTCCTGATAAATTTCAAACTATAGTAGGTGAACGTGGACTTGGTCTTTCAGGTGGACAAAAGCAAAGACTTTCTATTGCTAGAGCTTTAGTTGGAAATAGTCCTATACTAATCTTGGACGATTCAACATCCGCGCTAGATATGGAAACAGAATTTCAACTTTTAAAGAACTTAAATAACCATAAAAAACATTGTACAACTTTTATAATAGCCCATAGAATTTCTGCTGTTAAAAATGCTGATTTAATAGTATTTATGGACAATGGTGAAATTATAGAAAAAGGTACTCATACTGAATTATTATCTTTAAAAGGAAAGTATTATGAAATTTATTGTGAGCAATTTAAAGATTTTGAATCATTGACTGATAATGACTCTAACGAAAAAGAGGTGATATAATGGCTAGAAATGCTGTAAAAGAAGATGAAATATCCAATGTTTCTTCTAAAAAGGAAACACTTAAAAAATTATTAAAATATTTAAAACCATATAAATTAAAAGTTTTTATAGTAATACTTTTGTTAATCTTTGTTATGATGTGTGGTTTAGTAAATCCATACTTGTTAAAAAACGCTATTGACATCCAAATAGCTAATTCAAATGTTAATGGATTGATAATAATAGCTGTAGTCCTATGTTTTTTAAACTTTCTATCAATGATAGCTTCAAAAAAAAGAATCGTCATTATGTCTTCAATAACTAATAATATACTTTTGACTATACGAAATGAACTTTATTCCCATATTCAAAAACTATCATTTTCTTTCTTTGACAACAGACCTGCTGGTAAAATTTTAGCTAGAGTTATGGGAGATGTAAATGCTCTACAGGAACTTTTTTCAAATTCTATAACTACCCTAATTCCTGATACTCTAAGCCTTATATGTGTAACAATAGTTATGTTTTCTATGAATTATAAGTTAGCTCTATCAGCTATTATTATACTCCCACTTCTATTTGTAAGCTTATTTTCAATAGAAAAGTTTGCAACTAAAAGATGGATGAATTATAGAAAAAAGCGTTCAAACCTAAATGCATTTACTCATGAAGATTTTTCGGGTATTCGAGTAATCCAATGCTTTGCAAAAGAAAAAGATACATCTGAAACATTTTTAAGTCTTGTAAATGATATGGTAAACTCTTTTGTATCCAGTGTAAGACTAAATGATTTTTTCTGGCCATTAGTAGAACTTTCTTGGGGTATAGGATCAATAGTTGTGTACTGGGTTGGAGCTGGATTAATAACTAAAGGTGATATATCTGTTGGAACCCTTATTGCATTTACACTATATATAACAATGTTTTGGAAACCAATAATGAATATATCAGATTTCTATAATACTCTTATTACTAATTTCGCAGCTGCTGAAAGAATATTTGAAATTATGTCTATTGACCCTTATATAATTAGTGGAAAATCAGCCATTAAAATGCCCAAAATCAAAGGACATGTTGAATTTAAAAATGTTACTTTTGCTTATGATGATGACGATGCAGTTATACATGACATTAATTTCAAAATAAAGCCTGGTGAAAGCATTGCTTTAGTTGGCCCTACTGGTGCTGGTAAAACTACTATAGTTAACTTAATAAGCAGATTTTATGATACTACAAAAGGTGATATTTTTATAGATAATTTAAATGTAAAAAATGTTGAACTATATTCTTTAAGAAGTCAAATGGGCATAATGCTTCAAGATACATTCTTATTTTCGGCTTCCATCAAAGAAAACATAAGATATGGAAAACTTAATGCAACAGATAATGAAATAATTGCTGCGGCTAAAGCTGTAAGTGCCCATGACTTTATAATGAAGCTTGAAAATGGATATGATACTGAGGTTAATGAGAGAGGATCAAGACTATCTGTAGGCCAAAGACAATTAATTTCTTTTGCTAGAGCCTTACTTGCAAACCCTAGAATTCTTATATTAGATGAAGCAACTTCTAACATTGATACCTATACTGAAAGCCTAGTGCAAACTGGTATAAACAAGCTTTTAAACGGAAGAACCTCTTTTGTTATAGCACATAGGTTATCTACAATAAGAGATTGTGACAAAATAATGGTTATCGATGATGGTAAGATTTGCGAATGTGGTAATCATGAAGAATTAATTCAACTAAAAGGTAAGTATTATGATTTGTTCATTGCTCAATATAACTTTTTAAAAGAAGGAGCATAATATTTAATTTCAAAAGTATTGATTTTTCATATAATAATAGTATAATAGTCACTATATAGAATGAATGTTAGATAAATAATTTAATTATCTGTATCGACTATGAAGAGAAGAGTAAATATAGGATTAGTACCTTATAGCGAACAAGGGATGGTGAGAGCCTTGTAGGGAGCTTATATTGAAGAACATCTCAGAGTTTCTAACCGAAATCATATAACATTATGATAGTAGACTTGGACGGTAGCTTCCCGTTATAGAAGAACAACATTTATATGATGTTGATCGAGTGGTTATAAATTTTTATAACAATTTGGGTGGTACCGCGAAGTTAATGCCTTTCGTCCCTTTATGTGGATGGAGGGCTTTTTTATTTACAAAAATTTATTTTTGAAAGGATGATTTATATGCAAAACGTTTCTATTAAAGAACTATACAGAAACAAAGAACAATACATGGATCAAAAAGTTTCAATCTCTGGTTGGATAAGAACCCTTAGAGACTCTAAGAGTTTTGGATTTATAGAATTAAATGATGGAACTTTCTTTAAAAATCTTCAAGTAGTATTTGATGATGCTTTATGTAATTTCAAAGAGATTGCAAAGCTTCCTATAAGTTCTTCTTTAACAATTGAAGGTACTGTAGTTGCTACACCTCAAGCTAAACAACCATTTGAAATAAAGGCAGTTAGCATAGTTGTAGAAGGTCTATCTCATAGTGATTTCCCTCTACAAAAGAAAAGACATACTTTTGAGTACTTAAGAACAATAGCTCACTTAAGACCTAGAAGTAATGCTTTCTCCGCTGTATTTAGAGTACGTTCTGTTGCAGCTTATGCTATACACAAGTTTTTCAATGAAAAAGGATTTGTATATACTCACACTCCATTAATAACTGGATCTGACTGTGAGGGTGCTGGTGAAATGTTTAAAGTAACAACTTTAGACCTACACAATATTCCTAAAAATGATGACAGTTCAATAAACTATAAAGAAGATTTCTTCGAAAAAGAGTCAAACTTGACTGTTTCTGGACAATTAAATGCTGAATGTTTTGCTTTAGCATTTAAAAATGTTTATACTTTTGGACCAACATTCAGAGCTGAAAATTCTAATACTGCAAGACATGCTGCTGAATTCTGGATGATAGAGCCTGAAATATCTTTTGCAGATCTTAAAGATGATATGCAGCTTGCTGAAGATATGCTTAGATATGTAATTAAATATGTTATGGATGAATGTCCTGAAGAAATAGAATTCTTCAATTCTTTCATAGATAAAGGATTAAAAGAAAGATTAAACCATGTAGTTTCTTCTGAATTTGGTAAGGTTTCTTATACTGAAGCAGTAGAACTTTTAAAGAAAGCTGATAAAGAATTTGAATATGCTGTTGAATGGGGTTGCGACCTTCAAACAGAACATGAAAGATATTTAACAGAAGAAATATTTAAAAAGCCAGTATTCGTTACTGACTATCCAAAAGATATAAAAGCTTTCTATATGAGATTAAATGAAGATGGAAAGACTGTTGCCGCTATGGACTGTTTAGTTCCTGGAATAGGAGAAATAATAGGTGGTAGCCAAAGAGAAGAAAGACTTGATGTTCTTGAACAAAGAATAGAAGAACTTGGTCTTAACAAAGAAGATTACTGGTGGTATTTAGAACTTAGAAAATACGGCGGAACTAAGCATGCTGGTTTCGGATTAGGATTTGAAAGATTAATAATGTATATAACTGGAATGTCTAATATAAGAGACGTTATACCATTCCCAAGAACTACAGGAAATTTTGAATTTTAATTATGAAAAGGACTTGAAATTTAATTTTCAAGTCCTTTTTGTTGTACATATATTATTACTGCTTAGATATAGGTCTCTTATCACTTAACTTAATGTTCTCCTAGTTTACTTTCTTTAAATCTTTCAACAAACTTTACGCTACTCTTATTAATTGGCTCCTTTAATACAAGTGCTATTAAGATAGATATAGCAACGTATATTAAAAGTATAAGGATATCCTTTCTTACTACATCCCATATTACTCCTCCTGTTGCTTCTCTCATTAACTGTATTGCATAAGTAAAAGGTAAATATGGATTTACTTTTTGGAAAAATTCAGGAGTAACCTGTATTGGAAATGTTCCTCCTGATGCTGATAATTGTATTACAAGACCAATTATTCCAAGAACTTTACCTACACTTCCAAACACAGATACAAAGGTGTAAATAATGCTCATAAATATAAATCCAGTAAACATTGATCCTAATACAAAAACAGTTTTATTTGAAGTATATGTCCCTAGAAAGTATATATCCCCTAAACTTACACATAATGCTTGAAGTAAAGATATTGTTATAAACAATAGACTTTTTCCAAAATATATCTCATAGTATTTAAATTTTTCTTTAAATTCATGTGGGACTTCTACTGATAATATTGATACTAATATTAGTCCTCCAACCCATAGCGATAGAGTTGTGAAAAATGGAGCCATAGCTGACCCATAATTAGGTATTTTAAATAATGATGTTTCCTCTAGTTCTACTGGGGATGATATAAATGTTTTTCCTTCCTCAGGATTAGTTTTAAGAAGCCTTATTAATTCATTTATATCTACAGCATTATCTAACTCATTAATCTTATCATTTAATTTTTTTAATATAACCTGAACCTCAGGTAGTTTTTCTTGTAATTTATAAACATCTTCCTTACCACCTTCTCCTATTACAGAGATTTTATTTAGCAAGTCTTTAACATCTGGTATCTTACTGGTTGCTTCTTTTGCTAAAACATTAGAATTCGATGCTATATCATAGATTTTATCTGCAACAGAATTTATTTCTGGTAAAAATTTAGAGTCGAAGTCATTTATTGCTATTTCTAACCCATTGGATACATCTCTAGAAATATTATTTATAGCATCTAATGTTTCTTTAGCTACTTGGTTTCCTGATTCTATTTGTACTAGAGCACTATCTATTTCATTTTCATATTGCTCTAATTTTTTAATTTTAGAACCTAATAGTTCTGATAGTATGTTTAAATTTGGTGAATTTGATATATTAATCTTATCTATTATATCCTTTGTGTTACTAATCATCGTTCTTAAAACTACGCTCTTATTTTTTAAACTATTAAGAACCTTTTGTATTTCGTCTGATGCATTTAATTCATATAGCTTACCACTTAAACTATTGATATTATCTGATATTGTTTTTGAATACTGCAAATCTTTCTTTAAAGTTGGAGCTATAGAATTTATATTTTCTTTTGTACTTGCTGAGTAGTCTTTAAATGAATTAGTTAATTCAACTCCTTTATTTAGTGTTTCCTCTATTAACGGCATGTTTTTTTGAAGCGAGTCTGTTAGCTCCTCTCCTTTTATAATACCCTTTTCTACTAAATCAATTTTTTCTTTTATTTCAGGCATCCTATCATTTAATTCCTGTATTCCTGATTTAAATTCACCAATTTTAGGTCTATACTCTTCAAGATCTTCTCCAATTTTATTAAAGGCCTCAAGAATTGCCCCATCTACGGTCTCTATAAAATTCTTGGTTACTTCTTGTTGGATTGAGGATGCTCCTTTACTTGTTATCTTAGGAGCAACTGCATTTAGCTTTTCATTTATATAATAGTTAAGCTTAGCTTTTTCTATTTTTTTGCTATTAATTATAGATGTTATTTTTTCCGAAAAATCTTCTGGTATTATTACTGATGCATAATAATCTCCTCTTTCTACTCCATCCATAGCAGTTTTTTCATCAACAAATCGCCATCCCATTTGTTCGTTAGTCTTTAATGATTCTATTATTTCATCGCCTATATGTATTTCTTTTTCATTAAAACTAGATCCTATGTCGTTATTTACTATGGCTACTGCTATACCTTTTGTATTGCTATATGGATCCCAAGATGACTTAATATTGAACCATGCATATAATGATGGTAAAAATATTAGTGCTAGTATAACTATAATAGCTATTGGATTTGTAACTATACTTTTCATATCTCTTTTGTATATTTTTAGTATATTTTTCATATGTTATCACCCTCTTGATCTTTTATATAATCTATTATTTGCTATATAGAATAAATTAATCCCTAACCTATATATAATTAATTACTAGAATCTATACTAAAGTTTTAGAATGTTACATATTGCTATAAAAAAAAGGCTGCGCCCTTTTTTAGTTGAGAGTTTAGGCTAAAAATCACAGATTTTCTTTAATTATATTTTTTAAGTTTTGAAATCTTCCTAAGAAGATTTATCCTTCACTCTCAGCTCTCAACCTTCAATTCTCAACTAAAAAATCTATATATTTTAATAGTTATCAAAGTTATCCACAGATTTGAAATTTTATAATATCCTATAAAATAAAAAAGTGAAGCAATTTCTCGCTTCACTTTTTCATATTATATTTTTTATATAAAAATGTTATTTGTTATTACAACAACATTTTTCTTTACACTCTACAGTTTTTTTTACTAAGTAATAAAGAGTTTTTACTCCAACTCCTGTACCGCCTTTAGTTAAATATTCTTTTTCAACATTTGAATCTGCTGTTCCAGCTATGTCAAGATGTAACCATGGTATATCTTGAACAAATTCTCCTATAAATAATCCTGCTGTTATAGTTCCACCATATTTTCCGCCTAAATTTTGAAGATCTGCTATATCAGATTTTATAAGTTCTTTGTATTCATCAAATGCAGGGAATTTCCATACCTTCTCTCCTGATACTTTAGATACACTCTCTAAATCACTATAAAATTCATCATTATTAGTAACTACTCCTGTAACTGTTTTTCCTAGAGCTGCTACAACGGCACCTGTTAATGTTGCAATATCAACAACCTTAGTTGCATTTTCTTTCTCTATTATATAGTGTACTGCATCTATAAGAGTTAGTCTTCCTTCTGCATCTGTATTCAAGATTTCTATAGACTTACCTGCCATTGAAGAAATAATATCTCCTGGCTTATAAGCTGCACCTGATATTAGATTTTCACATGCTGCAACTACTGCAACTACATTTGCTTTAATATCCATTTTTGATATTGAAGTCATAGCTCCTATTACAGCTGCTGCTCCAGCCATATCTGTCTTCATACTAACCATTCCTGCTGTTGGCTTTATTGAATATCCACCTGAATCATAAGTTAGTCCCTTACCTACTAGACCAATTACATTATCCTTATTTGCCTTATCACCAAAATATCTCATAACTATAAGTTTTGGTTCATGATTTGATCCTTTAGCAACAGACATAAAGGCTTCCATTTTAAGTTCTTGTATTTTATTTTCACCAAAAACTTCTACCTCAAACCCAAATTCTTTTCCTAATTCTTCAGCCCTTTTAGCCAAAGTTTCTGGGTAAATTGTATTAGCTGGTTCATTCACTAAATTTCTAGCTTCATAAATTGCGTTAATAAGTGAATTGGCCTCATCTAATCCTTCTTGGACTTTATTCTTATCTTCATCCTTAACACCTATTACATTTATGTTTTTAATTGTACTTTCTTTCTTATCACTTTTATAGTTATTAAAAGCATAGTTAGCTAAAGCCATTCCCTCTGCTATAGCTTTTATTCTACTTTTTCTACATACTTTCTCAGATTCAAAAAATCTAACTGAAAGATCTTGTAATTTTAGTTCTTTTGCTTTTCTTAAAGCTTTAGAATATGCAACTCTAATTTTTTCTGAAGTTAATCCTTCTTCTTTTCCTAAACCAAGTAAAATTACTTGTTTAAAATTGTTTTCTCCATTTTTAGTAAAGAAAAATACCTCTCCACACTTTCCCTTAAACTGTTCTTTATTTTTTAATGTATTAATTACAGCTTTTACATCATCACATATATAATCAGATTTCCCATCCTCAAAAACGGGAACTACTACATTTTCTATATTATCACAAGCTATATCAGATATTTTTATATTCATAGTATATACCCCCCTTAAAGTTCTATTAATGTACATGAACGAAAATAATAAGTCAAATAGACTAGCATACTGACTTGTTATTTTTTGAATGTACCTAAAATAAGTATATATTATTTTTCAGTAAATTCCAATATGTAAAATGATTATTTGTTAATAATAATTTTTAACATTTTGTTAAGGTTCAACTTCTATACTAGTTGAACTTCTTACAGCTCCCGTTGTACTATTCATAATAACTACACATGATAATGTTAAAGCTACAGCTATAATTATAAACTTAAGTATTTTAAATTTAGTCATATTGCTTACCTCCTTCATATAATTAATATGATTCCTAAAAACTCTATTAATTATTACTTTGTAAGCAAAAGTTTATTTACCCTAATTTAAAACACCTTAGTTTTTCATATAAAATTTATCAATAAGGTACATGAAAGAAAATAACAAGTCAAAGATGCCATGTATATTTCGTGCCAGCCAATTATGGGCTAATATTACTAACGCAGTATGACACGAAATAGACTAGCATACGGACTTGTTGTTTCTTTGAATGTACCTAACTATAATAATCTTGTATATTATTCTATATCAAATAAGATTAATTCTTTTTTCTCTAAAGATTTTTTAACATCTATAATCCTTTGATTATCTGATCCCCTATATTTTAAATCTTCACTAGCTCGATTTTCGTCAAATTTACCATCTATTAAAACATCTATATTTCTTAATAATTCACCCCAATGGCACTTCTCTTTTTCATCATCTATTAAATTCTCAAATCTGTACCCTGTATAACACCATATATTTATATTTAATTTTTTCAACTCTTTAGCCATATATGAAAATTTGTCACTTTGTTCAAAAGGATCTCCTCCACTAAAAGTTACTCCTTTTATCATTGGGTTTTCTTTTATATCAGAAAGTAATTCATCCATATTAAACAGGTTACCACCATTAAAGCTGTGAGTCTCCACATTAAAACATCCATGACAATTATGCTTGCATCCCTGTGAAAAGAATACTCTTCTTATTCCAGGTCCATTAACTAAGCTCTCATGTATAAGACCTGATAACCTTATATTTTTATCCATATATTCTCCTCTTTCCATATGTAATATATATTAACCCTAAAGAATGTGTGGCAATATGCTTTATATTTTCAGCTTATCACCACACATTCTCTATTTATTAAGGCATTTTTAAAAATAACTTTAGGCACATGAAAGAAAATAATAAGTCAACTATACTAGCATACTGACTTGTTATTTTTTTGAATGTTCCTTAATCCTTAACCTAACAATTTTTATAACCCAACATATTTGATGTATGAGTTAATCTATCTTTTCTTTCATTATATTTTCCTGGTCCAAATCTTTCGTCTAGACTTAAATATCCTGTTACTCTAGATACACCTTGTATATTATAGCTACCACAACTTTTACATTTACTATCACTACTTTGAAGATATGTTCCACAATCTCTACAGTATCTTATGTGAAAATTAATTCCTAAATAATTTATATTAGTGTTTTTATATGCAAAATTTAATATATCCATTATATTTTCACCTGTAGGACAATCATCAACTTCTAAATAAGTTATATGTCCTGCATTACATAGCTTATGATATGGTGCTTCTATTTCTATTTTATCCTTTATTGATATAGGATATCCTACTGGTACATGGTATGAATTTGTATAATAGTCCTTATTTGTTACGCCCTTTATTTCACCAAATACCTTCTTATCTTGAGCTATAAACTTTCCACTCAGACCTTCTGCTGGAGTAGCATATGTGCTCCAATTAAGCTTAGTTTCTTCAGTTAATTTATCTGTATAATTTCTTATAAAAGTAATTATTTCAACACCTAATTCTTTTATTTGTTCATCTTCACCATGATGCTTTCCTGTTAAAGCAATTAATGTTTCAGCCAATCCTATAAATCCTATAACCCAACTTCCTTGCTTTAATATAGGTTCTATTGAATCATCAGGTAATAGATTCTCAGATCCCTTCATTAAACCTTGACCTGCAACAAAAGGTAAATCCTTAACTCTTAACTGTCTTAAAACTCCATATCTATGAAGTAATGATTCCTTAGCTAAGTCTAATCTAGCTTGAAGTAATGAGAAGAATTTCTTCCTATCTCCCTTAGCCTGTATTCCTATTCTTGGTAAGTTAATTGTAGTAGGTGCTATATTTCCTCTACCTTTTGTTCCTGGCTCACCATTAACATTGCTCATTAAATAAGTTCTACATCCCATAGTAGCTGGTGTATATCCCTTATCATAATATTCTTTATTAAAATCAGCATCAATATTCATAAACGTAGGATTCATTCTTTTAGCTGCTACCCTACATGCTAATTTATATAAGTAATGATATTGATCGTCTTTTTCTCTGTTCACACCATTTTTCACTCTAAATATTATATTAGGGAATATAGGTTGTTCTCCCATACCTAACCCCTGCTCATACTCTAATAAAAATATCTCACATAAAAGAGCGGCATCTTTACTTTCTGGTAATCCTATATTTACTGAACTAAATGGAACCTGTGATCCAGCTCTTGAGTGCATAGTGTTTAGGTTATAAACTATTCCCTGCATAGCCTGATGTATTCTAGATCTTAATCTTTTTTCAACAAGCTCCTCTAATTTATACCCCTCTATTCCTAGTTCCAATAATTCATTTCTTATTTCTTCTCTTGTTGGCTCTATAAAACATCCTAAATCATTATCAAATTCAGGATGAGCCTGACCGCCAAACATATCATTTTGAGTTGATTGAAGAAGTATACAAGAAAGCTCTGCTGCTGTTTCTATTCTTCTTGGTGGATTTATTGTTCCATATCCAGTATTAAATCCTCTTTCAAGTACCTCTTTAGTTGGAATATGCAAACAATTTGTAGTTAAATTATAACTATCTAAATCATGATAATACACATCTCCATTTTCGTGTGCTTTTGATAAATGCTTAGGCATAGAAGCTAAATTGTACCATTTATTTGATTCACTAGCTATTCTTAATAATTTTGAACTGAAATTATTCCCAACATTTGCATTATCTCTATCTGTTTCAATACCAATCTTACCAATAGCTTTCATTAAATCAGATTTTATTTCTCTAACCTTATTTCTTTCTTTTCTATAATTAGAATATGCTTGAGCTATTTCTTTAGCCCCGTTATCTCTTAAACCTTTTTCAACTAGGTTTTGTATTTTTTCAACAGAAACATTTTCTAAATTCTCATCTTCTATGTAATTAATTACTTTCTTAGTAATTTCCATTAGTTCACTTTCTTTTAGTGTATATCCAATCTCATCAGCAGCCCCTTTTATGGCCTCTGTTATCTTTAAAAAGTTGAACTCAACCCTTCTACCGTCACGTTTCACAACATATAGCATATCTAAAACCTCCAAAGCACTATATCTAGTATTAATCATACTGACTTATTATAATGCAAACCTAATTTATTATCAATTTTAATTTTAAGTTTTTTATTATGCTATAGTGGTTTAATTTTTATATTCTTATATTTTTAGAGTTTTTTACATGTTTTCGCTTGTTGACAAAAAACATTTTATATATTCTATATTTTTACATTTATTCAATCTAAAATAAACATAATATGTAGTTTATAAATATCACAACTGATAACTATATCAGTATTGATATAGTTATCAGTTGTGATATAATATGATATATAATTAAATTTTAGGAGGGTACAATTTTGGAAAAGATAGCTTTAATCTGTGATAGTTCTTGTGATGTTTCAATGGAATTATTAGAGAAATATAATATAAATTTACTACCATTTAAAATCATATATAAGGATCGTGAATACAGAGACCGTATAGAAATTTCTCCAAGTGAAGTTTATAATAATCTTTGTAATGAAGTTCCAACTACTTCTTTACCATCAATAGAAGATATGGATACTACACTAAAAAAACTTATATCTGAAGGATACACTCATGTTATAGCTATAACTATATCAAGTGAATTATCTGGAACATTTAATGCATTAAATTTAATTTCTGAAAATTATCCAGAGTTAAACATTCATATATTTGATTCTAAAACTTTAACTATGGCTACTGGATTTATAATATTAAGATGTGCCTCTTTGATAGCACAAGGACTTTCTTTTGATGAAATAGTTGGAAACCTTCATTCTATGAGAAAAAATGTTTCTGTATACTATATTATAGACACCCTTGAATATTTAAAAAAAGGTGGTCGTATAGGTAAAGTATCTGGAACTTTATGTGATTTATTAAATATAAAACCTATAATTTCTGTTAATGATGAAGGTGTATATTATACCTTTGCAAAAATACGAGGAAAAAAACAAGGATTATCTAAGCTACTTAATGTTGCAAAGAAATCGCTTTCTGAATCTAAATGCAAAATAGCAATACTACATGGAGATTCCTTAGATGATAGTAAAAATCTTTTATCTCAGATACAAACCCTAGATAACGTAACCGATACCTATTTTGGAGAAATAAGTCCTTCTCTTGGTGTACACACAGGTCCTGGTCTTGTAGGGTTAATTATAGAAAAGGATGATTAAGAATGGCTAGCTTCATGGATGATAATGATATAAAAGCCGAAGAGAAAAGATTGTATGAAGAGTATAAAAGCAAATTAGACGAACTAAAAAAAGTTACCAAAGAAAAAGAAGCTGTAGGTCAAGTTTTTACAAAAGGTTTATTACCCATATACGTTATGTATATTCTTAGTTTAGAACCCACTAATGGTAATGAAATCTCTCACAAAATAGGTGACAATACACATGGCCTTTGGATTCCTAGTACAGGCGGTATTTATCCTCTTTTAAAAAAGCTAGAAAAGCAAGGCTTTGTTGAAGGTCAATGGGATGATCCAAAAAAGAAATTTCAAAAAATATATTGTCTAACGGAAGATGGGTTTAAAGAATTTGAAAGCAAAAAATATCTAATGAAAACTAAAATTGAGGAAGCTTTAGAGGTTTTCAAAATAATTTTTCAAGATTTATATAAATAAAGGATTTTAGTTATCTAAAATCCTTTATTTTTTTATTGGACAGCTATCGCATCTACAGGACAACTCTCTTCAGCTTCTTTGGAACTAGCCTCTTCTTCTGAAGGTATCTCATCAACTATAGACTTAGCTTTCCCATCATCATCCATATCAAATACAGCTGGACATACAGATGGGCATAATCCACATCCTATACAGACATCTTTATCCACATGTGCATTCATAACTACACCTCCTCTTTTTAAAATCTATACTATCTTTTATCATACCCTCGAAAATTATTCATACTAACTTACTTATAAATTGACTACTCCATTCTTTTAGTGACAAATTTTTAGTGACAAGTTAAGGTTAAATTATTTTTTAAGCAACAAAAAACATCATTAACTTGTCACAATATGAAGTGTTTCTCAACGTTATCGATAAATTCAAAATCCACAATATCTAATAAATGAATAAAAATATCTATACACCGTTACAATTGAAAAACTCTTTAACTTTAGTTTTATCATCATTTTAGAGTTAAAATTTTCTATACATCAAAAAAATAGATGCCTCTTTATTTTAGAGACATCTATCTATTATTTATTTTACTGAGTCTATTAAAAATGTATATTTATCAGTATTTATTAAGTAATCTTCTGCCAAACCCTCTTCTAAACTCTCTACTAAATCTAAATTTATTGGAAGTTCTGCAATAAGAGGTAACCCTAAATATTGAGCATGCTCAGCAGCCGGTTTTTTAGAAAATATTCTAGTTTTCTCTCCACAATTTAAACAATCTATGTATGACATATTTTCTACTACACCTTTAACGGGAACCTCTAGCTTCTCAGTCATAATTACAACCTTTTTCACTATCATTGATACCATATCCTGAGGTGTTGAAACTATAATCATACTTGTTAAAGGAAAGCTTTGCATAACTGTAAGTGCTATATCACCAGTTCCTGGAGGCATATCTATTAATAGATAATCTAATTCCCCCCATTTAGTGTCTTGGTACATTTGATTAAGAACCCCATTTATAACTGGCCCTCTCCATATTACAGGTTGATCTTCTATTTCTGTTAATAGATTTATTGATATAACCTTTATTCCTAACTTTGTACTAACAGGTGTAAATGTTATATTTTCTCCATTTTCATCTGATAATATTTTTGCTCTTTCATTGTTTATTCCAAAAAATCTAGGCATTGATGGTCCT
This sequence comes from Clostridium frigidicarnis, assembly GCF_900111985.1. GTDB lineage: Bacteria > Bacillota > Clostridia > Clostridiales > Clostridiaceae > Clostridium_Z > Clostridium_Z frigidicarnis. The sequence goes on from NZ_FOKI01000014.1 coordinate 38,749, forward strand.
GTTATATCTGCATCGAGAACTCCAACCTTAAATCCTTTTTTTGCAAGTTCAGTTGCCATAATACCAGTAACTGTACTTTTTCCAACTCCACCTTTACCACTTATAATACCTATTATATTTTTTATTTCCCCATATTTAGGCATCATTTTGCCACAAGAATCGCCTTCAGCAGATCCTTTTTTTGAACAACTACTTTTACTTGCACAAGTTGAACAATTTCCCATAATAAAACCTCCTTAAAATCCCTCTGGTTTCTCTTTTGAAACATCTATTGACCAAGAATTATCTTCATAATTACATAATACATAATACTTGTTCTCTGTGTTATTAGATTTGTCTTGTAATGTTATTATACTCTTATATATTGTTGTTTTATATCCATAAGTTTTTACATTTACTAAAATATCAAAATCATTTTTATTTTTATTTACAACCTCAGCATTAGGTAATTTATCGTTTAGCCTATCTTTAAAATATTCTAAATCCGTTGATAATACATATTTTAAAACTTCTACATCATCACTAATATTTACCCCTATTTTCTTATTCGTATCAAATGACTCTCCATATTTATCAATAAATTTTAATATAGTATCATAATATAGTTCTTCAAATTTTCTAGGTTTTGTCAATGTAGAAAGGTTTCTTATAATGTCATTATCTATTCTTTTAGATACTACATATGCCTTATCATCATTATAAAAATTACCTTGTTTTTTTTCTTGAAGCCCAACTACATAATTAAACTTTATTACAGTTTCATCATTTTGATGAATTTCAAATATATAATCTGGCTCTAATGAAGTTTTTTCATTTGCAACCTTTGCTTCTGATAATATTTTATTTAAATCCTGAATCGTACCCTTATCAGTTACAACAAATCTAAATCTTGGATCTCTATTACTTTGTATTACAATTTTATCAACTTTATTTTCTGTCATATAATCAAAATCATTATTCTTTAATCCCATTTTAACTTTTAAGTTGTCGATTTTACTACAACCACTTAAAGGTATAAACATTAAAACTACAAGAAAAATATATAAATATTTTTTATTTATCTTTTTCAATTTTTTTCTCCTTTAATTTATCTATATTAGCCACATGAAATAAAATAGACTATCATACTGACTTGTTATTTTTTGAATGTGTTTTAAACAAATATACACCTATAATAAATACGAATATAGAAATGAATTGTGATGTTGATAAATTACCAACATTCCCTCTTGGATCATTTCTAAGAAACTCTACAAAAAATCTTCCTGCTGAATAGCAGATTAAATATAATATAAATGTTTTTCCCTTACCTTTATTTCTCTTATCATACCATATAAGTACAGCAGCTAAGATAAAATCAAAAATAGATGAGTATATTTGAGTTGGATGTAAATGTACATTATTAGGGGCAAACTGTGAGCCAGTAAAAACTATTGAACATACACTATTAGTTTCAGCTCCATAACAGCACCCTGCAAGTAAGCATCCTATTCTTCCAAAGCCTTGAGCTAATGGTAAACTAGGAATAACTAAATCAAAGACCTCAAGAATGTCCCAAGATTTTCTTTTTGCATATAAATATACTGATAATACTCCTGCAATTATTGCTCCATAAATAACAAATCCAGCTCCAAAGTCTCTTAAAATTTCTGGGTTTTTAATTATAGATTTAAAGTCAGTTATAATATATAGAATTTTTCCGCCTAAAATACCTGCTATTATAGATATTATAGTCATATTTAAAATATGGTCTTCATTATATCCTGCCTTATTACTTCTTTTTGTTAATAAGATAATAGCAAATATTATTCCTATTGCTATCATAAAACCATATCCGTAAACTTTAAAACCCCATACATCAAATAATATTGGCTTCATGTTTCCCTCCTTAATACAAAAAGAGAAGCTATATAGCTTCTCTTATTCTCTTTGTTTAAATTATAATACTTTAGTTTTTTTTTATCAATTAAATTTAAAAAAATCACTACTCTTTATATTTAATTGTATTAACTATTGACTTAAATACTAAATTGTTGCTTTCTTTGTCCTTAGTTTTATCCACAGAAAAAGAAATTTTTATAACATTATTATTTAAGCTTACAAAATACTCATATATATTATAGCTTTTATCCTTTGAACTCATATTATAACTTACTTCATATGCTTCATTTGAATCTAACTGTACTTTATTTGACGTATATTTATCATACGTATATTCTTTAACCGTATAATCTTTGCTTCTATCAATAAACGTCTCTAATGCATCTTCATTGCTCCACACTTCTATATATCCGTTTAAGCCTATATCTGATGAGCTAAATGAACTATGATATAATATGTCACTTACCTTATATTCTCCATTTTCTGAACTCCATACTTCTGGCAATCCATATATTAATTTATCATTTAAAACCCTATATTCTTTAAACTCATCTAATCCACTATTCTTCAATGCAAGTTCTCTAATATTTCCCTGAAAATTAATTTGCAATCCAAACAAAATAATAACTAATCCTACAACAACTAATGTTACTCCCAATCTTTTATTATTTACATTAAAAGACTTCATACCTTTAACCCTCTTTTCTTCTATGTATTACATGTCCATACAATATATGGACATGCTAAAATATACTTAGATCATTTCATAGGAACTACTATCATAGAATTTCTAAAATCATAAAACATAACCCAATATCCCATTTCACTTTCTTTTTCATTTTGTATTTTTTCAGTAATCCAAGTAACAAAACCTGATTTTCCTCCATAAGGTTGTTCACATTTATCTTTGGTTCCTGGTATAGCATATACTAGATACTTCATATTCCCATCAGCATCGTACATTAGTCCCATCATATAATGGCCATGCTTTCTTATATATGGGAAGTAATTCAACATAGGATAATATGCTATTGTATACTTATTGTAATTTGACATGTTGCACATAGTATCCAATTCTTCCACTGGTATTTTATACCATTTACATTTATTCATATTAGGGCATATATTTTTAGCTTCTTCAAATCCCAACATTGCACTCTTAAAGAATTCTCCCATACTGCCTTTAGGATTTTCATCTATCATCTCTTCTAATTTTTTTTCTTCTTCTCTTCTTTCATCTTTTATTTGCTCATCAATTTCTCTCTCATAATTATCAAATTCTACTTTTTTACATTTACAATCATCATCTTTACCTTTATCATCATAATCATCATCTTTGCCTTTATCATCATCTTTCTCCTTTGTTTCACTATCATAATCATCATCTTTACATTTTTTAGGTTCTACTTTTTCATCTTTTTTCTTATGTTCTTTTTTTACATCCTCATCTTTCTTTTTATGCTCCTCTTTCTTTTTATACTCATCCTTTTCATCGTTCTTAATATCTTTTTCAATCTCTTTCATTTCCTCTTTCTTACAATTAATCATTCCATAGTTTTTAAATCCCTGAGGTATATCACTTGATGCAAATCCATGCATTAAATATACAACTTTTTCTCCTATAAATTTGACAATAGCAGCTCCTCCTACTTTGTCAATTTCTATACCTGTTCCTCCTATATTATCTAGGCTATACTCATAGGTAACGTCAGCTCTACCATTATCATCTATGTTCAATATCCCTAGATTAATAATTTTTTTGCAATCTTTCTTATTGCATATCAATATCATGTAACAATTATTTTTATCCTTTTTTATATTTTGAACGTAATAGGATACTTTACATTTATCATTTTTTGTTTCTACTTTTGCGTATCCGGATATCTGTTTATCTTGTGAAACAGAGTATCCTTTCTCATCTTCTTGTAAAATTATAAAATATCTACTATATGGCTTCTTACTACTAGACACCTTTATGTTACCTCCACATATTTTTACTCATTATATTATATGTATAACATGTAAAAACTTTCCTATTTATTTCTTTTATTTATATACTATTTTAAATCATTACTTAACTTGCTCTAATAAAAACTCATAACATAACCTGGTACTGTAATACTCCCACCTTCTAAAAATTGAGATGACAACTGCATACTATACAGTTATTCTATGGCTACCAACTATAAAAATTCACAGCTATAACACTGTTCTTTTCAACTACAAACCTGCAACTCTCTTACCACTTATTTCTGGACAATCTTGCAAAAACTATATGCTTACTTAAAATAAAAAACACATTAAAGTATTATTTTACCTTAATGTGTTTTATTATTATTTTTGAATATGTCTTATTTGATTGAAAACTTATATACTGAATTAGCTAGAGTTGCAAACTCTTCAAGCGATAAAGTTTCCCCTCTTCTTTTTTGATCTATTCCTGATTCTATAAATGCACTCTCTAAATCTTCTTTACTTAACCCTAAAGGCTTTAATGCATTCCATAAAGTTTTTCTTCTCATATTAAATGATGCTCTTACAACCTTGAAGAACAATTTTTCATCCTCAACTTCAACTCTAGGTTTATCTAATTTATCTAATCTTATTACTATAGAATCAACCTTTGGTCTTGGCAAAAATGACGTAGGTGATACTTTTCTAACTATTTTTGTATTGCAATGGTATTGTACTAAAACTGATAAAGATCCATATTCCTTGCAGTTAGGTTCCGAATCTATTCTCTCTGCTACCTCTTTTTGAATCATTATTGTTAATGATTTAAAGTTATACCCTTTTGTTAAAAGCCTAACTATTATAGGTGTTGTCACATAATAAGGTAAATTAGCTACTAGCTTTACACTCTCTTCATCACCTATGATTTCATTAAAGTCAACCTTTAATGCATCATTATGTATTAATTGAAAATTAGGAAATTCATTTAATTCTTCTATTAATATAGGTATTAAATCTGAGTCAAGTTCTATTGCTGTTACTTTTTTAGCTCTAGGTAACATTACTCTAGTTAACGTACCTACCCCTGGACCTATTTCTATAACAAAATCGTCCTCATTTATTCCTGAACCTACTATAATGTCATCTAAAACCGTATCATCAATCAAAAAGTTTTGACCTAAACTCTTGCTAAATTTAAACTTATGTTTTTCAACTATCTCTCTAGTCTTATTATCCATATATCTTATCTCCTAAATATTAATTTTCTTTATAGCTTTAACGAACTCTTCCTTCGTTATCCCAAAATTATTTAACCTAGATATAAACTGATTTGCATTACAATATCCTATCCCAAGCTCTTTTCCAAGCTTATCTCTTCTTTCCTTTGAGTTAGGATCTCCAACTAATTTAAAAAACATCATATCTTGAATATTAAATTCTTCTCGCTTTTCTTTAACTGTGCATTTTGCTTTCTCTAAAGCTTTAATTATTACTTCTGGTTCGGCATTCTCAACACCTATATCATCACCTTTAGTGCCCTCGCTTTGTGTTATATATGCATGTTTTATTCCTTCTACTCTTTTTGATATTATTCTTCTTATTTTATCTCCAGCAAAATCAGGATCAGTTAACACTATAACTCCCTGTCTTTTTTGTGCTTCTTTTATCCTATCTATTACTTTTTTATTTATTCCAAAGCCGCCTACTGCAATAAGTTCAGCATCTACTGCCCTTTTTACCGCTGTTATATCATCTCTACCTTCTACAACAATAACTTCTTTAATCAATTATTCTACTCCCTTTCACTAAACCTTATTTATATATTATACACACAATTTATTAAGAACAAAAGGCTGCGCCCTTTTTTAATTGAGAATTGATAATTGTCAATTGATGATTATTGTTGGAAGTCACAGACTTCCTAAATATAGAGTTGAAAGTTGAAAGTTCAGGTTGAAAATCACAGATTTTCTTTAATTATATTTTAAAAATTTTAAAACCCTCCTAAGAAGATTTATCCTTCAATTGTCAATTCTCAATCGTCAATTGTCAATTCATTTCAATCTCCCTAAAACGATCTATCCTAAACTTGTCACTCTGTAAAGTTCTCAATTAAAAAACTGTCTTTATTCTTAGATTTTATCATCATTTTAGAATCAAAAAATTTTATATTTTGCTACATAAATAAAATAAGCAGTAGGAGGGGCATACCCCTCAACTACTGCTTATTTTAAGACATACATAGTTACATATTTTACTCCCCAATTATATACCTCGCTTGGAGAATCAAAAAACAAGTCTATTCTATTTCCCTTTATAGCACCACCAGTATCAGAAGCTATAGCATATCCATATCCTTCTACATAAACCTTTGATCCCAAAGGAATGACTCTTGGATCTACCGCTATAGTACTATATCCATTTGGATTTCTAACTGTTGCTGTTCCTGATGCCGTAATGTGATTTCCATTATTTCCAGTATCACAATATGCTGTTGATCTAACTTGCATTGATAATTTGTATAAAGTTTGATCTGCAGCACCTCTAGATAGATTTAGAACTCCCAAAGTTCCTTGTAACATGATCTTATCAGTTGGTTGTTTTACAACATTTTCACTTATGATTTTTCTGGAAACTTCCTTTCCATCCTCATAAACTACTCTAACTGAAACTTCTCTCTCACCATTTGAACCTTCTTGGACAACTTTAGTTTGATTATTTGCTAAATTATCGTCCTTATTTACAACTGTATTGTAATCTATAGGTTGAGTTTCAGTAAGTGTTTTTGTTTCAACTCTAACTACTTGAATTTCCATTCCATCATGTACTCTAGAATCTTTGCTTGGAAGAACCCTATCTTCTTCTATTACGTTTATTCCTTCTGCTCTTAGCATAGACTCTATGTCTTCTTCAGCTGTTAAAATGTCTACCTGTTGACCATCAACTTTTATCTCAACATTAACAGCCTTTTTTATATTTATTATGTCATGATTCCCTATATTGGTGTCTAAATTAGGCTCTACTTTGTCCTTTTGTCCAACTTCAATTCTGTTGTCCTTAAGAGCCCCTTCAACGGTCCTTTTATAAGTTACTACATTCTTTTCTTCTCCGTCTATAACAACTACAACTGTCTTTCTCATACTAACGATAGTAACAACTATCCCAACTACAACTAATGACATTATAAATGCCGCCTTTGGACCATTTGAAAAGTACTGCTTACAAATATTTTTAAACTTCTCAACCATTCCATTACCTCCCTCTGGCAAAACATACTTGTACATTATAGCTTGCATGTAGAAACTTGTCAAATTTGCAAGAAAATCATCGACAAGCACTCATAAAAGCCCTAATAAAAAAATCTGTATAAAAAATTATATGATTGCGTTATCTTTGTCAGTAGGGTGAATAAAAACTCAGCTATCCCAAGAGTATGGTGATTATTTAACATATTTATATTGTAATATTTGTTGTTTGAATTTTTTTCCATTTATTTTTTTATAGTTTATGTATATTCTATATTATCTTTTTAAACTTAGCAACTCTTTTATATTCGAAATAGTTTGATTATTTAAATCATTTACTGGAATTTCTTTTATTTCCGCTATTTTTTCAACTATATACTTTATATAATTAGATTGATTTCTTTTACCTCTAAAAGGACTTGGTGACATATAGGGGCAATCTGTTTCTACTAATATTCTATCCAATGGTATCTCTTTTGCTACTTCAATTATTTTTTTTGCATTTTTAAATGTTATAACCCCAGTAAATCCTATGTAATATCCTAATTTCAAACATTCCCTAGAGAACTCAACGCTCCCTGAAAAACAATGAACTACACCTTTTACATTAGGAAATTCCTTCATAATATTTAATGTGTCCTCATGTGCATCTCTATCATGTATTACAACTGGTAAATTTAACTTTTCTGCTAAAGCCATTTGTTTTCTAAATGCATCTTTTTGAGTCTCCTTTGGTGGATTTGTATCCCAGTAATAATCTAACCCAATCTCACCTATAGCTCTTACTTTTTCAAAAGAAGCTAATTTTTCTATTTCTTCTAAAACATCTTTAGTAACTTCATTGGCATACTCAGGATGTATTCCAACTGCAGCATAAAACATATCATATTTCTTAGATAACTCCACTGAACCCCTAGCACCCTGTAATGACGCGCCGCAATTTAATACCCCTATTACTCCCTTAGATTTTATATCTTCTATTACAGCTTCTCTATCATCATTAAACGATTCATCATCATAATGAGCATGTGAATCAAATATCTTTATATCCATTAAACTCACTCCTATATTTAAAATTATATGTAAATTATAACCTAATTATTAAAATAAGTATATTAATTGGAGTATAGGAAATCATATATTATGTATTAACTTTAGGAGGTTTTTTTATGCAAGGAACTGTTAAATGGTTTAATGCTCAAAAAGGATTTGGTTTTATAACAACTGAAAATGGAGATGATGTTTTCGTTCACTTTTCAGCGATTGTTAATGATGGCTTTAAAGAATTAGCAGAAGGTCAATCTGTTAGTTTTGATATAGCAGAAGGTGATAAAGGAAATCAAGCTGTTAATGTTATATCTAATTCAAAAGAGTAATTTTATATTAAACCATAAATTACTGAATTAAAAAGTACGCTATAAAATGTATACATTTTATAGCGTACTTTTTTCTAGTATAAAGATGATAATATAGGTGATAAAATACCCATAATACAGCCCAATAATGCACCTAACCATGTTATTGCCTTTAATTCTTTATTAGCAATATCAACTATAAGTTTTTCTGCAAACTCAACTGGAAATGAATTTATTTGATTTTCTATTATTCTTTCTATATCTAATAAATCAACAATTTCTTCTCCCTGTTTACTTATAAAGTTTGAATATGAACCTTTCACTATGTTATTTACAACTGCTATTATTTTATTTTCATTACCATTAATTAAATCTGATATGTTTATATCGAAAATATTATCTATGGCAGAATTTATTAATGATTCATTTAATATATGTATACTTATTTTATCACTTAACAGTTCTAGTAATTTTTCTTTATCTTCACAATCAATTTCTTCAATTATATCCTTTATATTTTGATTTCCTATTTTATCTATTATTTTATATATCATTAAAATAATTTCATTTTGGATATCTGGTTTGTAAATATTGTTTTCTATATATGATATTACTTTTTCATATATAGTATCTGCATTTATAAACATAGCCATTAATGGATTAACATTAGATGATACCCCTGATGAAATTGCTGATTTTATTTTATTTTCCATTAAAGGATCTTTTATTGCCGTAACTATATCTAAACTTATAGTTTCTTTATTTTTCTCTACATACATCTTTATAACATCTACACTTTTGTTTCCAATTACTTCAGTTACAGTATAATCACTATTCTTTAGCTGACTTCCCTTGCTATTAATAAAATTCTTTATAGCACCTTTAACCTTCTGACTTTTCCCCAAGTTTATAATTTTATTGTTAATATTGTTTTTTAATGGCATTAATTTATCGCCTAATTTCAAGTTTGATTTTCCCAAACTAATAACTTTATCATTTATTAGTTTTTCTATGTGATTATAAATTTTATCACTACACAGTTCACTAACTAAAGTTTCTTTTGATAATAAATGTTTACCAACAGTTTCTCCAACGCTTTTAGCTATTCTTTTTTGTTCTTTTGGTATAAGACCAGGTGTAAATGGTATTTTTATTCCTAATATTCTTTTTTCAGTATAAGGTCTAAAAAGCATTTTTATAGCTAACCAGTTTGTTATATACCCTATAAAGGCTCCTGTAATACAAGCTATTATATATTTCATTTTTTCTCCTCCTCTTTATACTATATAGTACAACTCAATATTGATTATATGTTTTATTTACATGTATTTCAATATTGTCTTAGAATAACTTAAGTTTTTCTTGTATATGCTATAAATTAAAAGCTATAATTATTGTAAATTAGTTTTAGGCACATGAAAGAAAATAACAAATCCAAGATGCCATGTATATTTTGTGTCAGACAAGAAAGTGATATTAGTTCACATTATAGACTATGGGCTAATATCGATGACGCAGTATGGCACAAAATAGACTAGCATACTGACTTGTTATTTTTTTGAATATGCCTTAATAGGTGATTATATGAATATATTAAACTATCTAGATATTTTAAAGACAAACAAATTATTTAAGGTTTTTGAGAATAATGATTTAACTAATATATTTTCTCATATTAACTACACAATAAGTAAATATGAAAAAAATGATATTATATTTATGGAAGATGATCTCTGTACATCTTTAAGTGTAATTTTAGATGGTGGTGTAGAAATACAAAAGATAGATATTTCCGGAAAAATATTGAAAGTTTCTAGATTTAAATCTGGAGATGTTTTTGGTGAAAATCTTATCTTTGGAGATCGCAACTCATATCCTATGACTGTTGTAGCAGATTCAAACTCTATTATACTTAATATAAGTAAAGATTCCTTAGCTAAGCTTTGTGAATCAAATTCTACATTCTTATATGAATTTTTAAAGATACAGTCTAATAAAGCCTTTGCTTTAAGTAGTAAGATTAAAGAAGTTACACTAAAAACTATTCGCCAAAAAATATGCGAGTTTCTTTTAAGTGAATACAAAAATAATAACAATAACAGCAAAATTAAACTTACAACTTCTAAAAAAGAATGGGCAGATAAATTAGGTGTACAAAGACCATCTCTTTCTAGGGAATTAATTAAACTTAAAGATGATGGCATAATTGATTATGATAGAGACATTATAATTATTAAAGATTTGGAAATGCTGGAAGATATGATGAACTAACTTTTTTAAGTGATAAGTTTCAAATGGCAAGTTACAAGTTGTCACTAATTAAAGCTTTCAATTCTCAACTAAAAAAATAATATGTATACTTAAAATTAAAAGCTGTGAAATTAAATTTAAAACATTTAATTTCACAGCTTTTTGAATGTGCCTTAAATCTTTATTTATATTTTGAAATGTATTATCTTACTTGACTTCCAGTTAAAAGTTCTGCTGGTACATCTACAGTAAATAGTTTAGAGTCATCATCATTTGATACTGCCAATATCATTCCTTGGGATAACTCTCCTCTAAGTTTTACAGGTTTTAAATTAGCTACTAACACAACATTTTTACCAACTAATTCTTCTGGCTTATAATGTTGAGCTATTCCTGATATAACCTGTCTTGTTTCCTCACCTAACTCAACTTTTAATTTTAAAAGTTTTTTAGCTTTTGGAACTGCTTCACATTCAAGAACTTTTACAACTCTTAAATCTATCTTATCAAAATCATCAATTGTTATTTCTTCTTTTAGAGGCTCCATTACTGGTTTTTTATTTTCTTTTTCTTGTGCCTCTTTTAATGCTTCAAATTCAGCTATTTTAGCTTCAACATCTATTCTTGGGAATATAACTTCACCTTTTTTAACTTTACTTCCAGCTTGAGTTCCATCAAATGATGCTAAACTATCCCATGTAGTTAAATCTACATTTATTTGAGCATTTATTTTTTCTGCTGTATCTGGTAAGAATGAACTTACTAAAACAGATGTAAATCTTAATGCTTCAACTAAATTATAAAGTACCGTTCCAAGTCTTTCTTGCTTACTTTCATCTTTAGCAAGTATCCAAGGAGTTGTTTCATCTATATATTTATTAGACCTAGAAATTAAATTCCATATATGTGAAAGAGCTTCAGGAATTTTTAATTCATCTATAGATTTTTCAACAAGCTTAGGTGTATTTAATGCTAATTCTATAAATTCATTATCTATATCTTCCTTAGCAGTTGGCGCTTGAATTACACCATTAAAGTATTTTTCCACCATTGCAACTGTTCTTGATACTAAGTTACCAAGGTCATTTGCAAGATCTGCATTTATTTTCTTTATAAATGTTTCATTAGTAAATAATCCATCAGCCCCAAATGGTATCTCCCTTAAAAGATAATATCTTATAGCATCTACTCCAAAGTGATCTGCAAGTATAACTGGATCTACAACATTACCTTTTGATTTAGACATTTTTCCACCATCAACAAGTAACCATCCGTGACCAAATACTTGTTTTGGTAATTCGATATCTAGTGCCATTAACATTATTGGCCAATATATAGTATGGAATCTTAATATATCTTTTCCTATCAAATGTACATCTGCTGGCCAATACTTATTATATAAATCTAAGTTTTCACTTCCATAGCCTAATGCAGTTATATAGTTTGATAATGCATCTATCCATACATAAACTACATGTTCTTTATCAAACTCAACTGGTATTCCCCAATTAAAAGATGTTCTAGATACACATAAATCTTGAAGACCTGGCTTTAAAAAGTTATTAACCATTTCATTTTTTCTTGATTCTGGTTGTATAAAATCTGGATTATTTTCTATATGCTCAATTAATCTATCTGCGTACTTACTCATTTTAAAGAAATATGCTTCTTCCTTAGCTTTTTCAACTGGTCTTCCACAGTCAGGACATTTTCCATCAACTAATTGAGTTTCTGTCCAGAAGGATTCACATGGAGTACAATATAAACCTTCATAAGAACTTTTATAAATATCCCCTTGGTCATAAAGTTTTTTAAATATATCTTGAACTGCTTTTACATGGTACTTGTCAGTAGTTCTTATAAATTTATCATACTTTATGTTCATAAGATCCCATAATTCTCTTATTCCAGCAACTATTTCATCAACATATTCCTTAGGAGCAACACCTTTTTCCTCTGCTAACCTTTGGATTTTTTGGCCATGCTCATCTGTTCCTGTTAAAAAGAACACATCATATCCTGCTAATCTCTTAAATCTAGCTAATGCATCTGCTGCAACTGTTGTATAAGTATTTCCTATATGAAGCTTTGCAGATGGATAGTAAATTGGAGTTGTAATATAAAATTTTTTCTTATCACACATAATTTATTCCTCCTAAATTCATTAATATTATTATTTACTTTAAAATAAAAAAAACTCTATGCAGAAATTTTTTTCTACATAGAGGCATATATTTACGCGTTACCACTCTATTTCATATTATTGTTACCAATAATATCTCTATAAGTGACTCCACCTTTAAGGTTTTTATCACCATGCAATATAACGGTTGCTACCGAACTCACTTAAAAAGAAATACTTATTCAGTAAGTTTGCTCCGAGTCCATATTCATAAAGCTTTAAATCACTGGTTCTCACCATTCCCAGCTCTCTTTAGATTGTTTGCATTATTACTCTTCTCTTCATAACATTTAAAAATTTATTACTTATATAATATTCAAATATACTATATATGTCAACTAATTTTTATTATTTAGCTTTACTCTATGTTGTATAGTAGCTTATCTTTTAATAATAAATTCCTATTTTTTAGTTAATATCAAGAACAAAAGGCTGCACCATTTTTAGTTGAAAGTGGAGAGTTGAAAGTGGAGAGTTGAAAGTTTAGGATAAAAATCACAGATTTTCTTTAATTATATTTTTTAAGTTTCAAAATCTTCCTAAGAAGATTTATCCTTCAATTATCAACTAAAAAATCTATGTATTTTAATAGTCATCAAAGTTATACACAAATTTGAAATTTTACAATATCCTATAAAGCAAAAAAAAGGCTATGCCCTTTTTTAGTGACAAGTTAAAAGTGACAAATTAATGTTGTAAATTCTCAATTCAAAAGACCTTCAACTCTGGGTTTACCATAATTTTAGAATTAAAATTCTTTATAATTTATTCGTATAATAAAAATATCAAACATAATAACCATTATCTATTGACAATTATTATTATTCTCTTTATAATTTAATCATACACTTAAACATCCTTAATTTAAAGGAATACTAATTTATTTTAGATATTAATCCCCCTTTTATCCCCAAACCAAAATGACAGTGTCCCCCACTGTCATTTTTTTACTATTCCATAGCTATTAAGCTTACTTTAATTATGTCATCTATCTTTTCAAATCTGTTAATTAGGTCTTTTATGTTTACTTTCATTTGAGATATATCAAAAGTTATACTAACATTTGCTGCATTGTTTATAGGTATATCCTGACTTATTGTAAGTATATTTCCATTTTCATCAGCTATCTTATCTAGTATCTTTGAAAGCACACCTGTTGTATGATTTAAAAGCAGCCCCATGGTAACCTTTTGACCCTTAAGCCCTTCTGACACAAGAAATACGTTGTCCTTGTATTTATAATAAGTACTTCTGCTTATACCTACGTGTTTTACACCTTCTGAGATATCTTTTACCTGACCACTGTAAATAAGTTCCTTTACTTGTATTACTTTTTCAAAAACTTCAGGTAATACCCTACTATTTACTATTAAAAATTTTTCTGCCATATTTACCACCTTTTAAGTTAATATGATCTTTATTTTTCAAATTTAATGATACCCTCATTATGAAAATTAATCAATAAGGTACATGAAAGAAAATAACAAGTCAAAGATGCTATATATATTTTGAGTAAAACAAAGAATTAATATTCATTCATAGCAGGGCTATTTTCTAATATTATTGACGCAGTATGACACGAAATACACTAGCATACTGAATTGTTATTTTTTTGAATGTGCCTAATATAATTAACACAAACTCCCCATACTATTACAAGTAAAGGGAGTTTATAGTAATTTATTTAATATCTAATTTTTTTCTAAGTTTATCTAATATATCTGTTGTCATGTTCTCTAAGTTATACTTGTTTTCAAATCCCCATTCTTCTCTTGCACAAGTATCATCTATTGAGTCTGGCCATGTATTTGCTATCCCCTGTCTAACTGGGTCAACCTCATAAGTCATCTCAAAGCTGCTTATATGTTTTTTAATTTCAGCTGCTATTTGAGATGGTTCAAAACTCATAGCTGTTATATTAAATGCATTTCTGTGTATTAATTTTTCTGGATTTGATTCCATTAACTTTACAACTGCATTTAATGCATCTGGCATATACATCATATCCATGTATGTTCCTTCTGCTATATAAGAATTATATTTTCCTTCTTGTAATGCTTTATAGTAAATATCAACTGCATAGTCAGTTGTTCCTCCTCCTGGAGGTGCTACATAAGAAATAAGTCCTGGGAATCTAACTCCTCTTGTATCAACACCAAACTTTTTATGATAATAATCACAAAGTAGTTCTCCTGAAACTTTTGTAACCCCATACATAGTTTCTGGTCTTTGTATTGTATCTTGTGGTGTTTTAGCTTTTGGAGTAGTTGATCCAAACGCACCTATTGAACTTGGAGTAAAGAAAGAACATTTATTTTCTCTTGCAACTTCTAACGCATTAAATAATCCTCCCATATTTAATTCCCAAGCTAATGCTGGTTTTGCTTCCGCCACAGCTGATAACAAGGCAGCCATGTGAACTATGGTATCACATTTATATTTTTTAGCTATTTCACCCATTTTCTTAGCATCTAATACATCTAATATTTCAAAAGGTCCACCCTCTATAACTTTTGATCCTTCTACTTTTCTTATATCTGTTCCTACTATATTATCAGCACCATATATTTTTCTTAAATGTGGTACTAATTCTGATCCTATTTGTCCAAGACAACCAGTAACTAATATCTTTTTCATAATTTTGCCCCCTATTTATTTAAGTTATTTTTAAATTATGCCTAATTCTTTACCTATTTTTTCATATATTGATAAAGCTTTATCTAGCATTTCTTTTGTATGAGCTGCTGTAGGCATATTTCTAACTCTTCCTGTTCCTAATGGCACTGTCGGGAACACTATTGATTTTGCATATACCCCTTCTTCATATAATCTTTTGCTAAACTTTTGAGTTAAATTTTCATCACCAATTATACAAGGGGTTATTGGTGTTTCACTATGTCCTATATCAAAACCTAATCCTTTTAAACCTTTTTTAAGATATCTTCCATTTTCCCATACCTTTTCAACTATTTCTGGACTTTTAGTCATAATATCAAATGCTTCTATACATGCTGCTGAAGCTGCTGGTGTTAATGATGTAGAAAATAAGAATGGTCTTGCTCTAACTTTTAACCAATCTATTAAATCCTTAGAACCAGCAACATATCCACCTACAACACCTATTGCTTTTGAAAGAGTACCTATTTGGAAATCAACCTTATCAGATAATCCAAAATGTTTAACTGTTCCTGCTCCATTTCCCATAACACCTGATCCATGTGCATCATCTATATAAGTTATTAAGTCAAATTCTTCAGCAACTTTTACCATACCTGGCAAGTCAACAACATCACCATCCATAGAGAATACTCCATCACTTATAACCATTATTTTTTCATAAAGGCCGCTTTCCTTAGCTTCCTTAGCTCTAGCTCTTAAATCATTCATATCATTATGTTTATATCTTAATATTTTTGCTCCTGATAATTTACATCCATCTATTATAGATGCATGATTAAGTGCATCTGATAATATAGCATCTTTTTTATTCATTACAGCTTGTATAGCTCCAGCATTACAATTAAATCCTGATTGAAATGCTATTGCTGATTCTGTATGCTTAAATTCAGCTATTCTTTTTTCAAGTTGTCTATGTATCTCTAATGTACCATTGATAGTTCTTACTGCACCTGCACCTACTCCATATTTTTTAGTTGCCTCTATAGATTTTTCTATCATTGCATTATTAGTTGCAAATCCCAAGTAATTATTTGATGATAAATTCACTAATTCTTTTCCATCTATTTTTATTATTGCTCCGTTAGCACCTTCTAATATATTTATTTCATTGTATAAGCCCTTTGATTTTAAATCATCTAAATTTTGTTTTAAAAAACTTGATAAAGCTTTACTTCCCATAACTTTAACCCCCTAATTAATTTATATTTACTTACAATTGTTTTTGAATTGCAAACATTTATTGAAAATTGTGTTTAAATTCATTATATCAGACCCATTTTATAATTGTTAAGTTCTACGATTCTGAATTTTCTTTATTTTATTAATGTTTACAATGTTTTCCTCCTTATATCTCTTTATCTTGTATTTTCTGAAAATTTAGATAGTTTTTTTCTATATTTACTATTAGTTTTTTTTATATATAAAACTTTGGATTAATTCACAAATTAATAATCACTTTAGGCACATTCAAAAAAATAACAAGTCAGTATGCTAGTCTATTTTGTGGCATACTTCGTCAGCGATATCAGCCCATAGTCTATGCTATGAACTGATATCACCTTCTTGTCTGACACAAAATATACATGGCATCTTGGACTTGTTATTTTCTTTCATGTGCCTTAGTTTTGCCTATAGTACTTTAAAACTTTGCACCTAATGTACTAATAAATCTTATTTTTCTATATTCTCTATTGATTTTTTCAGGATCTTAACTTACAATGTATTCAAATATCATTTATAGAGGTCCGTTAACCTCATTATTTTTGCACTTTTTTGTTCGTCATAAACAAACACATGTACAAATAACAAGAAAAATTATACAACAGGGAGGATTAAACATGAAAAAACTTGGACTAATTTACAAATTAATAATCGCTATAATTTTAGGTATCTTACTTGGAACTTTTGCACCTAAAATAATAGTACAAATTTTAAGTACTTTTAACTCAATCTTTGGAAACTTCCTATCATTCTCAATACCATTAATAATAATTGGCTTTATTGTATGTGGTATTGCTGATCTAGGAAATACTGCGGGAAAGCTTTTAGGTATTACTACTGGAATTGCTTATTTTTCAACACTAGTTGCTGGCCTTATTGCATATCTAGTTTCCTCTAATTTATTTCCTAAGTTTATAAATTCTGCATTAATAGCTACAACTTCAAATCCAGAAGAAAGTTTACTTGAGCCGTTATTTAAAATTGAAATGCCACCTTTAATGGACATAACTTCAGCACTTATACTTGCTTTTTTACTTGGTCTTGGTATCGCATCCATTAAAGGAAAAACTCTTTATAACATGGCATCGGACTTTCAACAAATAATGCAAAATACAATAGCAAAATTTATTATTCCATTACTTCCTATTCATATACTTGGTATATTTGCAAATATGACTTATAGTGGACAAATTGTTAGTATACTATCTGTATTTTGGAAGGTATTTTTAATAATTTTAGTTATACATTTTTTAATAATTATTTTGCAGTTTGCAGTTGCCTCAATAATTAGTCATAAAAATCTTATTACACTACTTAAAAATCAAATTCCTGGATATTTAACTGCTATAGGAACTCAATCATCAACAGCTACAATACCTATAAACTTACAATGTGCTGAAAAAAACAAGGTTTCTAAAGGAATTAGAGATTTTGTAGTACCTCTATGTGCCACAATTCATTTATCTGGAAGCACAATATCACTAACTTGTCTTTCAATAGCAATAATGCTTATGAATGATATGCCTTTTACTTTTCCTAAAATTTTTGGATTTATTGCTATGTTAGGTGTTACTATGATAGCTGCACCTGGAGTACCAGGTGGTGCTGTAATGGCTGCCTTAGGTGTATTGCAGTCAATTTTAGGTTTCAATGAAGCCTTGCTTGCTTTAATGATAGCCCTTTATGTAACTCAAGATAGTTTTGGTACTGCTTGTAATATATCTGGTGACAATGCTATAGCACTAATTGTAGATTCAATTAACAAAAAAATTTAATATATGTTCTAAAAAAGTTTATTGATTTTAATTTCAACTAGATTTTAGTAATTCATAACAAGATAACTTAACAAATTATTAATTTTGCTACTTAGAACTCATATATACAAAAATATAACTCTTAATCTGCATATATTTTACAAATTTCTCAAAGTTGTGATATTATATATTTATATGCTTATTAAGAGTTATTTTAGTCTACAGGAGGAGATTTATGAGGTTACATAAAGAAACAGTTGAAGATGTTCTTAAACTTGCCTTACCAGCAATAGGCGAAATGGTTCTCTATATGATGATAGGTGTGTTTGATACTATGATGGTTGGTAAGTATGGAGGCAATTTAGCAGTAAGTAGTGTTGGTTTAAGTACCGAAATTATATACACCTTTGCAAATATTTTAATTGCTGTTGGTGTTTCAGTAGGTATAACCTCGTTAGTTGCTAGAAAAATTGGTTCTAAAAATTATGAATTAGCGGAGGAATACGCAACCTTAGGATTTTGTGCAACAATGATTATTTCTTTGCTCTTTTCTTTGTTTATACTATTATTTAGTTCATCTATTCTTAGATTAGCTGGCGCAGAAGAAAATGTAATTAATATGGCTTCCCCGTATATGAAGATAGCTTCTATAGGTATATTTTTTAATATGCTTATGAATTCTTTAAATGCAATGCTTAGAGGATTTGGAAATACAAAGACACCATTATTTGCATCTGCAATGATAAATGTAATTAATATTTGTTTAGATTTTTTACTTATATTTGGGAAATTTGGTTTTCCAGAACTTGGTGTGAGAGGTGCAGCTATAGCAACATCTATAGCTCAAGTAAGCGGTTTTGGTTTCATTTGTTATTATGTAGCCTATAAATCTAAAATAAAAATAAATTTCAAATATATACGTGATTTCAAATTTCAAATGCTTAAAGATTTGTTAAAGTTAAGTGTTCCTTCATCTATGCAAGAGGCAGCTTTTAGCATAAGTAGACTTATAAGTAATTTTCTTATAATATCTCTAGGAACAATTCAGTTTGCCGCAAACCAAATTACCACTACAATAGAATCTATAAGTTTTATGCCTGGATGGGGCGTTGCCATAGCAGCTACAACTTTGGTTGGCCATAAAGTTGGTGAAAAAAATTATGAAAAAGCTAAAGACTATGCCCATACATCAATAGTTTTAGGTTCTGGAATAATGCTTGTATGTTCTTTTTTATTTATTATAATGCCCAAATTATTAATTAACCTCTTTATAACTAGCTCTGAAGTTGATGTTATAAATTTAGGGTCAATATGCTTAATGATAGCAGCTATAGAACAACCTTTTATGGGAATATCAATGATAGCTGGTGGTGCTTTAAAAGGTGCTGGTAACGTAAAAACTCCTTTTATTGTATCATTTATTTCTAGTTGGGTTTTAAGACTTCCTTTTATGATTTATTTTGTGTATTTCTTAAAATTATCTGTGATATATGTATGGATGATCACTACTATACAATGGATATTTGATGGACTTCTTATATATTACTTATTCAAAAAATATTTTAACAAATTGAAAACTACTGTTTAAGTACAAAAGGCTACGCCCTTTTTTAAATTGACAATTGAGAATTGAGAATTGACGATTATTGTTGGAAGTCATGGACTTCCTAAATATAAAGTTGAAGATTTATCCTTCACTCTCAACTCACAACCTTCAATTATCAAGTAAAAAATCTATGTATTTTAATAGTTATCAAAGTTATCCACAGATTCGAAATTTTATAATATCCTATAAAATAAAAAAGTTGTTTGGTATTAAACCAAACAACTTTTTTACTACAATGATATAGGACAACTGTTATTTAAACAATCCGATTGTACCCCCAATAACAATTCCTACACACGCCCCCAATGTCATACCGAGGGATATATTATCGAAAAACATTCCTACTAATATTCCTATACCTGATCCAAATGCTATACCTAAGCATACTTCTTTAGTGTTATCTCTTTTTAAATCAGCATGTTTTTCCATAAATTCTGAAGGCTAAAATTTCAAGCCCTCATTTCACCCCCCTAATATTTTTTATTCTATATCTTCAAAATACTTATTACATTTTAAATTTAAAATGTAATTTAAAATTAATAACAATCCTAACATTTCAATAAAAAGAATTAATGCTGTTATTGAAAAACTTAGTGATGATTTTATAAAAATAAATATATTTAATCCCGCGATTATAGCGCATGTAAAGAAGGATATCATAGACCTAAAATTTTGCTTAACTGCCATTTGCTCATTATCCCATTTTAATTTAGGTTTACTCAAATCTACTAGTATACATATGAAATTAGCTACTAGTCCAGCTATTATAGAAATTACTATAAACACCATAATAAACAGTATGTCCATTTTAATCATAATTAAAGCTGCTATTAAAAATACTAAAGATACCAAAGATAAAATTCCCCCTGACAACACCTTTGATAAAATTTGATTTTTATAACTTAGAGGAATATATTTCATAAAAAACACATTTTCGCCTTCTCTAGATATTGCAGTAGCTGATACCATATTAGAACCTGATATAAAAAACATTACACTTACTACTATTGCCAAAATTGTACCATCAATATTCAAATTTTTTACTGAATCCATATATGTTGTTAATTCTCCTAAAGCACCTGCCTGAGATACCATTGGAATAATCAAAAATATAGGCCATAAAAAAGACATAAGTACACAATTTATTAAATAAGCTGGTGTTCTAAATAAAATTTTCAATTCTTTAATTGTATAAGAAAATATAATTGAATTTTTTTTAGTAGCCTTTGAAAATTCTGAGTTTTTCATGTTAGTTCTTTTTGCAGCTACTTCAGCTCCTCCAAGAGCTCCTTTAAAATATAATGCATTTGCTATAAGAATAAAAATCAATACAGCAGCTATAGTAGTTGCTAAAAGAGCTAATATATAATAAAAAGATTTTATTCCTTGTGAATTTATCAATGCTAATGACGAAAATTTTGCTGTTGGAAAAATAGCCGTTATAGTTGCTACCATTGAATTATTTCCACTAGATATCATTTCTATTAATTTGCTTTGATCTTTAACTATGTTTTGAGAAAATTTTGACATTGTTAAACTTATTCCCATTCCTAAAAATACACTTATTATTCCAAATAATGTTCTTAGTTTTTCTTTATGTTTTCCTATATTTGTAAAACTCATTAATATAATATTTATAATTGTTGCTATAACAAGTGGAAATATTGGCAAAACTATAAACACTATTATAGATATAAGCCAATATAATGCTCCTGCCTGAGATCTAACTCCAAATGTTATTAATGGAATTACTAATATTATTGCTTCTGTCAAATACTCATATATTAAAACCGTTATAAACTTAGATACTGTTATTTCCCAAGGTTTTAATGGTAATGGGAGTAAATATTCAATGTCCTTTGAAAAATAAAATGTACCCATAACATAAATTATTCCGAATATAAATATAGTAAAAGATACTGCTATGGTTATTAATCCTATTATTACTCCTTCTTGTCCTACTTGAGATAATCCATCATACAAAGTACTAACAATGGCTTCCATAGGTGCTGCAAAACACATTATCATTACTATTACTAAAGCTACAGCGGAAATTATTCCCTTCTTACTATTGCCACCTTTGTTGCCTGAAAAGTTGCTGCCTGATTTTAGTGATATTTTTATTAATGCTAATAGCCTACTCATTATTAGTCATCTCCAAGAACATTTTTTCTAAAGAACTATTATTCTTAAAGTGTTGCTTCATCTCTTCTAATGTGCCACAAAATATAATTTTCCCCTTATTTATGATTGCAACCCTATCACAAATTTTTTCAGCAACTTCTAGTACATGTGTTGAGAAAAATACAGTATTACCTTTATCAGCATGCTCTCTCATCATTTCTTTAAGTATATAAGATGATTTAGGATCTAACCCTGTTAATGGTTCATCTAAAATCCAAACAGAAGGATCATGTATTAATGCTCCTATTAATACAATCTTTTGTCTCATACCATGAGAATAACTTTGTATTTTATCTCCCAATGCCTCTGACATCTCTAATTGATTTGCATAATTTTTTATTCTTTCTTTTCTATCTTCTTCAGAAACCCCATATATGTCTGCTATAAAATTCAAGTATTCTATACCCTTTAATCTTAAAAACATATCTGGACTATCTGATACATATCCAAATTGCTTTTTACTTTCAAGACTATTTTCTAATACATCTATACCATTTATTTCAATAGTTCCTGAATTTTGTTTTGTGATTCCCGTAATCATTTTTATTGTAGTTGTCTTTCCTGCTCCATTATGTCCGAGGAATCCAAATATCTCACCATCTTTTATATCCAGACTTATATCATCTATAACTTTTTTATCCCCGTAGGTTTTAGTTATATTTTTTACACAAATCATTCCACCAACCCCTTTATTTAATTTTAACATTTATTTCTTAAGTAATTATTAAGAAACTCTTAAAAAATAGCTATAATGTCTTAAAAGATATATTAAGTTGTATTATATGGTTTGTAAAATCACTTTTCAAGCATATATTTGTAATTTAATATAAATTTAAGTAAATTACATCATCCAAAGATTAACTATACTTACTGCAACTAATATTGCCACTATATCTGCTGTTATTGCAGCCCATAACGTATGTCGAATTTTTTTTATGCCAACAGCACCAAAATATACTGTAAGAGTATAAAAAATTGTTTCTGTTGATCCCATTATTATAGATGCTATTAATCCAATTCTGCTGTCTACCCCATATGTTTTTATTGTTTCCGTAAATACTCCAATTGCACCACTTCCAGATAAGGGCTTTACAATTATTAGTGGCATTATTTCTGGAGGTATTCCTAATTTAGATACAATTGGATTTAAGAATATAATCATATAATCAAGCAATCCAGATTCCCTAAGAATTTTTATTCCTATTAAAATAGCTAATAAATATGGTAATATTCTAAAGCATATGCCCATTCCTTCCTTTGCCCCCTCAACAAAGGCTTCATATATTTTTACCTTTTTTATCATTCCATAAACAATAATCAAAAAAATTATTATTGGTATTATAGAAGACATTACATATTTAATTATATCCATAGACAGATTCCTCCTTAATCAAAAGTATCTTTGAAAAATTTTACATACCGTAACTCCTACTATGGCTGCACATCCAGTTGCTATTATTGCAGGTACAATTATCATTCCTGGATTCGTTGACCCGGCTGCTGCCCTAATTGATATTACTGTTGATGGAATGAATTGAATACAAGCTGCATTTAATACTAAAAATAAAACCATATCATTACTTGCCCTCTCTTTATCCACATTTAGCCTATCCATTTCTTCCATTGCCTTTATCCCAAATGGTGTTGCAGCATTTGATAACCCCATCATATTTGCTGTTAAGTTCATAACTATAGCTCCTAGTGCTTTTGGGTCTTTAGAAGCATCCTTAAATAAAAGCTTTAATATTGGCCTTAATAAACTTGCTATTTTATCCATTAATCCACTTTTTTCCGCTATCTTCATTACGCCACACCACATACACATAAGACCCATTATTCCAATAACTAATTCAACTGTATCTCCTGCAGCTAGTACAATTCCTTTAGATAAAATTTCTCCTTTCCCCGTAAATATTCCAAAAATCACACCACAAAAAATCATAATAAACCAAATATAATTTATCATTACATATCCCCCTCTTATCTATTTTATGGCTACAGCCCTCAATTAACTCATCTAACATTCAGATGATAAAAAATCTCTATAACTTTAGATTTCATCAACCTTTTAGACTTGAAAAATTCTATAATTTCTTATATATTAAAAAACATCACCTGAATAAAGATTCGTTCTATAAATAATATGACTAAATTATCATAAATAAGACTTGTTTTTTTAGTGTTTAAGTTGCATAAATATTTATGAAATGATAATATTTAATTTATAATGGTACACGAGAGGTATATATGAAATGATTGAGGAAATAATGAAATATATAGAAAGCGAATTTGTCATTATAAATAACACTCCATGCGAAATATGTGGAGGATATTACTTAACTGATAACACGTTGATTTCTCTTAGAGATGGTATGGCATTTGATGTATGCCAATGTATTTGTGAAAATTGTGGACATGAGAAACAATTTCACTTTTCAGCACCATTTATAATAGATAGAACTTTTTCAAACAAAAACAATTCAAAACTTAACTAAAAGGAGAATGTATTTATGAAAGAAACCTCTTTAAAATTAGCTCAACAAGATATCGATGAAGCATTAAATGCTGTAGAATCTCTAGAAGAAGTATTAGATGAAGAAAATTTATCTCCCGATAAATTAAGAAATAAGTTTTTAATTTTATCTAAAAAAGTTCAAGAGCTTGAAAACATATTGAAAACTGAAGGTATAATTTAATATAAAAAAGGAGCTGTATACACAGCTCCTTTTTATTGTTCTCCTATTAATTGTTCTTGATGTTTATATTCTAGATGTTTCATCTCGTAAATAAGAAATAATGCTGTTACTAAAGATGCTAAAAAGTCTGATGTAGGTCCAGCAAACCACACTCCATTTAGTTCTAAAAATCTAGGTAAAACAACTAATAATGGCATCAAAAATATAACTTGCCTTGTAAGACTTAAGAAAATAGATGTCTTTGCCTTACCTATTGATTGAAAAAAGTTTGATCCGACTATTTGAAATCCTATCATAGGAAGCATAAATAGGAATGTTCTTATACCTTTTACTCCTATTTCCACCAATAAAGGGTCGTCATTAAAGAAATTTATTATAGTTTTTGGAAATGCCTGTACTAAAACAAATCCTAATAAACATATGGTAGTAGCTCCAATCACCGCATACTTTAACGTATCCTTAACTCTTTTATAATTTTCAGCTCCATAATTAAATCCAATAATAGGTTGTGCTCCTTGATTTATCCCAAATATAGGCATAAGAAATATCATAGATACACTATTTATAACGGTCATTGCACCTATTGCAGCATCCCCACCATATTTATTTAAAGTTCTGTTTGATATAGTAGTTACCACACTTGCCACTATTTGCATGGCAAAGGGTGCCATTCCAATTGCAAAAATATCCTTTACTATACTAAGTCTAGGCATTAAATATTTTTTTCTTATTTTCAAAACACTTTTGCCACTTAAATAATAATATAGTACCCATGCAGACGATGCCATTTGAGATATAACTGTTGCTAAAGCTCCACCTTTTATACCCATATCAAAAACAAATATAAATATAGGATCTAGTATTACGTTCAAAATAGCACCAAATATCATTGTTATCATAGATATTTTAGGATTACCTTCAGCTCTTAGTAAATTATTCATGCTAAATGCTATATTACTAAATACTGCTCCAACTAGTATAATCTTAATATATTCAAGAGCAAATATTAATGTATTATCAGATGCCCCTAGAAGTCTTAATATTGGTTCTACAAATATTAGTCCTGCTATACTTAAAAGTATGTTTATAATAATAACTAAACTTAGAGCATTACCAACTATATTTTCTGCATCATCACTTCTTTTTTGTCCAAGTCTAATTGATACTGTAGCTCCAGCTCCAACTCCAACTAACATTCCAAATGCAAGTATTATGGTTACTATAGGGAAGGTTAATCCAACCCCTGTTATAGCTAGTCCTCCAACATTAGGTATTTTACCTATGAACATTCTGTCAATTATATTGTATAGAGCATTTACAAGCATTCCTACTATGCTTGGTATAGAAAAACTAATTAAAAGTTTTTTAACATCTTCATTAGCTAACCTATATGATCTTTCTTTATTCATATAACTCCTCCTCTGTATTATATTAATTTAACAATAGATAATAAATTATATCATATTTTGATATATTTTTAGGCACATGAAAGAAAATAACAAATCCAAGATACCATGTATATTTTGTGTCAGACAAGGAAGTGATATTAGTTCATAGTACAGCTATGGGCTATTATTACTGACGCAGTATGACACAAAATAGACTAGCATACTAACTTGTTATTTTTTTGAATGTGCCTTAAGTTACAAGTTATTGTTGAAAACCACAGATTTTCTTAAAAATATTTTTTGTTTTAAAACTCTTTTTAAGAAGATTTTATCCTTCCCTCTCACTTTTCAATTCTCAACCCCCAATTTACTTTTTCTATATTTCTAAAAGTTATCCAAAGGTTTAAACTTTGTATTTTCCTATAAGACAAAGAAGTTTATAAGATTCATCCCATTGTTTTTAAGCCAAAGCTCACTCTTATCATAATTACCATAAGATCTCTTTACTAAATCCCAAAATTCTTTAGAATGATTCATTTCAATCATATGACAGAGTTCATGGACAATTACATATTCTATAACACTTAGTGGAGCTCCTATCAAACATAGATTTAAATTTATATTTCCTTTGCTTGAACAACTACCCCACCTACTTTTTAATATTTTAATATTAATTTTGTTTGGATTTACACAAAGCATATTTGCATTTTTATATATAATAGGTTGTATAATTTTAGAAAATTCTTCTTTGCATTTATTTATAAAAATATCTTTTGGATTTATATGTTTTTTGTGAATTATATTTATTTCATTTTTATCAATTAAGCAACTATTACATAGTCCTTCTGTTGTTTTAATTTTATATAGATCACCTAAAAAATATATTTTATCACTTACCAGATCTTCATTTATACTATTAATATTTTTTATTAACCAATTTTCTTTTTTATTTATAAAGCTGTTTATATAATCTATCGAAACCTTATACGGTGCCCTTACTTCTATTTTTCCGAAACTATTTATTTTTAATACAATTGTTTTTCTTTTACTCTTAATAAGATTATATCTATATGTTTTTCCTTTTAACTCTATATATACTTCCATTTTAACCTCTACTATAAAAAAAACTCTACAAAGAAAAATCTTTGTAGAGTTTTTTAAATTTCTATTTACATGAATCTCTCTTAATTAACTCATGAGGTAAAACAAAATGTTTTTCCTCAACTGGTTTTTTGTTTATAAGCTTTATAAGTAATCTCATAGCTATTGAACCCATGTCATACATTGGTTGAGAAACAGTTGTTAACTTTGGATAAAATATAGATGCTGTATATATGTCATTAAATCCTACTACATCTACATCTTCTGGAACCCTTATTCCTTTATCCCTTAATGAATTTATAGCTCCCATAGCTATCTCATCTGATGAACAGAAAATAGCATCAAACTTTGATTTTTTAAGTATACTTTCTACGCCATCATATCCAGTTTTACTTTTTAAATCATCAAAATACATAAGATTTTCATTTGGTTCTATACCAGCCTCTTTTAAAGCTTTAACATATCCATCAAACCTTGCAGACCAAGCATTAGGATTATCCTTATGAGTTCCTATAAATGCCACATTTTTATTTCCTTTTTCTATTAAATACTTAGTTCCTTCATACGCTGCCTGAACTCCATCAATTGTTACACTCGGAAGTTTTCCTTCTTTATCTTTACTTTCAACAAGTACTGTACTAACTTGAAGTTCATTTATAAGGTCTAACATTTCTGAATCTAAGTAGCTACTCATATAAATAAGTCCGTCTACCATTTTTTCTCTCATTACCTTTAAATATTCTTTTTCTTTTTCAAGATCAAAATCAGAGTTACATAACATTACATTATAATCATATATGTTTGCAACGTCCTCTGCACCTCTAACTACCTCTGGGTAAAATTGACTTGATATGTCTGGTACTAAGATTCCTATAGTCTTAGTTCTTTGGGTCTTTAAACTTCTAGCTACTATATTAGGTCTATAACATAGTTTTTTTATAGCTTCTTGTACTTTTTTCTTAGTTTCTTCATTAACAACGTCAACCTCATTTAAAACTCTAGATACCGTTGCAATGGAAACTCCTGCTTCTCTCGCTACATCTTTTATTGAAGCTGCCACACAATTCACCTCTATTCATAAAATTACATATTAATTTAAATATCGTTATCATTATGTTCATTATTATACTTTTAAACCATGTTTTATACAATGTCTAAATATGGTTTTATTATGTAGTCATTCTTAATTTTCTCTACTATCACTGTTTTTATGCAAATCCAATGTAAAAAGTAACCATAGAATTATGGTTACTTTTATTTTTTAAGTTACTTAGGCACATGAAAGAAAATAAAAAGTCAAAATAGACTAGCATACTAACCTTGTTATTTTTTTGAATGTGCCTTAATTACTTCAACAGCCATATTTAATGTCTGACCATTTATACTACATTCATTGTATGAAATTTCTTCATTGTATCTTACAGTAACAGTCAATGTTTCTCTCTTAATATTGTCTTCAAACTTTTTGACAATATTTATCAATTCATCATTGTCTCCAAAATATAAATTTATTTTATCAGCAACTTCAAATCCACTTTCTTTTCTCATGTTTTGAACCTTACTGATTATTTCTCTTACATGACCTTCTTCTTTAAGTTCATCAGTTATAGTTGTATCTAAAACTACTCCTATTTCACCTTCTCCAGCAAAAGCATATCCTTCTAGCCCTTGCATTGTTACAAGTAAACTTTCAGAATTTAGTTCTATTTCTGTTCCATTTACATTTATAACTACAGTCTCTCCATTTTGTATCGCCCCAGCAAGTTCCATTTGATTTCTTGAAGAGATCTCTTTTCTTATTCCAGGTATTAATTTTCCATAAGCCTTTCCTAAAACTGGCAAGTTAGGCTTTATTTCAAAATTAACATATGATGAAAGATCTGCACCAAACTTAATTTCTTTTATATTAAGCTCATCCTTTATTATATCTCCATAATACGCTGGAAGAGTTGATACACTTACAAGCATCTCTGAAAGCGGCTGTCTATTCTTTATATTAGCAGAATTTCTAGCACTTCTTCCAAGGTTAACCATAGAATATGCCATATCCATTTCAGCTTCTAATTTTTCATTAACCAATTCTTTTTCATATTTTGGCCATAGACATAAATGTATACTTTCTTCTGCATTGCTATTAAGATTTGCAACTAGGTTTTGGTATATCTCTTCTGTCATAAATGGAATAAATGGTGCTGATATCTTACATAAGTCAACAAGTACTTTATATAAAGTTGAATATGCGCCTATTTTATCATCAGTTAATTCTTCACTCCAGAATCTAGCTCTATTTCTTCTTACATACCAGTTAGATAATTCATCAACAAAATCTTCTAGAGATTCAGCTGCTTGAGTTATTCTATAAGAATTTAAATCATCATCTACTGATTTTATTAAAGTATTTAATTTTGATAAAATCCATTTATCCATTACATTTTCTGATTTAAAATCTACATACTTAGATGCATCAAAATTATCTAAGTTAGCATACAAAATATAGAATGAATAAACATTCCAGAATGTACCTAAAAAGCTTCTTTGAGCATCTGCAACATCGTCTTTAGAGAATCTAGTTGGAAGCCATGGTGCACTTGCTGTGTAAAAATGCCATCTTGTAGCATCTGCTCCTTGAGTTTCTATAACATCTATAGGATCAACAACATTACCTTTTGACTTAGACATTTTTAATCCTTTTTTATCTAAAACGTGACCCAATACTATACAATTTTCAAATGGATTTCTATCAAATAGTGCTGTAGATATCGCAAGTAGTGTATAGAACCATCCTCTTGTTTGGTCAACTGCTTCTGAGATAAATTGTGCTGGATAGTTTTGCTCAAATAATTCTTTATTTTCAAACGGATAGTGATGTTGTGCAAATGGCATAGAACCTGAGTCAAACCAACAGTCTATAACCTCTGATGTTCTCTTCATAATTTTTCCACATTTTTCACACTTAACATCAATATTATCTATATAAGGTTTATGAAGCTCTATGTCATCTGGTACATTTATACCCTTTGATTTAAGTTCTTCTATACTTCCAATACAATCTATATGACCACATTCACATTGCCATATTGGAAGAGGAGTTCCCCAATATCTATCTCTAGATATTCCCCAATCTATAACATTTTCTAAGAACTTTCCAAATCTTCCTGTTCTAATGTTATCAGGATACCAATTTATTTTATTATTATTTTCTAACAAATTATCTCTAAGAGAAGTCATTCTTACAAACCAGCTCTCTCTTGGATAGTATAAAAGTGGTGTATCACATCTCCAACAATGTGGATATGAGTGAGTATGTTTTTCAGATTTAAATAGCATATTGTTTTCTTTCATATATTCTACTATTTTAGAATCTGCTTTTTTAACAAACAACCCTTTCCACGGTTCAACACAATCAATAAATTTACCTTCTCCATCTACTAAATTTATTAATGGTAAATTATTCTTCTTACATACTAAGCTATCATCTTCACCATAAGCTGGTGCTGTATGAACTATTCCTGTACCATCACTTAAGGTTACAAAATCACCATGTATAACATAGAATGCCTTTTCTTCTGGTGTATAGAATTTAAATAATTGCTCATATTCTGTTCCAAGTAATTCTTTACCTTTGAATTCACTAATTATTTCATAATCTTCTCCAAGAACCTTTGGTGCAAGATCCTTAGCCAATATGAATATTTCTTCGCCAACCTTAGCTTCTACATAGTCATAAGCCTTGTTTATTGTAAGTGCCACATTTGAAGGTAATGTCCAAGGAGTTGTTGTCCAAGCAAGTATATACTTGTTATCCTCTCCTTTTACCTTAAATTTAACTATAGCAGTTTCATCCTTAACATCTTTATATCCTTGTGAAACTTCATGAGATGATAATGATGTTCCACATCTTGGACAGTATGGCATAACCTTATGTCCCTTGTATAAAAGGTCTTTATCCCACATTTGCTTTAATGCCCACCAAACTGACTCAATATAGTTGTTATGGTATGTAACATATGGATTTTCCATATCAACCCAATATCCTATTTTGTTAGTCATATTTTCCCACATGCTCACATAAGTAAACACACTCTCTTTACAGTCCTTAACAAACTTTTCAACACCATATTCTTCTATCTTCTCTTTACCTGAAATCCCTAATTTTTTTTCTATTTCAAGTTCAACTGGAAGTCCATGAGTATCCCATCCAGCTTTTCTTATAACCTTATATCCCTTCATAACTTTATATCTAGGGATTATATCTTTCATAACTCTAGTTAAAATATGCCCAACGTGTGGTTTACCATTTGCAGTTGGAGGCCCATCATAAAAAGTAAAAAACTCACCATCTTCATTTAATTTGAAATTTTTCTTTACAACATTTTTATCTTCCCAAAGCTTCAATATATCTTTTTCCATATCAACAAAACTTCTAGAAGAGTCAACTTTTTTGTACATTTAAATTTCTCCTTTCTTTTTATATATAAAAAAAACCCCATCCTACAGGACGAAGTTAAATCGCTATACCACCTATGGTTAATTGCTCTACAAATTTTTTTTTGAAATCATATTTAAAATAGAGCATTAATTTCAAGTACAATAATATACTCTATCCTTTAACGCAGAATTACGAGGTGGCTTACTATAATTCAGCTCCCAGCTCCTAGGTGATTTTCCCTAAACCCTACCTATGGTATCGCACCAACTACCACTCTCTTTGAGGTTCAAATTCAAGTACTTTTCCTAATCATAGCCTTTGTTAAGTTAAATGATAATATATTAGAAAAATATTGTCAATAGGTTACTTAACTATACATATATTATATTACAGATATCAATTCTTAGGAGGTTTGGCTTTGTATTTATTCACACTAGAAAGCATTATAGTGGGTTTATCTTGCTTATTTACACTATCATTTTTATTAACTTATTTAAACAACAAAAAATTTCATTCAAAAAAATGTTGGATTGAGGAGTTTTCATTCAATTATATTTTCACAATAATTTATTGCATAATGTATATATTACTATTCTTCATATCTTATAAAACAATTATGCTTAAATATCCATTAAATTTTAATTGTTGTCTATGTTGGCTATTAGCTATATGCTTCCTTCAAGGATTTGATAAATCTACAGAACGTCTAGTCATAACAGAAGATGGTATCTCATTAAAAACTTCTTTTCTAGGTATTAATAAGAATTGTTTTGTAGAGTGGAGATCAATATGCAGTTATACCTTGTACTCAGATAATTATCATGTACTAAAGATTCTCTATAATAACTATGATGACGAAGATTATTTGACAAACGAAGCTTCATTTGTAATTTCAAAAAAAGATATCCCCAAAATACAAAATACTCTAAATTTATTTATTAGTAGTAATAATTTCTCAATATAAAAACAATAGACATGCAGTTTCAAAAACGCATGTCTATTGTTTTATTTAAATACTTATTTTGCATTCATTATTATATCTGGATAAGCATAATATATACCAGATTCATCACTACTTCTCACCTTATCATTTCTTGGCAATGTAACAATACTTCGACTAGGTGAAAATTCTCCAACTGCATCAAATGCTTCTATTTGAACCTCATAATCTAAATCTTTAGGGATAGTGAATTTATTTACATCAATAACAAAATTAGATACTTTTTTACCAACAGTTCCAGCATATAAGCCATTTAAATATAAATTATATCCCGATAAATCAACATCTTTATTTGGAGTCCATGATACATAAATTTTATTTTTTACTCTATATGCTTTTAATCCTAATACATTTCTAGGTTGAACTAAGTAATCTATACTATTAGGTCCCCAATTTAAATCTGTCAACGATTCTATTCCATCAACTTTTCCCTTTTCTGTATACTGCCAAATAGTCCATCTAGTCCAACCTCCTGCATTAGGTGGATATGGTGGATTTCCTTTTATTTCGGGATATAGTGCAATCCAAAGAGGCATATTGGATAGTATATGACCTCTACCTGGATATAAGAAATCATCATATAATTGTATAAAAAATATTCCTGTATAAATCATTAATCTTCTTCTTGTTCTTTTTTCAAATCTTTTCTTAAACCTTTCAACCCAGCTTAAAAGGGTTTTAGTTGAAATTGTTTTTTCCACTGGAGCTTCTACATCCAAAACTGGAAATAAATCTCCAAAATTTTCTGTTCCAAACCCTTGCTGTAAAATGTCTATAAAATCATCACACTGACTATCTGCTGTGGTTAAATCACTGTATGGAAAAGCATAATGATATGCACCTACAGGTATTCCAAAACCTCTAGCACCACTAGCAAACTCCAAGAATTTCTTATCCACTCTAAATGCTCCTGATCCTGACCCTGATGATCTTAAATATAAAAAATCTAGCTTCGTTGCTAAAGTTCTAAAATCTACGCCCTGACTAAATTCATTTATATCTGCTCCAAATAAACTTTTGGGATTTCTATCTTGCATTGTTTCCTCCAATATAAATATAGTGATTATACTGTATTTTATTGGATTTAGTATGAAACTGTTACTACTTTTAAATTTATCAATATATTAATTTATCACTTGTTACTACAAATTTATCATTACTCAAAATTGTGGACTATATAAAGTCGAGAGTTGAAGGTTGAAATCTACTTTCAACCTTCAACTACCATAATAGCTAATTTTATAAACTTATGATAAATTAAATTAAGAATAATTTTTTAATATTTAATAAAAGATAATTTTTAAATCTATTAAAAACAAGGAGCAAAAATATGAATAATTATATTTCTAAAGTAACTACACCAAAGATAAGCATTGCGCCTATGGTTGATAGAACTGATAGACATTTTAGATACTTTTTACGTGGTATAACTAAAAAATCATTATTATATACTGAGATGATTACTTCTCAAGCTATTTTAAATGGTGACTTAAATAAATTACTAGATTTTAATAAAATTGAAAAACCTCTCTCACTACAAATTGCTGGCTCAACTCCTGATGAAATATATGAAGCTGTTAAATTAGCCGATTCATGGGATTATGACGAAGTAAATTTAAATGTAGGATGTCCATCTAATAGAGTTTCTGGAAATAGCATGGGAGCATGTCTTATGGCTTATCCTGAATTAGTAAAAGAAATGCTTTTTGCTATGAAAGAAGCAACAAATAAACCTGTAACTGTTAAACATAGAATAGGTATAGATGGCACCGGTATACTTCCAGATAACATTTCTCCAAAAATTATTAATAGGTATGATAATATGGTAAAGTTTGTTGATACAATATCAGCTGCTAAAATAGACAGGTTTACAATTCATGCAAGAATAGCTATACTGAAAGGCTTAAGTCCTAGGGAAAATAGAGAAATTCCCCCTATAAGATACGAAGATGTATATAAATTTAAAAAGGATTTTCCTCATTTAAATATAGATATAAATGGTAGTATAAAAACCCCTGATGATATAGAAAACCATTTAAAATATGTTGATGGTGTTATGATTGGAAGAGCATCATATGAAGACCCATTTATGCTTAGATCCGCAGATAAATTTTTCGATAGCAATTTAGATAGCAATATTTCTAGAGCTGATATTATAAACTGGGTTCTTCCCTATGTTGAAGATCTTGAAAACAAAGGTGAAAACCCTAATTTAATTCTTAAACATACACTTGCATTATTTTTTAATGAAAAAGGAACGAAACAATGGAAACAACTTATAAGCCCTCCTTTTAAAGATACGAAAGCATCAGAGAGGGTAAAACTAGCATTAAAATCTCTTCCTGAAGAAACTTTATATTTTAAATAGTTTTTATTTCAGGCGCATGAAAGAAAGTAACAAGTCAAAAATGCCATGTATACTGGCTTATTGTTATTTTTGAATGTGCCTTAATATTGCATATATTATTTTTTCATATATCTATTGATTATTATAAAATAATGTACTAAAATATATTTAACAATAATTATTAAGTAACAATTATTAAATATAATCACTTTGAATTTTGGAGGTCATATAATGTCAAATATAGATAATGAAAAATTAATGGATAAATTAACTAAAGTCTGTATATGTAAAGCTATTTCTAGAGCACAAATTAAAGATGCTATTTCAAATGGTGCTGACACATTAGATAAAGTTAAAGATGCAACTAAAGCAACTACTGGTGGATGTTGTGGTAGTAGATGCAAAAATAAAATCATTGATCTTATAGAACAAAGTAAGAACTAAAAAAGTGAATGTGTATAAGCAACATAATCTATCTGAATGCACTTAATATTAACTTGAAAATTGAGAGTGGAAAGTGGAAAGTTAAGGTTGATTTTTCTACGAAAAATCTAGAATTAAATATTAAATTATTAGTTTTTCTAAACAGAGTGAAGAAAAACATCCTTTACTCTCAGCTCTCCACTTTCAACCTTCAACTATTTTAATGCTTGACCCTTCCTTTTCTTTAAAATAATTTTTAACATTATACGCATATACCAATTTATATAATTTAAAATGTTACCTTTTTTTCTTTCTCATTTGAACAATTAAATCCTTGCTTCTGTCTGTATACTTAGTGTGGAGAAGACTTTGAGCCTTTTCTCCATCAGGTTCACCCATATATTTTTCATACATAATTTTTAGTTCACTATTTTCAACAGAAACTTTTTTAATAGACTTTTTATCAATATTCTTAAGAACATTTGCCCTGAGTTTTATATAACTTTCTTTTAGAGATTCCCCTGTAGATTTATCATAATTTATTATGTTTATTGCTTTTGTCCTACATATTTTACTGCATAAAGTACACCCAACACACTTTTCTTTTGAGGTTTCCGCATATCCCCTAGCATTAAATTCAATTGCTCCTACAGGACAATTTTCCACACAAGTTCCACACCTAATACACTTTCTTTCTGTAATTTCAGATTTTTTAAGTATTCTAGGAGTTCCACCTCCATTTATACATCCTCCGGGACATGCCATTACTTCTACAAAATCATATTCTTTCCATTTGTCATCTTTTAAAAACCTTTCAACTTCATTTGTAGTACTTATTACAGCAACTTTTATGATTTTCCCCCCTATAGAAATAGATGATTCTTTTGCTCCTTCTGTTCCATAAATACTATTAAATCTTATATCATTTATCTTACTTATATCATCTTTTAAATAATAAGCAATAGCTCTTAATGTGGCTTCCATAACTCCTCCAGATGCTCCAAATATAGCTGCTCCTCCTGTGTAAGTTCCCATAAAACTGTCTGATTGTTCACTTGCTATTGCCGTTATATCAATGCCCTTTTCTTTCAAAAGCTCTGAATATTCCCTAACAGTAAGCACTGCATCTATATCCTTATAATTATCTCTCCCCATCTCTTCTCTTTCAGCTTCGTATTTTTTTGCTGTGCAAGGCTTAATTGAAAGTAAAAATATATTTTGAGGAAGTATTTTAAATTCTTCTGCAAAGTATGTTTTTATTGATGCACCCATCATTTGTTGTGGTGATTTACTTGTAGATAAATTATTTATAATTTCAGGTTTGAATAACTCCACCCATCTTACCCACGCTGAACAACAAGATGTAAACATAGGTAAATTCTCTTTAGTACTTAATCTTTTTATTAACTCATTACTTTCTTCTAATACTGTCATATCTGCTCCAAAATCTGTATCAAAAACCTTTTGAAATCCTAATTTTCTTGCTGAGGCTTGGACTTTCCCTTCAACATCTGTACCTATTGGTAATCCAAACTCCTCTCCTAATGTTGCTTTTAATGCTGGAGCTGATATTGCAACTAAATACTTCCCACTATTTAAAGCTTCTTTAACCTTATTCACATCATTTCTAACGTTTATTGCAGTTGTTGGGCATATAAGTGTGCACTGACCACAGTAGATGCACCCTGTGTTATTAAAGGTACCTTTTTTAGGTACAACTGTCCTTTTCCCATCGTCTGTTACTTTTAACACTGAAATACCTGTTATATCTGTACATCCAATAGCACAACCAGTACATCCTATACACTTCTTCTTGTTTATATCTATAATGTTTTCATTTTGTGTAACTTGTCTACCTTTAGATTTACTCAAAATACATAAACTCCTATTTATTATTCTTACTTAATACTTAATCAAATAATCTAGTTTTTATTACATATTCATTATAAAAAATAGTTACGCTACTTTTTTAGTGGAAAGTCGAGAGTAAAAAATTGAAAAAACATACACATTCTATATTTTTAAATTTATCCACATATTTAAACTTCGTTACAAACTCTTATACATAAAAAGAAACTAGAAAACTTCATACGAAATCCTCTAGTTTTTTATAATATATTTTAAATTTAAACTTGTAAATTTTGTTCAACTACAATAACATCCTTAGAATCCAAACTAAGTTTTAACTTATTATAATATTTATAAATCAAAGCTAGTCCAATAATAGCGGCTATAGCAGAATACACAATCTGTACTGCTCCACCTAATACATATTGTATTGAGAGTGGAAATACTATAGTGTTATTTAACATATGAAGAAAAATAGTTAGGTATAATGATTTTGTTTTTAAATATGCATATCCCAAAATAACACCTAATAAAAACGCATTCACTCCTTGCTGTATATTAAGGTGTATTAATGCAAACATAAATGCCGAAACTAATATTGCAACTTTATTAGAGTATCTCTTAGATAGTCCATTGCATATTATACCTCTCATTAAAAACTCTTCTTTTATAGGCGCTATAACAATTACAGTAAACATCATAAAAACTGTATCATTTTCTAGACTTTCACCTAAATATTCAATGATACTACTTTGTGGTATTAAATCTAATATATGTGATATAGTTCCTCCAAAAAAAAGTCTATACCCAATTAGCAATAATGCAAAATAAACAAATATTTTTTTACTTGGTGTATTATGATTACTTATATTCTCTGATTTTGTACCTACAACCATTGATGCTGCCCAAAGCACAAATATTAACAATACTAGACTTAATAATACTCTAACTATTATCATAAAGGTTGTTTGTTTTTTTATATATAATGGTAATGAAATTAAAAGATCTCCAAATAGGAGGAAAAGAATTAATACGCCTATACTTCCCCATATTCCTAAGTTAAAAGTTATATTTCCATGTTCAATATCACTTAAAAATTTAAGTGGTTTTAACAATTTAGATTCTCTCATATGTGACCTCCTAAAACTAGTATATTAATTTTTTGTTAATATATTTTATATTATACTAATATTAAATATATTACCATTAAATACATCTTAACTATCTGGCTAACTTATAAAAAAAGCTACGCCCTTTTTTAATTGTCAATCATCAATTCTCAATTTATTTAACAATTCCATATGTTTCATCACTTAATAAAGTTGTTCACAGATTCGAAATTTTATAATATCCTATTAAAGCAAAAAAATATTGATGGCGTTAAAAATTCCAATTTGTTCGAAGCGAAGCAAGTTATTAGAATTTAGCCATCAATGCTTTTTGTGTTTATTTATTTCTTTTTTGTTCTTCTATTTTTTCTGCTAATTCGTTTAAGTATTCCCATCTTCCCATCTTCTCTTCTAATAATGCCTCTTTCTTTTCTTTCTCTTCTAATAATTCTTGAAGCTTTACAAAGTCACTTGTTGTTGTTTTGATTTGATTTTCTATGTTTTCTATTTTTTCTTCTATAGATTCTATCACACTATCAATTTCATCAAATTCCCTTTGTTCATTAAATGAAAACTTTAATGGTTTCTCTTTTTTATTTTTGTTCACATCATTTGCTTTTTTATCCACAGATTTTTCGATTTTAGCACTATTCTTTTCACATTCTGTGGATTTTTTTTCTTTAAGATAATCAGTATAATTTCCATTAAGCCTTTTAATTAATCCATTTCCCTCATATGAAAATATATTGTTACATATTCTATCTAAAAAATACCTGTCATGGGAAACTGTTATTACTGGTCCGTTAAATCCATCTATAAAATCCTCTAGTATTGTTAAGGTTGTTGTATCTAAGTCATTCGTAGGCTCATCTAAGAGTAATATATTTGGTGCAGACATAAGAATTCTTAAAAGATATAATCTTCTTTTTTCCCCACCTGATAATTTCCCTATTGGAGTATATTGTGCTGTTGGAGTAAATAAAAATCTCTCAAGCATTTGAGATGCTGTTATTTTATCTCCATTTGATAAAGGTAAATATTCTCCAACCTCCTTAACATAATCTATAACTCTAAGAGAATCATCCATGTGATATGTTTCTTGAGAGAAGAATCCTATTTTTACAGTTTCTCCGATCTCTATAGATCCACTATCAACCACTTCTTCTCCATTTATTATTTTCATAAGAGTTGATTTTCCTTCTCCGTTTGGTCCAACTATTCCTATTCTATCATTTTTCAATAAAATATAAGAAAAATCTCTTATACAAACTTTATCTCCAAAAGCTTTGCTTATTTCATTGATTTCTACTATTTTATTACCAAGTCTTGATCCAACAACTGAAAGTTCAAGTTGTTCCTGATTTTCACTTACCATATCATCTTTTAAATCTTCAAATCTATCTATTCTTGCTTTTTGTTTTGTAGTTCTAGCTTTAGCCCCTCTTCTTATCCAAGCTAATTCTTTTCTATATAAGTTTTCTTTTTTTCGTTGTTCTGCAACTTCTAAGGTTTCTCTTTCTATTTTTTTCTCTAAAAATATACTATAGTTTCCTTCATATGCATATAATTTGCCATTACTTATTTCTATTATCCTATTAGTAACTCTATCTAGAAAATATCTATCATGAGTTATCATAAGTAGTGCACCTTTTCTAGAATTCAAATATTCTTCAAGCCAATCTATTGTTTCACTATCCATATGGTTTGTAGGCTCATCTAATATAAGTAATTCACATGGAGTTATTAAAGCACTGGCTAATGCTACTCTTTTTCTTTGGCCCCCTGATAACTCTCCAATCTTAGCTGTAAAGTCGTTTATCCCAAGCTTTGTAAGAATTGTTTTAGCTTCGCTTTCAAGTGCCCAAAGATTTAATGTATCTATATCACTTTGGATCTTTATAAGTATATTTTGCAATGTATTATCTCCAGTAGATACCTTATGTAATACTTCCTCATATTCTTTTAAAAGTTTCATTTCTTTAGAATTACCCTTAAATACTTGCTCCAACACTGTTGCATTAAAATCAAATTCTGGGTTTTGAGATAAGTATTCTATTCTTACACTATTGCCCTTAACTATATTTCCTGTATCTGAATGTTCAACACCTGCAATGATTTTTAAAAATGTTGACTTACCTGTACCATTTATTCCTATGATACCTATTTTATCTCCTTCATTTATTCCTAAAGATATATTATCAAAAAGTATTTTTTCACTGTAACTTTTACTTAAATTTTCTATAGTAATTAAATTCATAAGTTCTCCTTCCTTATGTACGTATTGTCATATAAACAATATACAACATGAGCTTTTTTTAAACAACATCTATAAGGCACATAAAAGAAAATAATAAGTCAAATATACTAGCATACTAACTTGTTATTTTTTTGAATGTACCTAAATTGATTATTTATATTAATTTTGTGGTATAATTCTAACAGTAATTTAAGTATGAGGAGATGAATATTTTGGCTTGTAAGTTTTTTTTACATAAAGGAATGGGCAAAAGAGTTATTAAGGGTCATCCTTGGGTATACTCAGATGAAATAAATATATATGATGGTGAATATACTAATGGCGATATAGTTGAAGTATATACAGATAAAGGTCAATTTTTAGGAAAAGGCTACATAAATGACGCTTCTAAAATGGCTATAAGAATAATGACAAGAGATTTAGATGAGGAAATAAATGAAGATTTCTTTAAGAGAAAAATGAAAGCAGCTTGGGATTATAGAGTTAAGGTTATAGATACATCAAGCTGTAGATTTGTTTTTGGGGAAGCTGATTTTTTACCTGGTCTTACTATAGACAAATTTGAAAATTATTACGTAATCCAACTTTCAACTTTAGGTATGGATAAATACAAAGATACTATTGTTAAAATATTAGTTGAAGATTATAATGCCAAAGGTGTTTATGAAAGAAGTGACATTGGTACAAGAGAACTTGAAGGCTTAGAGCAAACAAAAGGATTTTTAACAGAACCTTTCGATACTAATGTTGAAATAATAGAAAATGGTGTTAAATACATAGTTGACTTAGCTAATGGTCAAAAAACAGGTTTCTTTTTAGATCAAAAAGAAAATAGAGCTGCAATACATAGAATTTGTAAAGATGCTGAAGTTTTAGATTGCTTTACACACACTGGTTCATTTGCTTTAAATGCTGGTATTGCAGGTGCCAAATCTGTTTTAGGAGTAGATGTATCTCAACATGCAATTGATTGTGCAACTACAAATGCTAAACTTAATAATCTTGATGATGTTGTTAAATTTGAATGTCATAATGCATTTGATGTTCTTCCTCAATGGTCAAGAGAAGGCAGACAATTTGATGTTGTTATATTAGATCCTCCTGCATTTACAAAGTCAAGAAATGCAGTAAAAGGAGCAACTAGAGGTTATAAAGAAATAAACCTTAGAGGCTTAAAAATGGTTAAACCAGGTGGATATTTTATAACTTGCTCTTGTTCACACTACATGAAAGAGGATCTTTTGAGAAAAACAATAGCTGATGCTGCTGTAGATGCTAAAAGATGCTTAAGACAAGTGGAATTTAGAACTCAATCTTGTGATCATCCTATACTTTGGAATTCAGATGAATCATACTACTTAAAATTCTTCGTATTCCAAGTTTATTAATAAGTAATTTCATCTAAATAAAAAAGGAGTGGGTATAAGCAACGCAAACTCGCTGGCTGCACATATCATTCTAAGTTATAAAAAATATTTATGGCTAAATTCCAATAACTCACTTTGCTCAAACAATTGGAATTCTTAACGCCATAAA
Source organism: Clostridium frigidicarnis (assembly GCF_900111985.1). GTDB lineage: Bacteria > Bacillota > Clostridia > Clostridiales > Clostridiaceae > Clostridium_Z > Clostridium_Z frigidicarnis. The sequence continues at coordinate 81,193 of NZ_FOKI01000014.1, forward strand.
TATTTTTTATAACAAGAATGATTAATGCTCGCCAGATAGTTTGCTAATACTTATACCCACTCATTTTTAATATATATCTATTTAAAAATAGAAACTCATAAAAGCATAATAACTTTATCTAAACACAAAAATAGAATTATAATAACCGTAAAAAAGCAAATTTCACCTAGTATTCTAAATAGAAAAAAATATATTACTTACTACGTTCAACAATTGAAGTTCTTAACAGAAGCAATATTTTTTCACTAAGAATACTTGCGATTCATATAATAGTTTACTATCACTTATCATTCTATTTTCATTAAGATAATTTTATATTATAAAAATGTTCATCTAAAATACAACTTAATGTCAAATCAGGTCTAATCAACTTAAACTAGCTGACTGTTCATATCATTCTAAGTTTCCAAACAACGTGAAAAAAACATCATTAACTTATCACTTGTCACTATTTAAAGTTCTATATAATAATCTCTCCATTTTCATAAAAAGGAACTATATCTAGTATGTCCTTTTTCATACAATAACCTAAATCCTCTTCTAATCCAAGACTTTTAATAATATTATAATGTCTTGCATTAACTATAAATGATTGAATATCTTCATGGCTTTCATATATATGTTTTGCTGTAAATGCTACATCTGTTAAATCTACATTATCATTTTCTTCTAGAAGTTTTATCATATATCCTGCACATATGAAATCATCCATAGAAAACTGTCCTTGGGTTCCTGCATTAACAAATACAACATCATTATCTAATTCTATTATTCTTTTTGCTATAGCTTTAGCATTTATCATAGCACCTATTAATAGATTTTTTGCATTTTCACAACCCTTTATTGCTCTTGTCCCATTGCTTGTAGTCATTATAACTACCTTATCATTTACAAGTTCCTTTACATATTCAAGTGGTGAATTAGATAAGTCAAATCCCTCTATCTTTACTGCTCTTCTTTCTCCACCAAGTATAAAATTCTTCCTATTATCTTTGCTATACTCTAATGCTTCTTCTACTGTTAAAAATGGAATTACTTTTTTTGCTCCATTATTTAGTGCCGTAGTTATTACTGATGTTGCTCTAAGCATATCTATAACAACCACTGTTTTTCCCTTTGTTTTTACTTCACTTATATCATCAGCTGATATAATTAAATCAATCTTCATGTTACTCTATCCCCTTCCAAATTAAAAATGCTATTGTAAATACTGTGGCATCTTTAAAAATTCTTATATCATAACCTGTATCTTTTGATAGTTTATCTAATCTATATATTAAAGTATTTCTATGTATATATAAATTTTTAGCTGATTCACTTATATTTAAATTGCAATTTATAAATTCTTCAATTGTGTTTATCATTTCTTCATCAAGACTATCAAATGTCTCTTTAAATTCATTTAAGTATTGTTTTTTTATATTATCATCTATATTAAATATAACTTTTTCAAAAAACATTTCATTATAACTATATATTTCATCTTTATTACTTATTTTCTCACCTAATATCATTGCATCCTTAGCTTCCTCATAAGATATTTTAAAATCTTCTACACTAAAGGAATCATGACCATAACTTATAGCACATTTACAACATAACTTACTACTTAATAATTCTTTTATTATTTTGCATTCTAATTTTTTATTTTCAAACATACCAATGACTATTAAACTTTCATCGTATATCATACTAGTGATTTTATTTTCATCATATTTCTCTTTTAAAATATTTAATGCCTCATACTTGCTGCCATCAACATTTATAATCATTAAAGTACAGCCACCTTTTAAAAATGGCTCTATTGCATTAATTTTTTCCAAGTATACTTTATTTCCTTGTATTACATCCGTAAAAAATTGCTCTCTTAAACAAAATAGTTCAGAGTATTTATTTTCAATATAATACTTTAAAATAGATAAACAAGCTTCTTCACTTTTCTTTACCCTTAGTATATACTTATCATCTCCTAAACTCAATTCGGTACATGAGCTATTTTCTTTATCTATATCTAATCCACAATAATAAATATCTTCTTTATCCTTCCATTCAATACTAAACATCATGTTAGTATCTACTGATAATTCCCTTAAGAAGTCTTTAAAGTAATACACCCATATCCCCCCTATGTATATCTTAATACTGTATTAGTTGCTATATATGGAATTTATTCACTTAAATATTACCATATACCTGTTTATTTGTGAAATTACTTCCTTAATTATAGTATCAAAATCTAAGTAAATAAAATAAAAAATGCTTAATAATCCTTCATAATAATAAAATTATTAAAGATTTTAAGCATTTTTTAAAATTAATCTATATATTTTCCTTGATATAAATCATTATCTTCTAAATATTTATCTATTGCATTTAATACTTCCCATTTTTTAAGACTCCACATGGGTCCTATTAACTTATCTCTTGGTGCATCTCCTGTTAACCTATGTATAACTACATCTTTGGGTAGTAAACAAATAGCTTCACATATAAGCTTTACATATTCATCCTTTTCTAAAAATTTTAACTTCCCTTCTTCATAATCTTTCACCATTGCAGTTTCCTCCATCAAGTGAAGGAGATGCAATTTTATTCCTTGTATATCTTTTGATATAACATACTTTACTGTATTCAACATATCTTCTGGGTTTTCTTCTGGTAATCCAAATATAGTGTGTACAACAACCTCTATATTTCTTTTTCTAAGGCCCTCTATTGCTTTATCAAACACATCTCTATCATAACCTCTATTAAAATTTCTACCTATATCATCTCTAGATGTTTGAAACCCTAACTCTACCCATAAATATATTTTTTCACTAAACTCCTTAAGTAAATCTAAAATATCCTCCTCTAAGCAATCTGGTCTTGTTGCAATTGCTAATGCTACAACACCTTCTTCTTTTATAGCTTCATTATATTTTTTTCTTAGTTCCTCTACTGTACCATAAGTATTTGTATAAGCCTGAAAATAAGCTATATATTTTTCTCCATTCCACTTTTTCCTCATCATATTTTTTATATTATAAAATTGATCAGTTATTGAAATACTACTATTTCCTGCAAAATCTCCTGATCCTTTGGAACTACAAAATGTACATCCTCCTATAGAAACTTTTCCATCTCTGTTAGGACAAGTAAACCCTCCATCTAAAGATATCTTAAAAACCTTTTCTCCAAACTTCTCTCTTAAAAAATAATTTAAGCTTTTATATCTTTTTTCTCCCCACATTTTCTTCATATTATATTCCTTTCATTTATCTGATGTATTCACCTATATACCATTACCCTCTTACAAGGTGTTGAATAACAAGGTTATATACTCCTAGATTACCTCATCTCACATCCAGATGATTTTAAAAATACCATCTGAATGAAGATTAGTTCTATAAATTCTTACTATCTATTAGTATAAATTATAATTTCTCTATTTCAAAGTCTTCTAACTCCATCTCATAATTTCCATCTTTTTCATCTTCCCCTTGTTTTGACTTAACATCAAAAATTAACTTATCAAGCTTAAACTTTGAAAACACAACATCATACTTTGACTTCGGAAATTCTTCCTCTAAAGTTTTAGAAACAACTTCCCCCGATTCTGCATTGTAACATTTTAGAAATTTTTCATTGCCTTCATATTGAACAGCTAAAAATTTTTCTCTTTTACAAAAAGCCATTTCCTTTATCTTTACATCATCCACTAAATCTATATTCGTAATTTTTTTGCCTATTGGTATTTCTTTAGGGGTCATTTTTTTACTCTCCCCACTACTTTGTTGACCTTGCTCTTCTCCTTCAGTTGGAACTGAATCCTCTATCTCTACTATACCAACATAGCTTGCTTTATCACTAGATGATATTGCCATTTTATTTCCAGAAAAACTCAAACTTATTACATCAAAACTCTCTCTTGGCACATCTATTTTATTAAACTTAGCTACATCATCCTTATAATATGTATATGAAGGCATCTTTTCGAGATCTATTACAAGTTGAGTTTTTACAGCGTCTTTTTGCCTTAATCTTATTTCATCTTTATCCATAAAAGCCTCTTTAATATTAGTTGCCCCTATATCACTTATTTTATATTCATCATCTATCTTTTCAACTTTAATGCTTACTTCCTCTACTACAGAATATGGATTTTCATCTAAAAAAGATGATGAGCTAACTTTAAATAATGCTGCACTTCCAGCTAACATAGAATCTTCCATATTCCATCCGCTTGTTTTTAATTTAGACTTTTCTGGAGTCTTAAGCTTCTCTAATTGTTCATCAGCTAAAAATGTTTTTGCTTTATCTAAATCGTTAAGTTCAATGGCATCCATGTATTTTTCAAGTACATCTTGAGCTTCCCTTGAATTGAACTCATTATCATTATGTTGCTTACCACTAGAACATGAAACTAATATGCATATTATACTTAAAATCATTATAATATAAGAACCTTTTTTCATAAAAACTCCTCCTTATTTAAATTATCTATAATATGTTTCCAAAAAAACATAATATAAATTCATTTTTCCTTTATATAAGTTATATATTATACAGATAATCATTTTTAGGAGGGATTACTATTGAAAAAGAGCTCAACGTTGGTTTTTCAATGTGCTGCTGTATTTATTGGTACAGTAGTTGGTGCGGGCTTAGCTTCCGGTAAAGAAATAACTCAATTTTTCACATCTTATGGATTTGCTAGTTTTTTTGGCATAATTGCATGTGGACTTCTATATATACTTATAAGTAGCTTAATTGCCTCTATAAGTATAAAATATGATCTAAATTCATATAACGAATTTATAACTTTTGTAAGTCCAGGGTTTCTTGGAAAAATAATTGATTTTATAACAACTTTATTTCTTATTAGTAGTGCAGCTATAATTTTAGCTGGTAGTGGAGCACTTCTCCATCAATATTTTGGAGTTTCTAGGTGGGTAGGTATTTTTTTAATGGCACTGCTTTCATCATTAGTTCTATTAAAAGATACCTCTGGTCTAATTAAAATTAACAGCTTTATAGTACCATCATTAATAACTATTATTGTATCAATATTTATTTTGTATACAATATTTTGTAAGGATATGATTAGTCTTAACCATCTAATCTCAACTCCTCATCCTAAAAATAACTGGTTCATATCTAGCCTTTTATATGCCGGTTTTAATTTACTTTGTTGTAGTGGTGTACTTGTTCCTTTAAGTAAGGAAATGAAGGATGAAAAAAACATAATTAGTGGCCTAATAATAGGCTCTGTAGTTCTTTCTATACTTTGTGTTCTTATAAACATAATGCTAATGTCAAATATACCGTATATATATGAGTATGAAATTCCACTACTATATATAAGTAATAGATTTGGTAAAATAGTTCAGATAGTATTATTAGTTATTATATGGTGTGAAATGTTTTCAACTGAAGTTTCTGACATATATAGTATTGCTAAAACCTTAGAGACAAAATTTAAAATTTCCTTTAAAAAAGGTATTTTTATAGTACTTTTACTTGCTTTACCTATATCCCAGATAGGCTTTGGAAATTTAATATCCATTATATATCCATTCTTTGGTGCTATAAGTTTAATATTTATGTTTCAACTATTATATTTCTTTTTTATAAAAGATAAATAATTTAAGTTACAAGTTAGTTAGTTACAAGTGACAAGTTGGGGATGACTTTTCTACGAAAAGTCTAAAATTTAATTATTAGTTTTTCTGGACACCGGAATAAAACCTTCATTCACTTGTCACTGTCACTAAAAAAAGCTATCTCTTTAAAGAGATAGCTTTTTTATTAAATCTTATATTTTTCTAAGTCTTTTTTGAATTGATTTGTAACCTTTTTAAAATCAGCAATATTTGTTATAAGCCTTCTTATTTCTTCTGTGTACTTACTTACGTTTGCACTTACTTCTTCTGACGATGCTGAATTTTCTTCTGCAATTGCTGATAATGATTCTATAGTATCATAAATAGATGCTATAGAGTCAGCTTCTTTATTTAATTCACTAATTGTTTGAATCATTGATTCTGAAACAGATTGTATTGACACAGTCGCCTCATAACTTATATCTCTAACTACGCTCAAACTATTTGTTTCATCTTCTAATACTTTGTATTGACTATCTATGTTTCCAACAAGCATCCCTATATCATCAACAAATTTAGCAAGATTTGAATTTATATCTCTAACAGCTTCTTTAGATTGCTCTGCAAGCTTTCTTATTGATTCTGCTACCACTGCAAATCCTCTTCCCTGATCCCCAGCTCTAGCTGCTTCTATAGATGCATTTAAAGCTAATAAATTAGTTTGTTCTGCTATATCAGATACTATTGATACTATACTTGTTATATCTTGAGCTTTACCTTGTAAGTTTGCACCTTTTTCCTTAACCTTCATAAAGCTTTCTAATGTTGTTTCTATATTTTTTGAAGCATTGTCAACATTGCTAAAGCTATTATTTATTTTATCCATAGCTTTTTCTAATTCTTTTTTATTAGAATTTTCGTTTTGCACTATTCCTTTTAATGCTTCTATGTTACCATTTAATCTTGAAACTGCTTCCTCTGTATTTTCAGCTTGATTCACAGCACCAGTGGCAACTTGTTCAACTACACCAGATATCTCTCCTGATGTATAATTCATATTCTCTGAAATTTCATTTATTGTTGAAACAAATGAATTCATTTCATCAGTAATTCCTTTAAATCCTGTGAAATCGGATCTTACGACCTTTCCGTAAACTTTTAGTTCATCATAAATTTGCTCAAAGAAATCATTTGTGCATATTTTACCATCGTGAAAATATTTATTTGAATTAATTCTTTTTAATTCTTCTAAAATATCCTCCTTTGGTCTTATAAGTAAGCTAGATACTATAAAGCTTATTATAGAGGAAAATGCTGATATAATTATACCTTTAACTGGGCCTGCAAGTATTATAGATAATATAATTATAGGTATAAATGTTGCTAGCGCTATCTTTCCTGAAAAACTCTTAATAAATCCAAAGGATAGCATATTATTTAAAATATATTTCTTCTTATAATATATATCCTTACTAAAAGTTAATTTTAATTTCAAATATTCAGAGTTTTTTTCAACTTGTTTTATATCAACCTTCTCATTAAAATGTTCACAGCTACCTGTTAAAAGTCCCATGAAATAATCGAACATTCCTCTTTTAGATCTATAAGTAAAATATACTTCTCTTGATGATATAGCTTCTATTCCTACTAATGGTGGTTTTGCTCCACTAAACTTTTTAGTCATTACAACATGTATATCAAATAAAGATCTTAAAAAAGAATATAAATTATCATGTTCAAAAAGTGCAGGGTAATCTTTATAGAAGGTCTGTAAATTATCACGACCAATTTCTCTCCACAACTTACCTATATCCATTCCTTTTTGATTTGCTATACTTCTTATAACTGATTTAATTTTTTCATCTTCAACAGTTTCCACAGGTGTAAAGAATTTATCTTTGTTCCAACCATTACTTTCCATTGCTTCATCTACAACAGATTCACCATATAATCTTCTACATGTTTTAATCCATGTAGACACAACTGTTCCTTTCATAGTTTCTACCCCCATATAAATTATTTAAATATGTTAATATTATATATTTATTAATAAATATTACAAACTAAATATTATTAATTTAATCTTACAATATTTTCATAAAAAATAAAAGAGAGTATACCTCTCTTTTATCTTTTATATTGAAATTCTTTAGATATTATTTAAATCATCCCAATAAGTTATATTTGGAATATTTTCATCATCATACCTATTAAAGTTAGTTGGTGGTATAAATTTCTTTTCTATAGAATTATTTAACTCCCCCCCTCTAAGTTCAGCAATTTCTGTTACTCCAACATATACCTCTGATATTTTATACCATGTTGCAAAATCTGTATTTCCTGTTTGTGTAAGTGAAAATATTCCTTGAAATACTCTTACAGATTCTTTTGTACTAGGACCATATACTCCATCAACAGCGGTTTTAGGTATAAGTGGATAATTTTTGGCAATCCTGTTTAAATATAATTGTACAGTTCTTACTGGTTCTCCTACACTTCCCAAAACCAATGTATATCCCGGCCACGATCTAGGAATTCCTTCTACCTTTTCCGCTCTAACCAAGTCAATGTTATTTCCATAGAAATGGGTCAAAATCTCAAATGGTATTTTCCCTTCATCTCCAAGAAACTTACTTCCCCATTGTGTTAGCCATCCTGGGCACTTAACATTTACTCCATCGCAATATTGTGCAAGTAATGGTTGTTTTGCTCCTTGCCTTCTAATGTACGTAGAAAAAATATCATCTACAATTCTACTTATATTATCGTATATATTTCTTCCAAAGTTAAATGCATGATCGTATGCTGTTGAATTTGTTATATCAAAATTTTTACCCTTTGATATATACCATTCAGTAAATATTCTATTTAGTGTAAATGATATTATACAATATACATTTGCTCTTATTGTAGTTTCTGGCCAAGTAGCAAATATCTCACATGATGCAACGTTCTTTATATAGTCTCTAAATCTAACCGTATAATTTGGTGCAGATGGATCATTAGGACTACCCGCATGAACTATAATAAATTCTGGAACTACAGGTTGAGGAAGAACTACCCCACCAGTTGTTGGTGGTAATGGTTTATCCGGATCTTCTGGAATTTTAGGAGGAAAACCACCTAATAAAGTATTGGGCTCGACTATTATTATTCTTTCTGGAGCTCTAGTAAGCCCTGTATCTGGAGTTAAGTTGAATCTTTGAAGTGCTGTAATATCAGGATATATTTGTGCTCCTTTTATCATAACATCCGCATATCCTCTTGCTTCTAATCTTAAATCTACAAAGCTATATGGTATTTTACCTGTTGGAGTCTGAGAGTATTCTATATTAGGTGCTTCTATTTCTATAGTTTGAGATAAACCAGAAGAATCTGTTTTCAGATCTACTTCTATTTGTCTTGAACCTATATCTTGTGTGTTTGTTACTGTTATTTTAGCTCCATCTAAAGGTAGAAAACCATCCCCACTGAATAGTTGAGCTTTTAAAAAACCTTTTGACATAATCTTTCCCCTTTTATTACTAATACTGTATATAATATGAATTTTTACACTTCTTTGTTACGGTCTAATACCATAGATTTTAATTCGTCTAAATCATCAGGCAAAAAATTTATACTTTCACAACTTGAACATCTAGTTCTTATGCTTTGAAAAACTCCCTCTAAACTTAACATACCATATCCCCACTCTCTATTTGGATAAACGTCTCCGGGACGCTTATTCGTACCTCTTATTAGATAAGTTTTAAGTTTAGGAGCATATAAAGTTGGATCATTTCCATCCACAATTCCCCATTGAAGCATTAAAGCACATGCTGATGCTAATGTAGCTGATGCTACACTTGCTCCACTTATTGTTATTACACTATCATTTTTAGAAATTGTTCTCGCATCGATTCCTCCAGTAGTTATATCTGGCTTTATTCTTTCATCTCTTGTAAATCCTCTTCCAGAAACTGCAACTATAGAATTATTATTTTGATTATAAAAAGATGTTGATATTATATATCTACTTGTTGAAGGTGGCGTTAATGTTCCATATGGAGTTGAATTTAAAAATCTTGTATCTCCCCTTAATAATTTTCTTTGTAAAAGATAAGCATTAAATGTTCCATTAACTATATAATCACCTATAATTCTAAATTGCCATATCCCTTCCTTTAAGTCCCTCATTGTTACCCTTATTAACTCATCTCCTGTAAGCTCTTCTGGTAAAAAGTATTCTACAGTAACTCTAGTACCTTCATATACAAACTTTATTTCTTCTACCTCTTGTAATTTGGCTGGTATTTTTTCAATTACTTCTCCCGAAGGCGAAACTATGCCTAATGATATTTTATCCGGTTTTGTAGCCCACACCTCAAACATTAAATTTTTCTGCTCTGGTGATACTTTAAGTTCTAATATATGAAAATCTCCAGTTTCATCAATTTCACCTGCAGCATGTGTTCCTGATTCTCCTTCATTTCCTGTTGATGTTACAGCAACAATTCCTCTTACTCTTGAAACATCATCAATATATCTCTCTATTACACTGTTCCCATCATGTGGTCCTAGATTTGTACCTAATGGTATATATATTACCATTGGTCTATTTAAAGCTCTTGCAATATTGAACAAATATTTTATACCAACAATCAAATCTGTCCCCTCATATACCGGATCCTCTATATTTATATCAAGTCTACTATTCGCTGTTTTTAACTTTACTACTACTAGCTCTGAATCCGGTGCTCCACCCCTAACTTGAGGATTGTATCCTCTTCCTGCTATAATACATGCCATACTTGTTCCATGCCCTATTTCATCAAATGATGGAACTATTGAATATGGATTTTCATTTCTTTCATTAGCCTTTATAGCTTCGTTTATCTTTTCACTTGTATACTCTGTTCCAAAAATCAACCCTTCTGGTGATGGTCCTATGCTCACTGTTTGATCCCAAATAGAAAAAATTCTTGTTGTGTCATCCTCATACATAAATTCTCTACTTAGATAGTTAATGCCTGTATCAACAATTCCTATTAACACCCCTTTTCCTCTTAAATTTAGATATTTATTATCATTAAATTTATCTATTTGCGCAGCTTCTATAGGTGTTGAATTTAGCGTATATGGCATCTTAGGTACTAAATAAACAATTTCCTTAACCTCTTTTAATAATCTCCTTTCTTTACCCGTTTGAACTGTTACAATTGCAAAATTATCATCTAGTATAAAGCCACAGGCAAAATCTATATTTTCTAATGCACCTAGAATATCACCATTGTATTCAACTACATAATTGGTATAATTAGAATCTACATATAAATCACCACAGTTCATTCTGAATCCCCTATACTCATTATTTAAATTTCTACTAAAGCTCTCATCTATTAAAAGTTGAAGACTATTGTCTGCACATACTGTCCCATATCCCCAAGTTACATTGGGATATACTGTTAGTTGCCTGTTCCTTTTTGCACCTCTGAGCAAATAATATTTTAACCTCTCACCATATAAAAATGGGTCATTTCTTTCTATCATTCCCCATTGCATGAAAAGGGCACAAATTCCTGCAACTTGAGGCGCTGCCATGGATGTGCCAGTTTTAGTATCAAATCTTCCACCTGGTATCGCACCTTGAATACTTTCTCCTGGTGCTACTAAATCTGGTTTTAATACAGGATTACCTTCACCACCTCTTCCTGAAAATGAAGAAATATTACCAGTTGCATAATCATAACTCCCTACTGAAACTACATTTTGTACTGTAGCTGGTATTCCTAATGTATTAAAAACATTTGGTTTCAAAAACTTAGTAGCTGTATTTAATCCCTCAGCAATTGGTAACCATATATCAAAATTACTTGAATAGTCATTATCCAAATATATTTTTATTGTCCATACTCCATCATTTATATAATTTGAGACTTCAGGAAGTATTGCTATAATAATTTCTCCACTTATATTAAATGGTTTAGGTCCTGTATAATAAAAACTAACTCTATCTGTTCCAGCATTCCCTTCTCTAAACCCTTCCTTTATTCTAAACTTTCCTGTACTTATTCCAGATGGATTTTTAAGCTCTATGCTAATATCACTTAGAATTCCTTTATACAACTGAAATATTATGCCTGTCTCTTCTTTTCCAATATTTAAAGAAATATTCTGTTCCTTCCTAAGCATTCCGCCTACATGGTGCCCCCTATCTGCTTCATTTCCAGCCGCAACTACAAAAGTTATATTTTCTGCATTACAAACTGTATTTATATACTGCTCCATTACACTACTTCCATTATGTGCTCCATCATTGGTGCTGAAACTTAAATTTATAACTAGTGGCTGATTATTTTCATTTTTTTTATCAAGTAAAAACTTTATTCCTCTCATTATGACTGTGCTCTTTGTATAATTTAACATTCCCTCTGGAGTAAGCTTCACCATAGCTATATCACTCTCATAAGCTACTCCATAAAGTTCTCTTCTTATGTTTCCTCCGGCACAGGCTATACTTGTTACATGTGTTCCATGACCATTTGGATCTCTTTGATTAACTATTGAGTATGGATTTTCAGATTCTATAGCTTTATTTATTTCCTGTTCAGTGTAAATTACCCCAACTTGAGATAAATCATATATATATTTTATTCTTGTTTTTCCTTCTTTATTTATAAATGCAGGATGTAAATAGTCTATACCTGAATCAAGTACCCCAACCATTACACCCTTTCCTGTTAATTTATATAGATCCCATAAATCAGGTATACAAGATGCTTTATTACTAGAAAATTCAGTTGTATATAAAGTTTGAGGTAATTCAACATAACCTACACCTTCTATCTGTGCTAAATTTTCCAAGTTATCCACAGGCAAAGTTATTATTCCAAATCCAAATCCTAGATTTTCAAAGGTTCCTCCAACCTTGTCCACAGACTTATCCACTTTATCCACATTATCCCCAACTATAGCCATAAATTCTAATTTACCTTGTAAAAACTTTTCCCTTTGAACACGTTTTATAAGTGTTTCTCTTAAATTTGGTGGTAAATTTTGTATTAAACCTAAGAGCGCATCTCCTTTTATTGTAATCATCCCCCAAAATCATTATCATTATATAATTATGTTAAATATGGTAAATAGTTATTAAAATTTATATTAAAATCCATTTTACTCAGTGACAAGTGACAAGTTGAGGTTGAAAATCACAGATCTTCTTTAAAAATAGTTCTTATTTCATCATTAACTTGCCACTTGTCACTATATAACGTATTTCTCAAATATATAATATCTTCTACAAAATAAAAAAAAGCTTATATATAAGACAATATTTTAGAGTCTTACATATAAGCTTCTTAGGCACATTCAAAAAAATAACAAGTCAGTATGCTAGTCTATTTTGTGTCATACTTCGTCAGCGATATTAGCCCATAGTCTATGCTATGAACTAATATCACTTCCTTGTCTGACACAAAATAGACATGGCATCTTGGACTTGTTATTTTCTTTCATGTGCCTTATTATAATTTAATTTCTAATTTTAATAATTTTGCTATAGGTGTTACTTCTTTTATATAAACAGTTTCTGTTTGCATAGTACCTTTATTGCTTAATATTAGAAGCTTTGAATTATCTAATCTTTTTATATACCTTACAGCACGTATACCATTATATTCTATAAAACATAGAGAATTATTCTCTATTTCTTTTATACTATGGCAAAATGCTATATCTCCCTTTTGCATTCTATAACCTAGCATTTCATCATTTTCTATTTCTAAAAACATTACCTTATCTTGAGCAAATCCCTCTATTTTATTAGAATGAACTGGTAACTCCCTATAACCAATAGCTTTTCTTAAATCATATTTATATATTGGTACATTTCTCAATACATCTCCAAAAGCTTGGTTCCATATATCTTTAGTCTCACCATCTTTTGACTTATCTTTTTTTATAGATGAATATGAAGGAGCTTTTTCCTCTTTAAACACCTCTGATTCAAAAGACATACCAATATCATTAACATTTTTATTTAAAGCTTTAGATATTCTTTGTAAAACTTGTTCATTGGCAATTTTTCTTCCTAGCTCAAGCTCATTTATAAAACTTTCTGCAACGCCTAATTTTTTAGCTAGTTGCTTTTGAGTCATTTTACTTTCTTCTCTTGCTATCTTTATTTTTTCTCCAACCCTACTCACTTTACTTTACCTCTCAATTATTTATTATTTTTTTTATACCAATCTCTCTCTTTTATTAAATGTTCTGTTGCAAGATAATCAAAAGTCCAGGAATTAGAATTTTCAGTAATTACAGCTATAATTACTCTTTTTCCCATTGCACCCCTAATTATTTTTATAAGTACGTCAACCTCTTTATTTGAATACCCATTTATAAGTATAATCTTTTCTTTTGGTATACTTTTTTCACTAGGAAGAATTTCAACTTCATTTATTAAGTTTTCTATTTTAGTCCCTATCATATTGTCTTTTACAATTATATACTCTTTGTTAAATGTTTTTAATATATTTAAATCTTTATTAGCTAAACCATACGCTAATAATACTTTCTTATCTACCATAGATAAAATCACTCCTATAGCTTTTCTGGCTCATCATATTCAACACCAAAAGTATCAACAGTTACTTCTTTCATAACTTGATCCTCAAATGGTCTATCTGATCTATCTGTAGCTACACTAACTATTTTTTCAGCAAACTCCATTCCCTCTATAACTTTTCCAAATGATGCGTATTGACCATCTAAATGAGGTGAATTGGCTACCATTATAAAGAATTGGCTACCAGCAGAATCTCTTTGCATAGATCTAGCCATTGAAATTACGCCTTTTGAGTGTTTTAAGTCATTATTAAATCCGTTATTTGTAAATTCTCCTCTTATACTATATCCTGGACCTCCCATACCTGTTCCATCTGGACATCCACCTTGAATCATAAAACCTGGAATTACTCTATGAAATATTTTACCACTATAAAACCCCTTTTTAACAAGGCTTATAAAATTTTTAACTGTATTTGGTGCAACCTCTGGATATAATTCTATTTTTATTACTTCCTCATTTTTTAATTTTATTGAAACTATTGGATTCATAAATCTATCTCCCTTCAAAATGTCTTACTATTATATTGATTATACATTAGCACAAAAATTATTCTAATTTTTAGCGCATTTATGTGCTTTAAGGCACATGGAACAAAATAACAAACCAAAAATGACATGTATATTTTGGGTCAGATAAGGATGTAATATTAGTTTATAGCAAGCTATGGGCTAACATTACTTATGTAGTATGACACGAAATATACTATCATACTGACTTGTTATTTTTTGAATGTACCTAATATAAAAATAACATATCTATTTATAAAATCCTATATTTTTATATAAAAAAATAGAGACACCTTTATAAAAAGGAGCCCCTATTTTGTTAAAAATTATTTATTTTAAAAAGCTGTGCCTAATAACACTCTCTTATAATCTCTAGAATTTGATAAATTCTTAACATTAACAGCATTGATTACATAGTCTCTTCCTTTTGTGTTTATTAAATCTGTAAAGAATGAAAATAAGAACGTGGTGGGAATCCTTCCCATTCCATCAAAGTTTAAAATAACTTTCTCTTTATATTCTTCATTTAATGCATCACGTACAAATTCCCTTAATATTATAGCATCTTCACTTTCATATTCAGCCCCTATAACATCCTTAACTAATATCTCCATATAAAATCCCCCCCACACACAAATTTGTTTTCTAAATTTTCTAACAATTATATCTTTATATTTAATATATCAAAAACAAATAATTGTGTCAATGTTTTAACAATGTATTTTGTGTTAATTTTATCAATATATATATAACTTCTTTCTAAATCTTCTTATTAAGTCCAAATTAAGCATAATAAAGCCATTAATATTAAAAGAAATCATTAATTTTTTTTATTTATTAATAATTTCTTTACAAATTAAAAAGTCACTACTCCACACTTTAATTAAAAATTGAGATTTGACAATTTACAATTATGGTTAAAAATTACAGGTTTTCTTATTTATAAAAGTTGAGAGTGGAAGGTGGAAAGCTGAAAGTTATGGTTGAAAATCACAGATTTTCTTCCAAGCTTATATTTTAAATTTAAAATCTTCCTTAGAAGATTTATCCTTCACTCTCAACTATCCACTTTCCACATTCAACTAAAAGAATTATATCTCTATTAATTTATAACTTAAATCTATCAAATTTTTATTTTCCGAAGAATTGAATATTTTTATGTACCTATCTTTATTATTAAGATTAAGAAGATTTTTTTCCTCAAGCTTTCTTTTAAGCTCATTAGTTGTTCCTAAACTTCCATCAATTATAGGTACATCACTTCCAATAATTTCTTTAATTACATCCTCAATAAATGGATAATGTGTGCAACCTAAAACAATTGATGATAATTTACTGCCCTCAAATTTATTAAATTTAGACTTTAAAAAACTTTTTAATTCTTTGCTATTTAAATCTCCATTTTCTATAAACTCTACAAGTCCTGGGCATGGAAGTGGTTCAATTTCTGCTTCCTTACCATATTTATTAACTAAGTTGTTGAATTTAGTTTCAGCTAAAGTAACTGTAGTTGCCATTATAACAATCTTACCATCTCTTTTTAATTCAATAGCTGGTTTTAAAGCAGGTTCTACACCAATTACAGGTATATCATATATTTTTCTTAAATCATTTATAGCAACACTAGTAGCAGTATTACACGCAATAACTATAGCTTTTACATTTTTTGATACTAAAAATTCTGCTGATTTTAATGTTAATTCTCTAACTTTATCTATAGATTTTGTTCCATATGGAGCATTCTTAGAGTCTCCAAAATATACAAAGTTCTCATTAGGCATTAACTTAATAGCTGTTTTTAAAACACTTAATCCCCCTACACCTGTATCAAAAAAACCTATTGGTCTATTATTTTTATCCTCCATAAGATATTCACTCCTTAAAGACAAATGTTTAACTAGTTTATATTTTATCAAAAAAATATATTATTGTAAAAAATATATAGATTTTTATATTTATTCTATACTCTGTTTAGCTTATCTAACACTTCCATATTCTATAAGTTGGGTTATGTGTCCTTTAAAATATAAAAAGATGATGCAGTATGCCACAAAACAGACCAGCGTACTGACTTGCTATTTTTTGAATGTGCGTAAGTTAAATAATCTTAATTTATGATTCCTATTAGATTTATTTCCCTAATTAGTAGAACTCATACTCTTTCTATGTAATTACTTAAGATTAGATAATAATTTTACTTTTAATTTATTTAGAATATAATACTATTTTTAACTTATTGAAATTTTTATTAATAATAGTTTCATTTCTCACTCTAATTTATATATTTTTTATTGACAGTATTCTTGTTTTCACATAGAATTTATCTATATTAATTACGATTCAGATCAAACAAAAAACCCCATAAATGTAAAAAACAGCTTATTGAAGAAAGGATGTGAACTCATTCTTGCAACTTCACATTTTGCAAGATGTTACATTATGAAAAATGATTTAATATACCTTATACCAAGCGAAAATCACTCTAAAGAGGTTTTGTTAGAAACACTTTCTAGCCATCCTGAGATTAAATTTGTATCATTAATAGGTGTTGACCTATCCGGTAATGATACCGATGAAAAAATTCCTATAAAATTATTTATAGAAGATATTGATACATTTCTTCATGGAGCTGCTGCTCAAACAGATGGATCATCTGTAGCATTTCCCGGTATAGCCACATTAAATAATGCTAAAGTTGATATGATTGTTGACTTAAAGTGCAATTGGTTTGTTGACTATAATTATGAACATATTGACCCCCTAACCAATAAACCTATTGGAACATTAAGAATCCCCTGTTTTCTTTATCATGATAACAAAGCTGTCGATTCCCGTAATATCTTAAACAATTCTATTGAACATTTTAAAAGCACTATTTTATCATTATTAAAAAAATACCCAGAAACTTTATCTCAGTTCGGAATACAATTTGATGATATTCAGGATATAATAGCAACTTCTGCTACAGAATTAGAATTTTGGGTTAAAACACCTAATGATAATGCTGAAATTGAAGAGCTATCCACATCTGAAGTTTTACAAGAGCAATATTGGACAAGAACTAAAGGATGTGTAAGAACAGCATTAGAGCAAAGCATTATGCTTATGGAAAGTTATGGGTTAGAGCCTGAGATGGGTCATAAAGAAGTTGGTGGTGTCAAAGCTAAACTTACAGATGATGGAAGTCTCACTCATATAATGGAACAATTAGAAGTGGATTGGAAGTTCTCTACTGCAGTTCAATGTGCAGATAACGAGTTATTAGTTAGAACTTTAATTAAAGAAACTTTTAGAAGAAACGGACTAGATGTTACATTTTTAGCTAAACCTATTGATGATGTAGCTGGTAGCGGAAAGCATATACATGTAGGTATTGCTCTTAAACTTAAAAATGGAAAAAAACTAAACTTATTCTCAGCTCCTAATAATCATTTTATTAGTAATATAGGATACGGAGCTTTAATGGGAATACTTAAAAACTATGAGATTATGAATCCCTTTATTTCTTCAACTAATGATTCTTTAAAAAGATTAAAACCTGGATTTGAAGCCCCTATATGTACAGTAACATCTTTAGGTGTAGATACTTCTATTCCATCTAGGAACAGAACAGTATTGGTGGGTCTAATAAGAGATTTACAAAATCCATTAGCTACTAGATTTGAGCTTAGAAGCCCAAATCCCCACACAAACACTTATTTAGCATTAGCTGTTACTTATATGTCTATGGCAGATGGTGTAAATTACGCAATACAATCTAAAAAATCAAATGATGAGTTATTAAGTGAATTATCTAAAAAACCTGGTGATTATTCCGACTATCTTGAAAAGGGTAGATGTTACAGATCAGAGGAAGATGTTTTTGAGTATTATTCTGAAGCTGAACGTAGTGAATTTTTTGGTGTAGCTCCAGCCACAGTATACGAAAATTTAAAAAATCTTGAACTTTATAAATCTAAATTAGAAGTTTTAAAAGTAAATAATGTTTTAGATGATTCTTTGATTAATAGCTTCAAACTGGCTACTATCAACAGGTGGGTAACTGAAATTAAGCACAGATTAATAAATAATTATATAGATGAAATACGATCACTTAAACAATTACACAGTAATGATAAAGCCTTAGACTTAGATATTTCAACATGGATGTCAATAAACGAATTAAGATACTATATAATGAAAGATACTTATTCAACTAAAAGCCTCTTTACTAGAATACAAGATTGTATAACTAATAAAGATTATAATAATCTTTCATTATTACAAATAGAATTAGAAGATAAAATGATCGCTCTTAGACATTTATATTCTAACTATAAAAAAAATCTTTTAGATATATAAATATATTATTTTAAAATACCAATTTAAATACTCAATTTAAATTGGTATTTTTTATGCAATATATTCTTTGTTAAAAGATAATTTTTATGGTAGTATATAACATATATATATGTATGAGGTGTTATATGCCATGAGAATAGTTCCTATTTATTGTATAAAAGATGATTTTTTACTGGCTAAGGATATTTTTGATTTTGATGGTCGTATATTGTTAAAACAAGGGAATAGATTAAATAAAAAAACACTTGATAGCATTAAACTATTAGGCATAAACTGTTTAAATGTAGTTGACCAGAATAGTTACATAGAGCTTGAGAATATAATCAAACCTGAACTTAAAGAAAAATCATTAAACTTAATAAAAAGTACTTTTGGTAATTTATTTTCAAATAAAAAAAGCACAAAAAAAAGCAACGACTTTCAAAAAATTTTAGATTTATCCGAAGAGCTTATAGATGATATTTTAAATAGAAATGATATTTTGATTAATTTAGTTGACATAAAAACTTTAGATAATTATACATACGAACATAGTGTAAATGTAGCTATGCTTTCCTTGGTGATAGGATTAAAACTTGGATTAAATAGGGAAGATCTAAAACAACTATGTGTTGGAGCGCTATTACATGATGTTGGAAAAATGTTTATTCCAACAGAAATACTAAACAAACCCAGCAAATTATCTCAAGAAGAATTCAAAGTAATTCGATCTCATCCAATAAGAGGTTATGATTATTTAAAAAATATTGAAAATATACCTTTAAAGTCTAGACTTATAGTTATAGAACATCATGAAAAGGTAAATGGCTGTGGTTATCCACTATATAAAAAGAACAAAGAAATAAATATTCTTTCAAAGATTGTAGCAATTGCTGATGTTTACGATGCCTTAACATCTAATAGACCTTATCGTAAACCTTTAAGTCCCAATGAAGCCTTAGAATTTATATTAGGAAACGCTGGCTCACACTTTGATTTTTATCTAGTAAAAATATTTAAGTGCACTATAGTACCTTATCCTAATGGATCTTTGGTTAAACTTAATACCGGAGAAATTGCTATTGTTAAAGATAATTTTAATAATTTCCCGCTAAGACCTAACATAGAAATAATAAAAACTTCTAATAACTTTAATTTAGGCAAGAAAATTAATCTTAGAGAAAACTTATCTTTAGTTATAAATGAAGTTGCATATAATATTTTATAAAACCTTATGGATTTAGTCATAAGGTTTTTTACATTAGTAAATTTATTTTATTTTTGCTTAGTATTTCATAATTATATGTAGCCATTTGAGAAAATGGATTATTATCTATAATAAATTTAGCTTCATCAATATTTTCTGCTCTAAATATCATTGTTCCACCATTTTTATTGTAAGTCCCCGCACAGTATAAATATTTAGTTAAATTAATATTATTTTTGTTTTCTTTTAAATCCCTCTTTTGATTTCCTTTTATATAATCCATTTTATAATTAATTTTAACAAATAAACCATCCCTTTTTTGCATTGTAAATGCCCCCTCTTATTTTCTTAGTGTTAGTCTATGTATATTACCTTTTACCTTTAATTATTACTAATAATGCTTATTTTATCTGATAACTACGTCCCTAGATTAACTCAGCTAACATTCAAGTGGTGGAAAAATACCCCCTTAATGTTAGATTTGTTCTATCTGCAACTTAATTATATAGAACATATGTTCTGTTGTCAATGAAATAAATTTAACCCTATTTTTATTTCGTTGACAAAAATATACCGAAATAGTATACTAATCGGGTGTAGATTAAGAATATTGGGAGAATGATTTATGAAAATAACTCAAGAGGTAGATTATGCATTTAGAGTAATTATGTACTTATCTAAACTTGGTTTAAACCAAAAGATTGAGGCTAAAACTCTTTCACAACAAGAGAGTATACCTCATAGGTTTTTACTTAAACTTTTAAGAAAGCTTACACAGTCCAAGATAATTTGTTCTTTCAGAGGAGTTTCAGGTGGATATGCATTGAATATGAAACCATCAGAAATATCACTATATGATGTAATTATCGCAATTGATGGACCTATATTTTTAAATAGATGTTTAAACTGTCCAGAGTCTTGCAACAAATCTAATGCAGCTCACTGTGAAATTCACAAGAGCTTAGCTATTGTACAAGAAAATTTAATTAAGGATTTAAAATCCAAAACATTTGATACATTTATTAAAGAGGATTAAGGCACATTCAAAAAAATAATAAGTCAGTATGCTAGTCTATTTTGTGTCATACTTCGTCAACGATATCAGCCCATAGTCTATGCTATGAACTAATATCACTTCCTTGTCTGACACAAAATATACATTGCATATTGGACTTGTTATTTTCTTTCATGTGCCTGACCCCTTTAATTTTATGAAATAAAGTATACCTTTTTAGTGTTTATTTAGGAGGAATATAATAATGGGTAATTGTTCAAATTGTAATTTATGTAATACTGCTGATGAAAAGCTTCATAGCTTTATATCAACTTTAGATGTAGAGACTTCTCACCATAGGGTTGAGTCTCAAAAAAATAAGTGTAAATTTGGTACTCAAGGAGTCTGTTGTAAGCTTTGTGCTAATGGACCATGTAAAATAACACCAAAATCCCCAAGAGGAGTTTGTGGAGCAGATGCTCATACAATAGTTGCTAGAAATTTTTTAAGAGCTGTATCTGCTGGTTCAGGTTGCTATATACATGTTATAGAAACTACTGCCACCAATTTAAAATCTGTTGGGGAAAATAATGGGGATATTAAAGGAGTTGCAACACTTAATTATCTAGCTGAAAGTTTTGGAATAGATTGTAGCGATATACATGAAAAAGCAACAAAAATTGCTGATGTGATTTTAAAGGATTTATACAAGCCTAAATATGAAAAAATGGATCTAGTTGAAAAATTAGCCTATGCTCCAAGATTTAAAAAATGGAAAGAGCTCGGTATATTGCCTGGTGGTGCTAAATCTGAAGTATTTGATGGTATTATAAAAACATCTACCAATCTTAATAGTGATCCAGTAGATATGCTCTTAAATTCTTTAACTTTAGGAGTATCAACTGGATTGTATGGTTTAACACTTACAAATCTTCTAAATGATGTTTTACTTGGCGAGCCTGAAATAACTACTGCCCAAGTTGGCTTAAAGGTTATAGATCCTGATTATATAAATATAATGATAACTGGACATCAACATTCAATGATATCTCATCTTCAAGAGATATTAGTTTCTGAAGAAATTGCTAATAAAGCAAAAGATTTAGGTGCTAAAGGATTTAAAATTGTTGGATGTACTTGTGTCGGACAAGATCTTCAATTAAGAAGTGTTCACTATAATGAAGTATTCTCTGGTCATGCCGGAAACAACTATACTAGTGAAGCAGTACTGGCAACCGGTGGCATAGATTTAGTATTATCTGAGTTCAACTGTACTTTACCTGGAATAGAGCCAATAGCTGATAAATTCCAAGTTAAAATGCTTTGTATAGATGATGTGGCTAAAAAGGCTAATGCTGATTTCTTAGGATATTCATATGATGAAAGAGAAAATTTATCAAATAAAATAATAGCTTCTGCACTAGATAGCTATAAAAACAGGAGATCAAAAATATCCATAAATATACCTAAAGATCACGGTAATGATGATACAATAACAGGAGTAAGCGAGACTTCACTTAAGAAATTTTTAGGTGGAACTTGGAAACCATTAATAGATTTAATAGCCAGTGGCAAGATAAAAGGTATTGCTGGTGTAGTTGGATGTTCTAATTTAACAGCAAAAGGTCATGACGTTTTTACTGTTGAATTAACTAAAGAATTGATAAAGAGAGATATCCTTGTATTATCTGCTGGATGCTCATCAGGAGGACTTGAAAATGTAGGTCTTATGAGCCCTTCTGCTGCTGATTTAGCAGGTGATAATTTAAAGGAAGTATGCAAAACTTTAGGAATACCTCCTGTGCTAAACTTTGGTCCTTGTCTTGCAATTGGAAGATTGGAAATAGTTGCAACAGAGCTTGCTGAATATTTAGGAATTGATATTCCTCAGCTTCCATTAGTTTTATCTGCACCTCAATGGCTAGAAGAACAAGCTTTAGCAGATGGCGCATTTGGATTAGCTCTTGGGTTACCTCTTCATTTAGCCATACCTCCATTTATTGAAGGTAGTGATGTTGTTACTAATATCTTAACTAATGACCTTGTTAATCTAACAGGTGGAAGATTAATATTAGATGGTGAAATAGATAGTACTGCTGACACACTTGAAAAGATAATATTAGAAAAAAGAAGTGCTTTAGGATTATAGTAAAATTTTCAAGTGACGAGTTATAGTTGAAAACCACAGGTTTTCCTTAACTTGCCACTTGTCACTAATTAAAAATATATTTAACCCTAGATTTTATCATCATTTTAAAATCAAAATTTTTACATATATATATATTTCTTACCTTTCACATCTTTTAAGGGACTCCATAACTATAAATGCACATATTATAATTCCCATAACTATTCCCTTTATAGTATTGCCACTAAATCCATACTCAATTATATTGTATGCTCCAAGTGCAATATTATATATTACAAACCCATATATTCCCCACTTTTGTTTTTTTATTATAGCAAATATACACACTGCCCCCATTACTGAAGTTATTGTATATATTTTTGTATTTAAGTTGCTAATATCTCCATAAACTACATTAGCTATAACTGATGCTACATAACAAACAAACATTGCATATAATACAAAACTTATATATCTTACATTTTTATTTTTTATAGTATTCATTTTTTCTCTCCTATATTTAAGTATACTTTTGTGCATTCATATAATATCATATAAATTATTGCTATTCCACAACCAATATATACATCACTATAAGAACAAAAGTGGCTGTGCCCTTTTTAGTTGAAAGTGGATAGTGGAGAGTTTAAAGTTTAGGATAAAAATCGGATTGCTCCCCGCTATCTGGACTAAAGTTACTCATTCTAAAGTT